>CAJUJN010000147.1 GCA_910586775.1 uncultured Acetatifactor sp. | reverse complement strand
CAGAGTTTTGGCTCTATTTTATTTTGGGTTGCGGCCGGAGGTCCGCGCTATGAATTTATTACGGAATTACCGGACGGGCTGGATACGGTGATTGGGGAGAAAGGAATAAAGCTTTCCGGCGGCAGCGGATTGTCCTGGCCAGAATGTTTCTGCAGGATATCGATATCCGGAAAACATAGCAATTATCAATGAGCTGACAGCTTCAAAAAAAGTGTTGTATCCTGCGGCCAAAAAGACTATAATAAGGACGGACGGAAAGTAACAGAACACAACCCTTTCCGTTACAATAAAGAAAGCTTGTAATCACACGATACAGTACTATGAAAAGACGTAAACTCACAACTACAGTAATCATCATGCTGGGCTTCCTCATCGGCGCGCTTCTGGGAACGCTCTGCCTCCTGCTTCCGTTCAGTACCAAAGCGGGACAGCATATCGACTTTCTGGACGCTTTATTTGTATCCATGTCCGGCATCTGTGTCACAGGACTCTCAACCGTCAATATCGGCCAGACCTTTTCCGCTTTCGGGCAGGTGGTCCTCCTGCTGCTCATTCAGTTCGGGGGACTGGGCATTGTGACCTTTACCACCATCGTTTTATGCATCTTTCGCCGCAGGATTACCCTGTCGGACAGGATGCTGATTCAGAGCGCCTATAATCTGGATACGCTGTCCGGTCTGGTGAAGCTGACCATGCATATTTTAAAAGCAACCCTCTTCCTGGAGGGACTGGGTGCCATTGGCTACTCTCTTGTCTTCATTCCTGAATACGGCCTGAAGGGAGTCTGGTACAGCATTTTTCATGCGGTATCCGCTTTCTGCAACGCCGGAATCGACCTTTTGGGAGGCAACAGCTTCTGCCAGTACAGGGATAATGTCATTGTGAACCTCACCACCGTTTTCCTGATCATTGTCAGCGGCCTGGGCTTTCCGGTATATTGGGAAATCCTGCGCACCATCCGCCCCCGCCGGAGCGCGGCAGTCGATTCCTATACCCGTAAAATGAACCTGCACACCAAAATCGTCATTCCGGCAACACTGGCCCTGATTCTGGCAGGCACCGTTTTGACGCTTCTGTTTGAATATGACAATCCCGATACCCTGGGCAGTATGGGCTGGCCGAATAAGCTGATGGCATCTCTGTTCCAATCCGTAACCCTGAGAACGGCGGGATTTGCCACCATTCCACAGGAAGCCTTTCGCCCTGCTTCCTGCCTGGTGTATCTCATCCTTATGTTCATAGGCGGCTCCCCGGCCGGAACGGCTGGCGGTGTCAAGACCGTAACCATTGTCCTGCTTCTCGCCTCCATGTTCGCAAATATCCGGGGCAGAAAAAACGTGATTGTCATGCGGAGAAAAATTGCCGACGAGACCATCCGCAGATGTGTCGCCATTGTCGTATTCAGCTTTTCCGTGCTGATGCTGCTGACTGTGGCGCTGCTGGCTGTCCAGCACAGTGATTTTCTGGACACCTTCTATGAAATGACTTCCGCCATCGCCACCGTAGGGCTGTCAAGAGGACTCACCGGCGCCCTTCACCCTGTGGGAAAACTGATTGTCACCCTTACCATGTACCTTGGCAGAATCGGCCCCATCACCCTGGCGCTGGCGTTTAACAGCCGCAGAGCCTCAGGAAATATTTCCTGTGCGGAGAGCAAGGTCATTATCGGTTAGTTGCATAACGAGTGAGCGCTTCTGCAAAACCAGGGCGTAAAGGGCAAATGGATTTGCTCACCAGCATAAGGAAGTGTCTGCAAATAACCGCTGCAAGTTCATAGCGAGCTTTATTGTATTTCCGGGTTTTTGCCTGAATAAACTGCGGCGGTTATTTTCCGACAATTCATAAAACGAAACAGGAGAATCATCATGAAAAAAAGAACCCAAAAAGAATACATAGTCATAGGACTTGGAAGATTCGGCACCAGCATGGCAAAGCAGCTGGAAGCCAACGGCTGCAAGGTACTTGCCATCGACAGCAATGAACAGAAAATCCGGCAGATTGCCGAATACGTAACACTTGCCATGTGTCTGGACGTATCAGACGAAGAATCCCTTGAGGAAATCGGCGGACGTAATTTCGACGGCGCCATTATCTCCATCGGGCATGGACTGGACGCTTCGGTGCTGGCTACCATCTGGGCCAAGGAGCAGGGTATCAGCCAGATTATTGCCAAAGCATACGATGAAATGCAGGGAAAGATTCTGACCAAGATAGGTGCGGACAAAATCGTCTATCCCGAAAAGGAAATGGGTGTTCAGCTGGCAAATGATTTGGCGTTCAACAATTTATTCGATGCCATCGAGTTGTCCTCCGAATACTCCATCGCGGAAATCCTGACCCTCACCGACTGGATTGGCAAGAATCTGCGTGAAATTAAACTGCGCGAAAAATACGGTGTCAACGCCATCGCCATCAAGAGAGGCGGTACCATCATTGTAAACCCCCCTGCGGACGCTCCCACCAAAAAGGATGATATTTTCCTTCTTTTGGGCACAAACGCCACTCTGAAGAAAATAGCCGGTATCAGCACTGCCCGCCGGAATTAACAGAAAACTCCCTTCAGGCGGTATTCCGCAAGGATGTAGTCGCTTCAAAGACTAAAATATAATAATATGTTAAAGGATGGGTGTCCTTAAATATCTGCCATTCCTCCTGCGGGCGTTCCGGACGTTTCTTATGCCTGCAGGATTTTCTGGCTGATATCCCACCCTTATACTTTGCAGATCCTTTTTATAAATCTCCAATTCATAAGTTTTACCACTGCGCTGGTCTGTCCTCTGTTCCGAATGCTGATAAGTCAATCCACAGGATAGGGCCAGTGCCCTTGAAGCAAGATTTTCTGCCCGTGTGGAATAATAAAACTCCAGCCCGTCTAAAGAAATACAGTATTCCATCAATAAACGCAGTATCTGTTTCCCATA
>CAJUJN010000146.1 GCA_910586775.1 uncultured Acetatifactor sp. | reverse complement strand
AGAGTTTTGGCTCTATTTTATTTTGGGTTGCGGCCGGAGGTCCGCGCTATGAAATTGAAAGGCCGTCTGGCCGCTTCGCCCTTGTCCCTTCCGGCAAAGTATTTCCCTGCCAGGATGCCCCCATGCATTATCGCACAAAGTACACCCTTTGTCACCGTCTGACATATTATTTATAATGTCCCCTACATGCGATAATCACCACAACATCATTTTCCACCGCATAGACAATTCTGTGTTCTCCGTCAATCCGGCGGCTCCAAAAACCACTCAGATTTTCTTTCAGCGGCTCTGGTTTACCGATACCCTCAAAGGGATTTCGCCATATATCTTTTATCAGCAAATTGATACGTTTTAAGACAGATTTATCCGTCCGCTGCCATTCACAATATTCTTCCCATGCGTCATAATCCCATTGTAGATGCTCTATCTGCATAACACCCCCTATTCCTCTATCAGTCCGTGTTCTGCGAACTTTAACCGTCCTGCTTTATAATCTTCCATTTTCTTTTCCAGATACCGGATATTACTTTCACTGTAAAAGGGGTCTGGGTCTGCGGTAATTTCAAAGGGGATTCGTCTCTCCTGCGCTACCTTTGTACAGAATATAGTGATTGCAGTTGTAAGGTTCATGCCCATTTTTCGGCAGATTTCTTCTACAGATTCTTTCAAATCTGCGTCCATGCGGAAATTTACACTTGTCTGTGCCATAGTATCATACCTCCTGTTCAATTCCATTATAGCGCATATTCAGATTTTGTAAAGCATTTTCTTTGCATATTGCATTCTTTTCTTTACATCGTTTCCGTATTCCAACATTTTATTCCCTATGCTATCAGTCCTTTTCCTCTTCTACAATGCACCTGTCACCTGTCCAAAGCAAATTCCAAAAACGTACTTATCAATTCGTTCCTGCTATGCCCCGTTCTGGCAGATATATCATCTATCTGTGCAACAATTTCTTCTTTGATTCGGATTGAGAAAACTTTATATCTGTCCTCTCCTTTGGCTCTCTTCGGCTTTATCACTAAATTCTCGTTCTTCATATGGCACCTCCAACCAATCATATTTTATGCTTGAAATCAGGTGAAATATATGTTGTAACCTACGTTATATATTTATTGTTATACTGCAGACCGCCAGGATTTACAGTGATGCCTCCGGAAAAATACCTGGCTGGCGGTCTGCAGTCGGGTTGTACTGCAAATTCAACCGGTGTGCAGTATATATTCAGAATTACGAGAAGCATAACGTGATAAAAGGAAGGAAACTCCTATGAAGCCGGATTTATATAAAGCATTAAAGAACTATGCCCATGAATCCTTTGAAGAAACCTATGCAGGCTTATATACACGGATTAACTCTGATAAAAACTTTGTAAACCATGTAGAGAGAAAATATCGTCTGAAGCAATACGAACAAGATTCAGCACAATATCTAAGCGTTTTTGTAGATCCCCTGCATACGTTTGAAAATTCTTCAATTGTAAGCATATGCGAACCCTCCCGGGCTTTTTCGATTCCGGCCGCGGAGATGTCGAAGGCGTCCACAGTGTGCCCCAGTCCCGCCAGGAAGATGGCATTGCGGCCTTCCCCGCAGCCGATGTCCAGCACCCGGTATGGCTTTATGGGCGGCAGAAGCTTCATGATGTCATAGCAGATGCGGTTAGGCAAAAGCCCCCAGTAATAATCTTCCCTTTCATACCGTTTATCATAGTCTGACACTACGCTCCTGTAGCCCAGCAGGGCGTCCACTGTGGTGTGGAGGGCAGCCGCCAGCTTCGGCAGCATCTCGATGTCCGGGTAGGCCGTGCTGTTCTCCCATTTCGAGACTGCCTGGAAGGAAATGTTCAGGGACTTTGCCAGCTGGTTCTGGGTCAGGCCCAGCTCCTTTCGCCTTTTGCTGATGACTTCTCCTGTTTTCAGATGCTCCATATCTGCCGCCTTTCTCTTTCCTGATTAACTGTATTAAATGCGCAATATTATCTGTTTACCGTCTTCGGATGTTACACATTTATCTTAATACAGGAAAGCGCGAAGCGCAATAACGCAGAAAGGGAATGCGTGCAAAGAATTCATCCGGCAGTTGAATGGCAAATCATGGCCAGGCATCATATATCCCTCTGCCTCAAAGGCAATCCGGCACCATGCACAGCTCCCTGTGCCAGTCCTTCCTCTCCGGATAGTCCTCCAGAGGCCTTGCGAAGCGAAAAATATCAGGAATTCCTCCGACTCCCAGACGCCGAAAGTTTCCCTTCCAACCTTAAAATAGTCCAGGACGCTTGGTTCCGCACTATTCATGCCCGCCATGGCTGATTATGAATTCCCGCTTGATTTCCAGGAACTGTTTTATCTGCATCAGGATATAGAACAGAATCGCCCGGGCTTCGAACTCCTCTCTGCTGCCGGGCAGGGGTTGGGCTTTCATGTCCAGAAGCAGCTCTCTTTGCTGTTCCAGCAGCCCCTCCACTGTGTTGTCCCTGTGGAAGTCCTCCCCTATCTGTCCCAGCAGACTGGCCACTTGTTCCGCCTGCTTTGGCAGGTATCGGATTCGCATGATGTTGTCGTAGATTTCCCGCAGCAGAATGCTTTGCTGTTCTCTCATGGTCACATAGTCCAGCTCACAGGCGCTTTTTGACAGCACGGTATTGCCATAATTGGACATGGCGCAGTCTTTCGCCTGGCCAATGCTCTTTTTCAGCTCCGGAAAGCAGGCTCCATCGTATTCGCCTTTGTCTTCCCTGGGCAGCCACAGGGACATTCTGTGCAGAATCCTTTTCATCTGCCCATCCACCTTTTCCGCAAGGCGCCGGAATTCCGCCTGTTGTCTGCGGAGGTGCAGGTTCACCGCGATTCCGGCCCCGGTGCCGATGAAAAGCAGCATGGTCTCGTTGGCCACGAGATTAAGGCTCATGCCCTGCTCCGTGAGGAAATGGGACACCAGCACCGAGTCCATGGCGATGGCCTCCGTCCAACCTGCGCTAAAGCACAGCAGGGCGAACAGGAAAAGATATGCCCCAAAGGCCCATAAACGGTATCCCATCAGAGAAAAGCAGGCCCGGGAAAGCAGCAGGGCGCACAGAAAGGCCAGCCAGCGTTTCCCTGCGCTTTTCAGCGTCTCCCGCTTGGTGTTCTGGATGCTCAGCACCGTGACTATGCCCGCCGTAGCGGCATACCGCAGGTTCAGTTCTTCCGCCAGCGCGATGGCGGCAAAAGCGGCGGCTGCGATTTTCAGGCTCTTGATCAGCCGCGGTTTCCATAGACTCTCTCTCACAATGCCCTCCCTGAATCTCCTGTCGAGTAGATGTGGGGATTACTCCCCACACCCCTCTACGGAACCGGACGTG
>CAJUJN010000145.1 GCA_910586775.1 uncultured Acetatifactor sp. | reverse complement strand
TAAATTACTATGTTTCATTTCTAAAGCTTGAATCGCTGTAGCCCGCATAAACACTGGGGTTACAGCGATTCTTTGTCTACACAACTGTTAAAAACAGGATTATACATCTGATAAAAAATTAACACAATCCCCTTTTTGCACTTTAGCAAGAAAGCGCTCACAAGTACATGGAATAAACGAATCGTTGAAAAAAACAACCCAAAAGGAAACCATGCGGTTATTGCGGATACACCGACGCAACTATATAATAATATCAAGACAGGCGCCTGTTTCTTTAACCCCCTATTGATAGAGCGTCCGGCAAAACGGGCAGAAAGGAAAGAAACATGAACATTAAGATTGCAGAAAACCTGAGAGCATTCCGCAGAGAGCGGGGCAACACACAGGAAGAGCTTTCCGGCCACCTGGGGATATCCACACAGGCCGTATCCAAGTGGGAGCGGGGCGAGGGCTATCCTGACATAACGCTTTTGCCTCTGATTGCCGCCTTCTATGAGAAGAGCGTTGACGAACTGCTGGGCTGCGGGGAAATGGAGCGGGACAGAAAAACCGGCGAACTGGAAGAGCAGTTCAAGGATAATTGCAGGAAAGGCAAAATCGAAGATGCCATTGTCCTGATGCGCCAGGCCCTGAGGGATTTTCCCTATAACCTGTCCTTTATGTGGAATCTGGCATGGGCGCTGCGGTTTACACGAAAAACCGAATATATGGACGAGTGCATTGCGCTCTGCGAAGAGATTCTGGCGAAAAGCGTTGACGACGGCCAGCGTTATCTTACCCTGGAAATCATCATTGATGCCTATGGCAGGAAGGGAAACATAGAGAAGGCAAAGGAATACGCAAACCGTCTGCCCGGAATTACATGTTCCAAAGACATTGTGCTGGAAGGCATACTGGAAGGGGAAGAGGGCATAAAACTGTCACAGACAAACATCATAACAATGGTCAACTTAATAGACAATTGTGTCATGTGGATGCTGTATGCCGGAAAGTATACACCGCAGGAAAAAATCTTTGCATACGAGACTGTGGATAAACTCTATCATTTATTCCTGTATGACGGCAATTACGGCCTGGAACACAATGCGCTTTCGATGCTCTGGCAGAATATCGCGGAAGAATATGCAGCGTGCGGAGAGGAAGAGAAAACCATAAATGCATTGAAAAAGGCCTGGCAGTATACGGCAGCCGCAGAGCATCTGGAAGCCGGCAGGTATACGTCAATATTCTCGGACAGGGGCAGCTATTCCGGAGAATCGGTTTACCGCAGCGGCGAGGAAAGTCCTGTTGTCTGGATGAAAAAAAGGATGGAAAAGAAGGTGTTTGATTTTATCCGTGAGACGGAAGCGTTTCAAAGCATCAGGGAAGCATAATTTTTCTTCAATCGAAACTTTCAATGTGAGAAAGTACTTACAGACAGTAATCATTTGCCATACAGATGACCTGCCAGCCGAAAAGCACATTGGTGATAACAAAGTTACCCACGAGTGAAGACGCCAGGCCGGAAACCTGAAAATAAAGACAGGTTTCCGGCCTGAAGTACCAAAAAATCAAAAATGCACTTAACAGGAGAAACACGATTTGGATCAGTCTGTCTATCTGCATATTATCCCTATGCCTTTCTGTGGTTGCCGGCAAACTGCATTCAGGAATTGTCAGTCAGCTGTTCCTGAAATGCCCTGATACAGCATTTCGATGCAGAGTGGTCTAAAACAGCATGAAACACGGAATCAAAATGCCGGCCCATGCCTTCTTCCAGAAGTTCTCCCCACCAGACTGCCACTTCCCTGGGGTCGTTTCGGAATACGCCGCATCCGTAGGCCCCGAGCACCAGGTGCTTTGCTTTCTGCTCCGCAAAGATTCCCAGGGCCAGTTTCATTCTCCGGCGCATCACTCTTTTGGCTTCCTGTACATTTTCTCCCTTTAAAAGCACCTGGCCCATATTGACTGCCGGCAGGGTCAGCACGGAAGCCTTTACGGGCGTTTCCGTTAATTGAAATCCCTCATCGCGGAAAAATACTGTTTCCGGAGCATAAATTGCATAGTCCAGGTACATCATGGACCTGTGTGCCCGGTTTTCCCTGTAATAGGTTTCGTGGGCTGTCAGCGCAGGGTAGAGGGTGCTGGATACGGCCAGGCTTTCTTCCTGTGCCATGGCGCCGTTTAAGAAGCCGCCTCCAGGATTCTTTGCGCTTGCAAAGTTCAATACGCCGATCTCTGTTTTTCCTTCCCCCGCCAATTTGCGGACAGCCTCCACGGTAGAGATATTTTCAACTCTTGTTTCCGGTTTGCCGCATGCTGTGCACACAGGATATTTTTCAAGAATTTTTTCTCCCTCCGCAGGGGAGATCAATACGCTGTGTCCAATGGAATGCTCCATGGCTTCTTTTATTACAATCTGTCGTCTTTCGGAGCTCTGGCCGGATTCCTTTTTGGCTGTCAGTTCGTAATATCCCTGGTTCAGGATTTGTAACGTTTCTCTTGCCATTGCCTTTCTGTCCATAGATTGCCTCCTCGGTGTACATGGTTTCCGTGCCGCATGTCATGATACTCGTGAGCGCATTTATCTGCCAATTTTTTGTTCTGCACTGTAGAAGCGCTAACCCGTTATTCTGTCCTGCACTGCAGAAGCGCTCACCCGTTATACAATTTCCACCGTCAAATGTTTTCGGGTGTGAGTATATTTTACAGTATTTTTTCATAAAGGTCAAACCAGGGAAGGCCATATGCTTCATATTCCAAGCTTACCGTTTCGCCGCCGGATGGAAGCGCATCCGGAGGGGAAGGAGCAGTTCGAATCGGAGGCTGCTACCCTGGAACTGACTCTGGATGCCCTGAAGGAGAAGCAGGAGGAGTATCAGGATTACTTAAGCGATCTGGCGGAGCAGTACTGTGCCTACTGGAATGCCACGGCGGCGGAGCAGCAGGCGGACGCGGCGGAGGATTACGCCGTGGATATGGCAAAGATCATGGAAGTGGCCCGCCGCATTATGCGGGGCGCTTTTGTACCTGCCGCCGACGAGAAGAAATTGATGGAATACAGTGAGGAAATGTACCAGACGGCGAAAAGTGTCGGAGCGATGGTACGGCGGCAGAAGAAGGAGAAATATGATTCCTTCTGGGGGGACGAGGAGAAGAAGGTTTATGACGATCCCCGGGAAGCAGCGGAGAACGGGGAAGTGATGTCCGAGGGCCCCCAGGTGGTGGAGGCGGCGGATGTGGTGGCTTCGGTTGCGGCAAATGAGTGAGCGGGGGAGGAGTTCCTCTGTTGGAACTTGGAAGAGGATTTTCTTTTATCGTCAGCGATGATAATTCCTCCAAATTTTATACGCTTATTCCATTTCTCTGATTTGCTCAACAAGAGATTGCTTTTTCAGATTTCCAGTTGTGTAAGAAATCA
>CAJUJN010000144.1 GCA_910586775.1 uncultured Acetatifactor sp. | reverse complement strand
CCATTGGGAATGATAATTCCGTTCTGTTCCAGCAATGTAGGTACATAGCATATAACCGACAAAACATATACGACAGAAACCCATAACGTGAGTTTCAACTTATTTTTGTATCTCTCCATCACAATTTCTCCTGGCAGTGCGAAAATCTTACAGAAATTCCGATTTCTCTTATGTATTTACTCATTGTCTTTTTCCTCTCTGATGATTACAAAATTGCATAACTTATTGTATCTATGTTCTTCTTTACAGAGTCTGAAAGAGCACGGTGATGAACATGATGATTCCTACCGCAATGGCTGCTATGCCAAAGAAACAACTTCTTTTGTTTCCCTTTTTTCCGTCAACAATCCAAAACAGGCCGCGAAGTATAAGAAGCAGCCCTGCGAAAATCGGGATGAATTTTTCAGCTACTTCTGTCATTTCTTTTCCCCTTCCTGCCCTCTCTTTTTCTTAAAAACATAAATGACAGTATTGATGATACATAACAGCACAAAAAGGCTCGTAAAGTTAATCCAGATATCCCTGTACGCCGTTTTCGCCAAGGGTTCCCGCAGTCCGCTGAACCAGACATAGGCAAACGCCAACAGCTGAGAGGGAATATATGCAATCAAATATCTGAGAGCCAAAGGCTTAACAGGCAGATTCGTGCATAGCTCAAATGCCGCTATCCCGATCAGGAGAATGATAGCCCTGTCTAATTCATGCCAGTTGCCGCTTGGGTCTTCATAAATGCCGTTGCAAAGATACAAGACACTGCTTAACAATGTAATTGCTGTATATATAATCGAGTAAATCGACACAATACGGATCCATTTTTTCTGATTCATTTTTCCCTCCGGTCTCAATTTTCCAAATATGATAACACCTTTATTCCGCTTCCCCCAAATTGTATATCATTGCCAACGCAATCTTTCCGGCCATATCCCTGTCACTTGTATTCTGGGGCGATTTCCCATAGACAGCAAAGCAGTATCCGTTATATGCCCAGTCTATCATAAACATATCCCCGGTTTCATTAACCCTCATATAAGGAAAAAGATATTCCCCGTCTGCGGTGGATGCCGTCCATTCAATTTTGGTGGAATCCACAAAAACTTCATCTGGCAAAACGAATTTCTCTCCTGTTTTTATAACTGTAGCATTTGATGCAATCGGCATATGATGCAACACTTCTTTTGGATTGCCAAATTCGGCTGCATTCACGATCTCCACTTCACCCGGACTGACACGGTCTTTCACAATATCTTCAGAGACACTTCCGGCATCCTGTCCTGTTTCATCGGGGCCCCTCTCCATTTTTTGATCCTGCCCCTCTGCATTGTATGCTGTTGTGGTATCATCAACGTCAGAGGCAATTGTTTTTTCTTCTGTCTGGATTGGTTTGGATGGCATACAGCTGCATCCGGCCAATCCTGATAAAGCACCAGCTACAAGAACCATACAGCTTAATGTTTTAAGATTTTTATTGCACATAGTATTTTCCCTTCTGAAAATGCCGGTTTTTCGTTTTATGCGGTTTTTCTGTAAAGTCTAATTTTATCATTCTAAAAACACCGGAACAACTTATTTGCCGCAGACGGTTTTCTAAATGACGTGAAATGTCCGGGCATTTTAAAATCCACCTGAAAGAAGGTTGAATTTTTATCATACCCGGACATCCCCAAAATTTATGAACTGTATTTAATTCAGCGCATGCCTGCAATAAGATCGGACAGCCAGGAATGCAAACAGGGGAATCTCAATCATGCAGGCCCCAATCATGGCATACGGCGTCCAGACCGACAGCCCTGCCAGATTCAAAAACTGGAAGTCCGTAATTGCGTAGAGCACGCTCGCCTGAATGCTCGTTCCGCTGGCGGGCAGGATGCTGCAAAGCCATGTACCCAGCGCCCCAGGCGCCGTCATGGAAATAACCACCGGAGCAATACAGAATACCAGCGATGATGCCAGGGATGACACAGTGGTCCTGCATCTGGCGGAAAGAAACAGCGTAAAGCTCACGGAAGCCAGAACCGAAAGCAGTCCAGAGGCAGCAAAAAGGAACTGAAGGCCTCCTATGTTCATGTCTGCCAGGGTCACAATGGAGTACATCATCTGAATGGATGTACGGGTGCATTCCCAGCCGAACAGACTGTCTGCCACCAGAATATGGACGGCAGCACAGAGCACAAATGCAGCTCCGCTGATGAAAAGGGCTGCAAACATCTTTGCAATACCAAGAGAGACTCTTCCATGCCGGGTACAACGCAGGATATCGTCTGCGCCGGACTGATAATCAGCAGAAAATATTGGTGCGGCAATGACCACACAAAACAGCAGCACCAGAAAACCCATGATGTTCTGATAGTCCATGACAGCGGAAATCATGCCCGGATAAACCTCAAAGGGCTTCTTTGTATTCCGGTACATTTCTACGGCTTTGCGCTGTGCTGCCGGGCTGTCCGGCTGCTCCATCGCCATCAGGGAGGCAATTCGGCTCTCACAGACGGAATAGTAGTCGTCAATCTGCTTCGGGTCAATTTCCATAATCGCAGGAGCCATTCCAGTATCCGGATCTGCAAAGGCCTCCTTTACACCATGGAGTAACGGGGCAATGGGGAGGATTTCCCGCTCATAGACACCCTCCGGCAGATCATAGGATTCCGTCACGCCGTAGGATGCAAGGCAGGCCTGATAGGTCTCCACAGCCTCCCGCACCCGCTGTGGGGTAACGATTCCGGCTGCTTCCGCCTGCCGTTCCTTTTCATGGGCGATGGATGCCAGGCCGGTGAGATTTACCTCATTTCCGGCCTCGTCTGTGTAATTACTGTAGCAGTAAGTAGTGGGCAACCAGGCAAGCAGAACGGAGAGTAGCAGCGCCAGCGCCAGCAGAATCCAAGTAAGCTTTGACTTCAGTACACGTTTTAATTCCAGATATAAAATTCTCATCTATGGATACCTCCTTTCTTTCGGCCGGTTCTTTTTGGGTTTTCTACGCCGCCCTGTGGGAACAGCCACAAATACAGGTCTTCCAGACGGGGAACGGACGGGACGGAAATGTCATTGCAGGGATTCTCCGCCAGATAGCGGATGGAAACGCTGCCGTCGTTTTCATTCCGCAGGCTGATAATCTGGAGCCTGCTTTCGTATTCTGGCACAGCTCTTGCAGGGATCGTACAGCTCCATACCTTCCCCTCCACCAGTCTGACCAGTTCCTCTGTAGTTCCTGTGGCTAACAGCCTCCCGTCCCGGATGATGGCATGGCAGGTGGCGATGTACTCCACATCAGGAACAATATGGGTGGAGATTAAAACAATGCGGTCATGGGCAAACTCCGACAGCAGATTGCGAAAACGCACCCTCTCGCCGGGGTCCAATCCCCCGGTAGGTTCATCCAGAATCAGTATCTCCGGATCATTCAGCAAAGCCTGGGCAATCCCCACCCTGCGTTTCATGCCGCCGGAGAGCCTGGCGATTTTTTTGTTGTAGACGTCCGTGAGGGAGACTCTCTCCAGCAATTCGCGGATTCTCCGCCGGCTCTCCCTTTCGCTCAGTCCCTTTAGGGCGGCGACATATGCCAGATAATCCTTCACCGTGAATTCCGGATAAAAACCAAACTCCTGGGGCAGAAAACCGAAGACATCCCGGTAACCCTCTCCCAGCGTCCGGATTGGCACACCGTCATACAGCACCTGGCCGGAGGTGGGCTGCATAATCCCGGCAATCATCCGCATCAGAGTTGTCTTGCCTGCGCCATTGGCACCCAAAAGGCCCCAGACACCCGGTGTAAGCTCCAGGCTGATATTGTCAACCGCTTTTTTGTCTTTAAATTTTTTGGAAACCTTATCAATCAGCAGTTCCATGTGAAAACTCCTTTCCGCACAGACAAAAGTGCCTATGCCTTAGTACGCTCATTGTACCAAAAACAAAAGCACCATTTTCTTGTTTGTTCACACGGTATTCCACTCTTTTTCTACGGATTTTCTTAC
>CAJUJN010000143.1 GCA_910586775.1 uncultured Acetatifactor sp. | reverse complement strand
GCAGAGAGAAGCAGAATAACCGTCAATACCAACGGAATAAAACGGAGCAGCAGACTGAACAGTTCGCTTGCCGTTTTGGATAGAGAGATAACAGAAAGCGTATAGCTTGCTTTATCTTCTGCAAAGGTCACATCAGTTGTATAGGTCTGTGCCGTTGACAGGTCATCAGCAATGGTTTCAAAGTCCCCGAAAGCAACGCTGTTCTTTTCGTTTCCTAACATCGCCACGGCGTTGTTCTCAATGCAGAAATTTGTAATCAGCGTCGTCCCTTCCTCACAGCTTTTGTTTTCCAGAGCAGAGAATAGCGCTCCTACATTGTTCTCAAACTGTTTGCTGCCTGTGAGCTGATAGCTTTGCGGCACAAATACAAGGACGATGCCGTATATCAAAACGCTGCACAAAGTCAATGCGGTAAATACCCACAAGAAGACTTTTGTACTGAGAGAGTTACTGATTTTCTTTCGCAATTTTGTATCCCACCCCTCTGACAGTTTCAATATAATCTACACCCAACTTTTTCCTCAGATTCATAATGTGGAAATTGACGCTTTTTTCCTCGCCGATAAATTCATATCCCCACACAAGGTTAAGCAGCTCATCTCTTGTGAATACTCGTCCTTGATTCTTAAGGAAAAGCAGTAAAATATCGAACTCGGATTGCGTGAGAATGACCTCCGCACCCGATACAAGGACTTGCCTTTGCTTTGCACTTATCTGAAGCTCTTTATATCGAAGGGTGTCCGTATCCATATCCATTGTTTCTGTTCTTCTAAACAGCGCTTCTACACGCTTTAATACCAGTTTGATAGAAAACGGCTTTGTGATATAATCATCTGCCAACAAATCAAATCCTTTTATCTGGTCAGCCTCTGTATCAAGGGCAGTCAAAAGGATAATCGGGGTCCGTGCTTCTTGCCGTATCATTTCGCAGACAGCATATCCGTTGATTTTCGGTAACATAATATCCAAAAGGATAAGGTCTATGTGGTGGGCATGAAAAGTATTGATACCCTCCAGACCATCCGATGCGGTCACGACTTCATAGCCGCAGGCTCTAAGCGGTTCGGCTAAGATGTTTTGTATTGCGATTTCATCTTCGATAATCAGTATTGTCTTTGCCATATCTGAAACCTCCAATCTGATTATACTAAGGCTTGGTTAGTTTTTGATTAGTTTTTTTGATTTTCTTCGCTTATCAGCAGGCTTTTTGGACTGCCGGCAAGCGCAACGGCCATTCCTCCAGGAAGCTCAAGAGCCGGTACGGGGAGTTTCGGATTGATGTCCCACGGGACAGGAACAGCGAGTTCGAGCTGAAGATTGTCCCCAAGTACCAGAGGGACGTCTCCGGAATCGAGGAAAAGGTCATCTCACTCTACGGCAGGGGGATGAGCACCAGGGACATCCATGACCAGCTGCAGGATCTCCATGGGATAGAGATGTCCGCAGAGATGATAAAGCTATGTACAGATAAGCCGAAGGCACCGGGCTTGTCCGCATAGGGCTTGATTCGGAACATTTCTGAGCACAATGTGGGAACGGAAGAACTGGCCCATCTGGAGATGGTGGCTACGATTGTGCATCAGCTGACCAGAAATCTGTCCATGGAAGAGATTGAGAAGAGCGGATTTGCCAATTATTATGTGGATCACACGGTAGGGGTGTGGCCTCAGGCAGCTTCAGGCTTCCCGTTTACCGCGGCGCAGTTCCAGGTGACAGGGGATCCGATTACGGATTTGATGGAGGATATGGCCGCAGAGCAGAAGGCACGCACCACCTATGATAATCTCCTGCGTCTGATAAAGGAGCCGGATGTGTGCGAGCCGATTAAGTTCCTTCGTATGCGCGAGGTGGTGCACTTCCAGAGGTTCGGTGAAGCCCTGCGTATTATTCAGGACAGACTGGACAGCAGGAATTTCTATGCGTTCAACCCGGCCTTTGACAAATGTGAAGACTGCGGCTGCGACTGATGAGCAGCTGATGGCAGAAGAAAATTGCTGTCGTAAATTCAAATAAAAGTAACCGACAGGCAGTTTCCTGTTTCAGAGAGGGGGAACTGCCTGTTTTTATATATTGTTTCTTTGGGGAGTATATTTTTCAGTGGATGCCCAGCGTCTCTCCTGTGATAGTGCCGATGCCGTTCTCGTCAAGAAGCGCAGTCAGCCTGTCCACATCCGCAACACGGAAGATCATACAGGCCTGTCCGTCCTTCTGTCCGAATACGGAGTACATATATTCCACATCGATTTCCGCCCTGGAAATGATACTGAGCACTTTGCTCAGGCCTCCGGGGGTGTCCGAAACCGCGACCCCTACAACGGGCGTCATTGTCAGGATGAACCCCTGCTCTAAAAGAATGGAGGAGGCCCTGGAAGCATCGTCCACGATAAGCCGCAGGATGCCGTAATCCGATGTCTCCGCAATGCTGATTGCACGCATATTCACATGGTTCTCCGAAAGAATGCATGTGATGTCTGCAAGCTGTCCAGCCTTGTTTTCCAGAAATACTGAAATCTGAGGTATAGTCATATTTTTGTCCTCCTTCTGCTATATTTTACGTTTGTCAATGATACGTACCGCCTTACCTTCGCTTCTTGCGATGGACTTGGGAGCCACCAGGCGCACCTTGGCGTAGATGCCCAGCATGGCCTTGAGAGAAGCGACGAGCTCTTTCTCCATCTTTGTGATATCACCCAGATTATCGGAGAAGTTCTCAGGCGACATCTCCACCATTACTTCCAGTGTATCGGAATTGTTGACGCGGTCTACCACAATCTGATAATTCGCGGGATATCCCTGCTCCAGAAGCACTGTCTCGATCTGGGACGGGAAAACGTTAACACCCTTGACTATGAGCATGTCGTCGCTTCTGCCCATAGGCTTGCTCATTTTTACATGTGTGCGGCCGCAGGAGCATTTCTTTCTGCTGAGGATACAGATATCTCTGGTGCGATAGCGCAGAAGGGGAAACGCTTCCTTGGTAATGGCAGTGAATACCAGCTCGCCTTTGCTCCCTTCGGGAAGAACCTCGCCCGTGTCCGGATCGATGATTTCTGCAATAAAATGATCCTCGTTGATGTGCATGCCTGTCTGCTCGCTGCACTCGAAGGAAACACCGGGGCCGCTGGTCTCTGTAAGCCCGTATATATCATACGCCTTGATGCCCAGTTTGTTCTGGATATCCTGACGCATTTCCTCGCTCCAGGCCTCAGCGCCGAAGATACCGGCCTTCAGCTTGATCTTGTCCCTCAGTCCGCGCTCATGGATGCTTTCGGCCAGATAGGCGGCGTAGGAAGGCGTGCAGCAGAGAATGGTAGCTTCCAGATCCACCATAAACTGCAGCTGGCGCTCTGTGTTGCCCGACGACATGGGAAGGGTCAGACAGCCTGCTTTATGGCTGCCGCCGTTGAGACCCGGTCCGCCGGTAAAGAGACCATAACCATAGCAGACATGACATACATCCTCATTGGTGCCGCCGGCTGCCACAATGGCGCGGGCGCAGCAGTCTTCCCACAGGTCAACGTCATGCTGGGTATAAAAGGCAACTACTCTGCGGCCGGTGGTACCCGATGTGGACTGAATGCGGACGCAGTCCTTCAGAGGCTTTGCCAACAGGCCGTAGGGATAAGCCTCCCGCAGGTCGTCCTTCGTCAGGAAGGGCAGCCTGTGCAAATCTTCCACGCTTCGGATGTCTTCGGGAGTCACTCCTTTCGCTTCCATTTTTGCACGATAATAGGGCACATTGTCCCATACATGGCGCACCTGTCTGACCAGACGCTCGTTCTGCCATGCAAGGATCTGTTCCCGGTCCGCGGTCTCGATCTCTTTCTGATAATACCGTTCCATACATTTTCTCCTTATTTTTTTATGCATACCGGCGGGGCCGGATGCAGGATTTCCGGAATCATTCTTTGTTTTTCTTTTATGTTACCGTTAATCAGGTTTGGTGTCAAGCTTTATGTTAATCCACAGGGGGAAATGCAGTTGCTCTTTAACAAATACTGCTGCATTATTTTCGCTTCAGGCGTTGGAACTTATTCCGAAACCAGAGGATCCTCCAAAGAAAAACCCGGGCGCCCAAAAGGAGGCAGGAGCCATTCAAAAGTCAAAGAGCATAATGCTGCATCAGCTACAGTAGCGGAGCGTAAACCCGTATTTTTCTTAAATCTTCACAAAAGTGCTTGCTTGTGACGCAACGTAATGAGATATACTATACGAGGAGGTGTGCGCCAGTTCGGTGCCGAATATATAGCTGGTGGGAATCCAGTCTGG
>CAJUJN010000142.1 GCA_910586775.1 uncultured Acetatifactor sp. | reverse complement strand
CCCTTGGGCGACGGCGTATTAGAGGGTCTTCAGGAAGAATTTTCTTCCGGCCATGGATATTACTATGAGGAGGAGCTGGAGGATTTAAAGGGGGACTATCAGGAGCGGATTCACGAGGCAGAAGAAAACGGCGATTCCGGGAAAGCGGAGGAGCTGCGTTCGGAACTGGCGGAAGAATTAGCGTTGTGGAACGAGGACATAGAAGAAAAAGGCTACGCAAGCTGGGAGGGCTTTCTGGCAAAGTGGAACGAGCATCTGTCACAATGTCTATCGCCGCTGCGCGCCGCCGATATCGGGGATATGATAGTAGAGGTGGACAGCCGTTATCTGGACGAGGACGCGCCATCCCTGGAACAGGCCGTCCTGTCCCTGAAACAAGGGCCTTTTACATTGCCGACGGAGGATGAATGGGAGTACCTTTGCAATGGCGGCACACGAACCTTGTTCCGCTGGGGCGATACATTGAGCGGCGTGATGACGGAAATCTTCAATGTGGGCACTGTCGGGAAATCCGAAGGAAATACGATATTGGAGCAGCCCAATATGCTGGGCCTGTTTATTGCGTATGATTCCTATAAAAATGAGATTATTGACAATATATCGTATACAAAAGGCGGCGATGGCGGATGCTCCCTCTGCGGCGGTGACGGGGCAATCTATGTCCTGCCCTGTTATACCGCCTTTTATCGGGAGCCCGCGGACGAGCGCCATTTGGGCCTGTCGAAAAACTATTTTTGCTATCGGCGTATCATCCGGCTGCCGCAATAGATTTGACTTAGCTGATGAAAGCTGCCGGCCAGATGAAATGGCCAGGACTGGTAAATGACTGTAAAGTACCTGGTAATCTGCCTGCGGCATGTGTAGCAAAAAAGGACGAAATACAGCAGAAAATGTCTGTTTCACAACATTTCTCTGCTGTATTTTTCAAATGATCCGATAAAAGCTGCAGAGCCATGTTGCTGAAAAGGTAGAGGAAGCGGAAAATGCGGATAGGGATATGTGATGACGAGAAAGAAATCCGCCATACATTTGCGGAAAAGATAAGAAGGATATACCCGAAAGCGGAGCTGGAGCAGTATCCGTCTGGAGAGGAGCTGCTTTCGGCGGACAGGATGCCGGACATCCTGCTGCTGGACATCCGGATGCCGGGCAGGGACGGGATGGAGACGGCGAAGAAGCTGCGGGAGAAGGGCGGGGAGACCGTGATCATCTTCGTCACCGCCCTGGAGGATTTCGTATTCCAGGCCTTTGACGTAGGGGCTTTCCACTACCTGGTGAAGCCCTTTGACGACAATAAGTTCCGGGAAGTGCTGTCCCGGGCTGTGGGGCAGGTGGAGGGCAGGGAACGGGCGGAATCAACGGAAAGCCGCCAGGAGAAGCCCAGGCTGATAGTGACCGCCGGGGGCAAGCACGTTTCCGTCAATCTGGAGGACATCGTTTACGCGGAGGTGTTCGACCGGAAAGTCATCGTCCACACCATGGACGCGGACATCGAATATTACGGGAAGATGAAAGAGCTGGAAAAACAGGCAGGGGAGGAATTTTACCGTCCTCACAGAGCCTACCTGATCAATTTCAACTATATCGTGAAATATGACGCCTCCAACATCTATCTGAAAAGAGGACAGGCGCTTATGGCCAGGCAGAACTACCGGGAGTTCGTGCAGCGGTATCTGCGGTATAACCAGAGGAAGGGGCAGGAGTAGATGGAACAGGGAGGAACCTGGTGGAAAGCGGTATTCTATGGGCTGCCGGTTTCGGAAATCGTTCTCATGGGCTGTTGCCTGTACCGATTGACAGCGCCGTTCATGGAGCGGAAAAAAGGGGCGCTGCGGGCCGGAATGGCATATGTCCTGGTGATGGGGGGGATTTATGTCCTGTCCCTGCGCCTGGAGGGTCTTTCGCTTCGCAGGATGATGGGCGCGCTGGCGGTGTTCCTGGTGATGTGCCGGACAGACCGGAGGAATTACGGGCAGAAAGCCTTTCTCGTGCAGACATTTTTCTCGCTGCATCGGTTCGCCGGGGCGGTGGCGGAAATGGTGTACGATAATCTGTATTATTTTATCGGAAATACAGACTACGCGACAGCGCATCCGGATCTGTCCTTTGCCCTGTATGTGGGAGTGTGCGGAATCTATCTGGCTGCGGAGCTTTTGTTCATGGGGGTCAGTGTCTGGTTTATTTTAAGGACTTATGTGTACCGGGATACCGGGATGTCCAAAAAGGAGCTGTTCGTGCTGATGACGCCCTCTTTCCTGGGAGTGACGGGCTATTGGGCCATATGGCATTACCGAAACTTCTATATCGCGGAAATCCAGCGGAATTCGGATTTCTATGACATGCTGTCCCTGTTCTATTACATCGTGGCCATGGTCACCATTGTGGCGGTCATCGCGCTGTACCAGAGCATCAAGGCGGGACAGGAGGAGAGGATGCAGAACAAACTGCTGGCCGTCCAGGTGGAGGATATCCGGCGGCATATCGCGCAGGTGGAAAATCTGTATCAGGACATCCGGGGGCTCAGGCATGACATGGCGAACCATATCGCCACGCTGGAAGGGCTGTACGAAGTGGACAGGGCAGAAGAAGCGAAAGCATACGGCACACAGCTGAAAAACGCCCTGTCTCAGACCACAGGGCAGCTGAAAAGCGGGAACCCGGTAACGGATGTGATTCTGCTGGGGGTGAAAAAAGAGGCCGAAAAGAGAGGGATAGCATTTCGGTCTGCGTTCTATTATCCTACAGGCTCCCATGTGGATGCTTTCGACATCAGCGTGGTGCTGAACAATGCCCTTCAGAATGCCCTGGAGAATGCGGCGGAGAGTGAAAAAGAGGACGGGAAAACATATATCCGTATCCGCTCTTATCGCAGAAACAATGCCTATATGATAGAAGTCCGCAACAGCTTCCCGGGAACCGTCCAATGGGATGCCCCAAACGGGCTGCCGGTCACATCGAAAGGGAAAAAGGACAGCCAGTCTCATGGATACGGCCTTGCCAATATCCGCAGAGTGGCAGGGAAATATTCCGGAGACATAGCTGTCGACATACGGGAGGGAGAATTTTGTCTCAATATCATGCTGATGATGGAGTAAAGCGTTGGCGCGAGGTTCTGCTGGTGAGAGGGTTCACAGCAGAAAAAAGCCGTTCCACGGCATATCTGTTGATTCCCCAGAGCGACAGGCCGAAACAGGATATAGAGCCATACAGATTTTGAATAAGAACAGGCTTTACTGAGAATGGAAAGGAGAAAAGACGGTATGACAATCGGCGGCATAACAAATGCGAGCAGCGGCGTGCAGAGAGGGGCAGGCCTGAATCCCCAGGCGGATTCCGTCAGCAGAAGCCTGCAGAACCAGATTGCCCAGGCCCAGAAAGAGCTGCGGGAGCTTTCTTCCGACGATAGCATGACAGCGGAAGAGAAAATGAAGAAAAAGCAGGAAATCCAGCAGGAGATTGCCAATCTGAACCAGCAGCTGCGGCAGCACCAGATGGAGCAGAAAAGGGAACAGCAGTCTGCCCGGAAAGCAGCGGAAGAAGGAACCAAGAATGGGGCAGGCGCGAAACCGGGGGACGAGAAGCCGGGCAAGGCAAAGCCCGCAGGTAAAGCGGAGGGCCTGTCCCAGGCAGGCATGCAGTCCATGCTTTCCGCAGACGCCTCCGTGAAACAGGCACAGGTACAGGGCAGAACAGTCACCGGAATGGAGGGCCGCGCCGGTGTGCTGAAAGCGGAGATTCGGCAGGACGCAGGCGGCAATACCCAGGCGAAAGAGGCGGAGCTGGCGGAAACCGAGCAGAGAGCCCTGAAGGCGGAAACGTCCCAGATGAATACCCTTGCGAGGGCGAACAGGGAGATGAAAAAAGTCTCGGAGACGGAGCAGGGCAGCCGGGCAGAAGAGGGCGGCAAGGAGGCCGGCAGCAAAGGGAATAAAGTTAAAACCGAAACCGGCAGCCGGCTGGATCCAACAGACAGGGCAGGAACTGCAGAAGGGCCTGGACAGGGGACAGAGGAGAATGACGACAGAGATGACGTCCAGGAGGCATTGAAAAAGTATGCCTATGTTCCTATAGATATCCGACTGTAGGCAGGCTGGGGAAATAGAGGTTCTCTCAAAGGACAGCCGTAACAAATATCGCACCATAAGAAACAGCCGGAAATGGTTTCGGCTGTTTTTCATGTGCGCCCGGCGGGCGCGCGTTCTAACGGGTGAAAGTCCCGAATCCGCATGGCAGTGGGAAGGATATGGCTGAACACCAAGGTTCTCGCCGTGAGGTTCAAGAGGGCCGAAGGAAGGTGTGGGCAAACCTCTGCCCCAACGTACAGAAACCATTTCAGGCTTTAAAATCACTAAAACCGCAAGATAGATGAAAAGAAGAATAGAAATTCCTGCTATAATCGTAACAAGGACAGGTATCATTACGCATAAAGACAGGATTAAGAATACGCTGTTTTTTGTTTTGATGAGCCTGTTTATGAAAAAGATAAGGGTTTTGGAATTGCCATTGGGAAATAGGATTTGAAAAATTGAAGATTGACATATCAACACAATTATAGTATTATGACGGAGGTGAAGTTATTCACCAAAGGAAGGAGAAGTGGCATGAATTTCTATTTGACGAACCAACCTAAGAGGAAACTGGACTCTGTACAATCCATTCCGATGAAACATTGTGCAGAGTATAGCGTATAGATA
>CAJUJN010000141.1 GCA_910586775.1 uncultured Acetatifactor sp. | reverse complement strand
ATAAACACTGGGGTTGTGGGTATTTTTTACCCACCATCACCCTTGAAGAGCCTTAAAAGAGTTATCCGAAAAAGTAGGCGTCGCCAATGTCAATCTGTCCAAAATGAAAACCGGAAAGATCAGCGCGATCCGTTTTTCAACCTTAGAAGCGATCTGCGATGTCCTTGACTGCCAACCGGGGGATATTTTAGAATATAAGAGAAGCAAAGGAGAACAGGAATGAAAATATTGGGAAGTATTTTGGTGATACTCTATACGGGATTAATGCTGTTTGCGATATGCAGGGAGAAGTCGAAAAGTATGTCCTCAGTCCTGATTGGTACAGGTTGTCTGTCAGCGCTGGCATACACGGCACTAAATGTGGCTTGCAGTAAAAATTATATCGCTGTTCTGGTCATTGGTATGCTGTGCATTTCCGCCGGTACGCTTATCAATGGCATCATGCAGAAGAATATCCATATCCATCATCATATTATCCGCTTTATTATAGAAGCAATTATCACTGTAATCTGTTGGTTAAGCAGGTAAAGCAGAGACAATGTCCTCATGAAATTGATATGTCAAGCCAAAAGCGTTACAGCCAAATCATATGCAATACGGGAGGAGTCAAATCCTCCCGTTCATCTATAGTTTTGCATAAATTTTCTGCTTACTCTCACATTCTTTAAATGCGGGGGTTGCGGAACTATAGTTCATTGTTCTTTGGATATTCTCAGGCAGTATCCCGCGTCAGATCTTTCACCCATCCGTATTTTCTGTAATGTGCCATAACCCAGGGAATCTTTCCCACTTCATCCAGACAGGTACAGGCATACACCACCAACACCGGCCAGTGAAACAGAAATGTCCCCGCAGCCGCCAACGGAACTGCAAGTCCCCACATGCACACCGCCAGGCTGTACATGTCAAACATCGTATCTCCGCCGGCAGCAAAGATGCCGTTGATGACAATGGTATTTACCGCTCGTCCGATCATATAGAACGCCATAATGATCATCATTCCCACCAGGTACTTCTCCGCCCCGTTCGTCAGCTTCACGAACCGAAGCACCACTGGCGTCACCAGCAGCATAACGCCGGTGGACACAAATCCACACAGAAACGCCAGTTTCACCAACCGGTTCCCGTACAGTTTCCCACGTTCCAGATTCCCGGCGCCCAGTTCATGTCCTACCAAAATGCCTCCCCCGCTGCTGATTCCGTTACAGAGACAGCAGATCAGATCCCGGACTACGGATGCCACGGAATTGGCCGCAGCGGCATCCGTTCCCATATGCCCCATAAATGCCGTATAGGAGGTAAATCCCACGCCCCAGGCAAGGCTGGCCCCCAACAAGGGAAACACACACTTCCAGAAATCCGATGCCAGAAGCGGGTTGCGCTCTATAAACCGTCCCCACTGAGGACGGATATAGCCTTCTTTCCCTGAGCAGAATATGCACCAGAGCAGTTCTGTCACCCTTGCGATTAAAGTAGCCAGCGCTGCTCCCTGGACCTCCATGGCAGGCAGTCCGAACAGTCCGAAAATGAACACCCCATTCAGCACGATATTGATTATCACCGCCCCAGAGCTGATCATGGCAGTCTGGGCCGCATGGCCGGTTACCTTCATAATGACCAGATAGCACTGTGAAATGCCAGTGAGAAGGTACGACCACCCGGCAACCTTCAGATATCGGATTCCAATGGTAATCAGGGTTTCTTCATTTGTAAAAATCAGCATTAGATACCTGGGGAAACAAACACAGCCCACAAAGAAAATCAGGGAAGCTGTTCCGCAATATCGAAGGCTGATGCAGAAAATATCGTCAACTGTCCTCTTATCTCCCTTCCCCCAGTACTGTGCCCCCAGAATCGCCGCAGCCGATACCACTGCGCTCAGGATCATATTCTGGATAAACTGTATCTGCGTTGCCAGGGAAACTGCCGCCATGGAATTCTGGTCCACACTTCCCAGCATGACGGCGTCTGCCGCCGCCACGGAAGCCAGCATCAGACTCTGCAGCGCAATGGGGACAGTGAACTGCAGCAGCTTTCTGCAGAATATTTTATCCGAAAATAAGCCTTCTTTCATGTTCTTAGATTCCTTTCTCTGTAAGTGTATCCATACGATATATTTCTTTACTGTACAATACTTTTTCAAATAAGTACATGTCTTTTTTTGCACGAAAAAATGTATTTTTTGGATGGCGCAAAACAAGAACGGATAAAATAAGGTTTAAAAACGGTTGATTTTTGGGTTGTCTTATGTTAGTCTGATATCAGAGGATTCGTATTTATTTTGTTATATCACATTACTGCAAATCTATTCGATGTGCAATATAAAATACCAAAAGGAGGCTCACATGACGCTGGAAGAGATGAAACGGTTGAAAACAGAAAAAGGATATACCCTGGCACAGCTGTCCGAATACAGCAGGGTTCCCCTGGGAACCCTGCAGAAAATCTTCACCGGGGAGACCGCCCATCCGCGCTATGCTACCCGGCAGGCTATCGAAAAGGTCCTGAATGGTGAACGGCCGCCTAAGAATGGGGATTCCGCGGGAGAAGAACGGCATGTACCTGTGACTTATCAATTTGGCAATGACCATCTTGACAACCGGCCGGACTGTGTCAGGGATGGCGCGTATGATACAAAACAGCGGAAACGGCAGGGAGAATATACCATAGAAGATTACTATGCCTGGCCGAAAGAACAGCGAGTGGAGCTTATCGATGGCATAATTTATGTCATGGAGACTCCGGGATTCGTACATCAGCGGATTGCAGGCGAAATGCTTTTTATCATAAAGTCCTTTCTCCGCCAAAAGGACGGCGATTGCATCCCACTGCTCTCCCCGGTAAATGTCCGTCTGGACTGCGATGAAAGGACCATGGTTCAGCCAGACCTGGTAATTGTATGCAGTAAAGATAAGATCAAACGCTGGGGCATCCTGGGAGCGCCTGATTTTGTCCTGGAGATTCTGTCCCAGACGACTCGGAGAAAAGACTGCACAAAGAAGCTGCAGAAATACTGCGATGCGGGTGTCAGAGAATACTGGATCATTGACCCGGAAAAGAAAATACTGCTCTCCTATGATTTTGAGCACGAAAATATGCCCTGTATATACCCTCTGACGGGTACGGCAGGACTTGCGATTTACGATGGCGAACTGCAGGTTGACCTTGATGAAATTGCCGAAAAGATTCAGGAGTGGCCGGAATAGTTTACCGGCCACTCCGAAGGTGTCTGGTTTATCTTTTCAAATACTGCTGATTAAAGAGATTCCACTTTCGCCACATTTTTCCGCTCCGCGGAAAAATTTCATGATAATATTGTTCCAATGGCTGAAAACAATAATAACAGACCGAAGTCTTCAAGCTGTAAGCATTATAAGTGCCTAAAATAGTTTCACGGTATGCCCCCTGGTAATCCCGTTTTCGTTAAATCCGTCCACCCGCACATAATATTCTCTCCCTTTGACCAGTGCGCCCACGCGCTGTTCCTTCCCGAATATCATGTAACTGTGATAGAGTTTTGCCGGACTGCTCCCCCATAATATATTATACCCTACAGCATCTCCGTTTGTAATCTTTACCATCATATCCAGGTCATTTTCTCTTAGTGCCTCAAATTCCGATACTTTCGGCTTTGCCCCGTTTCCGGTACCAAAAACCCGCAGGCCGGAAATGCAGGGGGCCTGTCCATAGGGTATTTCCAACACCGTCAGCTTCAGGAAACGCACCCTGATACCTTTCTCACGCACCACCAGGTCATGGGATAAATCCGTTTCCGCCTCCGACTTGTCTTCTATCATAAAATAATCCTCTCCGTCCAGGGAACCTTCCAGCTTCCAACGGATTACATAATCCTTCTCCTCAATGTAGCGGGCCTGGGTGGTCCCGCGAATCTTACCCGGAACCGGGATGTCTATCTCATCATCGGCAAAGTTAATCTGAACGGCATTCACCGTGTATACTTTCTCCAGGTCTACCTGCAGCCACTCTCCGCTCTCCGCCGCTGCCGCCTGCCACCAGGTCTGTACGTTCTCATCCGTCGTGTTCTCCGCTCCATTTCCTTCTATATATGAGGAAGCTTTTGCCTGTTTTCCGTAACTTAACAAATACCACTTCGGTTCTTTCCATGGATCCATTATGCCATTCTCTGCCGCTATGGGCCAGTCCCCGTAGCGTTGGTTACAAAACAGTTCACCGTCCGCATCAACCCCCGCAGGCCAGATTCCCACCCGCCGCTCAAAATCGTGATTTTTACTTATCCGCATGGTAGCAGTATGCCACAGGTTTCCCTGTTTATCCCACATGGTGGAGCCATGTCCCGCCCCGGGCATAAAACCGCCCGGCTTATAAGAACAGGGATTGTTATCTGCCAATACAAAGGGGCCAAGAGGCGAATCTCCTACATATACACCGTCCCCATAGATATTGTACTGTGTTCCTGCAAAAGCATACTGAAGGTAATATTTTCCCTGATATTTGTCCATCCAGGCCCCCTCAATGTAAGGCTTATCGCTGAGCATACTCCTGATCAGTGGGACATATTCCTCAGGAACCTGTTCTCTTGCCCCTGGTCCCTGCATACGGAAAAACCCCTCCAGTGCAGCATCAACTTCCGCCTCACTTTTCGGATACCTGCAATGGTCCTCGCCCACGCGCTCATACCCCTTACTCCATGCATCCCCCTCTATCAGCGCCCTGCGCTCTCCCAACGGGCACAGATTTTCCGGGTCCAGCTCCACGCCCCAAAGCGGTGCGGCATTAGAGCAGCCCCAGTAAAAATATACTCATACTTCGCATACTGATATATGCTAAAGAATTATAAAAATCAATTGCTCC
>CAJUJN010000140.1 GCA_910586775.1 uncultured Acetatifactor sp. | reverse complement strand
AAGACCCATTCAACAATGTCAAAGCTGTCCGGGTTATCCTTCAAAAATTTGATGACTGTCTTTACCGCAATGCTCGCAGCAAGCTTTACCGGAAACCGATATACTCCGGTTGATATGGACGGAAAGGCAATGCTTCTGATTCCATGTTCAAGCGCTACCTGCATGGAATGGAAATAGCAACTTGCCAGAAGTTCCTCTTCCCTATTTCCGCCGCCTCTCCAAAGCGGCCCTACGGTATGTATTACATAGTCGCATGGCAGGTTATATGCCTTTGTAATCTTCGCCTGCCCTGTTTCACACCCGTGAAGTGTCCTGCACTCTGCTAAAAGTCCCGGGCCTGCAGCCCTGTGAATAGCACCGTCCACCCCGCCTCCTCCTAAAAGGGAATTGTTGGCGGCGTTTACGATTGCCTGGACATTGGTTATTTTTGTGATATCGGATTTTATTGTTTTGAGTTGATACATTGTTTCTCCTTACCTACCAAAAAAACTTATTGCGTTTCCTATAGAAAACAGCCTGTAGTGAGTAATCGACTGTCGTCAAGTTCACCACAGGCTATATTCCGCTTACGCTAAGAAGTCTCAGCTTCTTGCGACCTCTTTCCTTATTATATCTCTCTTTTAAAAACTCTCTTCTAAAAGATACCGCTGTCGTCGGTTTCTACCTCAACATCATAACTTATTTTCCTTTTTGCGTCAACATATTTTATAATTGCCTACCCCATAATTCCTTCTTCTCTTCTTTGGACGGTGTCCTCTGATAGCGGAATCGGTTGGGTTTTTCTTGTATGGCTACTATGACAAAGATATTTGCGAGGCATTCCTGCTGTTGCAGGCAATGGTGGCGCTTGGATTCGTCGGGCATCCGGATGTCCAGAAAATATTTTCCCTGCTGCGCAGCCGCCATCTGCCCGACGGGGGCTGCAGCTTCGTATTCTTCACAGTCTATGCAGCGATGCACGAATGTGCAGGCCTCCTGGATGATATCCACTACGCCCTCCGGGTCGCTGTATCGGAACTCTTCGTCGGCGCTGTCATACCAATCGTCGTAATCCTGATTGAGACACCCTTCCAGGGCTATGTCCCAGCTTTCTATGCGTTCCAGTTGGGCCTTGAGGGATCTGTGTTTTTGGGTGAATTCTTCTTTGCTGGCTGGTTCCTGAATCTTTGGTTGGATTGTAGGGGGCGTGGTGTTTCCGTAGGTTCCGGTCAGCCGGGCCAGGAAGTCTTCCCGCTCTGTTTCCGGGAGCGTTCTGGCTATGTCGTGGATGAATGCCGCCAGCTCTTCCTTTGGCATGGCGGCTGTGGTTTGGTCTATGGTTTTTAGGAATTGGGGGAGAGTCATCATTTGTGTTTGCCATTCCTTTCTAATTTAACATAAAATCATCACCTTTTAAATTTTATTCCATGCATAACTGCAAGAATCCTGTCTGAAATCTTTTCCTGCAGATAAGCAGGATTTAATTTTCTCTTGGCATATCTCAAATAGCTGTCCCGGGTAATCCGTATCAACTGTGACGTAAAATATCGTTCCCAGCTAAAGTAATCCCCACTCTCAATATAGTTCTCAGGATTCTTCAATATTTCCCCAAGGCCGCTGTCCTCTATCACACCAGACCGCAAAATCAGCCATTCAAAAGATTCCGGCAGATACAGTGTCACATTCGGATAATTCTTTATGACCCGCATCAGCTTCTCCATCTCCGAACCGAACGCTGCTCCATCTGCTACCACTAATACCTTCTCGCTTAAATGCCTTATGACCGCCGAAAAGATATTCGATTTACCGTGTGCGCTGATGCAGGTCATTCCGCCATTTTTTTCACAAACATCCTGAAGGAACTGATAACCGGCATTAGAATCCTCCGCAATTACATTTTCCGGCCTGACCGCATGGCGATTGTCTATAGTCGGATACAAATGATAAAACTCATTGTAAGTACGTTTCAAGGTTCCATATTTACCAGAATCGCGAATACCGTAAATTTCTTCTACACTATATGGCAGGGAAGGAATGCCTTCTCTGGTGACGATGACATAATAATTATCGGTATTCCGAATTGCCGAAGCAAAATCATCGCTCAATACAAACTCATTGCCTTCATCAATGAAAACAATGCTGTCCTTCATCATGGAGAGCTGCCCGGCCCATGTACGGCCTTCCAGAACCGTACATTCCTTATCGCAGGTAAGCTCGACGGCGCTGGCAGTTCCGTTTTCGTAATGTTCGCGTATCATGTCTACCAGCGCTGTTTTTCCAGTCGCGCTGTCTCCCCTGATCACAGTAATATTTCTCTTGATTTCAAAGTCATACCGAATACGTTTATTCTGTAGGCTGATTCTATGTGTACCTCTCATAGCAGCACCTCTCACACATACAGGCCGGCAATCGGGACAAGCTCCTTCATGCTGTGGACAATCTGATTTGTATTCAAAATACGGATATCAAATGTCCCTTCCCCAAAATCCATCAGATGTCGAAGATTGATTGTAAGGTCTTCTGTTTCCGCGAGCCGTAAAATCCACTTGGCACAGTTGTCCCCGCAGGTAGAGGCATTGAATATCTTTGTGCGCTCATTTTTCATAAGGATGAGCGTCTTCACTCCGCCGGAAAGCGCAAGCGGAGGGATTTTTCCCATAACCGGGCTGTCGATTACTGCGCTATCCAGCACAATCGATTTATCGATATCAAGGATCATATCCCTGGCAACAGAATCCGTGATCCACTCATCCTCATAGGCATTTTTAAAATACACTGCTGTATTAAAAACCGCCTCCGGCATTTTCCCATAATAAACATTGAGCATTCTCGCTGGCACCTCCCTGACAGGCCTTCTCTATTTCCGAATAACATTTTATCATAACCTGGTTGAAATAGCCATAATCCATCCACTATTTTTCATGAGTCCCGCATATCCCTTCCAGCAGTTATATCCGTTTCAGGAAATCTTAAACGATCGCCTCTCCCTCCAGATATTTTTTCAACCCCTTAAGCTTCCCCTCCGTCATGACCTCCGAATAATGGAGTCCCTCATGCGTGGAATGCAGCACCGGGTACTTCCCCTTCGTCTTCAAAATCAAATGCTCCGCAATCATCCAGTCGATAACCGATTTTATCGTATCATAGGGCATGTCCCGCAGGGCCCCGAACTCCGGCAGCTTGTCCAGCTTGCTGTCGAATATCTTTTTGCTGTCCGTCCCTTTCAGGACTTCGGCAAGCACGGTCGCCCCATAGTACCTTACCCTGCTTATGTTCTGGAGCGCTTTGACTACGGTAAATATCAGGTGATTCAGCTCATAGTTTCCATGCATCACCGGCGGGATGTCCGCCAGGACGATTTCTATGGAATCGTCTTCCAGCCTTCTGTCAGCAGTTGATTGCGGAGCGGATTGGCTGGCGGAAAGCGTGGAAGCTGCCTGTCGGTTCGGGCTTTTCCAGACTACGACAGTCTTCTCTGTGCATGCGGCTTCCGCTTCCTCCATCTCATATCCCATCTGGTCGTAGAAAAGCTTTTTATTGACCACATTATTGCAGCCGGTCCCATTCCGATTATAATTCGTGCATCCCAGCAAAATGACGTCGTCGTATCCAAGGCCCTTTGAGGAATGGGCCGTCATGAAGGTGATGTCCAGCTTCGGATACTTGACGCTTTTGATTTTGCTTCCGCGGCTGCTGTATTCGAACAGGCCTGACCGCTCCAGATGGTCGCCGTCAAATCCAAATCGGCCCAGGAACAGGATTGGCCCGGGCTCTTTGTTTTCCTTTTTCTTGTATTCCAGGAGCTGTCCGATGGCGGTCTCTACGGCGGATGCCAGGGCATAATTTGCCCCGCTTCTGCGGTTGCCGTCCCTGCCCTTGAAGGTGCTGTCGTAGGTATAGATGACGACGGGGTCTTCTATCCGCTTGGGGGAGACGAGCTGCTTGGGAATCTGCTGCGAATTGCGCTGGATAAAGTCTATGTTGTTCAGGTAGAGGAAATTGGCGATTTCCACCTCCTGGCGGGAGCGCAGCACTTCGTTCTGGATCGTGACGGACTTTTTCGTCCTTGCGTCTATTACCTGGCACTTGAAGTCCTCCAGGTCGCTTCTCATGGTGGAGTAGTTCGCTTTGGCGATATTGTTGAAGAACGCGTTGAAGTCGTCCCCTTCGTATGGCGCGTCGAAATAGGATGCGAAGAACATGATGAGCTTGTTCACTATGCTTTCGTTCTGCATCACGGAGCCGCGGAAGTAATCGCGGATGACAAAGTACAGCCTGGAATTGTCTACGATATTCAGCTTCTCCTCCGGGGCGTTCACATGGATTATGGCGTTTCCGGTGGAATGGAATGTGGCTATGGGGCATGGTATCCCCAGGGCGCTTTGGATTTTTTCCTTTAGTTCGTTTACTGCTTTGTTCGTGAAGGAGACTACCAGTATCTGGGAAGGTTTTATGCCCTGCCTGTCCACAAGGTATTTTACTTTGGCGGCTACCGTTGTGGTCTTTCCGGCGCCTGCTCCTGCAATTACAAGGCAGTAGTCTTCATCGGTCAGGACGACTCTGCGCTGGTCGTCGTCCAGGGAGACCGCGGGGTCAACCGACTTTAGGATGTTGTCGAGGTATTCCTTTTCGGTGGTCAGAGATTTGGTGATGAATTCTTCGTTGAGCTGGTCTACCCGTTTTTCTATATCGGTATATGCTGCTGTTGTATTTTGGACTTCGGGCAGAGATATTCCGTTTCTTTGGCAGAAGTCGGCCAGCATACCGCTGTTTTTCAGGATGTCAAAAAAATCTATGGTGGGCCTGTATTGTTTTATGGGGGCAAGGTAGTCGCTTTTTGCGATGTATTTGTCTGAGGCTAACAGGGAATCTATGTATTTTTTTAATCCAGGAGTTTTAGGACATTTTCGTTTTGAGGGGCTGCTTGGTCGGGGAATGCGGGACTCTTTTTCGGTGTTTTCATTTGTTTAATATAGCTTGATATTCTGTTGAAAAATCCCATAATTTGTTTTCCCTTTCAACGCGACATCTAAAGTGACACTTTGCATGTCACTTTGAAGTTCCAGCCTTTTTGCTGAACAGGGCGTCAACGGCTTTCCCCAGTCCGAGCTTATGCCTTGAATCCTTCCAGCAGCTTCAGCAGCAGCTTCTTCCTG
>CAJUJN010000139.1 GCA_910586775.1 uncultured Acetatifactor sp. | reverse complement strand
ACAAGACTGCCATCCAGGTCATCGACAATATGCCCTTCATCAACAAGAAGTGGCTTGATTTTCTGAAACTGGAGGTTCCTCAGACCGTTGAGGAATTCGAGGCGGTGTTGATTGCATTCCGTGACCACGCATCTGAGCTGCAGGCGGAGTTCGGGATTGAAGGAAGCATCATCCCCATGTCCTGCATCGTAAATGACGGCGGACAGGATCCCGGCGTTCTGTTCAATTCCTTCGGCGAGGGCTATGGCGATCCCGACAAGTGGAGACATATCGTTGTAACCGATGACAAGAAAGTTGTCTGCAATGCTACTTCGGAAGGCTGGAAAGAGGGTATCGCATGGTTGCATTCCCTGTATGAGCAGGAGCTGATTGATCCTGAGTCCTTCACCCATGACTGGTCCACCTATGTGGCAAAGGGCAAATCTCATCGTTATGGCGTGTTTTTCAGCTGGGATCCGGCGAACATTGACAATCTGGAAGACTATGTTCCCCTGCCTCCTCTGGAGAAAGACGGCAAGAGAGTACTCACTCCCTGCAACGGTTCCTATACCAGCGGTTATGACCGCGGACGCGCCGTGGTGACGGCAACCGCACAGCAGCCTGCCCTGGTATGCGCATGGCTTGATCAGATGTACGCTCCCATCCAGTCCCCTCAGAACAACTGGGGTACCTACGGTGAGGATGATGATTTCGACATTTTCGAAATGAGTACCAATGCAAACGGCGGGGAAATGCTGAAGCATGCTCCTCTGGGAGACGCTTCCCCTGTTGAAGTGCGAGAGGCAGAGGCTGTAGGCGGACCTCTTGCGGTTCTGGATGAGTACTACGGCGAATATGTGACTTGTCCTGACGACGCGCAGTATCGTCTGGACTGGATCGAAGAATACTATACACCTTACATTGAGGCGGAATATGTATATCCTCCCATCTTCATGAACAAGGAAGATATCGAGGAACTGTCCAATATCATGGCGGATATCGGTAAGAATATCAATGCCAAGAAGGCAGAGTGGATCCGCGACGGCTTTACGGACGCAGACTGGGAAGCTTATAAAGAAATGCTCCAGGGCTACAAGCTTGACCGGTATCTGGAAATCTTCCAGCAGTATCTTGACGATTACTATAAATAAAGTTATACTGCAGAAGAATGGATTATGAGAAAGAAAGCAGGAATTAAGTTCAAGTAAGGCGAGGCGGCCGTTCAGCCCTCTGCAAGAGAGTGACTGGATGGCCGTCTTTGGCAAAATATAGAACAGGAGTATGGAGAATATGATGACAAGCCAGACATTGAGGGAAGCGCGCAAGTACGAGGAGACTTTCGAGAAGATGATAGCCGAAGAGGAAAGGCCTGCGTTCCATCTGTCCACACGCACCGGATGGATGAATGATCCCAACGGTTTTTCCTGGTATCAGGGGAAATACCATATGTTTTACCAATACAATCCGTATGACTCCTATTGGGGACCCATGCACTGGGGGCATGCGGTGAGCGAGGACCTGCTGCACTGGGAATACCTTCCGGCCGCGCTGGCTCCGGATGAGATTTATGACCGGGACGGCTGTTTCTCGGGCAGCGCCGTTGAGCTTCCTGACGGACGGCAGCTGCTCATGTATACCGGGGTGGTCAGGGAACGCCAGCCAAATGGGGGCCATACGGAGGTCCAGACCCAGTGCCTGGCCGTAGGGGACGGGATGGACTATGAGAAGTATGAGAACAATCCGGTTCTGGATGAGAAGGATCTGCCGGAGGGGGCCAGCAGGAACGATTTCCGGGATCCCAAGATGTGGAAGGAAGAGGACGGAACCTACTGCTGCGTGATCGGCAGCAGGCCGGCGGACGGTAGCGGCCAGATCCTGCTCTATACCAGTCAGGACGGTTTCCGCTGGGAGTTCAAGAGCATATTGGCGGCCAATGATGACCGCATCGGCAAGATGTGGGAGTGCCCTGACTTCTTCCCGCTGGACGGAAAGTGGGTCATCCTAACCAGCCCTCAGGACATGCTGTCCCGGGGATTCGAGTACCACAACGGAAACGGTACCCTCTGCCTGATCGGCGATTATGATAAAGAGACGGGGAAATTCATCGAGGAGCGGGACCAGTCTATTGACTACGGGATCGACTTCTATGCGCCCCAGACAGTGCTCACGCCGGACGGAAGGCGGGTGATGATCGGATGGATGCAGAACTGGGATACCTGCAACCACAGGAGAAAGTCAGAGGAAGCATGGTTCGGCCAGATGAGCCTGCCCAGGGAGATTTCCATCCAAAACGGCAGGCTTTATCAGAAGCCCATCCGGGAGCTGGAGAACATGAGGGCCAATAAGGTTGTCTACAAGGATCTTACCGTCTCGGGGAATGTCTATCCGGAGGGCCTTAAGGGGCGCAGGGTGGACATGGAGGTTGTGGTACGTCCGGTGGAGGGCTGTGACATGTATCGGAAATTCGCGGTCCGTTTCGCTCAGAATGACCTGTACCAGACCTCCTTCAGCTACAGACCCGGGGAGGCCGTGCTCAAGGTGGACAGGAAATTCTCCGGTTCCCGGAGGGCCATCATTCATCAGAGGCGCAGCAAGGTAGAACTGAAGGATGGCGTGCTGAAGCTGAGGATCATTCTGGACCGTTTCAGCGTGGAAGCCTTTATAAACGATGGGGAGCAGGTCATGACCGCTGTCCTGTACACGGATCAGGAAGCGGATGGAATCCACTTCTCCGTAGACGGAACTGTGAGCATAGACGTGGTAAAGTACGATCTCATATAGAACAGGTTTATGGGAGGCGGATGAGATGTGGAAAACAGGCTGCATTTTGCGGCCTGTTTTTCCGTATTTTAGAAAATGAAGTTATCGGAGGGCCGTTCAAATCCTGGCTTTTACCGAAAGAAATCGTAGCAGTTATTTTCCGGCAATTTCTAAGTGATTTCCCGGGTTGTTCCCCCGCAAACATAAGAGACAGGAAGACAGTAGAGCTGCGGCCTGGCGGGGGAGGCCTCCTGAAACAGCAGATCCACACACAGCTGAGCCATCTCCTGTACGGGCTGGACGATGGTGGAGCAGAGATAGTCGAAGTCCCCAAGCTGCCGGATTCCGTCAAAACCGATCACCTGCACATCTTCTGGAACACGTATATTCATCTTTTTTAATACGTTTATTACATAGCGGGCAATCTTGTCTGTCACGCAGAAAATACCGTCAAAAGACAGTTTTCCGTCGATTTTGTGTTCCGTCAGAAATGCGTCGAATTTATCATAGGACTCTTCATCCCCCAGAATCAGCATTTCATATTTTAACTTTCTGGAGAGACATCCGTTCTCGAACCCGGCCTTGCGTTTGTTGGGTTCGTTGGCAAGGGAAGAACCCGTGCGGAGAAACGCCACTCTGCGGCAGCCCAGGTCAGCCAGCTTTTCCGCAGCCAGCTGTCCGCCCATGAAATTGTCGCATGCCACGCAGGGGATGCCGGAGCCCATGGAGCGGTCGATGGACACAAAGGGAATGCTTTCCGGAACGGCAAGGGCCGGATTGCAGGTCAGGCCGATGATACCGTCCACCTTATTGTTCTGGAGCATGGTGACATATTCCTGTTCCTGGGCGGCATTGAAATCTGTGGTGCACAGCAGCATTCTGTACTGCCTCGCCTGCAGGGCACGGTTGATATGGTGGGTGAGAACAGAGAAAAAGGGATCCCACAGATTCGGTATCAGCAGGGCTATGGTACCGGTTTTGCCGGCTTTCAGGCCCTGTGCATAACTGTTGACATGGTAATTGAGTTTGCGGATAGCTTCCTCTACTTTTGTCTTATAAATTTCTCCCACGGGCAGGCCGTTGACGACCTTTGAGACAGTGCCCAGTGATACGCCGGCTTCTGAGGCCACATCCTTCATGGTGGGGATGGCGTTTGATTTTTTCATAGGTATCCCTTCTGCCCGTTCTGGCGGACCACGGTCTGAATCTTTGTATTTTACATTATTATACTATTTTTACATTAGATTGTAAAATGTAAAAATGAGAAAAACGATTCATGCATAATAAATTGTGATTTTGTAAAAAATAAGCGAATAATTGTGCCAAAAACTGTAAAAATGTAATTTGAAACAGGAGAAATAAAATGAAAATGTAAAATAATAAGGTGTTAGTCAATAACTGTGTTGGTTTCCTGGTTTTGGCTGTATCAGAATACTGTGTTTATGGCACTTTCAGGCTGCACCAACACATATGTTGACTAACGCCAATAATAATGTTGACATAAAATGAAAAAAGTGGTAGTTTGTTCCTGACAGATAAAACGATTCACAAACCATGCGCGCCGGTACAGGCCGGGGCGCTGTTTTATCTTACAGGAAAGTCCGTCGTCAGACGGACATGGAATCAGTAAGGTGCCGAAGGCACTGTTTTATGCGGAAATTATTTGGGGGGTATTTGGCTGCAGCCCCCGGGAAAAGAGGTACTATGGCCGGACGAGTTACGATACAGGATATTGCGGATGCACTTGGCGTTTCCAGGAACACGGTTTCCAAAGCCATCAACAATACAGGCATCCTGGCCGACGACACAAGGGAAAAGGTTCTGCGGAAAGCCGTGGAAATGGGATATAAACATTTTTCATACATGAATGCCGCTTCCGGGGAGAAGAAAGCGTCTTTGGGAGAGGCGGCGGGGGAGATAGCGCTGCTTATCATGGGATTTGTGGGAAAAACAGGTTTTCTGTCCGCCCTTCTGGACTGTCTTCAGGGAGAATTTTCCCGGCTGGGATATGAGTTTACCATACACAGGGTCTGCAGGCAGGATGTGGAAGCACTGCGTCTGCCGCTTTCCTTTGACCGGGAGAAGGCTGACGGCGTTATCTGCATCGAAGTGCTCGATTATGATTATTGCGCTATGCTCTGCGGCCTGCGGATTCCCCTTCTCTTTGTGGATTCTCCGGTGACGGCCATGGGGGAGCCATTGAAGGCGGATTTTATCTATCCGGATAACCAGTCCAATGCTTACGTCTTTATCCGGGAGATGGCGCGGCGGGGGAAGACGCGCATCGGCTTTATCGGGGAGTATATGCATTGCCAGTCTTTTTTTGAACGGTATATGAGCTACCGCAATGCCATGTATCTGACGGGACTGCCCTGTAGAGAGGAGTACTGTATCACCGGCAATAAGGAAGGCGTCGCGGCGCCGACCTCAGAGGAATATCAGGAGTATCTGGAGGAAGCTTTCTCGAAACTGAAATCCCTGCCGGAAGTCTTTGTCTGTGCAAATGACTATGTGGTATTTGACACGCTGAAGGTGTTTAAGAAGCTGGGCATTTCTGTTCCGGCAGACGTCTGGCTCTGCGGCTTTGACGATGCCATGGAAGCCCAGATTATCACGCCGTCCCTCACCACCGTCCATATCCACAGCAGCATTATGGGACATTCCGCGGCATATCTGCTGGTTTCCAGAATCCGGGAGCCGCAGCTGCAGTTCCGCATGGTTTACGGGCAGACAAGCCTGATTTACAGGGAGTCCACCGGGGACTGAAGAAAAAGGTTACTGCTCACGGCGAAAACGCCTCGCGGCGGCACTGAGTGAGCAGTAACAGAAGTGGTTACTGTTCACTGGCCCCATTAGGCCATTGTGAAAAGTGCTGAAATTTATTT
>CAJUJN010000138.1 GCA_910586775.1 uncultured Acetatifactor sp. | reverse complement strand
AAAGTCAGGATTCGCCCTATAAAAGCTATGGTCTGGGGATGATGTATGCCGAGGGAATCGGTGTACGGGAGGATATAGAAAAAGGCGTGGAGTATCTGAAGGCGGCAGGAAATTACGGGCCTGCTATCGAGGCGCTGAAACACTACAGGAAAAGCCTGTTTGGGGTTTGGCGCCGGAGATAAGACAGAGAGGTACTGCCATGATATACAAAAAAGTGGAATTTGATCATGAAGTAAGAAAGATCGTGCGCCGTGTTTTTTCTTTATGCTGTACTGCAATATCTGTTCTGTTACTGACAGGTTGTGATCCAACAGCGGGCTCAACCGTATATGAAGTAATCTATCCATCCGGCTGTACCAGGGATTGTTATACTCGAGATGAAAAATTCCCCATTGAGGGAAGTTCCTGCAGTCTCCAGTGGGAAGAAGCAGACGATTACAGGAAAACACATGACTACGATATGCGGATTCTGGATGAAAATGGTTCTGTATTATATGAATACCTCGATATGGGGAGCACAACCATGCGCGGCATCCGGCAAGAAGCTGATGTGATCTGGGTTTGCGCAGAACAATGGACAGCGCCCCATTACAATGGTTATCTCGAGGGCTGGCTGAAAGAAAGCAATCTGCTTCTGATCGATCTGAGTGACGGCGAAATCCTGTTTCAGGACAAAGCGGGCGAAAATGAATTTTATATCACCTCAAATGGAACAAGGTGCTATTTTTACAGCCCTGGAAAAGAAGAAAGCGAGAAGCTGTTTGGATGGATCAAGATACCTGCGGAAAATGCGGTAATATATTATCGGGAGATCTCGGACTGGACACAGAAACATGCTGTTTACAGTTTTGATTATGCGGCGGAACCGGATATTGATACAAGTCACGGAGTTGAAACCCGCATCAGATTTTATATATCTGAAAACGGGCTGAAAATGGTATGGACCTCTTATGAATCTGTTGGTAATGGGGACTGGGAGTACTTGGAGAAAAAGGTTTATGAAATTCCACTTACCCCAAATGCCTCTGAGCAGGCCGGAAGACTCACCAGGGTATCAGCCTGATGTGATGGAAGGGATGGAAATAAAAGAGGATGTCTGGCAAGATCAGTACAGAGAAAATTCCTCAGACAATGCCGAGAATTGGGATTTCAATCTGCATGATATAATCCTCTACCCGGTCTATGACGGCTTCGTTGATTCCTTTTTCATAAGAATAGCCGGACAGAGTCAGCTTTTTTTCATGGGCAAATGCAAGGATTTCCTCATACCGCAGGGGGAGCGGATCCCACCCTCCTTTGTGGAAAGCCCGCAGGTATTTTCCTTTTGGCTGTATGTGCAAGTCATTTCTCTGGCCAGGCCGGGGAATTTCAATGAAAAGTTTGGTGTAGTCATCAAAATTTCCCTTAAGCAGGCTGGAGACGGGGATCATGGAGCCGTAGGAAGCGTCATGGAGCCGGCCAAGATGGTATCTGGCTGTTTCGGCAGTGATCAGCTCCACTTCCCTTTCAAATGTAACATCTTTGTCTATATCTACGGTTACCAGGCATCACTCTTCTTTTTCCACGATACAGATCTCTGATAAGTCCATAGTCAGGAGGGTATCCATGTCCTGCCGGTGGCTGCATAGGGTTTTTCTGACTGCCTGCAGGTGCAGAAGCTGTAAGTCCAGCTCTGCGATTTTTTCATCCAGAAGGCATTTCAGATTTTGGGCGGAACGGTTTTTCATGAAGTTCTGGATCTCCGGGATGGATACGTCCAGCTCCCGGAGCAGGAGGTTTCCAGTTGCTTGCGTATGCCGGGGAGGACGGTGTGGCGGCGGTCACCATCATCGTGTATGTGCTGATGTTTGCAGGTTCTCTTTATACGGGGTATTCTTATGGCGTGGCACCGATGGTGAGCTTCTATTATGGAGAACAGAATTTCGGGAAACTGAGAAAGCTGGTAGGAATCAGCATGAAAGTGATTGCGGTGATCTCCGGGATTACGGCTGCGGCTTCCCTGTGGCTGACCGGGCCGCTGGTTTCTGTTTTTACCCGCCCGGATCATCCGGTATATGAGCTGGCGGTAACGGGGAACAGGCTCTGTACGATCGCCCTGTTTTTTATCGGGTTCAATGTTTTTACCAGCGGGATGTTTACCGCATTATCCAATGGAATGGTGTCGGCCGTCCTTGCGTTCTCCCGGTCGTTTGTGTTTATGCTTGCCGCCATGCTTACGCTTCCTCTGCTCCTGGGCGTAAACGGCATCTGGCTGGCAACGCCGGCAGCAGAACTGATGGCGCTTGCTCTGTCGGCCTTTATGTTCCTGAAATACAGAAAGAGATATGGATATTAAGGGGAAAATCTGTCTGCTGTAACATTTTGCGGACATTTGCCTGTTAAACTGCAGAAGATGGAAAGAAGCGTGGATACGAAGAAGCGTTTGCCGGTAGAGGAAGACTGTTTTCTCAAAAAGCATCTTGACAAAAGGATAACACGACGTTATACTCTGATTAATAACAACGTGTTATACAATAAGGAGGACAAACGTATGGTACAGCAAATATCCGATGCCGAACTGGAAATTATGAAAATTGTATGGGGGAACCCGGAGAAGGTGACACGGTTCCCCTATATTATGGACGGGCTGGCGGCCAGAGGCAGGCAGTGTCAGAAGAATACCTTGATCGTACTCCTGTCGCGGCTGATGAACAAGGGCTTTTTGAGCGCCAGAAAAATTGGACGCCGCAACGAATATACTGCGCTTGTTTCAGAAAACGAGTACCAGACGGTGCAGACGAAAAAATTCCTGGATAAAATCTATGAGGGAAGTGCAAAAGGGCTGGTTTCCAATCTGATTATGGGCGACCTGCTGACGGATGAGGAATACGGGGAATTGAAAGGAATGCTGGAGAAAGGAAAAGAGAAACAATGAACGCAGTTTTGAAAATCTTCCTGTCCATGTCCTTTTCCGGCAGTCTGCTTATTCTGGCGCTGCTTTTGGGAAAGCGATTTTTGAAAGATAAAATCAGCCGTCAATGGCAGTATTACATTTGGCTGGTGGTCGTTTTGCGGCTGCTGTTCCCGTTTGGACCGGAAGTAAGCCTGCTGGGAAAGACCTATCAGGCTGTCGATCAGGCCATCACCCGGACCGTCCCTTTGCCGCCGCAGCAACAGTCTCCGCTGACCACTCCAGGAGGAAATTCCGCACCGGTTGTCGGAACGGAGCAAAGCAATAGAAGTATGAGCAGTCCGACAGAAGATTTGACAACTGCCCACCCGATTCAAGAGATTGGGACACTGCTGACAGATCAGGTTTGGCTGATTTGGTTTGTGGTCGCGCTGACTCTGTTGATACGAAAGGCAACGATCTATCAGAGCTTTATGCGGTATATCAAGGCTGGATTGACCCCGGTTTCTGACATTGAGATCCTGGATCGGCTTTCCATCACTGCGGAGCAGGCAGGTATCAAAAGGCCGGCAGAGCTGTGTGTCAATCCGCTGATTTCTTCCCCGCTGCTGATTGGCTTTTTCCATCCATGTATCGTGCTGCCCAATGCGGATATTTCTGAAAAGGCTTTTCCGTATATTGTTCTGCATGAGCTGACCCACTATAAGCGGCGGGATATGTTTTATAAATGCCTGGTGCAAATAACGGCCTGCCTGCATTGGTTTAACCCGCTTGTGCATCTTATGAGCCGGGAGATTACCAGGGCTTGTGAATTTTCCTGTGATGAAGCCGTCCTCGCCAAAATGGGGAGCGGCAACGCCCAGGACTACGGGGAAACCTTGCTGGACGCTATGGCGGCCGTGGGAAAATACAGGGAAAACCTTGGGTCTGTCACGTTGAGCGAAAATAAAAAGCTTTTGAAAGAAAGGCTGGGTGCAATTATGAAGTTCCAAAAAACGTCCGGAGCGGTTAAGCTGTTGACGGCTGTGTGGACTGTGTGTATCGTATTGGGCGCGGCCTTTGCCGGGGTTTACACAGAGGGAAATGCCAATGCGGCGTCTCTTCCCGGCACAACGCCGGACACCACCGGCAGGCCCTCACTGTCGTTGGATGTCAGCAGTGCCGCTGTCAATGTGCGGGCGGCAACGGACAATCAGATTTCCGCTGAATACAACCGCGATGTTTATACGGTAAATATCAGTCAGCAGAACCGCGACTGGAAGGTTTCCATCTCCTGCAAAACCAGTATGAACACTCATGATGAAGCAATCAGGCTCTATCTTCCCAATGTGGATTATGGCGATGTGAAATTGAAAGCTGATAACGGGTATCTGACCTGCGGCCTGATCCGCTCCGGCCATATCGTGGGCAATTTCAACATGGCTTCCGTCTTTTTGACCTTGCCGGAGGGATTTTCCGGCTCGGTAAACGCCATTGCCAACAGCGGATATTTTCAGTTGATTTCCCGGGACGATTTCAAAAATACGACCACCACGATTACGGACAACGGTGATTGGGGCGAAATATACAAGCCGACGAATTTCAAGGAAAACGGGAATACTTCCACATATACAGACGGCACAGGGGCAAATACAATTCAGGTGACACGAAAAGGCTCCGGCGTTATGGGGATCTACACTTCTGATGATTTTGACACATCGAACGACCCGGATGAATGGAAAGAACTGTGGCAGGACGAATGGCAGGGTAAGCCCTGGGAGGACGACTGGTGGCAGAATACCTGGCAGGAAGAGGATACGGAGGACACTTCATCCACTGGGGCTGACAGGCAGCCAACAAAAACAGACGGCGCATCCTCAGACATTGAGCGGTACTACCAGGAGGGCAGCCTGCCCATGTTTCAAATTACGTTCCCCCGGCTGGAGGAGGAGGAACAGCTTGCATGGCTGGAAAAAATTTACGCCGATGGGAATATTGCATTCTTCTCGGTCGGGGTTCGCGGGCTTGATACCGATATTTCTTTGATTACCGGCTTTGCCGAAAAGGTTTATGAGAACGCCGATATTGCGTTTTTCTCCACATTGGCGGACTGTATGGACGAAACAGAATTGGAGTTTTGGCTGGATCGGGCATTAGAGGATGGTAACTGGGCATTTCAATCCATGCTGTTTGACAAACTGGGCAAGGAAGACGAATTTAACGAGTTGGAAGCGAAGAAGGAAAAAGAATGGGCCGAGACGCAGATGGCGGAATATGAGGCGGCAGGCGTCACGATGGTGGATGAAAAGACGTATTATTATCAAGGACAGCCGGTCAATATCTTTCTGGACATCCGGAAAGAAGGCTCCTTCTATACGCTGAACATGAACCCGGCCGGAACGGTCAATATTAGAATTACCCGCGGCGCGGACAACAAGATCACAGGCGTTGCCTATATGACCGAGGCAGAAGTGGCTGAACTGCTGGGGGATATGGATGAGCCGGATGATTAAACGGATGCGGCGTTTCCCGTCAAGGGCTTCCGATTCGTCCGCCAGAGCAGTTCGCATGTCCTGCTGGAGCAGGGAGATGACCCGGGCAAAGTCGCAAACGCTTTTCTGGACCCGGGCAAACTCCTTCTCTCTGCACTTCCCCTCCTGAAAATCCCATAACAATGCTATGGCGATGCCTGAAATCTCCGGGGTGGGCTCTTACTGCCGCAGCCGCTCAATGATGCTGGCCCTGGCGATTTGGCGGTACAGCAGCGCCGGTATCGCCACAGTCAGGAGGATGAGGAACGGATAGATCACCAGCATGGGCCACATAACAAAGCGATAGGTGAAAAACCAAATCCCACCGGAAATTCCCCGCACGACTATTACAGAAAACAGAACG
>CAJUJN010000137.1 GCA_910586775.1 uncultured Acetatifactor sp. | reverse complement strand
ATAGGAAGGCTTTTCAAGATAGTCCATTGCTGCCCTGTAGGAGGCGCGTTTGCTTGTCAAAGACCCGAGGCTTGATGTGGTAAAGGAAAACACTCCCGCGAAGCAGCTTTATCAAAAATGCGGATACCGGTTTGCAGGAACGGTAAGCCTGGGATATGAAGCACATGGCCTTCCCTGGTTTGACCTTTATGAAAAAATACTGCAAAATATACTCACACCCGAAAACATTTGCCGGTGGAAATTGTATAACGGGTGAGCGCTTCTGCAGTGCAGGACAGAATAACGGGTTAGCGCTTCTACAGTGCAGAACAAAAAATTGGCAGATAAATGCGCTCACGAGTATCATGACATGCGGCACGGAAACCATGTACACCGAGGAGGCAATCTATGGACAGAAAGGCAATGGCAAGAGAAACGTTACAAATCCTGAACCAGGGATATTACGAACTGACAGCCAAAAAGGAATCCGGCCAGAGCTCCGAAAGACGACAGATTGTAATAAAAGAAGCCATGGAGCATTCCATTGGACACAGCACATTGATCTCCCCTGCGGAGGGAGAAAAAATTCTTGAAAAATATCATGTGTGCACAGCTTGCGGCAAACCGGAGACTAAGGTTGAAAATATCTCTACCGTAGAGGCTGTCCGCAGATTGGCGGGAGAAGGAAAAACAGAGATCAGCGTATTGAACTTTGCAGGACAGAATTCGGTTTGTGAGGGGTTCTCTCCTCATCGCGCCCGAGGAGAGTTATTTATATTTGGGCTGGCCGCAGGTTTGGAGCATAGTTGTATTGAAAAAAGTTTGAGGTGGAAAAGGGCGGAGGGCTCTGATAAGATGAGGAAGACCAAAGCGGCGGAGAGGTTTCTCCGGCACATAGGGAGAAGAGGGGCCGCTGCCCTGAGACAGGATTGGATATAGAGAGGAGTTTGTTCTTATGATGACACCCAAGCAGTTTGCATAGCAGAGGCTATTGCAAATAAAAATCGAGGAGTACTGTGATAGCCTTTGCATATTCCGTGAAAGAAACGATCAGGGAGATGCAAAATGTGCTATTTTGAAAAAACTGAATACAGAATCCGCCCGGTGTCCGGGTATAAAATCCTGCGGGGCTGCCCCGGCTGCGGGGGCAGGAGCGTCTACGGCAGCACCGGGAACTTCCGCGTCAATGCCAACGGGAGACAGGTTGACGTATGGCTGATCTACCAGTGCGAAAAGTGCGGGCATACGTATAATCTTGCCATATATGAGAGGGTACGTCCGAAAGAGATTCCGGGGGAGGAATATCGCAGCTTCCTGGAGAATGACGGCCAGGCCGCCCTGCGGTGGGGCACTGACAAAGGCGTCTTTGCCAGGAACAGGGCGGAGATAGACTGGGAGGATATTTCCTATGAGGTGATTCCGGTGGACGGGGCGATTCCTGCGAAAGACCGAAGGTCGGGATGCCGGGGAGATGAGAACCAGGAATGCCAGAACCGGGAAATGGAATGCCAGGGGAACAGCGCTATAGATGGAAAGGCGGAAAGATGCCGCAAAAAGCTGCTGATTATCTTCAATCCCTATGAGCTGAAAATCAGGGCGGACAAAGTGGCAGCGGAAGTCTGCCATATCACCAGGAGCAAGGCCAGACAGTTGGCAAAAGAAGGGAAGATATCACTGCCCCGGAACTATATCGGGAGAAGGGCGGAGATAGAGATTGCGGAAAGCCCTTTGGAAACCTTGGACATCCGGGAAACCGAGAGAAACGGGAAAGCAGATTAAAATGGACGAATTAACGAAAATAAGATACGCATGAAGTGATTGGTTCGGTTGGATGCTCCTATTATAAAGATATGGAAAAAGTCGGCATTGTGTATTTCGTGGGAAGGGAATACAGAAATCATGGATATGCGGCGGAGGCGGCAAAGGCATATGTCCGGTATTTCCTGCAGCAGTATGAGCAGGACGAAATCATCGCGACCATCAGGGAAGACAATGTTCCATCCTGGAGGACTATAGAAAAAGCCGGATTTAGGCTGACAGAGAAAAAACTGTATCAGGATATTGACGATGAGACAGAGCAAATGTATCGGTTTTACAGTTATAGATAATAAGGCGGAATTTCATCCGCATCACCGTAAATAATTCACCGATAAAATGGCTATCCCCAGAACGGTGAGCACAACGCCTGTGGCCCGGTTCAGGGTCGCCGCGCTGGCCTTGTTGGCGAACTTGGCGGCAATCCTGGCCCACAGCAGCGTGGACGCCACGCAGAAGACCAGGCACCCTATATCGGGCATGCCGCCGATGGCGAAGTGGCTGGCCGCTCCCGTGAAAGCGGTGAATGCCATGATGAACACGCTGGTTCCCACAGCCGTCTTCAATTCGTAGCCCAGTACGCTGGTCAGCAGCAGAAGCATCATCATGCCGCCGCCCGCGCCTACGAAACCGCAGATGAAGCCTACGATGGTGCCGCTGACTGCGGACTGGAGGATGCGTTTCCTGGCGCTGACCGAGGCCATGGATTCCTTTGTGGTCATGACCGGCTTTACGATGAACTTGATGCCCAGCAGCAGCGTCATGAACATGGAGAAGCTCCCCATGGTGGTATTGGGCACCACACTCGCCACAAAGCTGCCCACCAGCGTGAAAACCAGGACAGCCCCCATCATGACCACGCCGCCTCGGATGTCCAGGTTCTTGTTCTTGCCATAAGTGTACGCGCTGACCGCGCTTGCCAGGACATCGCTGGCCAGGGCGATGCCCACGGCTTCATAGGCCGGAAGGCCCAGGAAGGTGATCAGCATGGGACTGATAACGGCGGCAGCGCTCATGCCCGCGAAGCCGGTGCCAAGACCGGCGCCTATTCCAGCGATAAAACAGATCAGAAATTTAAACATAGCAAGTCTCCTGTTCCAGTTCTGCGGATTCCCGTGCCGCTATCTTACCGAATATCTCCAGTCAGCACAGGCGTCATTGAGATAAAAGGGAATGGATGTTTCCCAAAATACGCTCATTATATTGCTTCATGACATGGATTTCGCTCTGGGAAAAGCCGTCCAGCAGGGCCGCGGCGAAAGCTTCCTGAGCGGCTTTTCCGTCACGGATGATGTCCCCGGCGCTTTGGCAGAGCTTCAGGTGCGCCGTCTTCCGGTTGCCGTCCGCGTATTCTTTCCGAAGATATCCTTTTTCCTCCAGGAGCTTTACGGCGGCAGATACCTGGGATTTGGATAGATACCGGATTTCGATGATGTCAGTGGCTGTGTCAAAACAGGGATTGTTGGCCAGGAAGAGGAGGATGTCCAATTCTATCCGGGCCATTCCATGCTTTGCGCAGACCCCGCCTACAAATTTTCCATAAAGCGTTTTGACTGCGTTCTGATGTTCCCATGGATTCAGCGGTATCATTTTGCCCAGGCTCCCTTTTGTTCTTTTTAGAACTATTTTAATACAGAAATGCCATTTGTCAAATAAAATATTTATAAAGAGGAACCTGTGGACCGATACTTGCACAGAAGCGTGAAATGAGGTAGAGTATAAATGCGGAGAAATGAATGGGTTGAAAGGAATGAGGAGGACAGAGCGATGCTGAAAATCATATTTGGAGATGTGGAAAACGCGGTTTATCATCCCCCCACATATTTTGACAATCGGTACGAAGACGAGTGGATCACTGCTCCCTTGTCGGTGGCCATGATCAAGGATATCGACAAATCAGATGTCGTCGGCACACATTTGATACAAAGTCCGGTGCTGGGCCCCATATCCACAAAGGAAATCTCCGGTGGCGTCAAGACATTGATTCTGATGGCGTTTGACCAGAGCGGCAGGATTTTTAATGCATCCGCCTGCGGAGACAATTGCGTGAAATGGATTGTGGAAATCAGCAGGGAGAAGGACTTGACCATTAATCTCCACCATGTGATGGATTTCAGCTCCGTACAGATGTTCGAAGCCGTAATGCTGAATACCGGCGCAGTCGTCCACAGTTATGGGGAGTATCTGGAAGAAGCAATCAGAATAAAGGAGCGCTGATGGATGAAAGGGAAATATCATATTGTCATACAAAATAATAAACTCCGCTATGAATTGGACATTCGGAGAAATATTACCATCATTCGGGGGGACAGTGCCACGGGTAAGACGAAGCTGATTCAGCTTTTGGAGCAGGCGGCCGCTCTTGGGGAGAGTTCGGGCGTGGATGTCTTTTGTGAGCGTCCGTGCAGGACGCTGGGCGGAAAGGACTGGAATCTTGTTCTGCCCAATATCCATGGGCAGATTCTCTTTCTGGATGAGGAAAACCGATTCGTGAAGTCTCAGGAATTTGCCGCTGCGGTGAAAGGTTCAGATAATTATTTTGTGATTGTCACAAGAGAGAATCTGCCGAATCTGCCCTATTCGGTGGAAGAGATTTACGGCATTCATGCTTCTGGCCGGTACCATGATTTGAAAAGAACCTATAACGAATTGTACCATATTTACAGCCCGGAAGCGCTTTCCGGCAAAGTGGAGCCGGAGGTTGTGGTGGTGGAGGACTCAAATGCTGGCTATGAATTTTTCCATGAAATTTGCCGCGCGAATGGAATTGTCTGTACCAGCGCAGAAGGTAAGTCCAATCTGAAGACCGTTATGGGAGAATTGGCGAGAGAACCGTCATTAGTGATTGCGGATGGTGCGGCAATCGGTCCGGAGATGAATGAATTGTATCAGTTAATGCGGCATAAGCCCACAGTAAAATGTTATCTGCCCGAGTCGTTTGAATGGCTGGTGTTGAAATCTGGAATGATTGATGGGAAAATGCTGCAGGATATGCTAAATCACCCGGAAGATTTTGTGGAAAGTCAGGAACATTTCAGCTGGGAGCGCTTTTTTGCGTCATTGCTGGTGGAATATACAAAGGATTCCTATCTGAAATATAACAAGAGCAGGCTGAACAAAGCTTATTTACATGAGAAAATGAAACAGGCTATTTTGGATGTGATAGATGGCGTAAGTCTGCAGAGATAAGAAAACAAGGGATGCTTCTGGTTCCAGGGGCAGGAAGGAAGAGGAAATATGATTGTATATCGAAGCTAAAAGGAAGAAGAGATATGCAGGGAACTGTTCGCCGGATTCATCCGCCATCAGGTCGTGACGAAGTGCTGGCGGCGGGAGGAGGGCGAGTGGGTGATCAGGGATGCACCATTTGTTGACGACTGGACGGAAGAAGAGTATCGGATATTAGTCAAGTGCCTGAAGAATACCGCGGCCACAGGGGGCTTTGTGTTCGCGGCTTTCTGCGACGGCACCCTGAAAGGCTTTGCCTCGGTGGAGCCCGCGCTGTTCGGCGGAGATCAGGGATACCTGGATCTGTCCTGTATCCATGTGTCGGAGGACGCGCGGGGGAAAGGAATCGGAAAGGCCCTTTTCCTGGCTGCAGAGGACTGGGCCAGGGCCCGCGGCGGGCGGAAGCTTTACATATCCGCCCATTCCGCCGTGGAGAGCCAGGCTTTCTACAAGGCCATGGGCTGCGTGGAAGCGGAGAAGTACCATCAGGGGCATGTGGAGGCGGAACCCTATGACTGCCAGCTGGAGTGTGAGCTGTGACGCTCTATTCTATCAACCCATGCCTTTTCAGCCTGGAGCGGATGTCGTCCGGGGTACTGCCGTGTATCCTGGCGATTTAAAAAGGGTACAACCTGTATGTACGGCTGGGGGAATATATGCACAATCACCTTCTTTTCCTGCATGACCCCATGGTGCCCGCTACCAACAATGAAGCGGAAAGGCTTCTGAGGGGATATAAGAGGAAACAGCAGCAGGCCGTGTCATTCCGGAGCTTCGAGAGCATCGAGGATCTCTGTGGGTGCATGAGCATGCTTGTTATGATGCGCCAGGGTTTTTTAGACAGGGCGGTGGGCTATCTGAAGGAAGCCGGAATGGAAGTAGAAGTTTTTGAAGGCGTTGAGC
>CAJUJN010000136.1 GCA_910586775.1 uncultured Acetatifactor sp. | reverse complement strand
ATTTTCAATCCCAAGTTTGTGTCTGCGCGGCATCCACAAACTTGACATGCGCAAAAGACCGCGCAGAAATGGGGTTAAACATGAAAAATTGCGCCGTTTCGCGGCTATCCCTGCTCCCGCGGCGGAAAGGTACACCACAGTCCTGCTGCACCTTTCCAACGAGACTGAAATGAAATACTGTCACCCTGGTCATACAAAGCGGGGGAGAATAGGCCACCCCTGGCTACAAATACAGCCGGTTCTCTTTTCTGCCTACGCAGTGCTTTTTCAATTTCTGCCCTGCCATAAAACCCAGCAGTCTGCTGCAGCTCCTTGCCTTCCGGGGGCACACCCGGACACAGTGCATACAGGAAATACACTTTTCCCTGTCCGTACTCCGGGGATGGTCCCCAGGAATTGCCCCTGCCGGGCATTCTTTTGCACAAAGCCCGCAGGCCACACATTTCCCCTTTGCCTCCGGTTTCAGCGGCACTCCATTATATACTCTGTAAGGACGGTTTCCCGGAAGCTTCAGCTTATTTCCTGTCCCGTTTCCCTCCATTCCGGCTTTGATCTTTGCCGCAAAATCCGTCAATTCCCTCTCGTCTGCCCCGTCAGGCCGCCCTGCGCCGAACTGACGCATCAGGGAATGCTCCGCAACCGCTTCTATCCCGGCAATGCAGGTAAACCCGGCCTCCTCAACAATATCCTGCAATTCCGCCAAAGTATCGTCAATGGCCCTGTTTCCATATACGGCTGCCAGAACTGCCTTCGCCCCGCAGCCCTTTGCCTTTTTCAGCTCTTCTGCCGCTGCGGACGGAACTCTGCCGCCGAAAGACGGAACGGCAATGAGGCACAGGTCCTCCTCCGTCAATTTTAACTGCTGCAGTTTGTCAGGATATTTTATCATATCAATCTCTGTGAACTTAGTCCCCATTCCTTTTGCCAGAATATGGGCAACCTTTTGCGTCCCTCCTGTGGGACTGAAATAGATTTCGTAACAATTCATATGACACCTCCTCAAATCATGGAACGAATGTACAAGGCCAACATATCCAACGCCCTGGGAGAAAAATGAGAACCATTCACAATAAAATCCGCTTTCCATTTGGTAGGCTCCACATATTCGTTATGGCGATACCGGACCAGGTCCAAATATACATCGGCTATCTCATCAAAAGACAAACCCCAGGTCATATTGCGCTTCAGCCGCCGCACAATACGTTCATCCGGAGGACAGTCCACGAACAGGCGTAAATCCAACCTGTCCTGTATTTTTTCATCCCACAGTGTCAGCAGCCCTTCCACGATGATCACCTGATATTGGCCGCTGTTGGCAGCAGCAGCCAAATCCTGCTCCAACCGGGGCAGATCACAGGTTAGCGGATGATTGTCGTCCCGATAGATTTTCCCGCCCACAGGCGCCGCTGCAAGGGGCCGCTCTCCCGGAACGCATCAAAATTGTTTCCGGACTTTCCATTCCCGCCATCTGCCTCATCCCTGTCCGTCTTTTCGTTTTTTGATGCTGTCCCAAACCACCGTGATGATGGTGATCACCACCACAAGGACCCCAAACCGCAGCAGCATGTCGGTTACCCAAGTAACTTTTCCGTGCCGATACATATCCAACACATATTCGGAATCCACATCATAGTCCTCCGCCATGCGCTCCAACATCCGGCGCTCCTGCATGGTTGCAGAGCGGACATAGCCCACTGGATAATGATCCGTCCCTGTCAGCTTCAGATAATCGTCAAAGTATACGCAAAGGTAAGTGCCGTCCTCCAGTTCCGTCAGATGGTAACGGTTGTAAGTGCCGCTGACAATCCCCTGGCTGATCTTCTGCAATGCAGACAGCGGATAACTCCCGGCAATGTATTCCGAAATCGTAACCTGCCTCCTGCTGCCCCGTCTTCCCGTGTAATGGGTCCCCGCCTCCTCCACGTCACGGAGCCGCACCAACGGGCATGCCACCAGTCTGCCGCCGGATATGGTAGCCGGAACCTGATCTGAAAAACAGACCTCTACCTCCTCCCGGCTGCCAATCGTCATGACCCCTTCTCCAGGCTTCTGGCCCTGTTCCGTGCCTGTTCCCACCCCCAAATCATAAATCCATCCCGTGGGCGCGGAAAGCATGATCCCTAATGACAGAATGCCAAACAGAATAATCTTGCATACTTTTAATACTTTGCTGTCTTCACTCCCCATGTCTATCCCTCTTCTTCCGGTTATTGTATCATCTGGTTATTTTTTCGCCTGATTTCTTTCACCTGATTTTTTTCGTCTGATTATTTTAGTTCCTGATGGGAAAGTGTTTCCACTGTTTTCACAAGTGCTTCGTATGGTTCAAAATGCAAAAGGAAATTCGAATTCTTCTCCTACAGCAAAAGCAGACTCTCCCGCTGTCTCGGTAACTTTGAAACTTGCGCCATCCCATCCGTTCAGTTTGATTGTTCCTTTTATACTTCCGTCATCTGATGTGAAAGTCAGTTCTCCGTTTCCATTATCAACAAAGGTTCCCTCTGTTTCACCCTGTCTGTAAATGGAGATAATCGCTTCGTCTTCTCCTTCCCATCCCTGTCGGGTGTTCAGAGAGCTGTATACGCTGCCGGTTCCCTGGTTGTCCACAAACAAACCGTACTTTGCTGATTTTTCCGGCATGGCAAAGGATTCCCCCTTTAACTTCGCCAACTCACTTGCAAGAACATAAGTTCTGTTCTTCGTAATCTCCTCCAGGAAGGAATTCTGAAGGAGCGGATACATGCTGCCATTTTCCTCCCTGGCCCCAAGGCTCAGCAATGTCACTTCTTCCTTCATGGCTACCCAGTTCCGCTGTTCTTCAAGGAACCTCTCCTTTGTCTCCTGATCTGCGGAATCACTGAATCTGCTCCAAATACTGTTTAATTCCGTATCCCATATGACGAAAAACCATTTGGACGACAGATTCATTTCGCTCTGGGTTTGAGCTGCCTCTGCTAACGGAGTATACTTTTGAATGATCTTCTCCATATTCTCCAATTCCTCCTGCAGAGATGCGGAACCTGATACCACATCATCAACATCCGCCTTGATATCCTCCGAATAGTCATAAGTGAAATCGATTTTCAGCTGATCATTCAATTCCATATCCTGGTTTTCCTGATTATCCTGGTTTTCACTGCTTTCAAGGCTGGATGGCTCTTCGGCTTGAGAAGATTCACCTTCCATGCGCAGATCATTGCTTTCTGTTCCTTCAATGTTTTCTGTTCCTTCATTGATTTCTGTCCCTTCAATAATTTCTGTCCCTTCATTGCTTTCTGTCCCCTCTTTGCCGCAGCCAGTGCAAAGTCCGGCCATTAAGATCAATGTCAGCAGATAAATTCTTTTTTTCATCTATTTTATTTCCCTCTCTTTCCTGGTTGCTAAACGTTATTTATACTGCGCACCGGTTGAATTTGCAGTACAACCCGACTGCAGACCGCCAGCCAGGTATTTTCCCGGAGGCCTCACTGTAAATCCCGGCGGTCTACAGTATAAAAACACTGACAAATATAGCGATAAGAATTACAAAAATAAGATTCCATATCCATGTCCACTTATTTCCTAAGAGTAAGCTGGCTCTTCGAACAGTTCTGCTTTTGTAACTGAGACTGCATCTTTTGCGCCATGGCTGCAGGATTCCCGTACTATCACTTTTCCACAAAGGCTTTTGCCCCGTCTCCGGCTTTTCCCACCAGGGCTATCTGTCCCTCTCCGAAAACCGGCAGATGGAAGCCGTCCCTGTCCGAATCCGAGTACCTGGCAAACCACTCCTCCAGCCGTCCCCGCAAGTCGGCTATCCTCCCTTGGACTACTGCATCGTCTTTCTCCATCAGATTCACCTCTTCCCCGGGGTCCGCTTTCAAGTCATAGAACTCATCCTCCCCGTAGCGGTAACGCTGGATATATTTGTATTCCCGGGTGCGGATCATCCTGGCGGGGCCGTATTCATCGTATACCACCACCGCGTCCCGCCCGTCAGGCACCTGTCCGCTGAAAATCTCCTGGAAGCTGCGGCCAGGGCAGTCCGGATCCGGCTCCTCCCCCATCAACCCCGCTATGGTCGGGAAAATGTCATAATGGCTGTAAAGCCCCCTGGCCACGCTGCCCGCCGGAATGCCCTTCGGGTAGACGATGATCATAGGCACCCTGACCGCGGTATCATACAGGTTCAGGGGAAATGTCCCGTTTCCTTTTCCGAAGATGCCATGGTGCCCCATGCTCATGCCATTGTCAGCCGTAAAAATGAAAATGGTGTCCTCCCAGGTCCCCTCCTCCTTGAGATAATCCACAATCCTTCCGATATCCCTGTCCATGGCCGTCACAGCGGCATAATATCCCTGCAGCCGGTTCCTGCGGTCCTCCTGGGAATAGTCCTGCCCCCACTTATGAGGCGGCACATTGGGCGTCTCCGTAAAAGGGCAGTCCCGATATAAATCATAAAATTCCGCCGGATGCTGGGCGCGCTCCCAGGGCGAGTGGGGCGCGGTGTAATGGACGCTCAGGTAAAAAGGCCTGAACTTATCCTTCCCTTTCAGAAAATCCAGAGCCTTTTCCGTGATATAATCCGTAACATAAGTCCCCCGCAGCATGTCGAACTGTCCGTCGCGCAAGACTACAGGATAGTAGTAATTATCGCCGCCCATGGCGATGGGCTCCCAGTAGGAAAAACCCTTCTGAGGATGCCCGGCGTCTCCCAGATGCCATTTCCCGGCCAGCCCGCAGGCATATCCGTGCTCTGCCAGGATTTCGGTATAGCCCCGGAAACCGTCCAGATAGCGGATGGCCCTGTCCCCCGCCAGCTGCTGTCTCGACCAGGCGTACTCCCAGGAAGCGTCAGGATCCTGATGCTTTTCCCGAAGGGCGGGAGCCACCTCCTGATAGTCCAGATGGCCCTTGCTGATCCAGTCATGGACGCCGTGCTGGGAGGGCATTCTGCCGCACAGCACCGAAGCCCGGGCCGGGGAGCAGACCGGCGACGTACAGAAATACTCCGGAAAATACATGCCCTCTCCTGCCAGCCTGTCCAGGTTCGGCGTCCGAACCTCCCTGTTCCCCGCGCAGCCCATGGACCAATACCCCATGTCGTCCGCCATCACCATGACGATATTCGGCTTATCTGCCATACTCTTGTCCTCCCTTCGATATTCTTTGGCCTCTATTTTACCATACAGCAGGCACAAAGTTAATAGCAAACTTTTTCTTCAGGCAGTTCCCATTCCAAATCATTTACTATTTATTCTTATAACCATTAATCGGAAAACGAAAAAACAGCAGAAAAATGTCATGGAGCACACATTTTCTGCTGACTTGCCACAAATCCAAACAAAAACGCCAGAAACAGAATCGCCACAGAAACTCCCACCGGACACTCCAGCTCACGGGAACGCCCCATCGCCAGGAAGCAGACAGCTGACCAGGGATAGAATCCCGCTATGGGAGAACCCGACAGCACCATGGGCGCGAAACAGAAGTATCAGGAACAGAAAGGCATTGTCATAGAGCGAAAACAGGCTGACAGCCATTTCCGGATCCGCCACATGCTTCATGACCCCGTTCACGATGACGAAGAAAGGCACATTCAGCGTAATGCCGTTCCAGGATATTTTTTCCTGAAAAGATAAAAGAAAACTGCAAGCTAACGGCACCCATCCAAACATTCTTATGACATTCCCTAACAATACAGTGCCGACTACTACGGAATCCCTCTCATTTCTATCATTCATATTGACATATAGGTAACTTGTTGCTATAATCAAAAGTGCAACAAGTTGCCAATAAGGAGGGCTACATGAATTTAGATGATTTGACTAAAAGATTTTCAAGTTCTACGGAGAACCAAAGAAAGGCTATTTTCAGTACATTATTTATCGCCGGAAATAAGCTACAAACGCTTTTTGATAACCATATTCCAGAGGTATCATTAAAGCAATTTATGTTAT
>CAJUJN010000135.1 GCA_910586775.1 uncultured Acetatifactor sp. | reverse complement strand
ACGCCCTTGCTGGGCGCACTAGGAATTGTCGGAAAATAACTGCTGCAATTGCTTCCGGCAAAAGCCCGAAAATACCATAAAAATTGCCATAAACTTGCAGCAGTTATTTGTAGACACTTCCTTAGGCACCAGGCAGCGACGAAATGCTGCGGCTGCCCTACCGGCTTCTGAAAATCAGGTCTGTATCTTCGTCGTGGTAACCAATTTCCAGCAGCCAGCCATTTGCGGAAGCCCTGTCCTGCCATATGGCCTCAAAGATGCCCATGTATTCGTCATAGTCTATCATTTCCCGAATATGCCCGGCCATTGTATATATCCTTCTCCATAGATGGCGGCCAAACCTCAGACAGCAGCATGTTTCCTCAAACTGTATTATCTCCACCTGTTCTCCATAGATGCGGCGCTCCATCCATGCGGCATAGGCGATGTAGGAAAGCCTGTCATTGTAGAACGGCACCCAGGATCTGGCACAGAGGGATTCACCGGCGCCGTCCTGGAACATTTCAAGGGCCTTTTGCTTTCCTTCCAGCTTTTTGAATTGATTATAGAAGTACACCAGCCTGGAGATTTCTTTTTCGCTGCGGATTTGGGCTTCTTTTTCCGGAAGGTCTTTAAAATCTGCATACGGCAATGAGTCAATGTGGGCCACAGGCAATGTTATGCATTCAATAAAGGATAGTTTCCATACATTGTGGGTCTGTGAGAAGTCGAATCTGTAATCGTCATCGGCACAGTGGATGACGACGCTTTGTTTCGCGCTTCCCGCGAGCACTTCGTATGGGGCGGAAAGGAATTTCTCCCTCCGCTTTTCCGCCTCCGGGCCGCATAGGAACATGGATAAAAGCGGCTGCATCTCTTCTGTAAATTCCTCTGCCTGCAGTTTATCCTGTCGCATTTTGCTTCGGAATTCTGTCCATATCTGTTCGAATTTACATGAATTCTTTCCATTGTATGCCATCAGAGCATACCTCCGTTCCCAGGGTCAGTCTCTCGGAATCCATGAACCGATTATCCTGCATCCTGATCTGCTTTCTCTCTTTTCCCGGCAGCGGCATCGTCCCCCCTGCCGCAGTCCTTCTGGCTCAGGATAGCATTCTCCCGCAGCCATTTCGCCACACCATCCCTGTCGTTGCTGTCCAGGATGCCTGTAGCGGCCTTTTTCAGCTCCGGAACGGCGTTCTCTACGGCGTAGCATTCATCGGACAGCCGGAACATGGGAATGTCGTTGACGGCATCTCCGAAAGAGATGACCCTGTAGCAGTCCCACAGGCTTTTCAATGTCTTGATGGCCTCGGCTTTGGTGGCCTTCCGGGGCATGATCTCGCACCAGTACTCCGGCCGGTACAGTTCCTGCTGAATGGTGCAGCGGAACCTCCTGTCCCCGGAAAATATTTCGTACAGCGGCATCAGCTCCTCTTTCTCGCCTATGCAGGTATAATAGAAGACATCTCCGTCGTAGAGTCCGTCCGCGCCCTCCAGGGGCCTCAGCCTCCTGTCGCCTGTCCGTTTTGAGAGATACCGTTTTATCCCCTCATTCTCCCGGGCGGCGTTCCAGGATACCCTCTCCCTGCCCTGCACGAAGGAGTATACCAGCGGGCTGACGCGCGTCTGCTCCAGGATGCGCCTGACAAATCCGGCTTCCTCCTCCGTGAAGTACAGCGAGGATATAATCTCCCCTGAGCCGGGGTGCATGATGAACGCCCCGTTGTATACGATCACAGGCATTGCCAGCTTCAGGCCTTCCGCCACCACGGACGCCGATTCCAGAGACCTGGCGGTGGCATAGGTAAAAAGCATCCCCCGGCCCACCAGCTCGTTGATGATCCGGAGGCTCTCGGGGCTGACTTTGTCTTTCGTGTTCAGCAGCGTTCCGTCCAAATCAGTGACATATAATGTCCTCATCGTCTACCCTTTCCTTTCGCGGACTTATCCGGCGGCTTATCGTTCCTCGCAGTCAGCCAATCCCGCCGCACTGTTCCTGCCACTGATACAGCCATGCCAGCTGGCGGTGAAAAAATTCCTCGTCCACGCAGTCCATTCCGAATATCTCGATTATCGTGGCCTGCAGGGCGAAATGGTACAGCGCAATCAAATCGGGAAAAGCCTCTGTCTCCCTCTTGCTCAGGCTGTTATGTCTCAGGTATTGGGGCAGGAACCGTTCATATACCATTTGGGATTTTCGCCATCCGTCGTTTTCCAGTTGGAAATAATCCGTCATGTTGCAGATCAAGGCCAGGTCGTACATGGGAAACCCCCGGCAGGAGGTATCGAAATCCAGGATATATAGGCGGCCCTCCGCTGTCTTCAGTATATTGCCCCGGTACATGTCGCCATGGCAGTATCCATATGGCAGGTCTTTCACTTTCTTCCACAGCCTCTCTCCGTATGCGGCGAATTCATCCGCCCTGGCATATTGTTTCCTGCGCAGAATGTGGAGATACCTGTCCAGATAGTAATGCCTGCCGTTTGAGGGAATTGTGCCCGGATATCCCTTCATGGTTTTGTGCAGCTTCCCCACAAAAGCCCCTGTGGCCTCTGCGTCCTGCTCCGGCTCCACCTCTGTGCCCTCTATGAATTCATACAGGACGTAGAAGGAGCTGCCCGTTCCGCCTCTTTCTTGTACACAGGGGGAGCCGTCTTTCGTAAAAAGGATACGGGGAACGGAAAAGCCCTGCTCCTGCAGGAACAGATGGATGTCCAGGGATCTCCTGGCCGTGTCGCTGAACATGGGCTTCGTGACGCGCAGGAAGTATCTGCAGCCTTTTGCGTGGACTGCGTAAGCGGTGCAGCCGCTGTCCCGGAGGAATTCCACGACTTCAAAATCCATGTCGTACTCTTGGTTCAGTCTGTCTAAAATCTGTGTCTGTTCCGTCATTCTTGCCCCTTTCATTTGTCTCTGTCAGCCCTGTCCCCATTGACCCCATTGACCTTCGGCATACCAATGGCCAGCTTGTCCTGGGCGACGGAGAACTGTTTTTCAGCGATGCTCCAGCACCTTGCCCAGGGCGATGCCTGCCAGTTCCTACGCTCCCTGGCTCCCTCTGCCCTGTCTCTGTTATCCATGTCTCCGTCTGCTTCGGCACACCAATGGCCATTTTGTACCGGACGGGGACGGTTTTCAGCGATGCGCCAGCACCTTGGCCAGGACAATCGCAGCCAGTTCTTCCACTCCCCTGTCATCCGTGTCAATGTGGATTCCGGGCAGAATCCCAGAGCCTGCCCGCGCCATTTCAATGTTCTCCATGCACCAGCAGCCCTCTTCCTCTCCCCTGGCCAGGATACGGTCATGGATGCTCTGGCGGGATGCCTCCAGGATGATAAGGAATGTTTCGATTCCGTCCCCGGCCAGAGACTGGATGATTTTCTCATAGGATGCCCTCCTTACCAGCGTCATGGGCACAAGGATATCCTTTTGGAAAGTATCATGGATGTCCCTGAGCAGTTTATGGCAGAACTCGCCCCACAGCGGATAATCTTCGAAGACATATCCGTAAGGGAAGTCCGGGTAATTGCCCCTGACGGCATTGCCCACTTCTTCCGCATCGAAGATCAATGGGTTTTCCATTCTTTCTGCCGGCGCGTCCGCCAATGTGGACTTGCCGACGCCATAGGCTCCGCTGATCCATATAATCATAAATCCCCTCCCGTGTTATGGTGTTCGGTTTAACGTTTCCTCGGAACAGCCGTGAAGCATTTGACAGCCATGAAGCATTTTGCATCCGGCCACCGCTCTTTGTTTCTGCATTTTCGTGATATAATCTCTGGACAGCTCGAAATCTCCTGACCGCCCGCAGTCAGCCATATGGCTCAATCCCTGTGGGTTCACTCCACATAAGCCCGGAGCATTTCGCGGCCTTTCCCGCAGGGCTCGCTCACCTCCCGCAGAAGACTCTCGTAAAAGGCTGCAGCGGCCTGCCGCCTCTAGCCTGCGATTTCCGCGCCCCGAGCCGTATGGAATCTATCGTACAGGCCCTCCAGCTTATATTTATATTCCTGAAAGAAAGATGGCTCCGCATCACCTGTCCCATCGGAGACGCGTCCGTCCGGCAACACCCTGTACAGGGGCTCCGAGACCTGCCCCTTGTAGACCAGCGTCCTGGCAATGCCGATGGTGCCGGACACATCCACCTTATCCGCATCGAAGAGTATCTTCGCCTCTATGGTCCGGGGCTGGTTGTCCTTTCTGTAGCGGTGGGACGAAATGCATTCCCTGACATGCGCCGCGAAGCTCTCCGGGAAGCCGTGCTCCCACAAGAAGCGATATGCTTTATCCGCCCCGGCGCGGGCATGGCATACCCGGGGATCCTCAAACTGCTCCCGGCGACCGATGTCATGCAGCAGACATGCGCAGATCAGCACGTCCATGTCCACGTCCTTTTCCGTCCCGGCGATGTCCAGGGCAGTGTACAGGACGCGGTAGATATGCTCCTTGTCGTGGGCGCTGTCCTCCATGCAGGACAGCATGTAGTCTTCCAGCAGGGTGTAAGTCTCTCTTGTCATCATATCCTCCTCGGCGTCTCCTCCGCCGGTTCCAGCTTTTTTTCAGTTCTTCCCAAATTGTTTAGATTAAATCCATGCACATTTTCTATAAACCTGGAGAGAAACGCCTGAAAAATGCGGCACTTTGCAAGCTTGGCCATGGAAAGTCCCTTCGCTCCGGCCGACGGGCTTTGGGGCTGAAACTTGCAGGAAGCTTACAATGTCACGAAAATGACTTCCGTATATTCGGCAAATCCTATCTTTTGGGCCAATCTGCGGGATGCCAGGTTATCCGCTGCGGTAGACCACAGGGGGATTTTCTCCATAATCTGTCTGACTTCCTCCGCAGGCATGGCATCGCGGATCTGGGCTTCCTGCCGAAAACATGGTTCTATTGTACCAAACCGTTTACGCGGCGGCAAGTGCTAAAAAAAATTCCTCCTGTGCGGTTGGGCACCCTAAAATCCCCAGGTTATAGCGTCTGTTATACTGCAGACCTCCAGGATTTACAGTGATGCCTCCGGGAAAATACCTGGCTGGCGGTCTGCAGTCAGGTTGTACTGCAAATTCAACCAGTGCGCAGTATATCTTCTGACAGGCAAAAACGCACTCCGAAAACCTCATTTTGTGCAGCCTTTCATCTCATAAAATAGGCTCAATGAATTTCGTAATCAGTTCTATTCTATCCCCTGCTTTGGGTACAAAGAGGGCTGCAATAGAAATCACCAGCTTCTTCTTTGTGTTTACATAAATGATATTGCCGCCATCCCCCATAGCTGCATAACCATCCTCATTTACCCACCACAGATATCCATAGGGCAGATTCTCTTTTTTCCATCGGCTGTGTTCTATCGTACTGTCCTCTACCCATTTTGAGGAAACGATCCGCTTCCCCTCCCACATACCGCCATTCAGATATAACTGCCCAATCTTTGCCATATCCATGGGCGTAAGCGTAAGTCCCCAGCCTGCCGCATGAATTCCCGTGGGATCTACTGCCCATCCGCTAGTATCCGTAGATTGATTAAATGCCATTTGTTCCTCTTTGCTTTCGAATAGTAAATTGTTTTCCACTTTAATCCCAAGCGGTTCAAATAAATTCTCTGCCGCAAACTCTAATACGGATTGCCCTGTTGCTCTCACCAAAATTCCCGATAAAATGTCCGGTCCGATCAATGGGGCATATCGGAATGTCCCTACCTTCCCACAACCGCCTAATAAATCAAGCGAAAATTCTACCCAGTCACTACTTGTGAAGTATTTTATATAAGGTGCAAACAATCGATATTTATAAGGCGCCGTCATTGTCAGTATATCCCTTAGTGTAATATTCTGTATTTTTTTCTCTCCCCTTTTCACTTTGTATTCCGGGAAGTAATCCAACACTTTCTCTTCAATATTTTTAATGTATCCTTTATCCAGAGCAATACCAAGCAATATTGAAATAACGCTTTTTGTTACAGAATAAACGTGAACACGGCTTTCCGCTGTACAACCTTTAAAATATTTTTCATAGGATACAATTCCATCTTTTATTATGACTATACCTGTGGTATTTGCATATTGACCCCTAGATGAGAGAAAAAGTAGTACCACATGAAATTTTTCCTCACCAAAAACTTT
>CAJUJN010000134.1 GCA_910586775.1 uncultured Acetatifactor sp. | reverse complement strand
TCCACATCCTGAACCATGCAGACGCGGATTCCCTCTGCCTCTTCGATGAGCTGGGAGCGGGCACGGACCCCACGGAAGGCGCGGCTCTTGCCATTGCCGTCCTGAATTATCTCCACGACAGAGGCATCCGCACCATGGCCACCACCCACTACAGCGAGCTGAAGATATATGCCCTCTCTACCTCCTTCGTGGAGAATGCCTGCTGCGAATTCAATGTGGAAACCCTGCAGCCCACCTACCGGCTGCTGATCGGCATCCCCGGAAAGAGCAACGCTTTCGCCATCTCTTCCAAGCTGGGGCTGTCGGAAGAAATCATCAGCGCCGCCAGGGAACAGATCGGCAAGGAAGACAAGACTTTCGAAGACGTCATCGCCGACCTGGAGCAAAGCCGCGTCACCATAGAAAAGGATAAGCAGGAAATCGCCCGGCACAAAGAAAATATCCGCAGACTTCAGGAACAGCTCCGCCAGAAAAACGAAAAGATCGACCAGGCAAAGGAGCGCATCCTGAAAGAAGCCAACGAAAAGGCCCGTGACATCCTCCAGGAAGCGAAGGAAATTGCGGATGAAACCATACGGGATTTCAACAAGGCAGGTGCAGGCACGGACATCAGGGACCTGGAAAAGAAACGCCAGAAAGTCCGCGACAAAATCAGCGAGAAAAACGAACGTCTTTCTGTGGGCGGCACCCCTTTAAAAGCCCCGGAAAAGAAAACCGTAGACCCCAAAAAACTGAAAAAGGGCGATGCCGTAAAGATTGTTTCCATGGGCCTGAAGGGCACGGTCAGCACGCTGCCCGACGCCAAAGGCGCCCTGTTCGTACAGTGCGGCATCATCCGCACCCACACCAACGTAAAGGACCTGGTCTACGCCGAGGAAGAGACCGTCACCGCTCCTGCCCTTCAGCGCAGCAATTCCGGTTCCGGCTCCGGCAAGCTCAAGATGTCCAAGACGCTCTCCATCTCCACGGAGATTAACCTGTTGGGCAAGACAGTGGACGAAGCCCTCTCCGTCCTGGACAAATACCTGGACGACGCCTACCTGGCACACCTGCCCAACGTCCGCGTAGTACACGGCAAAGGGACAGGTGCTCTGCGGAATGCCGTACACGGACACTTAAAGCGCCTGAAATACGTAAAGGAGTACCGTCTGGGCGAATACGGTGAAGGGGATTCCGGCGTCACCATTGTGACATTTAAATGAACCGGCCCACAGCAGACTACGGGGCAGAGTGGTGTCTGCGGGGAAAAGACAGGCAATATCACAAACAACACTTCAATCCGTAACAACTCAAAATCAGGTACGCTGTGTATCTCTGGAATTCCTGGAATTCCCTGATTTCTCTGGCTTTTTGGAGATTGGCATACCTGATGAAAAGCGTTACATTTTAATCAAAAAGGACACAAAATGGCAACGAAACAGAAAATATTAATCGTGGACGATGACAATAACATCGCTGAACTCATCGCTCTCTATTTGACCAAGGAATGCTACGAAACCATGATTTTAAATGACGGGGAATCCGTACTTCCCGCCATGGACAGCTTCTCCCCCAACCTGATCCTGCTGGACATCATGCTTCCGGGCATAGACGGCTACCAGGTATGCCGGGAACTGCGGACCAGGTATTCCGTCCCCATCATTATGCTCTCCGCAAAAGGCGAAGTGTTCGACAAGGTGCTCGGGCTGGAACTGGGCGCCGACGACTATATTGAGAAACCCTTCGACACCAAGGAACTGGTGGCCCGGGTCAAAGCCGTGCTGCGCCGCTACAAGCCTGCCGCCCCGGCGCCCGCCGCCCCCAGTGAAAAGTGCGTGCAGTACGCAGACCTTTCCATCAACCTGACCAATTATTCCGTCCTCTACAAAGGGCGCACCATAGACATGCCCCCCAAGGAGCTGGAGCTTCTCTACTTCCTGGCCGCCTCCCCCAACCATGTCTTCACCAGGGAACAGCTGCTGGATCAGCTCTGGGGCTACGAGTATATCGGCGACACCCGCACGGTGGACGTACACATCAAACGTCTCCGTGAGAAAATTAAGGATCATGCCAACTGGAAAATCAGCACCATCTGGGGCGTTGGCTACAAATTTGAGGTGCGGAATACATGAAAAAGACACTTTACCTGAAATTCATACTGGCATACTTTATCTTCGGCGTGTTCAGCTTCATCATCGTCACCACCTTCGTGCCCAGTATGACAAGGGAACTGCTGGTGCGGGACAAAGCCGAGCATCTCTATGTGGAGGCCTCCCGCATCTCCGACACCTACGCCACCGGACTGTACGCCAGCGAGACGGATCTGGAGACCGTGAAGGAACAGCTGGATTCCCTGGCCGTCTACCTGGATTCCACCATCCGCATCATCAACCCTTCGGGCCGCCTGGTGCTGGACACGGACCGTCCCCTGAACGTGGAGGATGAGGTCACAATAGAAAATTTCGACCCCACCGCCACCAGCGGCTCCTATTACATGGTAAACGACTTTTTCGGCAATTTCGACCAGGAAATGATAAGTGTTTTTTCCCCTATTACCTATCGTTATATGGTTAAGGGATATGTGGTTATCCACTGCAGCATGGCCGAAATACAGGTATCCTGCAACAGTATGCTGAACATTTCCTATATCACGCTGGTCATCCTGCTCCTGCTGTCCCTGATCATCCTGATTTTTTTCACGGAGATGGTGTATATCCCTCTGCGGAAGATTACCTATGCCACGGAACAGTATGCCGCCGGAAACATGCACTATGAATTCCAGGTGGAAAGCGACGACGAGATTGGCTACCTGGCTGCCTGCCTGAATTACATGGCAAGCCAGATTGCAGGGGCGGAGGACGACCAGAAAAAATTCGTGGCCAATGTTTCCCACGACTTCCGTTCTCCCCTGACCTCTATCCGCGGATACCTGGAGGCAATGATTGACGGCACCATCCCCCCGGAAATGCACGACAAATACCTGAATATCGTATTGAGCGAGACGGAACGGCTGACCAAGCTGACCAACAGCCTCCTGTCCCTGAACAACCTGAACACCAGGGGAATGCTTTTAGACCGCACGAACTTCGACATCAACAGCGTCCTGCGCGCCACTGCCGTTTCCTTCGAAGGCACCTGCCGCAGGAAAACCATTGTCATTGAAATGGTGCTCACCGGAGACGAACTGTACGTATATGCGGATGTAGAAAAAATCCAGCAGGTCCTCTACAACCTGCTGGATAACGCCATTAAATTCAGCCATCACGATTCCGTGATAAAAGTGGAGACCTCCGTGAAGAACAATAAACTCTTCGTCTCCGTCAAGGACAGCGGAATCGGAATTCCGAAAGAGGACCTGAAGATGATCTGGAACCGTTTCTACAAATCCGACCTGTCCCGGGGCAAGGACAAGAAAGGCACGGGACTGGGACTGTCCATCGTGAAGGAAATCATCAACTGCCACGGGGAGAATATCAATGTCATCAGCACGGAAGGCGCGGGGAGCGAGTTTATCTTTTCACTGCCGCTGTCGGAGGATGAGGAGGACTGAGGCAGACACTTCCTTATTCTCCCGTTAGAAGCATAGCCCTCCAGGCTGCCGAAGGGAATCCCTCCCGTCACCTCCCGCTTTCCTTCCATATGCATAAAATACAGCATCCCTCTGTATTCCTCAAAAAACGGCGTCTGACTGACCGCATACTGCATCAGCCTGCTGGCATCCTCAAAGAAAGCGGCAATATCCGCCTCATCCTCCAAAGCAAGATAATAATAAGGCCCGTCATACAGAATCCGCGCCGGCCGTTCCAGCGCAAGCTCCCTGTATCCCTCATTCAGATAATATACCGCAAGCCCTTCTACATAATTATCCTTCAATTCCCATCCTTGCCACGTCACATTCACAGACACATCAGGATGGGTATCCTCTCCGAATAAAGTCCTGCCGAAGCTGCCCTTTTTTCCAGTACCGCGAAACTGCACCCGTACTTCTCCTCCAAATAACGCTGTTTATCCGCATGCTCCAGGTCGCCCGGCGCATGGAAAAAAATACCTTTCCTGCGATTAAATCTCCAGTCATTTTCCCCTAAAAAATTTACCTCATTCGACAGCAGTAAATCTCCCACCAGCCTGCGCTCCTCCCCAAAGGCAAACAGGGAATAAAGCACTGCCAGAAACAGCCAGAACAGATACACCGACGCCATTCCCACCGCCAACAGCTTCATTCCCATAGACATCTTTTTCTCTGATTTTCCATCCTGTTTTCTCCCGTCTCCATGGCGTTATTATATACTTTTCATAATTCTCCTCTTTTCTGTAACTTGTTTTTTGCTGCTTTGATTTTATCAACCCTTTTGGGAACAGACAATAAAGCAGTACTTGAGCCCAGAAAAGACTGTAGTATGCCAAAACTCAATTATTGCTTGAAACTTTACTGGCAGCTCCAAAGCTGAACCGCTTCATCGCCGCGCGCACCGGACGGTACAGCGTCAGCATCAGCACGAAATTTCCCACTCCGTGGGCAATATCCCATGGGATGCCCGCCACCCACCAGCTAAATCCGGCAGTCAGGCCTCCAATCAGACCGCCGCCGTCCGCCGCGCCGATTGCCACATAGGGAATGGCGCACAGGAATCCGAACATTAACCCGAAAATGGACGAAAGAATGCTCCAGAACCATACGGATTCCTGCTTTCTGAACAGCCATACCGCCAGCGCGAGCAGCGGCCAGGCGTACAGATACATGACCCACCAGAGCCCGAAACCGTAGATTACTCCTTCGATGAGAATGAACGCAGGCACCACCAGCAGAATCCTCCACCCAAAGAAAAGCGTAAACAGAATTATCCAGAAACTGGTGAGTTCAATATTCGGCAGAAAAGCCAGCGCCGCTTTGCTCACCTCAATCACTGCCACCATCACTCCAATCAGTGCAATATCCTGCACGGCAATTTCCCCGGTTTTTTTCTTTCTTTCCATAATAAATCCACGCTTTCCTGAAACCTGTAAAAATCTTGGGAAGCAGCCCGCGTCCGTCTCCATGTACCGTATTTCAGCCACACATCCTTAGTAACTGCAGGAAAATAACTGCTGCGACTTGTTCAGGCAAAAGCCCGGAAACATAGTAAAAACTGCTATAGACTTGCAGCAGTTATCTGCAGACATTTCCTTACTCCGCCGTATAAACAATGGAAAATGCATCCCCGTCTGCTACAGGCTGCGTATCAATCCCGTAATTGCAATACTCGCCATTGACGTAGAAACCCCAGTAAGAACTGTCCACGGAATAGTCGGCAGTCTCGCCGTTTACCGTATCCACCATCATACCATACTCGCTCTCCGTTCCGGAGAAGGTCAGCCCTTCCGCCTCTTCCATAGCCTGGCGCAGGTACTCCGCGTCTGTCTTCAGCTGATACTTTGTACTCTCTTCCGCTTTGTTCACCACCTCGATGGTAATGGACTTGCTGCCCTCCACGGGCTTCTCCCGGAATACATTGTAGAGTATGGCCAGGGCCGCGATTACCACCACCAGTGCCGCCACTCCGAGAATTACCTTTTTACTGCTTTTACTTTTGTTTTCCATGTTTTCCTCCATCCTGTGATGTTTTTCACCACTTGTTTTCCCGGCCCATTCCGGAATCCGCGGCATCCCGCAGGTTCGCGCAGCGTGCCTCACTGCAGTGAGTTCTCTCCCTAAGGGCAGGGCATGTGTGCACTTCGCAGGACGGAAACATGGCTTTCTATTTCCCCATGACAAAAAAACTCCCGCAATATGGCAGGAGTTAGCGTACTTTAATAACAGAAAGAATCCTTTGATACTTTCTGCTCAGGAATTGTCTTGCAGACACTTCCTCATGTACCAGCCAAGTCCTCGTGGCTACACAGCACCCATAACAGGCAGGTCTTCTGACTCGAGTATCCTCACCTTGCTTCGTCTTCCCGGGAACTCCCAGTGACATGCACCGCATTAACCTCTTTTCGGAATCTCAGGTTTTCTTTCGATTACAGGATCCGCGAAACGATTCCTGTCATTTGTAGACAATTCTCTACTTGCGGCGGAAACAAAACTCCTCTCTCACAGCGACGAGATCGTGCAGGTCTTTCACCTGCTTCCCTTTTCACCGGGCCAAACGCCTCAAAACGCTCCCCGGCACCTGTCATGTTCTCAGGAAGTGCTTTATTCTGTCACACTTCCTTATTCACTTGATTCAGTATTTTAGCACAGCACTCGTAAAAAGGCAAGGAGATATCAATATCATTCAGGTTAAACTTATAAACTGTTATGCACCGCAGCACCATCTCTGGTGTCCTAAAATATAAAGATGTGCTCTATTTCATGGGGGATTCCCCTTTCGGTTCCAATGCC
>CAJUJN010000133.1 GCA_910586775.1 uncultured Acetatifactor sp. | reverse complement strand
TCCTTGTCCGCCACCATCAGGCCGAAGCGGGAAGCCTCCTCCCAGGGAACCTCCATGACGGCCACGCTGAACTCTGCATTCTTCTCCTTATGAAATTTCAGGAAATCGCTGTAATCCTGCTTGCAGATCTGGTCTCCTGACAGAATGATCACATACTGGGGGTCATAACGCTCAATAAAAGAGATGTTCTGATAAATCGCGTTTGCCGTCCCCTTATACCAGTCCGAGCCGCTTGCCTTCTGATAAGGCGGCAGCACATGGACTCCGCCGTAGAGGCGGTCCAGATCCCAGGGCTGGCCGTTTCCAATATACTCATTCAGCACCAGAGGCTGATACTGGGTCAGAATACCCACCGTGTCGATGTCGGAATTGACACAGTTTGACAGCGGGAAGTCGATGATACGATATTTGCCGCCGAACGGAACTGCCGGTTTCGCAAGCTTCTCGGTCAAAGCATACAGACGGGAACCCTGGCCCCCGGCGAGAAGCATTGCTATCATTTCTTTTGCCATATTAAACCCTCCTGATTTTTAAAGCATAAGTAAATTATACAACATAACGGAAAGAAAGAACAGGCTTTTTGTGAATTTTTTTCAAAAAAATGGTATTTTTCTATTCCCTTCTGTGGCTTCTCGACAATTTTCAACACCGGCAGCCGCCTCCGGAGCATTCTGCCTTTCCTATCCACAGGCTCCCGCCAGGTGTACCCCGCGCATTCTGCATGAAAATCCCGGAAGCCCGTTGCCGCCCCTACTTTATCTTCTCCGCCACATACATGGACACCCTTGCCTGGATGACGTCCGCCGTTTCCTCCAGGCTCTTGTCCCCGCTGAAATAACTTCCTGCCTCATCCAGGAAAATCCGGTAGATTTTATTATCCGTCTGGCTGCAGTGCCGGGCGCCCTCCAGCAATGCAAGCAGCCGGTCCGCCTGCTCCTGTGTGATGCTGTAAATATCCACCGGCTCCTCCCCCTCAAAAAGTACCCGGTGCTTCACAACCGGTTGCTCCCTGCCGTTTTCATCCGTCTCATATTCCGTTTCCATGGCGTCTTCAAGCCGCTCCTCCAGGACACTGCGGCACACCGGAAAGCCGGAGGGCAGTTCTCTCTGGGCCGGCCCGTCCAGGCACCGGCGGATAAATTCCCATGCGGCCTCCTTATGCCTGCTGCCGCTGCTGACCGCCAGCACCGGGCCGCAGGATTCTATCATGGTCCCGCTGCCTCCCGCCGCCGGAAACCCGATAAAGGTAACCTCATGCCCGTCAAAAATCAGCTCCTCCTCGCAGATATCGTAGACGGTGCCTATCCTCACAGGCAGCAGCAGCGCCTCGTCCTCCAGAAAGGCCTTCTTTATGGAAAAATCCGGCTCCATGTCCAGGCGGTCGGAAAAGCCGTTGCAGAATTCCAGCACCGCCCGGAATTCCTCCCCGTCAAAGGTACATTCCCCGGTCTCCCAGTCTATGTAATATTCCATGCTGCCGGTGAGAATCGTGGAGAATACATCCAGTTTGAAGGCTCCCGGGTACAGCAGCCGCTCCTTTTCCTGCCCTTGGAAGCATTCCATCATCTCCCCGATGGTCCAGCTGCTCCTGCCTCCCAGGTTCTCCGTCCTTCCCGCGAAGCTTTTCAGCAGAAAACCCAGGGGGACGGCATACAGGCCCTCCTGATAGGAAAACGCTGTCAGGATATTGTCAAAACAGGCCTTCCTGCCCTCCTCCCCCAGATAAGCGTACAAATCCTCCGTATATTTCCCCACAATATCGCTGGTGGTGTACCCGTTTCCGAAATCAATCAGGTCCGGCCCGTTTCCCGACACGATTTCCCGCTGCAGCCGGAGCACGCCGTCTTCCTCCGGTATCTCAGACCTTTCGTATTGTTGTATTTCAATTTGAAAGTCATCCTGGGACTGATTGTACAGTTCCACCTGCCTGCGCAGATAGGAGCTCTGGTCAAAGGCCGCCAGAACCAGAACCTCCGCCTGCCCTTCTTCCTGCCCCTCCCCGTCCCTGCCGCAGGCGGCCAGCGCCGTCACCAGTATCAAAAGTGCCAGCAGTGTCCTCTTCATGTCTTTCCGCCTCCTATTATAGTTCCGTATCTGCCCCGCACACCACCCAGGCATGGGCAGAGAATTTCCGGCCGCTAAAACAATGCGTCCGTAAATCCTCTGGGGCGCTGTGCGGGGCAGACGCTGTTTTATCGTTCCGCGTCTCCCCCGCACACCCCACTATTTTCCTGCCGGAATATAGTAGAAGACTGTTTTTTCCGGCTCCTGGCTCAGGATACATGCCCTGCCGTCCGCAAGGATGCCATAGCCACCCATCGCTTCTCCCGTCACCGGCAGTTCCGTCCTGGATACCCTGGTTTCGATGCTGCCGCCGTCATAAACCGCAAAAATGCCGCTTTCCTTATTGATCAGCAGCAATTCCGAATCCGTCCCCGGGTAGATGCCCGCATAAATCGCATTCGACTCCGGCAATCCCTCCATCCAGGGGCGGATGCCATCCTCTTCCAGCTTTTCCAATGCTATGGTTCCGTCCTCTTTTTCCACGGTACAGTAAACACTCCCTGACTTTCCGGTTCCGATGCCGTCTATCCAGCCTTCACTGGCAAATTCTTCCCCATGCCTCCCATCCGGGAGAATCCTGACCAGCTTGTTCTCCTTCTCAAGGTAATAATTTCCGGCATCGTCCACGGCAAAGCAGAAGGGCCTCCACTGCTCCCCGGCAAAAATATCGGATATATCGATTTCTTTTTCCACCTTCCCCTGGCTGTCCACAACCGTAATAATGCTGCTTTCAAAGGTAAGGCTGTTCAGCTCCTGATTGTCTATCTGCACCTTCTCCACGCTCATCCACAGAATATGGCAGCGCCCCTGCCTGTCCCCGGCCATATTTAAGACGCTCATCCCTTCTTTCAGTTCCGCATCCATTTCCCGGAAAACATCCTCTTCCTTCCCCATGTATCCAAGAAAGTAATTCCCGTCCTCCTTCTCGCCGCAGATATAGAGTGTTTCACTTCCCACGGCAAATACAGACTTTTGAAAGGGCTCCCCGGTGTAGGAAACGGTTACCTTTTGGTCGGATACCTCCGTGCCTGCCGCAAACGGCATTTCTCCCTCCGCCTCTCCGCCGAAGCCCGCTTCTATGTCAGAACCCATTTCCCCACCAGAAGAATCCGGAGCCGGGGCTTCCTCCCCGGATGTGGGATTCTGGACCGCCTCCTCCCCGGACCCGGGATTCTGTACTGTTTCCTCTCCCGCCCCGGCGTTCTGTACTGTTTCCTCCCCAGGCCCGGCATCCTGTACCGTCCCCACCTCCGACCCGGGATTTCCGCAGCCGGTTAAAAAATACGCTGCCGCAAAAGCCAGCGCTAAATTTACAATCCTTTTCTTTTTCATAATCGCCCTCCTGAAAGAGGGGCCACAATCGCAGCCCCTCGTCTCTTTACTTTACCTTCATTTCGTCATTCTTGTATAGTGATGGTCTACATAACCATATGTACCAGTCTGATTTCTTTGCATATAATTATATTCCGGGTCGCTTCCAAAAACATACGGATAATATTTGATTTGCTCTCCGTCATACATAAGTTCCAGGACTGTGCCGCCGGTCCATCCTTCTTTCCTCAAGCGGACACCATCTCCCCTGATATATCTCGTTTCAGTTGTATTTGCAGATTTCGCGGCGGCTTCAACCCGCAACTCCGACGCGGGAGCAAACACAATTAATGCCAATGCAAAACCGACAAATAAACATGCCATTCTCTTCTTCATTATACATTCTCCTCGTTTCATTATGTTATTACAGGCCTGTTGTATTTATAATACCATCCGCCCGCATCCCTGTAAAGGGACAGAGTACTTGAAAATTTAAAGCACTCTGTCCCTTGTTTTACAGATACAGCCAATATATAATAAGAACAAGAGAGTCATATCCGGAACAGATAGATATACCTTACTTTACAAAAGAAAAAGATATCCCGAATATGGCTCTCCTCACAATCAACTTTTGCCTGTAAAAGGAGGAATTCACACATGAAAAAACAACTTGTAAAACACATGCTGCATTCCACTGCTGCCCTGGCGTTATGCGCCGTAATCCTTACCGGATTGCCCTTTGCCGGGACTCCTGCACCGGGAGGAAACAATAATGGCGATAAACCCGGCGTTACCGTGGAGATTCCGGATAAGGACGGAGAATGGGAGTCCGGAAAAGAACCGGGGATTGCTCCTATGAACGATCTGCCTCCCCAAGTCGATAAAAGAGATTAATCCCGGTTCTCTACGTTCCTTTCCTGCTCCAGCTTTTCCTGGTAAATTGATTCATAATATTTTTGATGTGCCAAATTGCTGAGCAGGATACATTTTGCAAGTTCTTTCTCTCTATCCAATATCCTGCCTGTGGTTATTCCTTTGCGTTTCCGTTCCGCATAGTTCCACCAGCGGTCATACAGGCTCGCAGCCAGCGCACCCAGGCGGCGGGAACGCAATTCCTCTCTAAGCAGAATTCCACTATACCAATCCGCCTGGTCAAGTTCTCCGCTATTTCCCAGTTCACTTGCGATATATCCCATAATAAGCCCGTAGATCCCGCTCACTGTTCCCAACAACTCCCCCTCCGCTACAGGACGATACATCTCTTCAAAGCGTTTCATGCAGAGTTTAAATTCGCCCTCTTCTCTGCCCATCACCTGCATCATATTTTGAATACATGCCTGTTCCTCGTACGTTAAATACTTTTCACCTTCCCTCAGGAATGTGTCAAACGGAAGGGTCAGCTCTAAAGCAGTGCGCATCTGTCTGAAGTATTCTTCCCCGGTAATCTCTCCCCTGCCCTTCCGCAGATTTATCTCCTTCCGCATCAAAGCCTGCTGATTGCACCGTATTTCCGTTGTTACCAACCGCTTGATTTCGGCCAGAAGCATCCCTGCTTTCTCGGTCTGGCGCTCGTTTTCATAATGCCGCAGCGTCTCCATCATCTGTCTGGCCTCCGGACTCTCCGTGACCAATTCCGTCCTGGTCATCTCCCCGGGCAGGCCCAGACGTTCAAACAATTGCTCCACAATGGCCCTCTGGGTCGCCCGCTTTCGGTTTTCCAGCCGCCGCAGGGTTTTGATATCACAGATTCCCCGGCACAATTCCTCTGCCCTTATGCCCAGCATCCTGCGCCGTGCCCGGATCACATCGCCAATGCAGGACACTCCTTTCTCCAGGTAGAGGTAACAATAATGAAAAGTCTCCTTCTGTATTCCGTAATCCGCATATACGTCTTCCAATACTCTCTTCCATTCTGCATTTTCAGCATGTATTCCTGCAAAATCCGTTTTTTCGGAACAACCGTTTTCCCCCGCACGATTCCCATTCCGCAATCTCTCCTCCGGTCTGTTCCCCGTCCTGCGCTCCAGATACTGCTCCCGCAAATCCAGAAGTTCCCATAGATAGTACATCCTGGAGGCATTCCGCAAAATCTCCACGGCACGATTGCAATAATCAAAAAGCTCAGTTTCCGCAGCCTCGTCTTTCTGCCTGATGCATCCGCACAGCAAACAGACTGCCTTGGGATAAATCTTTGCCATGCCGACAGTATCCATGACGGCAGCCTCCAGGCAGGCCAGAATCTCCCGGTAATGGCTTTCCTCCCCGCCGCCTTCCCTGTATTTCTCCGCTTCCAGTATCAGGTTCCACTCCTTCAGGGACAGCACCCTTCCCTGAAGCGGCTTCGCCCACAGCCCGGGCACGGTGAGCCGCACCGCCTCTTCCAGAACGGCACGCATCTCTGCTTCCTCTGCCCCTTCCATGCACCTGATCTGTGCCCACATGCTGAGATAGAACTGCCTTTCAAGGCGGTCCCCCACCGCTTTGCAGCCTTTACAGTCTCCTCCGTACAGGCTGCAGTATTCCGCCAGCAGCTCCTTTGCCCAGGCCGCCCTCCCGCAGGATATCCGGTACAGAATCCGCTGCCGCATCTCCCACTGGTCATACTCCCTGTAATGCAGATAGTGCTCGTAATCTTCCGCTCCCACCCCCAGTCTCTCCAGAATAGCATCCTGCAGCAGCTTGCCTGCAGACTGCTTCCCTGTCTCCAGCTGAAACAGCCTCTGCGCCGTGCACAGTCCCTCGCAGACCTGCTCCAGTGGATATTCCCTTTTCTCCCGCAGGGTGCTTATATATGCTCCGAAAGCCTCCCTGTCCGTTCTGTAAACCATGAAATTCCCCCTGTTTCTTCTGTACTCCCCCTTTCCCTATTTTACCATTCCCTGTCTGAATTAACAAGTCAGAGACTCCGCCGATCTAAAAAAGAAGCCACTTCTGGTTACTGTTCACACGTCGGCTTGACTGAAAGAAACCGATGGTATAGACTGTTGT
>CAJUJN010000132.1 GCA_910586775.1 uncultured Acetatifactor sp. | reverse complement strand
AGAGTTTTGGCTCTATTTTATTTTGGGTTGCGGCCGGAGGTCCGCGCTATGAATAGAGATGATATCAGGAACATATGGCTTTTGTTCCAGGAGATTGCCGGCCGGGAGAAGCGGGTGACGGTGTGTCTGCTGCTGATGTCTGCGTTGGATGCCGTAAGCCCTTACATTACCATCTGCTGTACAGGGCTTTTGCTGGACGGAGTGTATGAAGGGGCGGAGGTGGAGCGTCTGCTGCTTTATGCCGGAGTGGCGCTGGCTGCCAACCTGCTTTGCAGGATCGTGCGGGGCAGGGCTTCGGAGTGGTTCTGGCAGAAGCAGGACTATACCAGGGAGCTGGATGCCAGAGAGTTTAACAGGAAGAGCCTTTCCATGGATTATGAATACCTGGAGGATACCCATGTACAGGAACTCAGGGTCAGGGCTTTGGACCGCTCTTTTTATGGGATACGGGGGTGGGTACTTCTGCAGATTCTGGGGGTCTTAAAGTGCATTCTGTCTGCGCTGACGGCATTGGCGATTGTCTGGCCGCTGTTTCTGCAGATTTTGCCGGAGGGCAGCGGGAGAGCGGGGACGGCGGGAGTGCTGCTTGGATTCCTCGTCCTGCTGGGGCTGAGCGTATGGCTCAACGCCAGAATGGCTGTCCGCTATGCACAGGATGCAGAGGAAATCCTGGATACCCTTGATGATGTCCATAATAAGTGCGCTTACTACAGAGATTTTTTCTCCGGTGTGGAAACCCAGAAAGACCTGCGCATCAACGGGCAGCAGGAACAGATTGAGAGGGATATGGAGGGGCTGTACCGGGCATCCCAGGAGGGCGAGAGGAAGATGGGGCGGGCTTACCGGAAAAGGCAGCTATGTCTGGTGACGCTTTCCGGGATAAGTACGTTTGCCGTATATCTTTTTACGGGAATCCGTTCTTACATGGGCCTGCTCACCATAGGAAGCGTTGCAGCCTGTGCTGCCAGTATCCTGCAGCTTACCGGGGCAGCTTCCACTTTTGCAAAATATGCGGGGCGGATGAAGACTACGGCTCTCTATGCCAGAGATTACCTGGAATACCAGAATCTGGGCAGGCGGAAATACGAGGGAACCATACCGGTGGAAAAACGCCGGGATAACCGGTTTCAGGTGGATTTCGAGCATGTGTCCTTCCGGTATCCGGGGGCGGAAGAGTATGTGATCCGGGACCTGAACCTGTCCTTTGTGATCGGCGAAAAAATGGCTATTGTGGGCAGAAACGGCTCAGGCAAAACCACCTTTATCAAGCTTCTCTGCCGCCTGTATGATGTGACGGAGGGCTGCATTAAGCTGAACGGAATTGATATCCGAAAATATAATTATGAGGAGTACTGCGCCCTGTTCGCGGTGGTGTTCCAGGATTTTTCCATATTTGCATTTCCGCTGGGAGAGAATATCGCGGGAAGCGCCGGGGTGGATGAGGAGCGGGCTTTGGATGCGCTGGAAAGAGCCGGTTTCGGGGACCGTCTGAAGACGCTTGACAGGGGACTGCGGACTTATGTGGGGAAGGAGTTCAGCGGAGAAGGCGTGTCGTTTTCCGGCGGGGAGAAACAGAAGATGGCCATTGCCAGGGCGATTTACAAGGACGCTCCTTTTGTGATCATGGACGAACCCACGGCGGCGCTTGACCCGGTGGCGGAATGCGACGTCTATGCCGGATTTGACAGGATGGTGGGGGAGAAGACTGCCCTTTATATCTCCCACAGGCTTGCCTCCTGCCGTTTCTGTCAGGATATACTGGTGTTTGATAAGGGAAAGGTGGTTCAGCGGGGAAGCCATGAGGAGCTGGAGGCGCAGGAGGGGCTGTACAGAGAGCTCTGGAATGCCCAGGCCGGTTATTATCAATAAACATCTTTTGCGGAGCGCGGCTGCTCTGCATGCCCTGTAGCGGAACCCGGAAAGCGCAAAAATGCCTGGAAGAGGCCGGAATGAAAAAATCGGATGAAAAAATGCCGGAAGGAAGCTAATTTGCATATTGTAATTTCTCTTCATATTTGGTATGATTTAGCAGAGAGGATTTTTGTGAGTAATGTACGAGTATAATTTTTGGAGGAACGTAAAATGGCAAAGAAACGCAACATCATTGTAGGACAGTCAGGCGGACCTACTGCCGTAATCAATTCCAGCCTCGCGGGCGTGTACAAGACCGCAAAGGAGAGAGGATTCCACAAGGTATACGGAATGCTCCATGGCATTCAGGGTTTTCTGGATGAGCAGTATGTGGACCTGGCTACTCAGATTCATTCCGACATGGACATCGAGCTGCTGAAGAGGACACCTTCCGCATTCCTTGGCTCCTGCCGTTACAAGCTGCCGGAGATTCATGAGAATTCCGAGATTTACGAGAAGATTTTCCAGATTCTGGACAAGCTGCAGATTGAGGCATTCATCTATATCGGCGGAAACGATTCCATGGATACCATCAAGAAGCTGTCCGATTATGCGATTATCAAGGGACATACACAGAAGTTCCTGGGCGTGCCCAAGACCATTGACAACGATCTGGCTCTTACGGACCATACCCCCGGTTTCGGCAGCGCCGCCAAGTATATTGCTGCTTCCACCAAAGAGATCATCAGGGATGCGCTGGGATTGACGTACAATGACAAGGAAGCCATCACCATCCTTGAGATTATGGGACGCAATGCAGGATGGCTGACAGGCGCCACAGCTCTTGCCAGGACAGAGGAGTGCGAAGGTCCTGACCTGATCTACCTTCCGGAGGTTGTTTTTGATGTTGACAAATTCCTGAAGCATGCCCAGGAGCTGCTGAAGAAGAAAGAGTCTGTTGTCATCGCGGTTTCCGAGGGCATCAAACTGGCCGACGGCAGATATGTAAGCGAGCTGTCCGGCGGCGCGGATTATGTTGACGCTTTCGGCCACAAGCAGCTGCAGGGAACTGCCGCATATCTGGCGAACTTCCTGAGAGCGGAGACCGGCTGCAAGACCAGAAGCATCGAATTCTCCACCCTGCAGAGAAGCGCTTCCCATATGGCTTCCCGTGTGGACGTGGACGAGGCTTTCATGGTGGGCGGTGCTGCCGTTAAGGCTGCCGACGAGGGAGATAGCGGCAAGATGGTTGTGATCGACCGTGTTGCGGATGACCCTTACATGAGTGCTGCCGGCATTTATGATGTACATCGTATTGCCAACAACGAGAAGCTGGTTCCCCGCAACTGGATGAACAAGGAAGGAAACTACGTGACGGATGAGTTCATCAATTATGTAGAGCCTTTGATCCTGGGCGACTATCAGCCGTTCATGGTGAATGGTTTGCCTCAGCATCTGGTGCTTAAGAAGAAATAATGTAGTATAGTTGAGACAGAATTAAGACAGAAAATTTACGGACTGCCGTTTTCCGGTCTGAGCGACCGGAGAGCGGCAGTTCTTTTGCCACAGCCTTCAGTCAAATAATATCTCCTCCACCGTCACAAAGGTATATCCCTCCTCCAACAGTTTGTCGATGGCTTTCAGCGCCGCTGTCACGGAGGTGTCATAATAGTCATGCATCAGGATAATGTCATTCTCCCCGGTCTTGCTGACAATTTTTTCCGTGATACAGCTTACATTTTTGGAACACCAGTCCAACGGGTCCACCGTCCAGAGCACCGGGAACATATTCAGTTCTTTTTCGAAACTTTTGTCCCAGGAGCCATAGGGAGGGCGTACATACTGCACCTCTTCCCCTGTGATTTCCTTCAGGATTTCATTGGTTTTGATCAGTTCCTCTTTGAACACATCCCGATTGCTTTTCGTCAGCTGAATATGGCTGTATGTATGGTTGCCTACGAGATGGCCCTCTTCCTTCATTCTTTCGATAACTTCCGGATGGAGCTCCGCATGCTCGCCCGTAACGAAAAAGGTAGCCACAACTCCCCGTTTCTTCAAACCGTCCAGTAACTGTTCCGTGTAGCAGGGATGAGGGCCATCGTCAAAAGTAATGGCAATCTTCTTTACATCCGCTGCTTCCAGTCCGTCCTCCGCCACCTTCACTATGCCGCTGTCTGCGGCCACCGTTCTGCTGCGCATCCCATATAAGTATGAAAACAGCAATCCCGCTGCCATGTCAAAAAGGAGGATTGCTGTCAGAATCTTTTTCATGATAAACTCTGCTCCGTGTGATACTTTTGATTCAATATATGATTTCTCCGTGTTGAAAATACATTTTACTGTTGTTTTTAACGGTCCGAAAATAACTTTTGAATTGCACGGCAAATGAATGCGCTCGCGGGTATAACTTTCTGTTTACGGCTCCGTTTTCACCTGTTTTGCTCAAATTTTGACAGCTTGACACGGTATATGCTTTGATATATATTAAAAATAGTTAAGGACCTGAAACGGATGGCAGAAAAGTTTTTGGAAAAGGAGAGACAAAAGATGAGATACGATTTTACTTCCATCATTGACAGACAGGGAAAAGATTCCATCGCAGTGGATGTGATTCCGTTTCCGGATGCCCGGATTCAGGAGGGGTTTTCGAAAATTCCCATGTGGGTAGCGGATATGAACTATGCCACGGCGCCTTCCATTCAGAAGGCCATAGCAGAGCGGCTGGAGCACCCGGCTTTCGGTTACTTTAACCCGAGTGATGCCTACTATGACAGCATCATTCGCTGGCAGGCAGAGCGTCATGGAGTGGAGGGGATCAGGAAAGAAGATATTGGCTATGAAAATGGGGTGTTGGGATGCGTGGCCGCCGCTGTTCAGGCTTTTACTGCTCCCGGTGAACCGGTTCTGCTCCATGCGCCTACCTATGTGGGTTTCACGGACACGATGGAGAACAATGGCCGCAAGATTGTCCTCAGCGACTTAAAGTGGGATAAACAGGGGATTTGGCGCATGGATTACGAAGATATGGATAAAAAGATACGGGAAAACCATATCCACTTTGCTGTTTTCTGTTCTCCTCACAATCCCAGCGGACGCGTATGGGAAAGAGAAGAAATCGAAGCGGCAATGGAAGTTTATGCCAGGAACGACTGCGTGGTTGTCTCCGATGAGATATGGTCCGACCTGATTCTTGCCGGTCATACTCACATCCCCACCCAGTCGGTGAGTGCGGACGCCCGGAAGCGGACCATTGCTGTCTATGCGCCTTCCAAGACCTTTAACCTGGCCGGCCTGGTGGGTTCCTACCATATCATCTATGAGTCTTATCTGCGTGACAAGGTGCGCAAACAGGCCGGCCTGACTCATTACAACAGCATGAATGTGCTCTCCATGTACGCTTTGATCGGCGCTTATCAGCCGGAGGGAGCCCGGTGGGTGGACGAATTGTGCCAGGTGCTTACGGAAAATGTGGATTATGCCTATGACTATATCTGCACCCATTTCGACGGTGTGGAGCTGGCAAAGCCCCAGGGAACTTATATGCTGTATCTGGATTGCGAGAAGTGGTGTCGGGCGCATGATACTGACATGGACGACCTGATTCGCGCCGGGATCGGTGTGGGTGTAATCTGGCAGGACGGAAGGCCTTTCAATAAGCCATATACCATCCGCATGAATCTGGCAGTGCCCCATTCTCTGGTGGCGGAAGCCATGGAAAGGCTTGACAGGTATGTTTTTAACAAAATCTGACTAAGCCGATGCTTGCAAATAGCATATGAGAAAGACAGAGGAGCTGGCATTATGTACATACAGTTAGAGATTGTAAGGGGATGTTGTTAATAATTTTGAGGAACTTAAGGAGAAAGTATTGATGAATGCTAAGTTATTAGGATTTTTCAGCGGATTTCCAACGCATCATTTTCCTGTTGACATTATGGAACGGCTCAGGGAAGAATTGACTGTTCGCGATAGCCTTGTTTTTGTAAGTGCATGGCCTTCTGATCATGAAAGAAATGACAGTGACTCAACCGGAATGCACGCTATGTTTGAGGAATGCAATATGCCGTTCAAGCGGTACAGCGTGATTGATGACAGAACGGCTGCAGATGATGCCAGGCGGCTTATTCAGGAGGCGTCATGTATATTCCTCATGGGCGGTCATGGGGTTCGGCAATTTCAATTAATTTGCGACAAAGGCATATTGGATGTAATTCGCAAAAGTACCGCTGTTATCCTGGGAGTGAGCGCAGGTTCCAGCAACATGGCAAAACGTGCCCTCGACATATGGGAATCTCCTGTGCCTTATGACGGGCTGGGATTGGCAGATATTACGATAAAAGCACATGTCACGAAGGAAAATCAGGAATTGCTGCAAACCTTGTCACGGATTTCCGTGGAACAGAATCTGCCTATCTGCGCTATGGAAGATGAAAGTGCTATTTTTGTTAAGGAAAAGGAAGCTACATATGTAGGACAAATTCTATGGATAAACAATGGGAATATCTGTCCAATCTCGCAGAAGATATTGAACTATAGTTCCCGGGAGAAATTCCAACTACATTAATTCATCCCGAGGTAATAAT
>CAJUJN010000131.1 GCA_910586775.1 uncultured Acetatifactor sp. | reverse complement strand
TGCCCTTTTGAGAAAGGGACATACCTTTCTTGCATCACTAACTAAATGACATTGACGTGTGAACAGTAACAAAATTACCGGCATAAATAGTTCCGGCGAGGGATTCATAGAAATTGATGTCCGTGGACCCAAAAGTTATACGTTGTACAGCACGGTGGATGGCATCCGGTCAAACCAAATCAGCGCCACGCAGAGAGTGTCTGCGTATTATCAGAATCTTTTTCATTGTACGGCTTACATAGTGGCGCTGGAAAGTGATTACACAGGTGCGAAAGTGACAGCTTCCGGAATTACTGACGCTAAATTCAAGTCAGATTTCCTTGCTGCCGTGAGAATGAATGGAACAGGAAAAGCTGATTCAGGAAAGTACATCCGTTGGAATGGCAGCGGCTATTCATATATTGATAAGCCTACTACAGCAACAGGAACTGAGGCGACAGCAGGACGGACAATTGCGGTGGAATCCTACTACATTCCCATGGCTAAGGTCGGAGGGAGATGGAAAAGAGCAACAGTCAATATATCCGGTATAGGAAACCGTGTAGCCGAAGATGTCAGAGGGAGAATTGTAGGTTATAAGATTGATATCTTTATGGGGCTTGGAAAGAACACGATAAAAACCTGGAACAATGTGGACAAAACAGTCAGGTTGATTTCGGTTAATTGATAAGAAGCAGGACAGGACATGATGAAGAGAATAAAGGCATTTAGTATTAGTATATGTCTTCTAACTGCCGCAGCCCTCTCCTCCTGCGGGGCGGCATCGGACGCTGTCCCGCAGGAGGAAAGCGACAGCGGAGCAACAGGCTTGAATATGACAGCGATACCGATGAAGGAGGATGAAACCTTTTCCGGCATCCGATGTTGCGGGGACAGCATCATAGTGGAAACAGATGCGATGGAGACAGAGGGGGCAGATGCGGAAGAGGAAGCAGAGGCGGATGCAGATGATATGGATACAGATGCTGCGGACGCTGCATATATGCAGAGATTCTATTATGCAAAAGCCGGGAAGGATTTCCCGGAAGAGCCGTTCTGTAGTTTTGACTATAAAGAGAGACTTGTAGTGGATTTCACTGTAGGAGAAGACGGAAATGCCTGTTTCATCCTGGCAGAGACTGCGCAGGAAGAGGATTCGGCAAAGCTGCTGGAGTTGTCGGCAGACGGCAGTGAGAGGACAGTTGCGGATTTGAATGACCTCTGTCAGGGCAGCGGCGGAGGAAGCATATGGGATTGGGGCATAAGGGCAGTGCCGGGAGGGGATTTCCTTCTGGTTTCAAAGTACGGATACTGCCTGATTTCCCGGGAGGGGGAGAGCGTCCGGAAGGAAGACTGGAAAGAACCCGAAAGCTATGACGTGCTGTATGCAGGAGGGAAGTACGCGCTGACTTTACAGGCGGAGAACCTTCAAACTGCCTATGGCACGTTCCAACGGGAAAAAGGAAGCTTTGGGACTTTGAAGGACATCCCTCAGGACGCCCGCTTCAACAGGACAGGAGATGGAGAAGACACCCTGTATATGTATACCAACATGGAAGCGTCCCTGTGTGATCTTTCAACGGGAGAACATACAAAACTGTTCGGTTTGACGGATATCGGAATCCAGGGGGACAGCGTGCTGGGGATGTATGGAGACACACAAGTCCCCCGGTTTCTCTTCAGGGAAGACGATATCCTGTATGAGGCCCAATGGAACGGCGGAAACGCAGGAACGAAGCGGACGGAACTGAGACTTGGGTACGTGTCGGACAGCGCTGCCACCCGACAGGCGGTGGCCATGTTCAACCGGACGAATCGGGACTTCCTGATTCAGATGGTGGACTATGGCACGGAAGACGAGTCTGCGGCGGCAATGCGCCTGTATACGGAATTGATAGCGGGGACAGGGCCTGACATTTTCCAGATGGACGGCGGCTATATGGACGATAGGGCCATGGGTGAACGGGGGATACTGGAGGATTTGATGCCATACATGGAGAGCAGCCAGGTCGTCAGCCCGCAGAATCTGCTGCCTTCTGTCTATCAGGCTCTGCAGACTGAGGGGAAAGTGTACATGCTCCCGACGAATTTCCAGCTGGGGGGGATTCATCACGAAGGAAAGATGGGCGCCGGCGGGACAGACATGGACGGTGGATGAACTGCTGCGCATCCTGGAGGAGCCAGAGCTGCGGGATACCATGTCCAGTAAGGACCATATGTTGGAATACTGTCTTTCGGTCATGCTTGGAGCCGGGCCGGAGGATGGGGCTTCCGTCCTGGAGGACGGACTGTTGGAAAAGTATATCAGGCTGGCGGGATATATGCCGGAAGAAGCAGTCTATATCACCGATGATTCCCTCAGGCAGGATGGGAAGCTTCTGTTTGAGGCGTTCGCCCTGATGGATCCGGAGGATTATATGTTCCATAAATCCCAGTGGGGAGAGGATGCGGTTTTTGTGGGATATCCGGAAGGGGCGGGAAACGGCATGATGCTGTATCCGGACAACTGCTATGCGGTCAGTGCCCAGAGTCACCATAAGGAGGCTGCCTGGAAATTTATAGAAAGCTTCTTCACCCAGGAGTGGCAGGAGAAGATAACCCCCAATTATGCTTTTTCCGTAGACGGGGACAGATTTGAACAGCAGCTGAAAAATGCGGAAAGGGTGCAATGGTATAGCGACGGGAACGGCAGGAAGCGGGAAGCGCCTGTTTTGACCTATGACACGAACGGGGAAGTAATAGAGGTCTTCGCCCCCAGACCTGAGGACACGGACAGTCTCAGGCAGATGGTGGAAGGAGCCGGGATGATAAAGAGAGGGGACATGGAAGGCCTTCGGATCGTTCAGGAGGAAGCGGCATATTACTTTGCGGGCCAGAAAAGTCTGGAAGAGGTGACGGACATCATCCGAAGCAGAATAGGGATTATGGCAGAAGAGTGATGCTGCAATAAGCTGATGAATGTCACTGAATGCGACAGCCTTGGTTTTGGCGGTCTTGAAAGGGGTGCTTCGGCACTCCTTTTTTGTGGGCTTACAGACTTTGTTCCAATGCAATGCAGATCGCTGCAGGCCTTGTTTGTGCATACACGCTGCAATTTGTGCAGCCCCGATGTGCGTCTCCCAACCGCTCTGTGCAGCGGGAAGAGGAACTGGTGTTTTTGGAGAAGCACGGCGTAAATGTGGGATTTTCCATAGACGGTTACAGGGAACTCTATGATTTGAACCGATGCGGTTCCTTTGGCCGGGCGATGGAAAATGTGGAGTATTATAAGCAGATTACGGGACACTATCCCACTTTCAATGCAACGGTCGGCAGGGAGAGTCTGGAAAATGCGGCGAAGGTAATCGCTTTTTTCAAGCCCTTCGGCACAAAGGTCACATTTTCCAGAATGATTGGAAAGTATGGGATTTCACAGCAGGAGTATGGGGATTTTTTGGCTGATGCGGAAAGGGAACTCCCGGTAAGGCGGGGCTCCAGGGACTGCACGATGTACGGCGGACAGTGCGGGGCGGGAACAAATAATTATTTCTTTGCCAATGGAAAGGCGTACTATTGCGGAAACTGCATTGACCTTCCGCCGGTCAGATTCTGTACCGGCTGCTGCAGGTTTCGGGCAGCTTGTCCAGGTTCCTGCCCGTTGTCCACAGGACAGGTTTGCCGGTCTGCACCGGATTTTTTGACAGGCTTCCGATCTGCTCGGTCTGGGCATCATAATCTTCGTCTGTCTCATAAGGCATGATGTCAGGAATATGTCACTTCCTTCCGCATCGATTCTATGTCGTCTTGTGAAAAAACGGACACTATGGACGCGATCTCTTCAGTTGGGTAGTTTTTCCGGATCATTTTGAGCACAGATTCCCTGGCGGCCTGCTGCAGCATATCGGCTCTTTTTTTCTCGTTTTTCTTTTCAGTTTCTGCTTTGGCCAGTACCTGTTTGTTTTCAGCCTTCGCTTTGGCCAGTGCCTGTTTGTTTTCAGCATCCGCTTTGGCCAGTGCCTGTTTGTTTTCAGCCTTCACTTTGGCCAGTGCCTGTCTGGCTTCAGCTTTCGCTTTGGCCAGCGCCCGTTTCTTTTCAGCCATCGCCTGCGCCAATGCCTGGCGGCTTTTTTCTTCCGCTTCAGCGATTGCCTGTCGTTTCTCTTCTTCGATGATTCTCCCAACCTTTGTCATCTTGATCATCCTCCTTATATGATTTGCGGTTTCCGTGTCGATTACCTTATCTGTGAAAGCCAATATACCTGACAGTACAAAGATCTGCTGTCGCCTGTCCTGGAGCCTTGCCGCCAGTTTCACGGTTTCACGTATTTTTTGTTCTTTCTCAGCGCGCTTCCGGTAGGAGAGGGGCAGTATGATGAATTCCATCAGTTCCTCTTCGTCTAAAGGTTCCTTCTTTTCTACTTTGCATTTCAAATGCTGATATATTCTGCCGGAATCCAGTTCCGAGAGGAAAGCGGGTTCCAAAGTCACTTTGACTGCCCCGATATTGTATTCGGCGGATACATTTTTTCGTTCGATATCCCCGGTGTATATGACGATCATGCGGAGCGCCGGGCAGTCTTTTTTCTCCTTCAGATAGCGGTTGGCTATTCCTGTCAGATAATTCAGGTATTTTATCATGTCTTTTTTCCGGTATTTGCTTTCGTAGTCAACTATGGCCACGGTACTGTCCGCAAGCTCGAACAGATTGTCCAGCCGCAGCTCGTTTGCCCTGATTGTCGGTATGTTGGTTGGCAGCACAGTCCTGATTTCCGGCAGGTCCAGTCCGTAAACCCGGAAAGCCTTTCCCTTGAAAGATTCGGCCAATTCTTTGCTAATGATATCTTTGCTCTGGTAAGCGACACCTTTTCCCTTCGCAGGAACTGGTTTCTTTTTATGTGTCTGCCTGGTTCTTTTTGTCTTTGTTCTGTTTTCTTTCATACAATTCCATTTCCTCTCTCAGGCGCATAACGGCGAAATCCTGCATCTTCCGGCAAAATTTCGACGCCCAAACGGCTTCGCAGGAAAGGCGCGTCTCCCTTCCTGCGTTGGTTACATTTTACTTTCCATGGGATAAAGGCTCCCGCCCAGCAAGAAGTTCGATGAGACGGAATCTGCGTTTTATGCGGATTCCGATTGTCCTGTTACAGAAAGGCCGGACGGCCTTTGAATGACTGTTGGATTTGAATTCATTGCCTGTATTTAGAGTAGCATGATATGAGGGGAAATGCAAGAGGATTTTCCGGGATAGATACAAACCGACAGATACGAACAATCCTAATGGGCGGGCTGTCCGCCCAGTCCGCCTCCAAATGGGGGCTGAGGGAGGTGGGGTTCTGCGTGTACGGCCCGGAGGCCTGCCATACTGTTTGCCGTTCTGGAATATGCGGCGGAATACAGGGAGTATAAGGATTCCTGTACCTGCTTTTTTGGATGCCTGTCAGATCGTTCGCCATGATGACGGACGGTGATGGAAGCACATTTTCCAGGAGAGAAGGGGGAGATGCTTCAGTGAGAGTTATGGGGCTGCAAGCGCCCGGTTTGAGGACAGGGTGCCTGCGGTTACCGGCTTTTCGCATCTTTGCGGGCTACAGCCGTGAATTCTCCCGGGAGCCTTTCGTCAGTCCATGCCGGATGTTCATCAAATTTTTCCAACAGAAAACCGCAGTCGGGGGTGTTCAGGTTATTTTATCGTGAAATGGCTGCGGGGTCAATTGGCTGTTTGGAATTTTTAGAAGTCTTTTTGGGGAAATGATAGAATTTTTGGGGATATAGAAATTATTGAGCCATCAATTTCCAGAAGAAGGATTTTCGGAGGAATTGATGTTGAAATGGCAGTAAAAATGGTAAACGAAGGCGGAAGTAACGAGAGCAGGAGGAGGCACACCTTCAAGGTATGCCTTGCCGCAGGAAACGGGTTGTGGTATACTGAATTTGCCGAAAGGGGCTGTAACAGCTTCGGTAAGCAGGATATTTGGTGGACATTTGTGGGGGAGAAGTCATGTGCAAGAGGCTCTTTATTTACAGTATAATGGCGCTATGTGTGATAGCGCTTTCAGGATGCGGCGGGAGAATGGACAGGCAGACAGGAATGGATTTTGCTGGGGAAACGGGATCTGAGGAGGCGGGAGAGGGAGGCCCGGAAGGAGAATGGGCTGGCGCAGCTGTCGGAGAGGGGCCGAAAGGGTCTCGAGATGGCACAGCCGCCGGAGAGGGGCAGGATGGAGCTCAGGATGCCATGACTGCCGGGGAAGCAGGCAACGGTGCAGGCGTGTTGGTTGATGGGGAGGCAGCAGGTCCGGAAGGACAGAACCAGGAGGCAGGCAAAAATGCAGGGGTACAGTCCGGAGATAGGGCAGGAAATTCGGAGACAAAGTCTGAGGCAGCATCGCAGGATTCTGCAGCCGGGAATGGCAGCATTCAAGGAGACACAGAGGTAAAGAACGGGACAGATGGCCGGGTTTCGGGAGCAGCAGACGATACGGAAAAGGAACCTGGATTGCCCGGAGCACTGAAGGTAATAGGGACACAGCTGATGGATTCACGGGGCACGCCTGTGCAGCTCAAAGGAATCAGCACCCACGGCCTTGCCTGGTATCCCGAGTATGTCAATGCGGCGTGTTTCCGGCAGTTTAGGGAAGAATGGGGAATGAACGTAGTGCGCCTTGCCATGTATACCGCGGAATACGGCGGTTACTGCACGGGCGGAAACCAGGACGAACTGAAGGAATTGATAAGGGACGGCGTATCCTGTGCCACGGACTGCGGCATGTATGTGATCATCGACTGGCATATTCTGTCGGACGGCAATCCCAATACTTACCTGGAGGAGGCAAAGGAGTTCTTCGGGGAGATTGCGGAAGAATATGCGGAATACACTAAGGAACTGTAGGAAAATTATCGCTCAAAATTTAAAGCCTTTTATAATGTAAGA
>CAJUJN010000130.1 GCA_910586775.1 uncultured Acetatifactor sp. | reverse complement strand
GGGTATACGGCAGGAAAGTGAACATTGACTTCCATGTGGTGTTTGAATACAACCGGTATTCCTGTCCTTACCAGTATGCCCGCAAAACGGTAGACCTGAAAGTCACGGACAGCACCGTGGAGATTTACAGCGGTAACACCCGCATCGCGACCCACAACCGCTTCCCATCCGGCAGGAAGAACCAGTATTCCACCCACCAGGAGGACATGCCGGACAGGTTCCGTATCTCTCCATGGGACGATGTACGCATCAAAAACTGGGCGGGCGCCATCGGGAAATATACGGCAGAAGTGGTTGGCCGGATCTTCGAGGGCGTATCCATAAAAGAACAGGGCTACAATCCTGCCCTGGCTGTTCTGCGATTGAGCAATAAGTACTCCGAAGCGCGCCTGGAAGCCGCCTGTGAATTCGCAGTAACCAATGGGATTAAGAAGCCCCGCTACCACCATCTTAGCTCCATACTGGCCGCCAATCAAGATGAAATCTACATGGAACAGAAGAAAGCCTCCGACAGGGCGAAAACACCCATGGGGTACCTGCGTGGCAGCGATTACTATGGAGGTGGCCGGAATGATCAATGATGAGAGCAGGCGCAAACTGCGCGAAATGAACCTTGGCGAAATCATCTCCGGGCTGGAGGCACAGCAGGCTGAGCCAGCCACACTGGGGCTGCCGTTTGACGACAGGATGCAGCGGCTGGTGGATTATGTTTATCAGGAAAAGTACAACGCAAAGATCCAGAGGCTCATAAGGTCTGCAAGACTTCGCTTCCCGCAGGCGGACATGCAGGGCATCCTGTATGAAGGCCGGGGGCTGAACAGGGAGCTTCCTGGGAACCTGTCCAGCTGCCAGTACATTGATGCCCACCAGAGCATCGTCCTGCAGGGATTTACCGGATCAGGCAAAACATATCTGGCCTGTGCCCTGGGGAAACAGGCATGCCTTAACCAGTTCAGGGTCCTTTATATCCGCCTTCCTGACCTGCTCATGGAATACGGTGACTGTGCCGCCATCATAGGCAGCCCGAAGAAGCTGCTGAACCGGTATGGAAAAATCCCGCTCCTTATCCTGGATGAATGGCTGGTCTCAGACATATCGGACAGTGAGCTGTACTTTCTCTTTGAACTGATGGAGCGGCGGTCTGACTCCACCGCTACCATCTTCTGCACCCAGTACCGTAAGGATGACTGGATCAAGCGGCTTGGCGAGGGCGTCCAGGCGGAAGCCATAGTGGACCGCTATGCACATACTGCCTATTGGATAGAAACAGGCAGCATGAACATGAGGGAGTATTTCGCAAAACCCAGAAAATAACCCTGCGGGGTGGATCCCAAAGGCGAACCGGTGGTTCGCTAAGGAAAATCAGTGGAGCGGAACTACGTTCCGCTCCGGATCCGCTGGCGCGAAATAATCACGGTTCATTAAAATCATGGCCGAACAGCTTGATGTAATCCCGTTTGAGTTCCCGGAAATGTTCATTGACGGTTTTAAGCTGGGGCAAAGATGATGGTAGTGGATTTCCACCTTCATCCAACAGTGGTGTAAACTTGACTGAATTTTCTCACCAGTCAGTGGAATACTCCATGCTCCACAAGATTTCCTCCAAATCATCATCTGAAATGGAATACTGTTTCTGAATTGGTTTCAGCGCAGTTATTATTTTATCAAATTCTTCGTCATCATCTATTTTGTCCGATAATTCATCATAATTCTGTAACCCACATTCTTCTTTCAATATCCTAAGAACCTCTTTTTTAGAAGCCTTTCGCAGCGAATCACAATCCCTATCATGAAGTATTTCATCAAGATATGTGAGCAGATTCTCGGAAATGAACACCATGCTTTGGTCTATTTCTTCCGGTGTCACCGTGTTTTCGTCAAAGTCAAACAATACTTCGTGATCAATCTGGTAAATTCCGCATTTCTCTTCTTCCGGCATATTATTAAGTCGAATACAGCGGATGAAGTAGCATTCTTCATCCCACGTGAAAGGCAAATAACCACATCTCACAAGGACAGGATTCCATGCGTTTCTCACTCCTTGAAAATGTTCAGCTACAGAATTACGTCCTATGGGGTTATCAAAGCAGTGATGGGTAACAGTCAGAAATGCTTTCAAGGACAGAGGCAGTTCAACACCTATTTCTTTTTCCAATGCCTTGATTTCCCCATCCGAAATCATAGCCGGAACCAACTTCCATTTCTTCCATTCATCATTAGGGTTCACATCATCACTCCACATTTCTTTTTCATCTTCCTCAAGAGGAAGTGTCACACGAATTTCTTCCTGTGAAAGCTTCTGATAATACTGTTCAAAAAAATTTCTCATGTACTCCTGATACTCGGCATAGGTCATTTCAGCACCCTCCTTTTTAATTCGATTTATTGTTGTGTTTAGTCTAACACACTTTCTTGATACATCTTTTGATCAGTGTGTAGGTGGTATTCATGTTCCAGCCAATTTCTTTTTTCAGAACATCAGATATATGTTTTGCCGTGGTATCGCCCTCATTCCAAAGCACACACATTACTTTCAATTCTGAATCGAAAAGTTTAATATCCATTTTAATCCTCCTTCTATAAGACTGTAGTAGTTTCTGCTTGGTTAAACATTACACCTTTCTTATCGGGCTGTCAACACTACTGCAGTAGTGTTAAGAAAAATTCATATTTTTATGTCGGTCAGATAAAAGAATAAGGGACTCCGTAACCTGCTATACACACTTCCGTAAAACCAAACTTTTCTATTTTTCTTTACAGTGACGGTATCCGGTGGGGTCTGGCCTGGGAATGACGGGATCAGAAGGGACTAAAAAAGGAATGTATGTACTGTTTATCTGGTTACAATAGAATGACCTTTTTATAACGCTTGAGAATTCTTTGAGATTTCTGTGATATAATAAAAAATCTCTGTGGAAAGTGGAAAGTATGAAAAGGAAATTATTGATTGTGGATGATTTATCCGGACTGGATCAGCCGACGTCTGGCCGGCTGACTTATGACGGTCAGGATATTTACAGCCTTTCTGACCGGGAACGGTCTGCACTGCGCCGCAGGAGCATCGGGTTTGTCTTTCAGCAGTTTCACCTGCTTCTGGTTCTGACTGTGCAGGAAAAGATCCTGATGCCTTTGCTTCTTGACAAAAAGCAGGCGGATGAGGCGTATGCAGGCGATGGGAATCTGATATGGAGAATGGCAACATACATGGTCACTGGACAGGGATTTTTATGCTCAAATCCAGGACAAAAAGAAAGCACCTTCGGATGATTGATTCATCCGTTGGCGCTTTTTTATCTTACCGTATCATACCCTCACTCTGCGTTTTTCCTATGTAAACGATTTAGTTCAAAGTACAATGGCATCAATACCGCATTTATAACGAGGGAGTAAAACAGAGGAAGCAACGCTACCGATATATCCCCACATAAGGCAGCAAACCCGGGATCTGACATATGACGACGCATAAGGTTCACCGTGCTGATTGTAAAGCCGATGCTTCCCCAGATTAAACTGGATCTGCATACCAGTTTAAGCGCGTTTGCGCTGTCCTTTATCATTTCTGCTGTGCAATAGTCTCTCTTAATTAAATAGACAAATGCCTTTAGAAAACTCCGCCAATACCCTGTACACAGCAGTATTAGAAGGCAGGGAATCAGGATAAATTCCATGCTGATGAAATCCACAAAATAACAGGCTCTGCTTCCGATTCCATATTTGACTATAAACGACACTCCTAAAATTAAGACTACAAGCTTTACAAGCAAATTCGAACTTTTTTGGGCGTTATTTGCTTTTTGCTGCAATTCCACAAGATTTTCTTCTGCTTTTTTCTGATAATTTTCCATGGCGATCCTTTCTCCGCTGAGCAGTTCATTTGCGCTGATACCAAGTATTTTACATAGGTCCAGCATAATGGCGGCATCCGGAATGCTTTTTCCGGTTTCCCATTTTGATACTGCCCGGTCGGTAATACTCAACTTTTCTGCTAATTGTTTCTGTGTAAGTTCCTTCTCTTTTCGACAGGTTGCAATGAATTTTCCCATCATTTCCTGGTTCATATTTTTATCCTCCTTGCTATCAGTATAATAGAAAAAAGTCGCTCTGAAACGAACCAGCAGTTGATTTGGGCAGATTCAACCAACAGTTGATGTCTTCCATTTGTTTTGCCGCAGCGGCACGGACATCCTTTAGCAGGCGGCTCTTAAAAAATAACCGGATCGGCCGGATGCAGTACTATTTATGATTTGGAAATGATACTGGTGACTGGGAGAATCCGGCCACCAGCATCATTATGAATCCCCCCTATATAATTCAAAAATATCAAAATGATAAAATCCCGTTACCTTGCAGGCATCTGAAAATCTTTCAATGCCTGGTTAAGAAAATCATTGAAGGGTTTCATAATCCGAAACAGCCGTACTGCCTCTGCCAGAAACCGTTCCCCATCAGCGACCATATCATCACTGACCGGATATTCCAGATACCAGCTTTTAAATTTCAAATACTCCGCTTGCGGATGCTCTTTGTCATAACCGGCGGGCACATTTTTCAGGGCGGTTCCCTGCACGGAAAATTCCTTCTGAAACCCCGGATCATGAAGGATACGCTCCCATTCTCCGCCATTTGCCGCAATATGATCCCGGACCATGGAAGTGGCATCTTTGAACGAAGCTGCAAACAGTCCACCGCCAAGGAAGGACTGACCCCTTGGTTTGATCATCAGATAGTATCCAACCGGCACAGGCAGTTTTCCACCAGGGCCGATATGCGCCCGGAATGCCGGATGATAAGGCGACTTGTCATGGCTGAAACGGGTATCCCTCACCAGCTTAAAAGTCAGCTCTTTTGCCTCTCCAGGCAAAATGTTTCTGTCAAATTTTCCGATCTGCAAAATCAATTCCTGCACCAGTGCCTCAAACTGAGCATTTGCCTCTTTGTATGCTGCCTTATGTGCATGATACCATTCCCGATTATTATTTTCGCTTAAGCTTTTCAGGTAGCGCAAAATCAACTGCGTATCCATAGATTCTCCTTCCTGCTTTGCAGACTCTCTTCCGGAATACACGGAGCCTGCCGTTTCCTGACTGTTTCCTACAACGGAAAATGACGCCCCGTTTAAAAATTCCTTGATAAACTGTTTCAGGTTTTCCGGGGACTGGTAAGTTCTGCAGAAGGAAAATTCCTGTGACAGGTCATCGATCTCCTCCATGGCTTCCTTTACATCCAGTATCACCTGGGCAGGAGCGGCTGGCTGGAAATAAAGCTGTGCGGGATTGATCCGATGACTCTGAATGGCGTAGTTCACCCTGTCTGCGCAGCGGCAGTTTCCCTTCCCGTATTCCCCGCAGTATTCCCCCAGAAAATCTGCCATCTTTTTGCGCACCCTTGACAGACGCTGACGGTAAGCCTCCGGCGTGATGCCCAGGATATCCCCGGCAATGCGGCTGTCCACATGGAACATGGTACCAAGAATGAAAATACAGCGGCTCTCGGTATCCAGGCACTGCAGCATCACATTGGTACAGGACAGCTTCAATTCTTCCGCAAGGATTGCCTGCTCCACATTCTGGGTCAAATCCGGTACATCCCCTGTCCTGGCATTTTGGATGTCATCCCCATAGAATTCAAAGCTTAAAGGAAACTGGGCGAACATGTGCTTTTTGTAGTCTTTGAGGTGATTCACCGCAATACGGAATACCCAGGTGGAGAAGGCGCTTTCCCCCTTAAAGGATGACAGATGGGTCATGACCTTTAAAAGAATATCCTGAGAGGCATCCTCCGCATCCGGAAAGGTCCCCAGCATCCGGAGGGACAGGTTGAATACCAGATCCTGCACACTGAGCATCACCGTCTCCAGGGACGGCTTGTCTCCCGCGGTGGCTTTTTGAATCAGGTCCAGTAATTCTTCGTTGGTGAATGGATTCATAGGTCCTCTTTTCTGAAGTGCAGATGAGATTTGTAACGGAATATTTACAGAAATGCTTTTCATTCCTGTGCATAAATTTTGCAGCACTCCTGTGCAAAATTTTCTCCGTATGTTTCATTAGACGGTATCGTTTCCTCTGTGTGACAGAAAAATTTATTTTTTAATTCAAAGAACATTTGATGTATTTTCAGTCTGTTCCATAACTTCTCGGAAGACATCGGGAGTGTACCGGGGGAGAGAATCGTTCTTGATCAGGCAAACCTTAATATAACCGTATAACCTTACAGTGCATCTGTTCAAGTGGATAGATACGGAAATACCTCTGACGATTTTTTCCCATTTACCGCATAACAGGAAATATCAGGTGGGTTGCTCATGCTCATTTGGGACAGGGAAAAAGTGGTTGGTTCTAACTGAGGGATCGCCCGAGAGACGGTCATCGCGGAACCCCCGGATTTTTTGTCTGCATCGCTCATAGAAATCTGTTTTTCCGGAACAATAAATGGTATACGGGCCGAGCGCATATATTGCAGTCGGGTTTCATATTATCAATCAGTGAAAATGACCGGACAGAAAGGGGGAAGTGGAAATGGCATCTGGTATGGGTACTTATACGGCAGATGCAGGCAAAGTCAGAGGGACTCAGAAAAAGATCGCCTGTGAATGCTGGTTTACCAGTACAGGGAAGATCATGCCCCTTATGCTGAAGATACAGGATGAAGACGGTGAGATTCAGACAATTCGGGATATTACGGTGCATTCCCAGGAAAAAAAGAGGTATACGGGGATTCCTTCCATAGAATATGACTGTACGCTGGTGCTTCATGGCCAGAAAATGCGGGCATGGCTGATCTATTATCAGTCGGAGAGCCGATGGGTGATCAACTTCCGGTAGCGATACCGGGGAGGGTACTGTGTCTCCCCGGTATCGCTTTTGGGACGGTTTTGATTCTGTTCCATGTTCTTCTGCACCGGCCGGATCATCCGGTGCAGATTCCGAAATCCTTCGTGATGTGTCTGTAATGAATCCCATATCCAGCAGCCTTT
>CAJUJN010000129.1:2669-7673 GCA_910586775.1 uncultured Acetatifactor sp. | reverse complement strand
ATCCGTATCTAAAAACAGGGTTTCCCGATTTTGGGCGGCCCTGTTTTTGGCTGAGGTTACCCATAAGCGGGAGAGCACGAAATCCCGATGCTTCGAGTATGTCGATCCAGATGTGTATCAGCTGCCGGGGCATAAAAGGGTAGGTTATAGCTATGATATCTGCTCAAAATATTGTTTATTATAGAGATACGCTTTTGAATAAGGTTTACAGAGCCCGGCTTTGTCGTTGTATTCTCTCGCCTTTTCCCTGTCCCCTAATTTGTCATGGCATACGCACAGCTGCAGTAAGGGGATATAGTCGTAGCAATCCGGCAAAACGAATCCGCCGGCCCGGTCATTGCGTTCCCTGCTTAAGGCAGTCTCAAACCAGTAGACGGCGTTTCGGTAATTTCCGCATTTCAGAAAATGATTTCCGATATCGCAACACAGTTCTGCCCGGGGCGTGTCAAAGCTTAAGCCCCGGAGCAGCGCCAAAAGGGCGGAATCGGTTTTTCCCAATCTGTTGTAGCAGTCGGCGCAGACGGTACAGGCTTCTATTTTATTCTCCACCCAACCCTCCGGCAGGTTCAGGAACTGTTCCAGCACGGACACGGCTTCCTGGTACTTTTGGTGATAATACAGTTCCCGCCCATAGTAATATAATTGGCGGGGGTCCAGTACTTTGCCGTCAGAGAGCATTTTTTGATAGATTCTCAAATTCCGGTCGGGATCCCCCGGGCCTTCTTTTCTGTGAGAGACGGCTATATCAGAGTACAAGAGCGTTCCGGCAGGGGATATCACCTCGTGGACCGCTCCCACCCAACGATATTCCGGTACATTTTTGATCCAGCGCTCTCTGTAATAGGAGAAGGCCGGCGCGCCTGTTTCGTCAAAAGAAGTATGGTACTTCATCATTACCATATCCGTATCCGGAGGCAGAGACTGCTTCAGCCGAAGAAATTCTTCCCTCTCGGTCTGCTCGATAACGTCATCGGCATCCAGCCACATGCAATATTCCATGGCGGCTTTTGAAAAGGAATGGTTTCTGGCGGCGGCAAAATCGTCCTTCCAGGGATATTGGTATATCTTGTCGGTAAATTTCCCTGCGATTTCCGTTGTCCGGTCAAAAGAGCCTGTGTCCACAATGATAATCTCGTCCACCAGGTCATGCACGCTGTTCAGACAGCGTTCCAGAGTTTTTTCTTCGTTTTTCACGATCATACAGAGGCTGATTGTTGCCATAGGTCACACTTTCCTTTCTTTTTTCGGTATTGTTCATGCGGCAGTGCCGGCAAAGACATTCTGCACACAAAATCAGTTTCCGACTGCACATATCTCATCTGCACAGCTTCTGCACTGTCATGTTCATACTGTCGATCAAAGCGGTTTCCGAACAGATCCACACGAAAGAAAGAGTAGAAACATCCTCTATTTCGACTATAAAGTACCTGGACAGCTCAATTCTCTGGCGGCGTTTTTTTGTGACGTTATATCCCATATAAGATGACTGTATACAGTTGTTGAACACCGGCGTGAGTTTTGCAAATCCGGGCGATTTCAGCTCCGCGGAGACAAAATAGTAAAGTGCATAGAATCCGGGGGTCAGGTTGACGGAATGGCTTCCGCAGGGGGAAATATTTCCGGTGGTGTCCGTAACGCCCGGCCTGAGAGGAAGGCTAGCGCTTTCGGGCATTGTGAACCTGGGACTGGAAAAAGCCGCAAAGATGCTGCTCTGGGGATATCCGGGAGGTCCCGACGGTCCCCTGGGGCCCTGCTCACCCTGAGGACCCTGGGGGCCTGTGACGCCCTGGGGGCCCTGTGGACCCGTAACACCCTGAGGCCCGGGCTCGCCGCATTCTCCCGGACAGCCGGGCGGCCCGGGCTCGCCTCTTGGCCCCATAGGTCCGACAGGTCCTATAGGTCCGACAGATCCCATAGGTCCGACAGATCCCATAGGTCCGACAGGTCCCATAGGTCCGACAGGTCCCATAGGTCCGACAGGTCCCGGAGGTCCTATAGCCCCTGCCCCCGCAGACCCCGGAGATTCCATAGCTTCTGAACCCATAGTTCCTTGCATTCCCCCAGTTCCGGGGAATCTCGCAGGGCATGGCTGGCCGGGCGTCATTCCGGCCCTTCCCTGAGCGGACATGTTGTTTCTGTTATAGAAATTCAATCTTTTTCACCTCTTTGCATTTCGTTTTTGCAATCTTGAACCAGATGGAGAGCGCGTCTTTGAAGCCTGCCTCAGACCCAAAACCGGCTCCCCAATATCATTATATGAAGAAAGCGCAAAAAAGGTCGAAAAAAGGTGCCCGACATGTATGGCAGCATACATGGGGCACCGGAATACCTTCAGGAAATCCTTCAGGAAATTTGCTTCCAGCAGCGTGTCCGTTCCCAGGAACAGCCCGTCTACGAATTCAGCCGCCCCGGCCCGTTCCAGGCAGTCCCTGATCCGGGTGTCGTCCCTCTCACAGGCCGCGGCAAGGCTCTTTCCTTCGGAATTGTCGGAAAATAACCGCTGCAACTTATTCAGTCAAAAACGAGAAATACAATAATGTGAAGACCAGATAAACAGACTGCAGTATCAATGGGGCTGTGGGGAAATGGATGTATTCCCTCACAGCCCCGCTGCTTTTCCGAAATCCTTACGTTATGCAGGGCAAATCAGCAGGTGGCTCCGCCCTTGACCTTCTTCTCCAGTACTGCGGATTTGTCAATCTCCGCATGGAGCAGCTTATCCTGTACATAGTCAAATCCAAGACGGTTTACCGTGTCCGCAAAGCGCTCTCCCGTAATCCCCTCGTCCCGGAAGAACAGGATTGCCCTCTCCACCGTATCCAGCACTTCCTCCTCGCTGATGAAAAGCTTCTCCAGGGGACGGCCGTTGGCAATTTTTTTGCCCCATCTTCCGCCTATGTAAATCTTATAGCCGTCAATGTACTCTTCCGTCACGCCGAAAGGGCACTTTCCCTTGCAGCGCCCGCAGCCGTTGCAGCTTTCGGCATCCACCCTGAGACACCCGTCTTCCACCCTGGCCAGTTTGATGGGACAGGAAGTCTCCACCTGGCACTTCTTACAGCCCCTGCACTTGGAATAGTCAAACAAAGGCACTCTCTGACCGATGATCCCCAAATCGTTCAGATCCGGCTTCACGCAGTTATTGGGACAGCCGCCCACTGCAATCTTGAATTTATGAGGCAGTGTCACATGATGATAACCTTCGTAAAAACGTTCATGAATCTTCTCACTTATGCCAAATGTGTCAATCAGGCCATACTGGCAGGTAGTACCCTTACAGGAAACCACAGGACGCACCAGGGAGCCCGTGCCGCCGGTCTCCAGATTGCGCTCCGCCAGGAAAGCGATCACAGGATCGATATTTTCATACGGAACCCCCTGAATCTCCATGGTCAGACGGGTGGTCATGGTAATCTCCCCGCTGCCGAACTTCTCTGCCGCCTCCGCAATGGCGCGATGTTCCTCAGCGGTGATCTTGCCATTCTTCGTGATCACGCGGACATTGAATACATCGCCATAGCGCTTATCCTGCAGACAGCCCAGGCCCTTCACCCGCTTGATCTCCTCAGGAGAAAGCGTTCCGCCTGCGGGGACGGATCTCTTGATCACGTTAAACGTAGCGCCGCCTTCCAGTACGCGGGTATTCGTAAATCCCAAAGCTTTCAGCTTATTCTGGGTCAGATACCCTCTCTTGCCCTTGGCGCAGACCAGGAGAAGCTTCTCCTCTTTGCCGTATTTCGCCGAAAATTCCTCCGCTTTCGTCAGGTTAAACCACTCCCCGCCGGGCAGAGTGGGAGCCGGATGAGCGTCTATGAGTTTATATCCTGCCGCCGCGCCTGCCGCATATTCCCCGGGAGCAAAGGATTCCAGCCTTCCGGTCATCTTGTTCACCAGTACGCCGCAGGCCGCCGCAAAGGGATGGATTGCGGTGGAGAAAGGCGGCGCATAGGCGAAGTCCAGAGTCAGGAAGTCCTCGGCTTTTGCCCCGAAGGAAATCCCTGTGACGGCAATATCAGCCATCTTATCTACCGCCCCCGCGCCGATGACCTGCATTCCCAGAAGCCTGTGGCTGTCAGCGTCGGCAACAAGCTTGGTGATAAACATATTCGCATCCGGATAGTAATGGGCTTTGTCATCGGTGATAGCCATGGCTGAAATCACCCGGAAGCCCGCCGCCCTGGCCTGCTCCTCGGTAAGTCCCGTGCGGGCGGCGTTCAAATCCGCGGACAGCTTCACCACGCCCGTTCCCATTGCGCCGGGATAGGCCATCTTATCGCCGCTTAAGGACAGAGCCAACGCGCGGCCCGCGATATTGGCGGTGGAGCCCATGGCGGACCACTGGCGTTTTCCCGTGATACGGTTCTTCACCAGAGCGCAGTCGCCCACCGCGTAGATGTCCGGCAGGTTGGTGGCCTGGTATTCGTCGGTGAGGATGCAGCCCCGGTCCATCTCAAGCCCTGTGTCTGCCAGGAATTTTGTGGCGGGACGGATGCCTGCCGCCAGGATTACCATGTCCGCAGGCAAGGTGCCTGCGCCGGTCTGTACGCCGGTAACCCTGTCCGTGCCTGCGATTGTCTGCAGGGCCGTTCCGGTAAGAATGCGCATACCCCCCGCCTGGAGTCTGCGCCGGACATAATCCGCCATCTCCGTATCAAAAATATTTGGCATCAGCTGGGGCGCCATGTCCATCACGGTGACGGAGAGGCCCTTTGCCATAAGATTCTCAGCCACTTCCAGGCCGATGAAGCCGCCGCCCACCACTACGGCGCGCTTACAATTCTGCTCTTCGGCATACTTTCTGCAGCCGATGGCATCCTGGGGCGTGCGCACGGTAAATACGCCGGGAAGTTTTGTGCCTTCCACCGGCGGAACTGAGCTTTCGGCTCCTACGGCGATGACAAGTTTGTCGTAGCTGACGGTTTCTGTCTCTGCCGCCTGCGCCCCGGAAACGTCGGTTCCTGCTCCGGGCGCCTTTCCTCCTGTGACGTTGCCTTCCGCTCCGGG
>CAJUJN010000129.1:0-2569 GCA_910586775.1 uncultured Acetatifactor sp. | reverse complement strand
CTCCTGTCCTCCTGTGACGTTGCCTTCCGCTCCGGGCTCCTGTCCTCCTGTGACGTTGCCTTCCGCTCCGGGCTCCTGTCCTCCTGTGACGCCGTTTCCTGCTCCCTGCCGTCCTGCGTCATACGCCTCCGCACCGCTTCGCCTGACGGAAATGGTCTTTGCTCCGGGATCAACCGCCACCACTTCACTCTGTGTATGTACCGTGGTGCCTGTGAGTCCCATAAATTTGGCAGGGGTGTTCACGATGAGCTCCCCTTCCGTCTCAATGGCTCCGCCGATGTAGTAGGGAAGCCCGCAGCCTGCGTAAGAGATGTCCTTCCCCTTGGTGTAGATGACAATTTCGTCTCCGGGATTTTCCCGTTTCAGCTTCGCAGCCACTTTTGTTCCGCCAGCCACGCCGCCGATAATGACAATTTTCATGTTCTTCTGCCTCCTTTGATCTGTAATATATTCTCAGAATCTCCAGGCTGCTTTTCATGCAGCTTTCCGGAAATTATGCTTTCAACCGGCCTGTCAATATCCCACCCTTGTCCTGTTCCATTTTTATCGGTATATGGTCAAAAGTAATACGTTCTCCAAAATTCAATGCCAGACGCTTTCCGCTCCGCTCCTCTTTCATCCTGACCTGTTGAACTCCAAGACGCCCACGTCTGGCGGCGGGCATGGTTTCGGAATGGGCAAACTCTACCCCACCCCGTCTTTTTCTTATCCATATTTGCGATGCACAAATTCTCATCAGACTTCAGCTGTACCTGCAGTTCACTTTTTCCGCTTTCCTCTGTTTCAATATTAAAAGCCGCCTCTCTGCTGGCTTTGTTGATGATATCCTTTGTCAACATAAATCCTGTCCTGGGTACCGGAAGGTAAATGCTCCCGATTCCTGCTCATATCCTGACAAAAACATTCCAAACCCATTATTTTCCACACGAGTAAGCATTACTGCCCTTTCACCTACCATCTCCAGCGAAAAAACAAGTGATAACAACACAATCTGCAGTTCCGATCCTATCTCACCGGCCTGAACAATATGCTTCCCCTTTCTCCATCCATTTGTCCATCCATTTGTCCACTACATTTCAGGTCCGCCGAATCAGGAAAAAACTTCCCATGGCAGCACACGAAAGTGAACCTGCCAACGAAGATCTCCTATATCCGCCCCCGTCTCCACGCAGAATAATGACCACTCCCCTTGCCCTTATCTCCCTCTCCGGCTGTCTGTTATGCCTATTGTATCAGATATCCCCTCTCCGTGCAAAAGTTTTCAATCATCTCTTCAGCCTTTTTTATATCTGTAAACAGCAGCGCTATGTCTTTAGTATAGCGAATTATAGAATGCATTACAATGATAATCTGTATACAATTACATTTATTAATACTCATGAACGCATTCATCCTCAGACTCACTCGTTATACATTTTGTCTGGCAGATGCTTTAGGCCGTGAGTATGAATTGTGTTGCGCACGAATCTGCTCATAAAAAACCGCCTGCCTGTATCAGGTAAGCGGTTCTCCGCGATATGGCTTTCATTTTCGTGCAGCAGTTTACCTTCCTTTCTCTTGCCGCAGCAAGCCGCGCAGAAATCAAACTTTAATTCCATATGATTGTCTCCAATCCAGGCAAAAGCTACATCTTCTCCGGCGCGGAAAATCCCAGCAGGTCGATGCAGGTCTCCAGCACGTCTCTGGTCAGGGTCAGCAGGGCGATAAGGCTCTTCCGCCTTGCCACGTCCTCCTCCCCCAGAATCTTGGTCTCGTGGTAAAAATGGTTGAAGGCATTGGCCAGGTCATAGATATAAGCACAGACCTTGTGGGGCGCAATCTCATCGGCAGCGTTCTGAAGCATGGTATTAAACTGCACCAGCGCCATCTCCAGTTCCTTTTCCGAGCTGCTGCCCGCCTCCGTCAGGGTAAGTCCTTCCGTCTTCCCGCCCTGTTCCGCATACTTATTTAAGATAGATTTAATACGCACAATCGTATACAAAATATAAGGCCCCGTATCTCCCTCAAAGGAGGTAAATCGGTCAATGTCAAATACATAATCCTTGGCGGCCTGATTCGACAAATCGCCGTACTTCAGGGCAGACAGGGCCACCGTCTCAGCCACGGCCCTTGCCTCTTTCTCCGGCATCTCCCGGCCTTCCCGTATCTTGCGGTACATCTCCTCACGGGTCTCCTGCACCAGGACATCCAGCCGCATGACGCCGCCGTCCCTGGTCTTGAAGGGTTTGCCGTCGCTGCCGTTCATGGTGCCGTGGCCCAGGAATTTCAGCACCGTATCCGGCTTCACCAGCTTCGTCTTGCGGGCACAACGGAATACCTGTTCAAAGTACAGTTCCTGACGCTTGTCCGTGATATAGATGATTTCGTCAGGGTTATACAGGCGCATACGCTCCATGATAGTAGCAAGATCTGTGGTATTATAAAGGGAGGCACCGTCGGATTTCAGAATCATGCAGGGGGGCACTTCCTTTGTGTCGGTCTCCTCCTTCACGTCCACCACCAGAGCACCGTCGCTGATATAGGCCCAGCCGCCCTCCTTCATGTACGCCACCATCTCCGGAATCAGGTC
>CAJUJN010000128.1 GCA_910586775.1 uncultured Acetatifactor sp. | reverse complement strand
ACAGCTTTGGCCTCCGGTTTTTCTTCCTGACACTGTCTCTGTTTTTCCGGCATAAACAGAACGAGACCTCCGAAGAAGTCTCGTTTTGTTCATGAGTTTATACCTTAAGGTACTATCTGCCGTTCTTACTGCTCCTGGGCCGCGGCCCGGGCCGCCGACAGGAAACGTTTTACGGTCTCCGTGGGGAATGCTGTATTCCCATTCCATGGGCAACACCTTCCGGAGCGGATGCACGTTTGCCCAGACGGGAATCGCCAGGAGCACTAGTCAAGCAGCGCTTTTTCCAGGTCGCTGAGCATAATGCCCAGAGCTGTGATGCCGCCCTCCGCAAGATACCAGATGCCGGGGTTCTCCAGGATGACCAGATTGCCATTCCGGTACGCATCTGTCTTCATGACCAGCTCATTCTCCATGATTTCCTGTGCCAGCTGGGCGCCGGTGGCGCTGATGGCAGAGTCCCGATCCATGACAAAGATATAGTCAGGATTCAGCGCAACGATGGCCTCAAAGGAAACCTCATTGCCGTGGGTGGGCGTAACACCGGCGCTCCCGGATGCGTCATTGCCGCTTTCGCCGCTGCCATGTCCGCCGCTCCGGCCACTGCCTTCTCCCTCACTGCCTTCACCGCCGCTCCGGCCACTGCTTTCTCCCTCGCTGCCCTCACCGCTGCCGCTCCGGCCACTGCCTTCTCCCTCGCTGCCCTCACCGCTGCCGCTCCGGCCACTGCTTTCTCCCTCGCTGCCCTCACCGCTGCCGCTCCGGCCACTGCTTTCTTCTTCGTTTCCCTCATCCCTGCTGCCATGTCCGCCGCTTCGCCCGCTGTCGCTTCCCGCTGCCGCCGCGTCCACACCGATGTTGTCAAATCCAATCTCGTTGACAATCAAAGAGCAGCGGCCGTCATTGCCCAACAGGTTAAAGCTGCCGCTGGTGCTCATGCCCAGCACACAGGTCTTCCCCTGAGCGAACTCCGCCAGCGCCGCAATCTGGGCATCATACTGCGCCAGCAGTTCATCCACATGCTCTGTCTCCCCAAAGATGGCGCCAACCGTTTGGGCGTTGGCGCGGATTGCTTCCACCAGGCCCTCATCGGATACAGTCGTCAGCCGCAGCACCGGGGCGATTTCCCCCAGGGAATCCATATACTCAGCCATGCGGCCGCCCATCAGAATCAAATCCGGCTCACAGGCCATGACGGCTTCCAGGTCTGGCGTCTTGACAGAACCCACAATGGGCAGTTCGTCATTGTAGGACTGAAGGTAAGGCAGGGTGATGGTGGGCGCGCCCACAACGCAGCCGCCCAGCCCCAGATTGTCCAGGATGTCCAGGTTGGCCAAATCCAGGACCACCACGCGCTCCGGCTTATAGGGAACCGTGACTTCAACGGGTTCGCCCGCGGCATCCATGCCTGTCACGACAATTGTCCCGGAGCCCTCCGGTGCCCCGCCCTGGCCGGAATCTTCTGTGCCATCCGCGTCAGTCTGGTTTTCAGAACTGTCGCTTTCCTCCGACGACGATTCTGCAACGCTGTCAATGGCTGTCTCCTGAACATGGCCACCAGGTTGGGGACGATCAGGCCTATGTAGGAGATGGATCCCACTACCACCACCACGGAAGCCGTAATCATGGCCGCGATGCTCAGACCCATGAACAGCACGAAATTATAGTGGACGCCCAGATTTTTCGAGAAATCCCTGCCCATGCCCACGATGTTGAAGTGATTCGCGAACACGAATGCCAGAATCACCAGCGGCACCACCAGGTAGACCAGTTCATACCGCCCCCGCAGCACCATGGAGAAATGTCCCACCAGCCAGGTGGACAGCGCCTGGCTCATCTCGTATTTGTAGGCAAAGTAATTGGTGATTCCGGTGATCACATTGCCGAACATGATGCCCACCAGCGGCACCATGATCACATCCTTGAACTGGATGCGCTGGATGAACCAGACGAAGATCCATGTCCCTCCGATGGCAAAGACAAAGGCGAAAAGCGCCCTCCCCCACAGGGTGGACTTCGGCATGAACAGCAATGCCAGCAGGATCCCGAACTGAGCCGAGGAGATGGTGGCGCCCGTGGTAGGCGAAACGAACTTGTTCATACAAAGCTGCTGCATGATCAGGCCGGCCACGCTCATGCCCACGCCGGTGCACAGGATGGCCAGCAGCCTGGGAAGTCGGGAAATCAAAAATATCTCCCACCGTTCTATGTCGCCCCTCAGCAGGCTCGGCAGATTCACGTCCAGTACGCCTATGAACAGAGAGCTGCCTGACAGAATCAGCAGAGCCGCCGCCAAAATAATAGTAAGCCGATACTTTTTAATCACAGTCCCTCCTTTGTTAGTTTTCACTAACCCTATGGATTTAAAAAACGCAGTATCACTCTGAAGACCCGCTCTGATATACTGCGTGTTTTTCTGTCAGCCCGCCGTATTTCTTTTGCAAAAACGGCAATCCTGAATTCCATGTGCTATTATAATCTCCAGCTGCGCTCCCCACAACTCCAAACAGCTACGGTTATGCTCCAAAAAGGCACAGATTAGTCTTGGCTAACCATCCTTGTCCCCATGCCCTTCCGGTATTCCGTGGGCGAGACCCCCATCACATCTCGGAACGCCTTCGAGAATTTACTGCTGTTGTCATAGCCGAAGGCGCTGGCTATTTCCGAGATCGACTGTCCTGTGGTCTGCATGCGCAGGGCCGCCGACTGCATCTTATAGGCCCGGACATAGGCGTATATGGATTCGCCGTAGACGCTGTAAAAGCTTTTTTTCAGCTGCGCGGGGGATACGAAAAAGCGCGCCGCCAGCTGTTCAATGGTCAGGCGGGTATCCATGTGTTCATTGATGTAGCCGCATACCTTTTTGGCCAGTTCCACATGTGTCCTGGAACAGGAGCGCCACTCCGTCTGGGACAGGTTCATGTCCAGGCTGTTCAGGAACATCAGAAGCTCCAGTATCTTCACCTTAAAATAGCCTTTCTTCATGTCCTGGGGCACGGAATACAGCTCCGAAAAGACATGCTCCAGCCGGGCCGTGGATCTCATGACGAAATATCTGTCCTCTCCGCAGAACTTTTCCAAAAGCGCACCGGGGCTCACATTGACGTCCTCCAGAAAGCAGGACAGACAGGAAGGCGCGCTGGCGGGGTCAATCAGAATCGACACGCCGTGATAGTGCCTGGTGGGGCAGTATACCACCGTTCCCTCTTCCCTGCTTTTGCAGACAGATATGTCTCCACCTGACAGGTAGAAGAAGAATTCCCCCGCGTCGTACTCGAACCGGCCCTCCCGGCAATGAGTGATTTCCAGCATGCCTGACGGGTAGGAGGAGGGATAGGTGTAGCTCTGGATATGGGCGTCTTTATAGCACAGCCAGATGCCGGAAAAGACCTGGTGTTCCGTTATCAGCAGCTCTCCCGCGTCATTCTTGATCTGGTATATGATGCTGTCTTCGTCTCTTTGCAGGATTCGGGCATCTCTGTCCGTGGTTCCGTCACATAGTTTCTTTTTCATCAATATGCTCCCTGGTTCGGCTTAGCCTGGCGCTTATCCTGGCGGGGCTTATGTGCATTGTCTGCATGCGTGGATTCTCTGACTTTGAAGTTTCCGCTTTCTGCACAATCGGATGTTCTCGTAATGGTTCATTATGAACAGGAAATCATCCGCGTAGGATTTTCTCCAGCGCATTCCCTTTGGCAAGCTCGTCCACCAACTTGTCCAGGTAGCGGATTCATTTTCCTGTCCGGCTCTTCCAGTTGCATTGGATAAAGTCCAGAAGAGTAATCTTATTGGTGATTTTCTGTACCATGCTGACCAGTGCAATTTCCGCATTACGGGTCTCCATATGACCACACTCCATCTTAATATCCCGCACAGGCACCAGCATCTCTTGTGGCGAAGAACCACTGTGCACATAATTCACGCCCCCGCCAGCCACTTTGGAGACATTGCTGCTTACGGAAAAATCTTTCTATATCCTACATTATTTGTGTTTCCATCAGGCTCTATAACCCCTGCTTCCACAAGCTTCTTCAAATAACGCCATGCGGTAGCTGATGACCTTCCTGTCAACTGCTCGGCTATCTGTGTCGAAATGACCAAATTTCCCTCCAGATATTCAATAATCGGAAACATTTTCTCATAATCTTTTGCTACTAAAACTTCTTTCAAAACTTCTTTCAAACTTCTTTCATTTTTTTGATTGAAGTTTCTATCTTCTTTCATCTCCTCTTCATTTGCATATACCATCTTTAATGTCAGAGTAACCTGATTCAGTCTCGTATCTTCTTTCAGTTCTGGTTTTATCCAACCCTCATTTTCCCATGCAGATAAAATCGCCGGGAAACCGGAACCGGCATTGTCACCGAATCCAATCATCCTGAGCATCGTCTGCATACGGGGATTCCTTGACTTTGAATTTCCGCCCCGATAAATGTCCTCAATCGAAAGTTTCAGGATTCCGGGATTGGTAAACTCAAAGCCATCAGCATGCTTTATTACTTTTAAGGTTCCTGCATCCAACAGATAATCCGCATGTATAATCAGATTCACGAAAGCTTCTCTTACCGCCTTATGGACAGGCGTTTCATCAATCCGCTGCATTCCTTCCAATCTGAATGGCTTCTTCAGGTCAGCAGTCAGCTTTGGCGTAACCTTCGTAAAGAAATTGAACAAATTATTTTCCCATGTCCCATCATATGTGATACGGTCATTCCAGCGAATCTCCAACGTAACCTGGCTTTCATCCCGGTAATCCATGAACACATTATCGAACTCGTCCCGTATGGCAAGCCCATCGCCGAACATCATCAATCCGGCAAGCGTCAGGCCCTCTTTTTCTTCCCTTCGGTCTTTTCTGTATCCACCAAGTTTTTCAAGAAACGACTTGTCATCAAGGGAATTCCATACATTGTATTTCGAACATTTTCAATATGCTTTGGGCAATAAATTAACTGTACTTACTCAACTATATGGAAATGATACTTCTTTGCTCTCATTTCAAAAGCATACTTTGTACCTTCCATGACATCACATATTTCTTTTCCTATTTTCTTATCATCCATCGTGCCCTCATATCTGACTTTGACATCATCTGTTTCAGAATTCATTGACACAATATACTCTGCATCCGCATTAACCGGAATATTCGCATTATGTGTCACTACAATAACCTGTCTCTTAGATTTGGCTTCTTTTAATCGTGCTACTACCAAATCGTAAACCAATTTATTGTCCAAATCATCTTCTGGCTGGTCTAATAGCAACGGCAAATCTCCATAAGCCAAAAGAAACGTTAATATTGCTGTAGTTTTTTGACCTGCAGAGGCATTTGAGAGTGGAATAAATTTTTTCGCACCTTCCGGCTTGTATGATACCTCCAGGTCATCCTCTGGAATAAATGCAATCATTCTCGAGAACGCCTCTGGCGTCATATCCCTAATTGCTGAATTCATTCTTCCCTGACATGTCTTTTTATCCTTTTCATCCCTGATATCTTGCATCAATTCCCTAAATTTCTTCATTCCATCTTTTTCAAAAAAGTAAGTTGATAATTTACTGATTTCATCATCAATCGTTGCATTGTCTTTTTGTAAAACAGATTTCATCATATTCACAAAAGAAGTCTTGTTTCGTCCTTTCTTCACCACAAATTTCACATTAGAACCTTTTCCAATAACTCCATTTATAAAATCTGCTCTCATACTCCATATTTCATTAGCGGCCCTTTCATATTGCCCGTATAACAGTTTCTGCGTCTCTTCCGCAGTACCTAATTTTGCTTTGTCCGATTTAATGTTATCTAATTCTGTCAATTTGTTCTTTTTTCTATCCAGCAGCTCATCTAATTTATCAAAATCAATACCTTGCTCCTGAAGTTCTTTACACACTTTATTATATTGATTTTCTGCACTCTCTTTTCCTTTTTTCCATTCTGATTTATCAATTTCCTCCAGTAAGCTATCTGTGTCTTCCTCAAGCAACCTGATGGATTCCAATAAAGCATTTTTTCTAATCAGAAATGCCTTTTGATCTTTATCCAACAATAGTTCTAATTCAGGATTCTCCATCTCTGAAAGATTGGGATTCACCAGTTCCAATGACATAATCGAATTCTTTAGTTCTGTTACTTTATCACTTTTTTGTTTTATGTAATCATCTATTATCTTCTTTTGTGCACTATACTTTTCTTTTTCCTTTAATGCGTCAGATATCCCACTTGATTCATACTTGCTGATTTGCTCTTCTATATCTTTTAATTCTGTGTTTATCCTTGACTCCTCACTTATTGACTTTTTCAAATCATAAATTTCAAGTGATTTTGCAATATAAGAATTAAAGATTGTATCCTTCTCATTTATTTTTTTGCTGAGGTCTGCTATATCTTCGTCTATAATGCTTAATAAAGAATTGGCATCTAGCGCTAATTCGTAAATCTCCTTCTGGGTATATGCCTGTGCTTTGAAAAAATTTAGGAAATTATCATCGACCACCTCTGACCAGCTTTCGTTCACATACTTATACAATTTACGCGACTGATTACTCATACTGGAAATATTCGTGACAACTAATTTATAGGAATCAGCAAGTCTCTCAAAATATATCTCCAAAGTAGAGTTTTTTGTAAATACACCTCTCGCTATTCCTTTACCTTTTTCCTTTTTGCTTTCTCTATAAAAATAATACTGCTCATTCTTTATCTCCTCTAAATTATCCCCGCCAAACGAACACATACCTCCAACCAGCATACGGATAATAGACGATTTTCCGCTACCTCTTCCACCAATTATTGTATTTAACTGAGGATTAAAATCCACAATTATGTCCTCTTTTTTATTAAGGAGTGTGTCTGTTGCTTTTATGGACTTTATCCACAATTCTGGCTCTGCATCCGGCTTATTGGGACTTTCATACTCATTCCGTACTCTCATATCATAAGATAACAATGCCTGACGCACGCTTTCCAGATTCGGCTTTTGATCCATTTTAAGCCAGGAATAATTTCTTCCGATTCCCCATAAACCATGCTTTGCATCTTTTTCTGAACACGGATTATCAGAAAATGTCAGAAATGGCAATCCAGCTTCTTTTGCCAACGAGTAGGCCTTGTACCATTCTTTTGCTTTATCATCTGAAATTTCCTTGTCATATTTTTCACTTAATAATCTGCATGTCTCTTTTATATCCTTGTTGTTTTCATACACATCCCATACACTCTTATTCACAATCTGAACAGCATTTATATATTTTCTGTCCAAAACCTTTTTGATATTGTCATGGCTGATTTGAGAAATTCCGCTGTAATCATCTATATGGGCAGCTATCACCAATGCTCCCGCCTTTTGCGCCATATCGCATATCTCAAAAATACTCCCATTAGAGGTATTAGCGCTATTTCCCAATTCATTTTTTGTGATTCCTACCTTTGCCAAAAAGTCTCTTACATCAGCTCCCTCACAGTGAACATCAAAAAGGATTAGAATATGGATTTTACTTGAATCACACGATAACTCTACCGCCGGGAAAACTACTATTCCCTCTCCTTCACATATTGCTTTAATTTCATCTATTCCTCTGTAGTCATTATGATCTGTAATCGCTATACACTGTAATCCTTTCCTTTTTACTTCCTCAACCCATTCACTTGGAGTATCTTTCTTCTCCCTGTAGCACGCGCTGCACATTGTGTGCAAATGAAAATCACACTTATACCATCTTAATCCTACGTATCCCATCCTATAAATCCCCCTTTTATTTTACATTTGTACTTAATTCTTCACCAGTTTACAACTTTTTTAAAAATAAAGATACAAACCCATGTTCTTTATTG
>CAJUJN010000127.1 GCA_910586775.1 uncultured Acetatifactor sp. | reverse complement strand
CCCATAGCACGAAGCGCAAAAGCGGTTTCCCTCGCCTGCTCCATTTTTCCTTCTTTTATGCCTTCTTCTATCCCTTGCCTCAAAATTGTCTTGGCCTCATATTCCAGCACTCTGCCACCCATAACAGACTTCACTCCTTCCCTGACATTCTCAAACTTCTTGGCAATATTCTCTACAACCTTCCCTGCCATTTCCAATATGGCTTTTTTCGTATATGCGCTGAGCTGTCCTTTCCTTTGCAAGGCATCGAGACGATCCACAATATCCCCGTACTCGTTTTTAAGGGTCTCCAATTTCGCTTCATCTGCATCATATTCCGCAAACCTGCTTTCATGTGAAAAGATATAGAACGGAATCAAAAACAGTAATCCCTTGTCAAAAATGTCATCTATGGAATACCTCTGTGCCTTTAATACCATAACATCAAAGCAAACTGTCCCTCCGGGCGTCTTCATCTCAATCACCATATTGTCCGGCGTTGAGCGATTGCTCCGCAAGAATAAGACAGCGGAACGGGGTATCTCCACTTTGAGGACATTCCCAACAATCTCTCCCTGATCCAGCGCTATCTGCGTTGAATATTCAAAAATCCTGACCAGCATGCTGCTGTCCGGGGTACTCTGGCATTCACAGAGGAACCGCTTCTCCTCTTTTCCCCTAATGATAAAGCTCCCGTCCGTTATCCTCTTGACTTCGTCCCCATCCTGCTGGTTGATATAATGTGTCTCAGGGGAAAGAATCACCTCTTCTTCACCGGTATACTGTTCTGAAAACACTTCATTGATGACAGGTATAATCAGGCTGCTGCAATCATTCAGCATTGTCCGGAACACGTCATCATATGGAGTGTTGACCGCACTGCTTTTATATTGCGGCTCCATTTATGGTTCCCTCCTTTCCCCAAATAAAACAATAATTTGGCGTAAAGCCTTTCTTTGTCTATTCATGATTCTACCATAAAAATCCGTCCATAGCAAGAAATCCATCCCTTTGCAGTGCCTGTAATATGAGCGAATTCCCGGCTTACAGTACCATGTTGCGCTCTATTTTGGTTATCCCATAATTCTGCCTGGCAAAAATCTCCGGTTTCATGGGTGAGTGTACGCTGTATCCTTCCCATGTCCCCTTGCTCCTAAAATATATTTGACCAGAGCCGTTGCTGCCTATTGTTTCCATATATATCGGCTTTGGCCGCAATCTGCTTGTGAGCCTCTTCAATGGCGGCATAATTCTTTGCAGTGGTATTAATGTCCTCATGACCCAGGAGATTTGCAACAAGGCGGATGTCGCCGGTTTCCTGATAAAGGGCGGTTCCCTAGGCGCTGCGGGGTTTATGGGGGGTGATATGCGTCTGCACTGCTGCGGCTTTCGTCAGCTTCTTTCGCGCTCTACGTGCTTGAGCTTCTTCCCCGTCTCTCTGTAATATGGGGCAAAACCAATCTCCGGGAGGACAAAATTCCTGTCCTGGGCCAGTTTCCGGAACTCCGCCAGCACCTGCGCCTTCTCCTCCGCCCCGAAGTCCGCGTAAACCGTGATGCTGCCATCCCGCTTCTGTACAATACGGTATTCCGCATGGTTTCTGTCTTGTTTTCGTCCATGGTTCCTGTCACATTTTTCCGCAGAGTCCCCGTCTCGTTTTACCGCAGCCACCTCGTTCCCTTTTCCCGCAGCGCCCTCGCTCCTTTTTCCCGCAGAGCCTTCAATTCTTTTTTCCGTAAAGCCCTCAATCCCTTTTTCCCCAGCGTCCTCGTCCCTTTCCTCCTCCACGAACAGAACGCACCGGCGGATGAAGTCCGGGAACACCGTCTTCTTCTGCCCTTTTTCGTCAAGGAAGACGAATATGTCATCCTCTCTGCCCTCTATCTTCTCCAGCGCCAGGAAAGGGCTCCCGCAGCCGCAGGAACTCTCTTTTTCCACCAGGATGTCGTTGAGGCGGTAGCGGATGATGGGCTGCGCCTTCCGCTGGAAATCCGTCACGATGGGGACGAACCGGTTCCTGTCCAGGTATTCCCGCTCAATCCGCACGATGTCCTCATTCAGATGGAGCGTCCCCCGGGCGCAGGTGGATGCCAGGCACCCTTCCGTGCACTGGTAGACCTGGTGGATCACCTCCAGGCAGAATGCTTTTTTCAGGTAAAGTTCATCCTCCCGCTCCAGCACCTCGGCGATGGAGATCACGGTTCCCGGGGAAATGTGCAGGTTTCCCTGCTCCCTCTCCCGGGCCAGCATGAGGAGCAGGGACGGCTGCCCGGCCAGAATCGCGGGCTTCGTCCTTTCCAGCCGCTCCTTGTGCTCCTCCATGTCCCGGTAGATGTCGAAGAAGTGGAACCGGATGTTCCTGGAGCTCACCGCCTGGTACAGGTTGCTGTCAGCCCTCATGAAAAAGGCGATGTCCAGGGAATCCAGGATGCTCCCCGGCAGGAATCTGGCCAATATGTAGCCCGCCCAGCGGTTCTTCTCCCCATCGGACACCAGGAAGATGCCCCGGCGCCCGGAAGTGCCGGAGCTCAAGCCCACGGTGACCCCCCTAAGCTTCGGGGCGAAATCCCTCTCCCGCTCCGCCCGGAGGGCAAAGGCTTCCGCTTCCGCCCGCCGGATGCCCACTGTGTTCAGTGTGTCAAAATGCTCCATCAGGAAGGCCTTGTCCATGATCGGATAGTCCTGGAGCTGCCTCTTCCCGCTATAGAGCCCGACATGCGCCGCCACATAGTCCAGATGCTTTTTCAGCTTCTTTTCCTGCCATTTTTCCAAAGCTTTCCTGTCTGTAAAGGGGCGGCGGTATTTATAATAAAGGTAATAGAGCAGCACTTTCAATCGGTCAGCCACAGTCCCTCACGCTCCCTTCTGATGGCTGAAGACTACCCTGATTTGGGGATAGTCCCTTTTCATGCGGCAGATTCTCTTAAGGCTGTCCTCATAGGCGGCGAAGTCCTTCTGCAGCAGCCTGGGCAGAAGCCGCATCCGCCGGGTGGCCTTTACCAGGTCGCTGCCCCAGCAGGCGTCCGCCGCCAGGAAAAGGCTCACATCCGGAATCCAAAGTCCCATCTGTCCCCTGGTGTGCCCCTCCAGCCTGACGGCGATGGCACTGCCGTCCCCGAAGAGGTCATACGCCTGGCCGAAGTATCTGTTCAGGAAATGGTTCTCCAGAGGGTTCCCGGGGGTGTTCCGTTTTTCGATGCAGCCTTTCGGCGGCAGGAGGTTTCGGAACACCAGGTTACGGACGCGGGGGCGCTCCAGCGCCTCCAGGGTCTCCCCAAAGGCCACCAGCCGGCAGCCGGGGAACCGGGACAGGCCTCCTATGTGATCCGGGTGGGCGTGGGATAACAGAATCGTCTTCACGTTTTCCGGCGGGATGCCGTCTTTTTTCAGCCTTTCGCAGATGCCCTCTTCCTTCCCCAGTCTCACGGGATTCAGCAGACGGTACAGCCACAGTCCTGGCCCGCCCCGGAAAATCTCCTCTGAATAGCCGGTGTCGTACAGGATGTCGCCCAGCTCCCGGTGGCGGATGAGGGCGGCTCTGGCGGGGAACTCCCTCTTTTCCCATCTCATCCCCCGGAACATGATGCCTAAGCGGTTGGTGCAGGAGCCGCAGGGGTAGATTTTTACCTCCTCCACCTTGCCTGGGGGCGCCGGGAGGTGGGGCTGGTCTGGCTGCGTTGGGTTATGGGCACCAGGCCTTCTCCCCGCTTCTGCCCTCCGGCCTGGCTGCGTCGAATCATGGGCACCAGGCCTTCCCTCCGTTTCCGTTATATATCCTCTCGGAATCTCCAGGTCACATATCACGCGGCTTTCCGGAACTCCTTTGGAGCGGTTCCCCCACTTTTCCAGGTGCCGTCCTGCCACGATGCCTGATTCTGCTTTCTGAAATTCCGAGAGCCTGTTTATCTTGCCATGCTTTCTTCCCGCTTCTGCCCCACAATCCGGACTGGCGGGATATGTCCTGGTTCTTTTTGAACTGCTTTTCTCTTCTCCCTTGGGAGAGCCTGTCCCATGGTTCGCTTTCCACCAGGCGCCGTATTCCCGGATGGATTCCGCCAGGGTCTTCTCCGGCACATAGCCCAGGATCTCCCTGGCGGAACTGATGTCCATGGTCTGGGCATAGCCCAGGGTGCAGACGGTATAGCGGGTCAGGGGCGGCTCCCCGGCAAGCCTCAGGGTGCGGTACAGCCATTCCAGCCCTCCCGCCAGGGCGTACACCAGGCCGAAGGGAAGGCGCCTGTAACGGGGCTCCTCCCCTATGGCTCTCAGGAACTGTTCCAGTATGTTCCGGAATTCCAGGGGCTCCCCGTTGGTGATGTTGAAGGCCCTGCTGGGGGCTTTCTCCGCGGTCAAGGACAGTTCACAGGCCAGCGCCACGTTCTCCACGCTGGTTAGATCCACCAGGTTGCGGCCTTCCCGGAAGAGAGGGATTCCCGTTTTGGCGTTGGCGGTGAGGATCCTGGGCACCAGGCTGGTGTCCCCGACGCCAATCAGCCCCCGGGGTCTGAGGATCACTGTCTCCAGGCCTTTTTTCTCCCATTTCCGGAGGATTGCCTCCGCCATGAGTTTGGATTTGATGTAATAATTCAGGTTGTTTTGCTCCGGCGCCTGGTCTTCCCGGATGTGATACCGGTCTTCCTTTCCCGTGTAGATGCTGGGGGAGGACAGGTAGACCAGTCTCTTTACGCCATTCTCCCGGCACAGCGCCGCCACCAGCTCTGTGCCCAGCACATTGGTGCGATAAAAATCTTCCCACTCTCCCCACACGGTGGACAGCGCTCCGGCATGAATCACATAGTCCACGCCCTGGAAGTACCGGGCGCAGCTTTCCCGCCTGGTGAAATCCCCCGGGCAGAATACGGCGCCCTGTTCCTCCAGCCGCTTTCCTTTCTCCCGGTTCCTCCCCAGCGCCAGTACCCTGTATCGCTTGGTCAGGCGTTGGGTCAGGTATTCACCTAGGAACCCGGTGGCGCCTGTCACCAGGACTGTCTTTTTGTGGAAGGGTTCCATGCTTTTCTCCTCCTTGTTGTCCTTTTTTCGTTCGGATTTCTTTGGGGATTGTACTTTCCGTGCATAAATCGGAACTTATCCGCCATAGTACGAGGTTGTGCCTGTTACACCATCAAGCGTACCGGATTTTAATATGCAAACCATAAATCCTTCATCTCCCCACTTTTTTCTGTTTTCATGGTATATTCCATATTTACTGGACGGTTCAAATCCATATCGTGCATAAAGTTTAGGGTTTCCCCCCAGAAACACCGCTCCGTAACCCATTTTTGTGGCTTTATCTAAAGCATATTCGACAAGCATTCTCATAATTCCCCGCATTCTATATTGGGGTAAAACAGCACATTGTGATAGAACTAATTGTGTGTGTTTTCCAGTTTCTGTAATAATGTCTGTTTCATGGAGCGCTACTTCCCCAATGATTGTTCCATCATCTAATACAGCAACAAGAGAGAGTTCTGGAACAAAAGTTTCTTTCTGCCTTTCTTTCTTAAAATGCTCCATCATAAATTTACCAGTTTCTATCCCGTGCTGTTCGGCAAAAGCCTCATAAATAATTTCATTCACTTCTTCATATTCAGATTGATTCTCTGTTCTTATTGTAATTTTTTTATTGTCATTTGCCATAATATACCTCACTAAAAATACCGCTTTATATATAATTATAAAACCTTTATCTGCCCTTTACAATGTATATTTATAAGTTATTTCCCAGCAATAGCAGCTCTCTTTCTCCGTACAGAATTCTTTTCTCCTCCGGATCTTCCCTTTTCAGCTCCGCCCGGCAGTGGCAATCACCGTCATCCGTCCGTCTCCTTATTTCCACAGTATATTCACCGGATCCCCCGGCGATTTGCAGTTAGCTGCCCTGCTTTGCCGTCTCCACCAGCATGTAATAGACATGCAGTCCGTCCAGCGTATTGATTGCCTTTTTTATGTCTTCCGCCCCAGGGTTTATCTTTATTTTATTTTTTCAGCAAATAGAAGGAATCCTTTTGCTCCCTGTCTGAGCATAAAAGTGGCAGCCTGCCTTTGATCACCTGGATATCCTTTTCCAGCCCGTAATGACCAGGAATATTGCTTAAAATAACAAATGCTTCCTTAATATATCCGTTCAAAATACAGAGGGCAACCCATCTGATATAAAAGTCAGGATTGACGCGGCCTCCGGAAAAATAGGTGTTTCTCCATGAAGTGGTATCGGACTGAAATTTATCTATTATCTTGTTGTCTTCTTCATAGTCCATGATGCCGGGAAATACGTTCTGAATCAGTATTTTCTTTATCATCATGCCCACATGTTCCATGTCGCTGTCAACAGAAAAACAGAAGCCGCGGTATATTCTTTCCCCGCAAAACAGACCGATATCCTGAAAAGAAGATTGCCGCCTTTTTGATAGGCCTCCTCCTTCAGCAGGGAGACGATCTTCTCCAGCTCCGGGTATTCCAGCGCAAGAAATATTCTGATTTCCCCTACCTTTCCGCCCCGCATCCTGCTGCTTAAGACCATTCTGAGCTTTATGATTTTCCCTGATACAGGCCTGTGAAATTCCCCTTTTTTCTGCTTTGCTTATATCCCTGGTGTTCCAAAAATGATGCCATTATTTCCAATAAATCTCTGAATTTTTCCTGCAGCATATTTCCTGGCTCTTCCTCTCTGCCCCTGTCTGCGATATAGTTCCCTCGCCTGTTCCCCGCATTTAGTCGCTTTCCGCCCTATTAGCTTTTATTTCAACAATGGGTTTCAGCTTTACGGGAAATTCTGATTGACCTTCATATTCTGATTCTTTCACATGGGACATATATTGTTCTGTTCTTTCAGTTTCTATTTTCAGGAAGTCCTCTTTCGTATATGTCTCGTATACTTTAACCCAAATATGACTCCGGCTTATCAATACATGCTCATCATAAAAATCATTTGCTACATCTTCGGTCTTGTTTTTCCACGCTTCTTCGTCCCATCCTAATCCTGGAGGAAAAATAATATAAATATATAAAGTCGTAAAATCAGGTATCATGCTTAATAAGGCAGCCTTTATCGTGCTACTTTCATTAATCCGTAGTTCCCGCCAGTTAATTCTGTCTACATTTCTAAAGGCTTTATTTTAGCGGAATTACTGTCTATATCTGAAATGTAGAATGTATTTACTTTTTATTTCTATCTACACAAATTTTTGATTGTATTGAAAGACTCTATCAGTGTTTATGGGGCTTCGTATACTGTTTTCATTGTAGAAGGAATTATATAGCGGGAACTACGGTTAATCTTTTCTCCAAACACAAATTTATGTGATGCTGATACCATAACCTTAACATCCTCATCTGTGATTTCTTTCCATCTTTCACAAAACTCCTCTTTTATTTTTCGGCTGATGAATTTCCAACAATAACCGTCCCTAATCTTTGTCACTCTATTGTCATCCAGGGACACCGGATACAGGGATGTCCAAAAAGCATATCCATCCTCCTCATCCTCCCATGCAATATAATCATATGTAAAATAACTCTCTGCAAAAGGAATTGGGCTCCCCTCCCCTGCTTCCCGTTCGGAGCTCACACAGAATTCACGCCCATACTTTTCTTCCACCGGATAAGCTGCTACAAGCTCTTCATTCCGCCTGTCCTGTTCCTTCCGGCTCACGCAGCCAAACATCGCACAGATCGCTCCTATCATAATAGCCAGACATGCCAGAATTCTGATTTTGTTCTCTGCCCTCATTGTTTCTCCCTATCCCCCCCATCACTTCCTGTTTCCCTCAGCCCTGCCCTGCTTTCCGGGAATCCCATTTTACGACACTTCTGTCATATTCTGCATCATAGGAGCCGTCTCCCCTGCGCTTTTCCGTGTCACGACTGGCTCTCTACGCACTTGCTGAAATGTGCCATGCTTTAGAAGAAAAAGAAGGAGGACATACCGTTGAAGTTCCAGATCTTCCCGGCTGTGTCAGTGAAGGCAGCACATTGGCCGAAGCTATCCTTATGGGTACTGATGCCGCATCCGGCTGGGTTCTTGACG
>CAJUJN010000126.1 GCA_910586775.1 uncultured Acetatifactor sp. | reverse complement strand
TCTTTTCATTGATTTTTTGAAAGCATTTCAATCAGTTTACCAATTCCCGTATATTTTGTGTTATAATGTTTTATGTGATTTTGTTTCCCTCATTTTTTCCCTTATCAGGGTTCGTAATGCCCTGTGGGAAGATATAACACAAGGGAAACGATAAGGGAAAGTTCACCTGCGATAAACTTAGTATTTTCAAGGGTTGGCGGGTATTTTAATAACAAAATATAACAGCTAATATTTCCCTTAAAAATCATCAAATCACAATCGGGATTTGAAAACGGAAAGAGTGATTGAATATGATGGATATAGAAAACAGCATTATGGCTACAAAGCAAGGATTTGAACATAGTTTTTCTTCGGGAGATTTTTATAATAGGCAGACACAAGATGAACATCATTTGAATAATATTCTTGATTTTTTGCCATTGAAAGCTGATATGAAGATTTTAGATTTAGGTACGGGAAGTGGTTATTTGTCTTTTCCTATTGCTCAAAAATATCCGAACGTATCAATAATAGGATTAGATATTGTAGAAAAGGCTTTAGAAGTCAATCGTTCTATGGCAAAGGAAGAAAATATCCAAAACATCAGTTTTGTAAGCTATCTTGTGAGTTGAAAGTTTGTAGCACTAAGAAGCCATGGAATCCCACTGTTCCCCTGGCTCTTCCTGCAGCCCCTGAATTATCTGCGTTATGCGTAATCCGGGTTCCTGCCCTAAAAGGCGGAAAAAATGTTTCCGGAAATAATGCATGAGGGTCGCTTCCGAAACCCTTCCCTTAGATGGTGTCCTCTGGTAACGGATCTGGCTGGAGCTGATCTTTCCGATATAACGGATGGAAAGGCTCTGAAGGATTCCCATTGCTATACACGAAAGGGCCATATGCATCTCAATGGCGCGGACAGCTTCCAGCACTTTCCTGCGGGGCTTTTCGCCCTTCACGCATTCCAGGAGTGCAGGCTCCCCTTTTTTCTGGTAATAGCTCAGCTTCGGCATATGCTTTGACCAGAAGTGGTAGCAGAATGCCCCGGTCTGCTGCTTCAGCTCCTGGAACATACATTCGATCCGGAAACGGTAGCTGTAAAGCCGTATGATGGACAGCGGATCCAGTGTCAGGCATGTGCTCGCCAGAATGCTTTGGGTTCCATTCATTTCAACCAGGACAAACCGCAGTTCCTGGTACAGCTTCTGTCCCCATAACAGGTCGGTGCTGTAATAACGGATCCTCTGCTTTTTGCCATAAAGCTCAGCCTCCGTCTCCCGGAACTGCCCGGCATGGGAGGCGAACAGCTCCTTCAGGTGGACGGCAGCCCCTTTTTTAGGCGGCCGTCCCCTCCCGGGCTTTCGGGGGCCGGGCTTCTGGTATGCGGTGCAGGACTTCTCCGCCTTTGTGACGATGTTCACATGTACAGTCCCACTGCCGTTAAGGGCGCTGAGCCTTTCGAGGGCAGGGACGGTAAGGAAATATCTGTCCAGCAGCAACAGGGAGTCCCCAAAAGCAAGGGCCGCCCTATAAGAGTCCTCCACCATCTGCACCACATGGGACGCTGCCGAGACGGATGCGCCTTTCCACTCCCTGGCAGCCTGGAGCCCATCGTGGAGTCGGATGCTTAAAGGGATGCATGTCCAGTTACGGATGCTTCCTGCCAGGATGCCGGGCCCGCCGAACATATGCCCATGGATGGCCCCGGGCTTAGCAGAATTCCCAGTTTAAAATTTTTAAGAATGCTGATCAGAATTTCTTTTGAAACGGTATTTGCACCATAAAACTCTATCCCTGTGTCGGTGTCAACAATAATATCCGGTATTGTATTATACAGCATCAAGTTGCTAGATGGAATAGGATTTATGAGAAAATGCGCCCATTTTCAGCAATGTCTCCAAAAAGCAATTTGGTGGAACAATGGGGCTTTGAGATTGGCTGTAGAGTGTCTGTGGAGTGCTGGCAGAATAAACTGATCATTGTAAAAGACTGAAAAATATTGTGGCCTGCTCGTATGAAATATGTTAAAATATCAGTAAAAGCATGTGGCGAGGCCATGAATACCGCTGATAAAGAGGGGAATCTATTACTGCAGCCGGATGGTTTCCGCCCAATATGGAACAGAATGGCTGGCGGGAAGCTGCCTCTGAGGTGTTTGACGGGATGGGCTCTATAGCAATGGCTAAGCTACAAGGAACGCCCGGAGGATTCCCGGTTTTTCCGCTGGAAGGGGAGGGTTCGACATGGTGATGCATGGGGGAAGAAAATGAAAAAAGAATGTTTTACATTAATATTGCTGTCCGGAGTATTGCTTTTGGCAACAGGATGCGGAAGGAACGGCAGGGAACCAGAGGAATTGCTGGATGCGTTCCTGGCCTGTGAAATCCCGGCATTTTATGACGATAGCGGGGAAGAGTCCCTCCGTTTTGACCAATTGCCCATTGACGGGGAAGACTGGGACAGCTATTCTGTGGGAGAGCGGATCGACCTGGATAATGACGGCGAGAACGAGCTGATTCTGGACGGGCCTTATGGGGGCATGTACCTGGATGCAAGAGCCGGGAAAGTATATGTATTGGCAGCCGGGGAGGGGACAGCGGGGGTTCTGTCCTACACGGATTACGGCGATGCCACCTGGATCGTGCACAGGGATACTTCCCATGGGGGAAGGCAGACATATTGGCTGACGAAATATGACGGGGAAGGCAGGGTAGCGGATGAATTTCGGCTGGCAGCAGAGTACTGGGATTCGCCCGAGAGTAAATACGATGAGAACAGCGATTTTACCTACCGCGATGAGAAGATATCCATGGAAGAATATGAGGCATTGTTGAGCGAAATCTTTGGCCGGTAAGGTATCATGGTGATCTGGAATCAAGTCCCTGCCGGAACCGAAGCCTTCAGCTCCGAACACTGCCTGTGCAAGGGAGTCTTCAGCCGATATTACTTTGAACAAGTATCAGGAACTGGTCAAGCCCCTGGGGCTGGATGAGGGGCATCCTGGCGGAAGTTTCAAATTTCAAATCCGGAAGGAAATCTGACCGGAAAAGGGGGCGTTTCTAAAAATTGTAATAGCATGTCAGTAAGATATATGGTAAAATCAAATGGTAAGACTGAAATGGAATGTAGGGATGCCTGGGGCGTCATGAAGGAAAAGGAGCAAGAGGAAAATGCCGTTTGAGTATGGATTTTATGAGTTGTTTTTGACATTTTTTTTCTGGGGATTTGCGGGATGGCTGGTGGAGTGCGTCGATATGCGGATAGAGGCGGGGGAATTTCAGAACAGGGGGTTTTTACATATGCCCTTCTGCCCGATCTACGGCCTGGGGATGGCGGCCGGATCCGTGGCTCTGAGCAGCGTGAGAGAGTCCTATGTGGTTTTGTTTGTATTCGGCGTGGTGTTCTGTTCCGTGGTGGAGTATATCGTGGGCGGCATCCTGGAGAGGATGTTCCGTTCCAAATGGTGGGACTATTCCCATATGCGCTTCAACATCAAGGGAAGGGTATGCCTGAGGAATGCGGTGCTGTTCGGCTTCGGGGCCATTGTGGTATTCCGCTTTGCCCAGCCCATGCTGGAGAAGGTGATCAGCCGGGTTCCCATGGAAATAGAAATTGCCATAACCGTCATCTTCAGCATGGCTTTTGTCATCGACCTGGCAGCTTCCGCAAGAAGAGCCTGGGCATACCGCAAGAGCCAGGAGGGCGATGGGCTGCGGCTGGTATTCAAGGCGCATAGATGATGGGGGACAAGGCGCGGCGTCAGAAAGCCATTTGTCCCCCGTGATTTCCCACGGCGGCCTGGAGTCGGCTGTCTTGAAATCCAGGTTTTTTTGCATCGTGGAGACCGGCAGAAAGGCCGGTGCGTGATTTTCAGGGAGAGAAACGGAAAGAGGACATATGGAAAAGGTATTGGGTTTCATGAAAAAAGAGGCGGTGCTCTGTGCGGCATTGCTGTTGGCGCTCCTGTCATCCTGCATCGTGCCGCCGGATCGGGGGTATGGGGAATACATAGACGTGCGGACATTGGCGATTCTGTTCTGTCTCATGTGCGTCATGGCTGGACTGCAGAAGATAGGGGTATTTGAATGGATCGCCAGGGGGCTTCTGGGGAAAGTGAAAAGCGCCCGGAGCCTGGTGCTGGTGCTCATGCTGCTGAGCTTTTTCTCCAGCATGCTGATCACAAATGACGTGGCGCTGATCACGTTCGTGCCGTTCACCTTTACCGTGCTGGCCATGACGGGCGGGGAGACGGGACAAAGGCTGGCGCTGCCGCTGGTGGCCATGCAGACCATAGCGGCCAACCTGGGCAGCATGCTGACGCCCATAGGCAACCCTCAGAATTTATACCTCTATGGCAGAGCAGGCATGTCCCTGGGAAGCTTTCTCGGGCTGATGCTGCCCTATGCAGCGGTCTCGCTGCTTCTTTTGCTGGCCTGGGGGGTGTTTTTGGGAGGAAGCTGTGCCGATGGGGGGAAGTCCCCGGCAGAAGAGTTTCAGGGATGGGAGGCGGGACATCTTCGGGAGAAGACGAATATGTCTTCGCTTTGGATCTACCTGGCGCTGTTTCTGCTGTGCCTGCTGACAGTGGCTCATGTGCTGCCCTGGCAGGCCGTGTTGGGGATCGTGCTGGCGGCGGTGCTTTTGACGGACAGGAAGCTGTTGGCGAAGGTGGATTACCCGTTGCTGCTCACGTTTGTGGGATTCTTTGTGTTCATCGGGAATGTGGGGAGGATTCCGGCCTTCCGGGATTTCCTGCAGAATGCGGTGGCCGGCAGGGAGGTGGTGGCCGGAGTGGCTGCCAGCCAGGTCATCAGCAATGTGCCGGCCGCGCTTCTGCTGTCGGGCTTTACGGAGGATTATGGGCGGCTTTTGGTGGGCGTGAACCTGGGGGGATTGGGGACGCTGATCGCCTCCATGGCCAGCCTGATTTCCTATAAATATGTGGCAAAGGAGGAAAGCGCCGGCAAGGGGGCGTATCTTGCGGTCTTCACGGTGAGCAATCTCTGCTTTCTGGCGGCGCTGGTGGCTTTTGACGGATTGTGGAAGCATTTCTTTTTGCAGTAAAAATACAGGGAGAACAATGGGAACCTGCCGGGGGAGGACGGATGAATCTGCTTTTTATATGCAGCCAGAACAAGAGACGCAGCCTGACGGCGGAGAAGATGTTTGACGGATATCATGGGCACAGGGCATTTTCCGCCGGGACGGAATCCAACGCCAGGATAAAGGTCACTCCCGGATTGCTGAAAAGGGCAGATATCATTTTCTGCATGGAGAAGAAGCATGTGCGAAGGCTCCGGGAGAAGTATCCGGATATCGTAGGGGAGAAAGAGGTGGTCTGCCTGAATATCAGTGACGATTATGGATTCATGGACAGGGAGCTGCAGGAAATATTGAAGGATTGCGTCTATGAACATATTTGATCAAATCTCGCGTCGCTTCAATCCGTATCGTCAAAGAATATTCGTTAAAGTGAACGGAAACAGACGATATATCGAAAAGAAAACAAAAAAACCAAAAGCAAAAGAAAAGCAAACGAAAACTAAACGAAAAGCAAAAAGCCTACAGAAGACAGATGTGAACAGAGAAATGACAGCATGTGCATCGAAGGCAACTTCAGGAATTGGCAAGGATTGCATCTATAATAGGCTCTGGGAATTTCAGAAAGCAGAATCAGGCATTAAGGCAGGACGGCGCCTGGAAAAGTGGGGGAACCGCTCCCAAGGTGTTCCAAAAAGCCGCGTGATATGCGGCCTGGAGATTCCGAGAAGATATTATAGAGGAAACTATAGAGGAAACGGGGATTGGCAACACATGAACCATGCTTGCGCGTGAACGGGGAGAATCCGCCATGGAAAAGTCAGGCTATATATACGTTCTCACTAACGAGAGCTTTCATAGAGATAACTGGATTAAAATCGGATATGCCGAAGATGTGGATAAGAGGGTCAAAGAACTGTCCGGGACAGCGGTTCCGCTTCCGTATGAAATATATTGTACCTATGAGATTCCCAGAATCCATGGCGTCAAGGATCCGGATAAGCTGTTGCATGATTTGATTACAAATCTCAACCCGGGCTTAAGGATATCTCCCAACAGAGAGTTCTTTGAAATGCTTCCCTGGGATGCGTATGATATGCTCTTTGCGATTGCCCAGATGCATGGCCGGACGGATAAACTGAAACGAAACGAAGCAAATCCGTCAGGACAGGATGCTCAGAATGACTCTGAATACTCTGTGGAGGCATTGTTTCCGCAGCGTTCTGCAATCAGAGGCCTTTATGAGAAGCTGAAGAACATCATTTTGTCCATTGATTCTACATTAGAGGAAGCGCCGCGGCTGAACTATGTGGCCTACAAAACCGGAAAACGGAATACAGTATCATTGTGGCCAAAGAGCAACTGGATAGAGGTCGTGTTGAATGCCAAACTGGGACAGCTGAATGACGACAATGATTTAATCTATGATATCTCCAACAGAAAATGGTCATCCGAACAGTATGCGTTAAAATTCTTTGAAGATACGGATACCGAAGCGGCGCGAGGCCTGATTAGGCAGGTATTAGACTTAAAAAAATGAAAACCATGTCTCTGTGAGATATTTGGTAGGAGAGAACCTATGTATCATAAACGGAAACGTATCTTTTTGTGGATCATAATCGGGTTAGGAACCGCTTCTTTCATAAGCTGCGGAAGGGGCGCCGTGTCTGACAGGGAAGGCGCGGGGGGCGGTGCCGCAGCGGAAGCGGCATCAGGCGCCGGAGAAACAGATGAGGTTGAGGACGGCGTGGCAGAGGGCGGTACGGCAAAGAACGGCACGGCGGACACAGGAACGGACAGGGGCGCCGGGAGCGGTACAGCAAAAGCGGAAGCGGATACTGCGTCCCCGGAGGGGCTTCCAGGCGGGGCGGACGAAGCGCCAGAGCAGAAGGAAGCCGGAACCGGCGGCAAGGAGGGATTCGCTTCCGGTGAGGGAGCTGTTCCCGGGGAAGCCCCCGCTTCCGGTGAGGGAGCTGTTCCCGGGGAAGCCCCCGCTTCCGATGAGGAGCCAGTTCCTAGGGAGACGCCGCAGCTACCCGCGAAAGCCAGTAATCTGGCCGCCTTTGCGCCGGAGGGCTGGGCGCTCATAGACAGCGTGGAACTGGATTCCAACCAGGACGGAATCCCTGATTATGTAGGCGTACTGGAAGCTGCCGGCATAGAGGGGGAAGAGGGCTGGACATACCAGGATGCCCCCAGAATCCTGTTTGCCGCAGCAGGTGACGGAGCGGAAGGATACCGTCTGGATTTTCAGGATATCAACCTGATACGGACAAGAGCGGAAGGCGGCGTCTTCGGGGATCCCTATGAGCCGCTGACCGCAGAGGGCGCGTCTTTCACCACCCACGCATACGGGGGCAGCGCGTGGAGATGGTCAGAAGACTACACATATACCTACCGCGGCGGCGCCTGGTATCTGACAGCATCGGAGACCATCTACGGATACGGAAGTTATATCACATCCTACAGCAGAGACGACTGGGACAGCGGCAAGGGAATCCGGAAAGAGCGAAGCTCTGATTTCAGCGACATGGAGGAAAACTGGGAAAACTGGGAAGGCGTGGAAGACTGGGACAGTGAAAAATACGACCTGGAATACGAGCTGCCCCTGGATGAGCCGCTGACGCTGGAGCAGGCCGGAAACCGCTGGTGGCTCGCCAAAGACCGGGTGACGGACTGGGAAGTGGCATCCGTGACCTGCGCGGCGGGAGTGGAGCTTTCGGAAGAGCAGGTAGAGCGCCCGGGGGAGGCATATCTGGAGTATTGCGACGAGGACTGCGCCCTTTACTCTTTTTCCAATGGGGAAAGCGGTCTTTCTTACCTGGCCATGTACCGCTGGGAGGACAGGACATTGTCCGTGCTGGCACAGGAAGAAGATGCCATCAACCAGCCTGAGCTTTACGAAGGGAAAATCTACTATGCCACCGATATCGTGGAACCTGTCAGATACAAAACAGCACAGGACGGGGAGGAGCAGACGGCGGAGGAAGAGGATACGGTGGGAGTCAGGCTGAATCAATGTCATTTAGTTAGTGATGCAAGAAAGGTATGTCCCTTTCTCAAAAG
>CAJUJN010000125.1 GCA_910586775.1 uncultured Acetatifactor sp. | reverse complement strand
AGAACGCGCATAGCACTTGTGCTATTGATCCCGGTTTGGGATGCTCGCCTACCTGCTTGGATTTTCCGACTACAAGGCCATGTTTTTGGGGAAATGCCTGCTAAAATATTTATCCATTTCCTCTTCTGAAAATTCCCCGTCCTCCGGCATGGCGAACTGCCCCATGAGTTTTCCAAAATCAAACAAGGGATTCCGGCAACATCCAATATGCCGGGCTCCCTCGTTTTCAGCGGTTTTTCCGATATTTTATTCATTCCCTTTGTATCAATTAAGCGGTTTACATTTCCGAATAAACCCTGGTCAGCAAATGTCCGCCCACATCATAAGTATGCAAAGAATCCAATACCGGATGTTCCACGGTCTTTTTCAAAACAACGGTTTCAACCCCGGTTATTTTCATTGCTACCCCCTTCTATCCCTTATAGGATTTTGTTGATCTGGTTGCCCTGCATCCACTCTCTCAAATTGCGGAAAACTATTTCTGCCCTCAATATCATAGATTCCTGTGACGCAAATGCAATATGCGGCGTAACCAAACAGTTTCTTGCACACAACAAAGGATGATCAACCGCAAGCGGTGGTTCTGTTTCAAATACATCAATGCCTGCCCCTGAAAGTCTTCCTTCGTTCAGCGCATCCGCCAATGCATATGAATCCACAATTGGTCCTCGTGCCGCATTGATCAGATAAGCACCTTCTTTCATTAATGCCAGCTTCTCTACATTGATCAGTCCTCTTGTCTCATCTGTCAATGGGCAATGCAGTGTCACAACATCCGCTTTTTCCAGTACAACATCCAAAGGCAGATATGTAATATAGGGAATGTCCTTTCTTACTTTGTCATATGCAACGATTTCGCATCCAAAATAATGAAATAATTCGGCAACCCTGGCTCCGATGGCTCCTGTACCGACCACACCGATCGTCTTTCCCTTCAGTTCGCAACCGACAAGACCTTCTTTCGTCTTTCCCTCACGGCACCTTGCTTCCACCTGTCTTACATTACGCAGCAAAGAGAGCGTCATCCCAATCACCAGTTCTGCCACCGATTCATTGGAATATCCTGAGGCATTACTGACTGCAATTCCACGTTCCTGCGCATGCTTCAAGTCAACATGATCAACCCCCGTAAATGCCACATCAATAAATTTCAACTTCTCACATCCATCAATCACCTCCCCCGAAAGCGGCATGTTTGCAAGGATTATAGCATCTGCATCTTTTGCCCTCTCGATCAAAATCTTCGGGTCTGTTTCCTTCTCATATGCGATAAAAGAATGGCCTTCCTTATTCAGGGAACCGGCATATCCCTGGAGCACTTCATCACTTACCGCCAGAGATTCCAACAAAACAATTTTCATTCTACCCCTCCTCTTTGTAATTTCATTATTTGAAATTATATTTTGTTTTTTGAAATCTAAAATCATACTATCATAGATACCTTCATTAATCAATAGAAAAATTTAATAAACGTACGGTTTTTATATCATTATATATAAAATACTGGATTTCGAATTTTGTATATGATACTATAATTTTAATATTTAAAATTAGTATTCTTTTTCCAATCTGACTAATTGCCAGAATTGAAATGAAAACATCAATGAATATACTGACATTCAGAAAAAGCACCTACCAGACAGCGCTTTATCCATGCTATTATGTAGTTATAGTAAACGACATAACAAATTTCTGTTTCCGGCTCTTGCAGGAACCATATACGGTAGCTCCTGCAAGGCCGAAAACGAAATTTCTAATGTCGTTAACTATAGATTTACCGAAAAGAAGGAGGCCGTACCTTATGAATCATCATGACATTGAAGCCAGAACCGCCGGAAACCAATCCGCTGAAAAGGCACTTCGAATTCTGGAATACCTGGCGGAACAAAATGAGTCCATGCGCTTAATGGACATCGCCAGCGCAATGAAGATGAATAATAGTACTACACTGCGTTTTCTGACAACGCTTGCCATGACAGGCTATGTAGCGCAGGAAGAAGACACTTCCAAATACTATCTGACCTATAAAATAGTTTCTCTTGGTCATAAAGTGAACGAAGGCAAACAGCTCCCCCGCATTGTTTCTCCATATCTGAAAAGGATATCTGAAACTCTGAAGGAATCTGTCTGCCTCGCGATTGAACAAAACACTCAGGTTGTCTATGTAGATGTGCAGGAGGGCCCCTCCCAGATTGTCAAAGCAATGCAGCGCATTGGCAATATCGCACCATTACATTGCACCGGCATCGGCAAGCTGTTACTTCTCAATTATTCTGAAACGCAGCTGGATGATCTGATCCGTGAACGCGGCCTGCAACAATATACTCAATATACTTTGACTACTAAGGAAGCGCTTCTTTATGAACTAAATGAAGTACGACAAAGAGGATATGCCATAGATAATGAAGAATGTGAAATCGGAGCCCGCTGTATTGCATTTCCTGTTTATGACTATACGCAGAAGATTATTGCCGGCATCAGTGTAACCGGCCCTGCCATCCGTATCACAGATGCCTTTGCCTCCAGGTGGGAATCTTATATGAAACAAATGACACAACAAATTTCCAGACAGTTAGGTTGGGAATGATGGTCTTTTATAAGTTTTCAGGAGAATGTTCGTTCCGGACATTCTCCTGAAATTTGTTTTATCTGTATTTTAGCCGATGATAGTATCATCCTCCGGAATAACCAACGCTGCCACAATGTAGATGATCAGTCCCGTCCCGCAGCTTCCCAGCGAGCACAGCAGCCAGATCAGGCGTACCAGCGTCGGATCCACATGCAGGTATTCCCCGATTCCTCCGCACACACCGCAGATCGTCCGATTCGACTTTGAACGCACCAGCTTCCTGTAATCATCACCCATAGTTTACCTCCATTCCGAACTTTTTGTTCAACTGTATTCCTGTTGCTGTATTCATGTTTTTTGTATCCGTATTTCTGTATTCCTGTTTCTATATCTGTACTTCTGTATTCCTGTTGCTGTTCCCGCTGCCTGATCCGACGCTTCGGCACCGTCAGTCGCTACTTCGTAAAATCCACCTCCACGCTTCCCATGGAACAGCTGATATCCACCATTGTACTGCCGCCGTTATTGACCTTATGGTCATCTGCCAGATCATTGTAACGTTTGTCTCCTATCCTGACGCTGCCGAGACCGCTTTCGATATCATAATTATAATCCTGTTCCGCGCCTTCCAGTGTGAATTTCAGATTGCCCATACTGCATTCCACTTCCAGTTCCCCGGCAAAAGTTCCTTTCAGATCTGCATTTCCCATGCTCACAGTTGCCTCCGTCTTCCGGCTCACCCTTGCATCGCCTATCGTCAGTTCACCGGCCGCAATGTCCAGCTTCGCCTCCTCCGCAATCAGTGACCCCGTGGAAATCATGCCGGCACCCATGGTAAGTTCGATCGTTTCCGATGCCTCCAGCCCCTCAAAACTGCATTTACCGGCTCCTGCATTGATCTCGATCTCTCTGGCCTTTAAGTAGCCGGCATCCAGCTTTCCGGCCCCAAAATCAATCGTGATCTCATCAAACACCGCCGTTTTCGGCAGGTACAGATACAGTTTCGTATTGCCCCGCGGATGGCTCCTCTGCCAGATCGTGTCGAGTGCATCATACGACATATCCTTATGAACAAGCAGCAGCGTATTGCCATCCTTGATGCGGTAGCGGTAATGATCCTCGCATTCCCCTTCTATGGCAATACTCACTTCACTGCTGTCCGTCTCCTTGATGTACATTTTACAGGCCCCTACCTCAAGCTCCATGTTCCGTATCGAATCCGCCGTCAGTCCCGTACTCTTCCTGTTCGCATGATCGCCGGCACTCCCGTTGTCCGCCGTATCGTCTGCCTGATCCTCAAGATCATCAAACTGTTCAACTTCCTCATAATCCTCAAACTCCTCATGATCCTCAAATTCCTCAAACGCTTCGTAATCCTCCGGATCTTCAAGCTCCTCCACAGCCGCCAGCGCTTCCGTCTCCATCCTCTCCAGATCTTTCCATTCCTTCGAATCCCAGTCCCAGTATTCCTTCCAGTCATCATCCCAGTCAAAGAATCCGAATGAGATCTGGTTTCCGTGCCGGAAAAAGCCAAACGGGATACCGGTTCTGTTCCAGACATTAATATGTTCCAACTGTCGAAGCCCCCCAAACAATGCTCCTACACCGAACAGCACAATACCTATCATAAAAGTGACCAATGCGGCCGCCAAACATCCCTTCGTGAATTTTTTCATGCCCGTGCACCTCCTCTATGAAAAATCTTCTGACACAAGGATACGATCCCTCTGACAAATGCCGGTATCGCCAGACCGGCCAGCGCAACCATCACCCAGATTCCTACAAGCCCCAGGGCAAAAAGCACCAACCCGCAGCCGATCACACACAAAGCGGCAAGCGGTGCACTGAACAACAGTGTGACACCTGTCACCAGCAGGGCGATCGCCACCACGATAAACACCACGCCAATGATCAAAAATGTCAGAAACAGGGCAAACAGCACTGCGATCAATCCTGCCGCCACGCCCAGAAAACCGCCCAGCAGACCGATCCAAACCGGCGAGGTCAGAACCGCCAGCACAACGATCAATGCGATCATACCGCCTGACATCGGCTCCTTAGCGGCTTTCCCCTGTCCGTAAGATGTACCTGTGCCATAGCTTCCTGACTGCTCATAGGATGTACCTGTGCCATGGCTTCCTGACTGCGCATAGGATGTATTCTGGCCATATGTCCGGCCAGTGGACGACTCCCGTGCGCCGGACTCTTCATAAGGATTCCTGTAATTTCCCGTATTCTGCCGGCCGCCATACACGCCGTCACCCTCCGGCCGTTTATAATAAGCGCCTTCATAATAGCCGTTTCCCGACTGTGTGCCGCGAAATTCCCCGCTCCCCTGCGCTTCCCCGCAGCCTGCGGCTTCGCTGTAAGCAGCGCCCGCCTGCCCTGCGCCTGAATCCGTCCTGCCTGCGGTATCCCCATCCTGCACCTTCACGATCTCGTCCTTAGGCGTCTGCGTGTAACCGCTGAAACCGGACTCCGTGAATTCTCCGCTGTTTCCGCCGTCATTCAAGCCTGCCTTGATCGTCCGTGCCAGCTCCTCGGGCGTTCCCAGCGATGCGATCACGCCGCTCTCATTCTCTTCTCCCGCATCGTCGAAGTAATCATTATAATACTGAATGGCTTCCTCCCGCTCTGTCGGTGCTACATCTCCGAGAAGCTCTGTCAGACGCCTCATAAATTCTGCTCTATTCATGCTTCAATCCTCCCTCAAAGATACTGTTTAGTCTGGCAGAATACCGATACCATTCGCTGATGTAGAGATTGAGCTGTGCCCTTCCTTTCTCTGTCACCTGGTAATACCGCCTGTTCCTGCCGGCACATTCCATATCGTATACTTCCAGACATTCATCCTTCTGCAGCCTTCTCAGCACCGGATACAATGTGGATTCTGAAATTTCAATGACCTCCCGCACTTCCTGTGTGATCTTGTACCCATAAGTCCCCTCCGGTTCACTGGATACCACAGCAAGCACGATCGCATCCAGCAATGCCGCGCCTGTGTTAAATACCATGCGATAAACTCCTTTCCTGCTTTTTACATATCTCATATTAATCATCCATTCCTGTTCCCATTAACGATTTGATAATATCAGGCTCCCTTTCGCTTCTTTTCCCCTTCTTTTCCCCTTCCTTTCCCTATTCATACTGTAACCTATAATATTGTTAAAATTTATAATATTATATGATGTATAATATTGTTTCTGCTAATACTATACGTTGTATAATATTATTTGTCAACCTATATTTCCTTAACTTTACCTTAAAATATTCCCGCATCGTACAGTGCACAGTCCAACCAGCCGCAAACGGCAACTCCCATGTTCCACACCGCATCCCTTTTCTAAAACAAAAACGTATCACGCTCAGGAATTTCTTCAACTTTTTACCCAATGCCCGCGGAAATAACAAAAAAGCGCGGCCACGCTGTGATTCTCCATCACCTGCGCGGCCGCGCCCTCTTTCATTCAAAACATTTTCTACACGATTCAGAACAGATTCACCTTGCCGACAATACCGTCGTTGATCACATAATAAGCCGTAAAATCCTCCGGCTTAACATAGATCTGAATGCTCTCAATGGAACCCTGTGCATGTCCTTTGGCATAATAGTGTGCCTTGACCCGATCGGTCACCACATCCATGCTTGCCTCATACTCCCGATACTGGAAAATGATCTCCGGCTCCGGGTCCTGCTTTGGCGCTTCCGGCACTGCCGCAACTTCCTCCGCACATCCCGCTTTCTTCGTCTCTTCCGTCACTGCTTCTTTCGCTGCTGCTTTGTCCTTCTCCGGTATAACTTCCGTCCCCGCTGTCGTCCCTTTTTTATCCATCGTACTCTCCCCTTTGATCCGCCTTCCGGCCATCGTATTGTGGTTATAGCATAGCATTGTGCCCCGCGGCCTGACCCTTTCAACGACGCCCGCAACACTCCCGCGAAGCCTGCAAACTGTTATATATATTGTAACATTGTTTCCTCTTTACGACAAGCGGCTTTTCTGCGGATGGTGCCACAGGTCACTTTCAATCTTCCAGCCCCGGATGGGATAAAACCATTCCAGCAACACGGACAACACCATGCATTTAAGCTTTTCACAGTCAGGAGCGCTTCTCCCATCTTACCTCCTATTGTTCAATCTGCATTTTATGTAAACATAAAATCATCCTAACCACCCCTGATAAAACGCGATCGCTCCCAAAATTGCGCCTACAGACATCACCGCCAATGTTCCAACGATAATGACAGGATGCTCTTTCATCAGCTTCACATAATCCGGACGATCTGTAATTCGTCTGCGCCCTTTAGCGAAACGACATGCAGCATGTTTGTAGCAACGGTATTGTTGAATAAATGGTCTCCAAGCCCTGCCCATAGATTTCCCGTAATGCGGTAAAGAAGTCCCCATTCGATTCCCATAATTCCGGCAAGGATTATATAACCGATACCCAGCAGAAGCGTTGCCGCAAACGACATTTCGCCATTTATATTTGAGAACCGGTTAAAGAAAAACTGCTGATATAGACAGCTTCTGGCTCTTGATAAAGATTGTGCGAGCTAGGATCTGTCCGTTTTCGTCATTTGCTGTGGGATACCTCCCGGATGCTGTGAAATGATCAGCAGCACATGGAGGACAAATTTATTCTCCGGTGTCTCTATACTCATGGCTCCGCCATATTTTTCAGCCGCCTTCTTTACATTCGACAGACCTGTCCCTTTTTTGAACGCGCCTTTCCCATGGAAGCTGTTTTCTATTTCCATCATAAGGAAATCTCCCTGGATACGCCCGGACACATGGATATATTTTTCCATACCGGCATCCAGCCTTTTTACTGCCTGAATCGCATTGTCCAGTGCATTTGACAGGATAATACAGATATCAATGTCCCGCAGACTGCAGGGATATGGCAGAAGGAGGGAACAGTCCACATCTATCCCCATGCTTTTGGCTATCCCCAGCTTGTTTCCCACCAAAATATCCACTACCGGATTATTGGTGCTGCAGGGGAATGACATTTTTTCCGCCATATCATCCATATCTTCCATATAGCTTACCGCTTCCTCCAGTTTCCCGCTCTGCAGAAGATTTTTCACCACTGCGATGTGGTTTCTGATGTCATGCCGGAATGACTTTGTTTCATCGTAACGGGTTTTCGCCTCTTCCACATACCGGTTCAGGGAATGTTCTTCCTGTTCCAGCAGTGAAATTTCGGTGCTGAGGCGGAAATTCTGCTGCAGTTTCTTATAAGAGAACAGGATACAAAACAGGCTTAAAAGTCCCAGAAGATGCATGGCAAGCAGCTGCCAATGACTGAACAAATAATTGAAAGATTCGTCCTCTTCTAAGATCAGATACTGGAAATCAAATGCAATCATGTCAGTGTACTGGCTCATAATAAATATGGACAGAATCGGGATGAAAATCAGAAACATTTGCTGCATTTCCGATGCGGTATAAAAGGGATAAAAAACATCCCTGGAAAAATAGCGATACACTATATAATAACAAACCCCCGTCACCAAAAGAGACGCGGCCTCACTGATCAACATGGCCGCGATGCCCGCCGTATGATAG
>CAJUJN010000124.1 GCA_910586775.1 uncultured Acetatifactor sp. | reverse complement strand
TAAAACGGCTGTGAATAGTAACGTCATGCCAGTAAAACGGCTGTGAATAGTAACCGTTATTGCAATTGGCTGCAAGATTTTCCAGGATAAGCTTGAAATGTTATTCTAAAAACGTTACAATGATGCAGCGGGTATTGCGCAGTGAGGCAGGAATGCGGGACAGCTGTGCGCCAAACCGCATGCCCTTGCGGTTTGTGTGCATCTTCACAGTAAACCCCCGACTTTCATGCGAGGTGGTGCGGCCAAGCCTGCCCTACAGGCTTTTTGCATGGGGGTTTACTGTAAGAACGGAGTGCGAAAGGAATCAGAATGAAGAACAAATATCAAAAGACAATTTACGCCTGCTTTATCGGCTACATCGTACAGGCGATTGTGAATAATTTTGTGCCGCTGTTGTTTTTGACGTTTCAGGATGCCTACGGGATTCCGCTGGCAAAGATTACCATGCTTGTGACCATCAATTTCGGGCTGCAGCTGACGGTGGATTTGCTGTCGGTAAGCTTTGTGGACAGGATAGGCTACCGGGCATCCATGCTGATTGCACATATTTTTGCGGCTTCCGGTCTGGCGCTTTTGGCGGTGCTGCCGGATTTGTTCGGAGATCCTTTTGTGGGGCTGCTGGCGGCAGTGGTATTATATGCTATTGGCGGCGGTTTGCTGGAGGTTCTGGTGAGTCCGGTGGTGGAGGCATGTCCTTCGGAGCACAAGGAGCAGACCATGAGCCTGCTGCATTCCTTCTATTGCTGGGGGGATGTGGGTGTGGTGCTGATTTCCACTGTATTTTTCCAGGTGTTCGGCATTGGGAACTGGAAGATACTGGCGGTTGTATGGGCATTGGTTCCGCTGTTCAATACTTTTCTGTTTGCAAAGGTGCCAATGGCATCCCTGATTGAAGAGGGGGAGAAAGGGCTGTCCATAAAAGAGCTGGCGGGAATGAAGATTTTCTGGGTGTTTATGCTGATGATGATGTGCGCCGGAGCCAGCGAGCAGGCCGTGAGCCAGTGGGCTTCCACCTTTGCGGAGAAAGGGCTGGGTGTCAGCAAGGTGGTGGGTGACCTGGCGGGTCCGCTTGCTTTTGCCGTTTTGATGGGCAGCGCCAGAGTATTTTACGGGAAATACGGAGAGAAGGTGAATCTGGACAGGTTCATGGCAGGGAGCAGTATCCTGTGCGTGGCTTCCTATCTGTGCGTTTCTCTGGTGCCCGGCCCTGTGTTAGGGCTGGCAGGCTGTGCAGTGTGCGGATTGTCGGTGGGGATTATGTGGCCGGGAACCTTCAGCAAGGCGGCTGCGACTTTGCCGAAAGGCGGTACGGCGCTTTTTGCCCTGATGGCGCTGGCGGGGGATTTGGGCTGTTCCGGAGGCCCTACGGTGGTGGGCATGGTTTCCAGTCTCTTCGGGGAGGATTTGAAGAAGGGTATTCTGGCGGCGGTGCTGTTCCCATTGCTTCTGCTGTTTGGAATTGGACAGTGCAAAAGGATGGCTCAGAGACTATAAACAGGGATGAATTTTGCCAGGTTATAACTTTACTTTCTTCGGATAGTTCTGTATACTTGAAAGAGGGAAGAAATGCAGCAGCGCTCACTCCTGAAAGTGCAAATTTATTTCCAGACAATTACTAAGTATACATAACCGGAGTAAATGGGGTGAAAGGGGAAGAAATGCCGGATTTGGAACAGAAGAGCCAAAATGACTTCATGGTGGAAAAAATCAAGGTAAAGCCGGTAAACAAAAAGAAACTGATCAGGCGGACTCTGATTACGATTTCCATGGCGATTATCTTCGGCATGGTGGCCTGCGTCACATTTCTGGTGTTGGAGCCGGTCATCAGCAACTGGCTGAATCCGGAAGAGGAGCCTCAGGTGGAGATTGTGGCGTTTCCGGAGGACAGGGAGGAAATGTCGCCGGAAGAGATGCTTGCGGAAAATCTTCCCACGGAAAGTCCCAGCCCCTCGCCTTCGCCGGAGCCGGATGCGGAGGAAGCGCCGGAGGAAACGCAGACGCCCGTGGAGATTGGAGAGGAACAGATTCAGAAGATTCTGGATCGGGTGGTTTTAGATTTGGACGGCTATAAGGAATTGTACGGCGCGCTGGGCGGGTATGCGGAGAGCCTGCGGCGGTACATGGTGACGGTGACGGCACTCACTTCCAATATCGACTGGCTGGACAGTGTGCAGGAAAGCAAAAATCAGTGTTCCGGCGTCATCGTGAACGAGAACGGGATGGAACTGCTGATTCTGGCAGATTATTCCGCAATCGGCTCAGCGGAGCGTCTGGTGCTGACTTTTTATGACGATTCCCAGGCGGAGGCGCAGATAAAGCAGGTAAACGCGGAAACGAATCTGGCAGTGCTGTCTGTGCCGTTGGAGAACTTATCAGAGGGAATAAAGGCGGAGGAAGCTCTTCCTATTGTGCAGTTCGGATATTCCGGCGGAAGGAGTCTGGCGGGGACACCTGTGGTGGTGATGGGAAGTCCCATGGGAACAGCCAATTCCGTGGGATACGGAATGATAACCGCTTCCACAACAGTATTGTCCGGGACGGACAGGAATTACAGGCTGATTCTGACAGATATTCCCGGGAGTCAGAATGCCAGCGGGGTGATTTTCGATCTGCAGGGGCAGATGTTGGGTGTCATCACCAACAATAAAACCGGTTCGGATATGCGGAATCTGATTGCGGCTTACGGGATTACGGAGCTTCAGAAGACTGTGGAAAAAATGTCCAATGCCGCGCTCATCGCTTATCTGGGAATCAATGGAGGGGATGTACCGAAGGAGGCGAATCTGGAATTCGGGGTTCCCTATGGGGCTTATGTGGAGGAAGTGGATATGGATTCTCCTGCAATGCAGGAAGGAATTCAGCGGGGGGATGTTATTACGGGAATGGATGACAAATCAATCTCAAACTTTAATATGTACAGTAATATCCTGATGCAGATGGAGCCGGGGCAGGTCGTGACGGTGACTGTCATGCGCCAGGCACAGGATGAATATAAAGAAATGGAATTCAGCGTTGAGCTGGGAGGAGTGAATTAGATGAAATTTATCAAGGATCTGAAAGAAGGGGACAGACTTTTTGATATCTATCTCTGCAAACACAAGCAGGGGGCCGTGACCAAGAACGGAAAGCCTTATGAAAATGTCATTTTGCAGGATAAGACGGGAACCATCGACGCCAAGGTCTGGGAACCCAACAATCCCGGAATCGGGAACTACAATACCCTGGATTACATTGAAGTACACGGGGATGTGAATAATTTCCAGGGAAATCTCCAGGTCAGCATCAAGCGAATCCGGGTCTGCCGGGAAGGGGAGTATAATCCCTCGGATTACCTGCCTGTCAGCGGAAAAGACATTAATGTCATGTTTAAGGAGCTGAAGGATTTTATACAGAGTATCAGGAACCCCTGGCTGAAGCAGCTTCTGGAAGCCTTTTTTGTAAAGGATGAGGCTTTTGCAAAAGCATTCTGCTATTCTTCTGCGGCAAAAACCGTGCATCATGGGTTTGTGGGAGGATTATTGGAGCATACTTTAAGTGTGACAAAATTGTGTGATTATTATTGCAGGGCATATCCCATACTAAAGAGGGACTTGCTGCTGACGGCGGCCATGTGCCATGACATCGGGAAGGTGAAGGAGATTTCTCCTTTTCCCGAGAATGACTATACAGATGACGGACAGCTGTTGGGGCATATCGTCATGGGTTCCCAGATGGTGGCGGAGAAGGCGGCGGGGATTGCCGATTTTCCGCATGTACAGCTGGCGCAGCTGCAGCATTGTATTCTGGCGCATCATGGGAAATATGAGTACGGTTCCCCGAAGCTTCCGGCACTGATGGAGGCGTTGGCGCTGAATTATGCGGATGATACGGATGCCAAGCTGGAGACCTTTAAGGAAATTCTGGAAAATAACAGTGCGAACCAGGGATGGCTTGGGTTTAACAGGCTGTTTGAGTCGAATTTGAGGGCGACGAAGGAGTAAGGTATGTGCTGACAGTAGTTGGCAGGCGTGCAATGCTGTTCCCTTATCACAATGCATGGTGTGTCAATGGTGTGGCAGGAGCGGATATGCTGATGCAGGGAAAGCCGGCAAACTGGAAGTTGATGGATGGTAAGGAAATGTCTACAAATAACTGCTGCAAGTTTACAGCAATTTTTATTGTATTTCCAGGATTTTGCCTAAAGAAGTTGCAGCAGTTATTTGTAGACATTTCCTAAGGGAAAGTATGGCAGAGAAGAGTCTGGCAGTTGATGCATGGGAAGAGGACGCTGGCAGATTGGAGATTGATGTAAGGTGCGCTAAAAGGTTACTTGTATGAGATTGGAGAATAAAGGTATAAAATAGAATGGTAAAAAGGCAGGGAGAAAAAATGAAAATAACAGACGGAATTTTCTATGTAGGTGTGAATGACCACGAGGTTACCTTATTTGAGGGGCAGTATCATGTACCCAATGGAATGGCATATAATTCTTATGTGATACTGGATGAAAAGATTGCTGTCATGGACACAGTGGATGAGGCGTTCGGGCAACAGTGGGTTGCCAATGTGGAGGAAGCGCTTCAGGGGCGTAAGCCGGATTATCTGGTAGTGCAGCATATGGAGCCGGACCACTCTGCCAATATTCTGGTGTTTTTGGAGAAATATCCGGAGGCGGAGATTGTGGCGACGCCTCAGGCATTTAAGATGATGAACCAGTTCTATTCCCTGGCTTCGTCGGTGAAGCAGGTACCTGCGGCAAATGGCGGGGAACTGGTGTTGGGGGAGCATAAGCTGAATTTTGTCTATGCGCCCATGGTGCACTGGCCGGAAGTTATGATGACCTATGAATCAACGGATAAGGTGCTTTTCTCAGCGGACGGATTTGGGAAGTTCGGTGCGCTGGATGTGGAAGACGATTGGGCAGATGAAGCGCGCCGCTATTATATTGGGATTGTGGGAAAGTATGGCGCTCAGGTTCAGAATGTACTGAAGAAAGCAGCTGCGTTGGACATTCAGGTGATTTGTCCTCTGCATGGTCCTGTTTTGACGGAAAATCTGGGCTATTATATCGGATTGTATGATACCTGGTCTTCTTATGAGGCGGAGAGCGACGGCGTAGTGGTTGCTTATGCTTCTGTTTATGGGCATACCAAAAAAGCGGCGCTGTATCTGGCGGAGGAATTGCGGAAGAAAGGTACTCAGGTGGCAGTTTATGACCTGGGGAGAGATGATATGGCAGCGGCTCTGGCGGACGCATTCCGGTATTCGAAGATGGTACTGGCCTGCAATACTTATAACATGAGTATCAATCCTTTTATGAATGACTTTATTACACGTCTGGTGGAGCACAGTTATCAGAAGCGCACGGTGGCACTTGTTGAGAATGGCTCCTGGGCACCTGCAGCCGGACGGGTGATGCGGGGAATGCTTGAGAAATGCAAAGATGTCACATTTGCAGAGAATATAGTGACACTTATGTCATCTATGAAACCGGATAATGAGGCGCAGCTGACGGCGTTGGCGGAGGAGTTGGCGTAGAGAGTCGGGCGTGAGCCGGGCATCGACAGACAGAAAGACAGTATGGGTTAAAGCATGAATTTTCAGAAAAATGATATATTTGTGGTTGAAATTAAAGATATCGGAAATGACGGCGAGGGCATCGGAAAAGTGGATGGCTATACGCTGTTTGTGAAAGATGCCATTGTGGGCGATACTGTGGAAGCCAGGATTGTAAAGAACAAGAAAAATTATGCTTATGCGCGTCTGGAGAAGGTGATAAAGCCTTCTCCTTTTCGCGTGGAAGCGAAGTGTGCATATCACAGACAGTGCGGAGGGTGTCAGCTGCAGACGCTTTCTTATACAAAGCAGCTGGAATTTAAGGAGAAGAGGATTAGGGACAGCCTGATTCGGATTGGCGGGTTTGAGCAGGAGTATGTGGATGCGCGTATGGAGTCGATTGTAGGGATGGAGGAACCCTTCCGATATCGGAATAAGGCGCAGTATCCGGTCGGGACAGATAAAAATGACAGAGTTGTCGTTGGATTTTATGCCGGCAGGACTCATAGTATTATCGCCAATACGGATTGTTGGTTAGGAGTAGAGGAGAATAAGGAGATATTGGATTGTATCCTGGAATATATGAGGGATAATAAGGTCAGTGCATATGATGAGACTTCAGGAACCGGGCTTGTGAGGCATGTTTTGATTCGGAAAGGGTTTGTCAGTGGTGAGATTATGGTTTGCCTGGTGATCAACAATGATATGACAAGTGTGTCATGTGTGGGAAAAGGAAGCAGTGAGGGCTTTGAAGCAGGAAGTCGGGATAAAAGAGAATGGGCGAGAGACGATGGAAATGGAAAATTGAAAAGAGATAAGGGAAGCTCAGGAACAGGTGCGGGTAGAAGACAGTGGAAAGATGGGGGAAAGCCGGAAAGGGCAGGAGAACAGTCGGATGAACTGGAGTATTTGCCGAAACAGAGGGGGCTCGTGGAGAAACTTGTTCAGATAAAAGGTATGACAAGTGTGTCAGTTAGTGTTAATACAGAGAAAACAAATGTCATCATGGGAAAAGAGATACATACGCTGTGGGGAAGTGATACAATTTCGGATATTATCCATGTCAGGGATATGACACAGCCGGGGTATCCATTTACAGGGAAGGGGCTGATATTCTGTATTTCGCCATTATCATTTTACCAGGTAAATCCAAAGCAGACGGAGAAACTGTACAGCCTGGCATTGGAGTTTGCAGGGCTTACCGGGAATGAGACGGTTTGGGATCTGTACTGCGGGATAGGGACGATTTCATTGTTCCTGGCTGGCAGCGCCAGAAGGGTGTACGGGGTGGAGATTGTACCCCAGGCCATTGCGGATGCGCGGGAAAATGCCGGGAGAAACGGGATAGAGAATGCGGAATTTTTTGTGGGGAAAGCGGAAGAGGTGATGAGGGATTTTTATGAGGGGAATGAAACGGAGAAGAAACCGGATGTAATTGTGGTGGACCCGCCGAGGAAAGGGTGTGATGGGGCGTGCCTGGAAGCGATGCTGAAGGTGAGACCGGAGCGGATTGTATATGTGAGCTGCGACCCGGCTACGCTGGCAAGGGATTTGCGGGTGCTTTGCGATGGGGGGTATGAGGTGGAAAGGATTCGCGGGGTGGATATGTTTGGGATGACGGTGCATGTGGAGACAGTTGTACTGCTTTCCCACAAAAACACGACAGCGTAAACAATGTAAAAGTCGAGTTTGGCGAGGGTGAGGGCAAAGTGCCGCTTGATATGCATTGTATGGAAAAGAATTTATAAAAAGAATGATTTCCATAGGATTTGGTGTTATAGGGGGAGAGCTGTATGGCGAAGAAAATAGAGATAGTCATGGATGGGTATATTGATGTTTTAGAAAAAATAAAAGAACGAATCACACAAGCGCAGTATCAAGTAATGACAAATGCAAATGTTGAACGCAATATTTTGTTTTGGAATATAGGAAATGTAATTCTTCAATATAGCCAATGGGGAAATAAATTTGTTGAAACGCTATCAAAAGATTTGAGAATGACTTATCCTAGCAGAGAGGGATATTCTGTTAGAAATCTTAATTATATGAAGCAATTTGCACGTCGAATACCATCTGAAGAAATTTTGCATCAGGCTGGTGCAAAAATTAGTTGGCGAGCAATAAAGCTTCTGATAGATAAGACTGATAATTTAGAAGAACATATGTGGTATACACGGCAATGTTTGGAAAACGGATGGTCTAGTACAGTGCTTTCGCATCAGATAGAAAGTGGTCTGTATTCCAGACAGGCATTAGCAGATAAAGCAACAAATTTTAAGGAACAGTTAGCTAATCCATTAAGTGAGGAGGCAGAAGAAATTATTAAAGACCCATATATTTTGACTTTATACCGAATGCGAAAAAACTTAGAGAGATTGAGTTGGAAGATGCACTTGTCCAACAAATAACAAAATTGTTGTTGGAATTTGGGTCAGGTTTTGCTTTTATGGGGCGGCAATATCCTATCCAAGTTGGAAAAAGAGAATTTTTTATCGACTTATTATTTTATCATGTGAAATTGCATTGCTATTTTGTAGTAGAATTAAAAACTGTGGAATTCGAACCAGAATTTGCAGGAAAGCTATCTTTTTATTTGTCAGCAGTTGATGGAGAATTGAAATCTTCAAATGATAACCCTACAATTGGATTATTATTATGTAAGGGTAAGGATAAAATGGTAGCGGAATATGCTTTGAAAGATGTAAACAAACCAATGGGAGTAAGTGAATA
>CAJUJN010000123.1 GCA_910586775.1 uncultured Acetatifactor sp. | reverse complement strand
ATTTTACCACCTTCTTCCAATTGTAGTTGGAAAAGTAGTGGGAACTATAGCTTATACTATTTTTGAAACATGCCCTTGAAACCAATATTAAAAAGCAGGGAAGAAATCGTTTTTCGCGAAAGATGATGTGGCAGCAGGTTCAATGAGACTTTGTAAGGTATCAAATCGACTGGACATGATTTCATGAACATGTATTCTTTGACTGGGAGTACGCTTTGGAATCATGAAGTGTACATCTACCCAAAAATGTTACGAGAAGTTCATACAGGAAAACCGGGAATATTTCAGCAGAATTCCCAGGAGTGCAGTGGATGTGACCGATGTCTGTACGAACATAAAAGATATCATAAGCTTGGTAGACAGAGGGTAAAAAAGATTAGAGAAAGAAAAGATGAAAAACGAACAGGAATAACTATGTTAAAATAGCGCATGATAATATATAAAAATAGAACAATGATATTTGCGTACAAGATAGATATATGGGCAATAAAAGGAATTTTTTTGCAATAATTGCATTAAAATAAATCAATAATAAAGATTAAAAATACACTTGCAGAATTCCAGATATTATGTTACTATCGTTAAATCAGCAGCGCATAAGGGCGTCGGCAAATAACCGATACGAGTTTAAAGCCGCTTTCCTTGTATTTCAGGCACATTTTCAGCGCAAAATGTGATTGTGCGCGCATAAAGAAAGGATTGCAGGAGGATGAAAGAAACAGAGATCAGCAAAAAGTATGGCAAAACATATCATATGCCCCCGGAGGTGACTTACGACTGGGTGAAGAAGGACACCATAGAGAAGCCACCTGTCTGGTGCAGTGTGGACCTGCGGGACGGCAATCAGGCCCTGATCGATCCCATGCCGTTGGAAGATAAACTGGAATTTTTCGAATTACTGGTAAAGATCGGCTTCAAGGAGATTGAGGTGGGATTTCCGGCCTCATCCGATACGGAATACAATTTTATCCGTGCCCTTATCGAGAGGAATATGATTCCCGACGACGTGACCATCCAGGTGCTGACCCAGGCAAGAGAACATATCATCCGCAAGACCTTTGAGGCGGTAAAAGGCGCTCCGCATGCAGTGGTTCATCTCTATAATTCCACTTCGGTGGAACAGCGGGAGCAGGTTTTCAGGAAGGATAAGGAAGCCGTCAGGCAGTTGGCAGTGGACGGCGCAAAGCTTCTGAAAGAGATGGCGGAAGCTACGGAGGGGAACTTTACTTTTGAGTACAGCCCGGAGAGCTTTTCCCAGACGGAACCGGAGTACGCGCTGGAGGTCTGCAACGCGGTTCTGGACATATGGCAGCCGGATGCGGAACATAAGGCTATCATCAATCTGCCGACTACGGTTCAGGTGGCAATGCCTCATGTTTTCGCCTGTCAGGTGGAATACATGCATAAACATCTGAAATATCGTGAAAACGTAGTGCTCAGCGTTCATCCCCACAATGATCGCGGCTGTGGTGTCAGCGATGCGGAGTTCGGCATCCTGGCGGGGGCGGACAGGGTGGAAGGAACTCTTTTCGGCAACGGAGAGCGCACCGGAAATGTGGATATCGTTACCGTCGCTGTCAATATGTTGTGCCATGGTGTGGACAGCGGGCTTGATTTTTCCAATATCATGGGGATTCGGGCGGACTATGAGCGCTTTACGGGCATGCGTGTGCATGAGAGAGTGCCTTATGCGGGAGATTTGGTGTTTACCGCATTTTCCGGTTCTCATCAGGATGCCATCAGCAAGGGCATGAACTGGCTGAAGGAAGGAAAGAGCGGAAGCCGTTGGGACGTGCCCTATCTGCCCATTGATCCGAAAGATGTGGGAAGGGAATACGAATCGGATGTCATCCGCATCAACAGTGTCTCCGGAAAAGGCGGTGTGGCATTTGTGCTGAAGCAGCAGTTTGGGTTCTCGCTTCCGGCGGCAATGAAGGAAGAAGTGGGCTACCTGGTAAAGGGTGTGTCCGACAGACGGCATCAGGAGCTGCATCCCGCTGAGATTTATGAGATTTTCGAGGAGAATTATATTAATAGGCACAATATCTTCAGCATTCCGGAGTGCCATTTCCGTCAGGAGAAAGGCATTCAGGCGGAGGTGACCATAGAGCAGAACGGGGAGCGCAGAGTCATCAAAGCCGGCGGAAACGGGCGTCTGGATGCGGTAAGCAACGCTGTCAAGACCTACTTCGGCATCAGCTACCAGCTGTCGGAATATGAGGAACATGCCATTTCCAAGGGGTCCAGCTCCAGGGCGGCGGCCTATGTGGCGATTCTGTGCGACGGCAAGGTATACTGGGGCGTAGGCGTGGACGAGGATATCATCAAGGCTTCTGTCGCGGCGTTGGTTTCCGCTGCCAACAAGCTGGCCACAGAGCAGCATATTACCGAGGGGCGGGAGGAACGGATCGTTGAGATCATCAGCTTTATCAAAAATGATTACATGAATGTAACACTGGATACCCTGGCGGAGGAGTTCCATCTGTCCAAACCTTATCTGTCAAAGTATATCAGGGAAAAGGCGGGTATGACCTTTCAGGAGGCTGTGAGAAAGGAACGTATGAAGAGGGCGCGGATGCTGCTGCGGGAGACGGAGCAGACTGTGGAGACTGTGGCTGCGGAAGTCGGATACGAAAATGTGGAGCATTTTAACCGGCTTTTTAAGAAGAATTACGGTGTGACGCCGGTGCAGTACCGGAAGCAGGAGGAATAGAAGGGGCTGTCAGAAAACAGTATCCCTGCACAATATGTGATTGCGGATGACGATACATCGCGGTATATATTGTGGAAAGGGACTATTTTCTGACAGTTTTCGTGTTTTTCCATCTGGAATCATGCCATGCGCACAATACCCTATGCCGGAATGATACGGAATTTCGATCCGACACTGGCCCGGCCCGGTGTTCTCGGGCATACCATTCTCCTGATGATTGATTCATCCCGGCATATTATCCGTCCTTTTTAAGCATCAGAGATTGAGGTGTCCCGTCTTACACAGTGCTTCCATGAGGCGCCGCCAGGACACGGTCGGTATTTTTCAGATAAACATTGCAAAGGATTTAAGGGTTTCAAACAGGGTATGGAATAATTGAACGGATGCTACCGTTCCAGCTCCAGCCACATGGCAGCTTTGCTGTGTTCCGGATCCTTTGGAGGTATCAGCCGTCCGCTGCTGACCTCGTCATGTATGGTTATCATTCGGAGATCCAGCATGTGCATGGAGGTACAGTAGGCGAGTTGGTCATGCAGGATCGGGTTGGCGTTTTGGCGGAGGATTTTCATTGTCTCGTCAAAGGTAATTTCGATATTGTCCATTACCTTTTCAAAGAGGGGATGAGAATTCCACATACGTTTGATTTTACACAGGTCGTCATTATATATCACGAGGATATCCGGGATTATGTTACCTGCGCTGTCGACGTGGGCAAAACGGTTTTCGAGGTTGTGCCACAGGGCTGTTTCCGAGGTGCTGAAGGAGGCACGGTTTCGGCTGTTTCGAATGACGTCGCCCAGGAGCAGCACGTTGGCAGGGAGCATTGCAGTGTCCCGATTCCAGAGGCCGTATTCTTCAATTTTATAGAACCAGAATACACACTCCGGGGTCGCGGTGCCATTATGGCCGATTTTGCAGGATTCCGGAAGCTCGGCCTGTTCCAGGCCCATGATTCCCCATTCTTCGCCGTTTGCTCGTTTTTCAGGAAAGTCTATGGTGTATGATTTTGATCTCGCCAGGCAATGATCCGTCAGGTAAATGACAGCCCACCATCTGAGAGTGTTATCGCTCATGTCATTGCAGACGACTCCCAGGTTCCGGATTTGTGCCAGGGTGTCCGAAACAATGGTTCCAATCATTTCGCTGCGTTCCCGGGCAAACCTTCGATGAACCTGGTAGACTGCAAACTGGGTGTCCCGGTCTGAGATGAAAAAGCTTGTGATATATTTGTCTCCTGCTTTTTTCAGGAGGGTTCCGTTTACCAGGATTTCCACTTCCTCTTCCATATAGGGAACTGCTGTGCCCAGTTCAATGGAAAGCTCTTCTATGGTGGAGGGATTGTTGTTGGCTTCCAACAGAATGTTTTTCGGCAGCTTCCTTTTGAGGAGACTCCAGGGAATCCCCATGGGCTGATTGCCGCTGGTGATAAATTCTACATTTTCCGGTTTAAAACTTTTGGTTCCAAATTTTCTTGCCATATTCATACCTTCTTTCAGTTTTTTTCTGGCACGGAACAGTTTGGACTTCACCGTGCCTTCGGAGAGGTTTGCGCCTGCCGCGATATCCTGGATTTTTCTGTCTTCTATATAGAAGGCGATGAGGATATTGCGATAGTCGGACGACACAAAAGACAGTTCTCTTCTGAGCAGCGATAATTCTTCCTGCCGGATAAGTCTCTCTTCCACGGACATGTCATCGCAGATAAGCTCGCAGTCTTCGGGGGCGGCTCCGATTGTCGAATTTCGGTATCTGCGTTTCCTTTCTGCCCAGGCGCTGTAGCGGTTTCTGGCAATTTGCCAGATCCATGCGGAAAAGCATGTGGGAATCAGGTCTTTGTTCAGCGCAGCTATGATATTCAGCGCAATATCGGAAGCCAGATCCTCTGCTTCATCGCGGCTGCCTGTTTTTTTCAGGCAGAAGTAGAAGAGCGTTTCCAGATAGTTTTCTGTAAATTCGGCGATTAGCCGCTGGGTCATTTGGTCTTTTTGTTTCATCTCTTTTGCATCCCTCCATCCATATAGTGTGGTGTTCGGCAATTTGGTTGCGGTGAAATTGAAGTTTTTATATATTTTACCACGTCTTTGTGCTTTTTCGTGTATGTGATATCAGAAAACTGCATAATGTCCTTTTATGCTAATGATTTAAGGGCCTGACAGCGTTTTTCCGCGCCTGCGGGATACGATTTTCTTCACCATAGCCTGTCCATGCCGGCCCACAATCAAATAGAATGGCTGTTTATCCTGATTAGAGGTAGTTTAGAACAAAAAACAATAAAAATTTATCGAAATACAATAATAATATATTGACAATCATTATATACAGTGTTACAATATCAAAAAAGAAGTGGAAAATACAGGTCTGCGAGGTGGATTATGAAGGAAAAGAGAGATTATAGTACAAGTTTGGAGGCAAAGAAGAAAGCAATTACTGTCTGTACGAAATATTTGCTGGATTTCATGTTCTATGCAGGGATGGCAGTGACGGTGACGCTGCCTTACAGCATAAGGAAGATTGGTGAACTGCTGCCCTGCATGGTGGAGCATTATGAAGAGACAGTGACTATCTATTTTGCGCTGGGAATTGCGGCGTTGGTGCTGGTCAGGGAGCTGCGAAAAATCTTCAGGACTGTATTGGCGGAGGACTGTTTTGTACTGGAGAACGTGATTAGTCTGCAGAAGATGGGGAACTGGAGCTTTTTCATAGCGGTGATGTCGGTTGTGCGGTGCATTGTCTATATGACCATGGCCATGGGGGTTGTGATACTGGTGTTTGTGATAGCGGGGCTGTTCAGCAAGGTTCTGGCTTGTGTGTTTGAGGAGGCCGTGCGATTTAAGCAGGAGAATGATCTGACAATCTGAGCAGGGCCAGGCAGCTTTGGGATGAGGGTTGTGGCAGATCCGGGCGGATACGGGGTGTATAAATATGGGAATTGTGGTGAATCTGGACGTGATGATGGCGAAGCGGAAAATGAGCCTGACAGAACTTGCAGGAGAGGTGGATATTACGCTGGCCAATCTGTCTATATTAAAAAATAATAAGGCGAAGGCAGTGCGTTTTACCACGTTGGAAGCAATCTGTAAGGCGCTGGACTGTCAGCCGGGGGATATTCTGGAGTATGCGCCGGAGGACGGCGGGTGAAGGCCGATTTTACAGGATACAGTATGCCCCATGTCAATTATGCTGCAGACCGCCAGGATTTACAGTGATGCCTCCGGGAAAATGCCTGGCTGGCGGTCTGCAGTCGGGTTGTACTGCAAATTCAATCGGTGCGCAGTATAAAATGGGGATTGGCAGTATGCTGTCTCTCATCGGTATTACTGTGAGGCATGGCGTAAAAGATTCAAAAGGAAGGGAGTGCGGCAGTTATGGATAAAAATGAGACCGGTGTATGGATTGACGAAGGAAACAGAACGACAGATATCGGTGGGACGGATGGGGCAGCGGATGCGCGGAAGGTTCAGGATGCGGCAGCAGGACTGGGGAATGTACAGGCGGCTGATATGGCATCCGGCATCCGCAGTCAGTATCAGGCAGGAGGGACGCCGGGACAGCCTGTCATTCCGGAAACGGAGGAGACGAAGCGGCTGAAGGAAAGCTTCTGGCCCGTTGCACCCTGGGCGTTGGTCTATTCCGTATTCTATGCCTTCTGCATGTACAGAAATGGTGCAGGGATCACCTTCCCTTTTTTCGTGGCAGGCAGCCTCTTGTTTTTCTGCTCCTCGTTTACAAAACTGGGGATTACCTTGAAAAAAGGAAGCTGCTTTTACATGATCGCCATGCTCCTGCTGGGGATTTCCACTTTCTGTACGGACGACGGAATACTCATCTTTTTTAATAAACTGGGGGCATTTCTGCTGCTGATGAGCTTTCTTTTGACACAGTTTTATGATACTTCAAAGTGGAAGCTGGGCAAGTATCTGAGAAGTATATGTGTCCTGTTCTTTGCAAGCTTCGGAGAACTGGGGAGGCCCTTTTCCGACGGGAGGAGCTATAACAGAAGAAGAGATAAAAAAACGGATAAAAGAGTGTGGTATTTTGCTATAGGGCTGGTGATCGGGATTCCCTTGCTGCTGTTGGTGCTTTTGCTTCTGGCAAGCGCGGATGCCGTGTTCCGGCAGATGACGGATAAGCTGCTGCGGAATATATACCTGAGCGGCATTATAAATATCCTGTTTCGCATCACCGTGCTGTTCTTTGCAGCCTATGCCCTGACAGCGTACCTGTGTAAAAGAAAGATACGGGAGGATGTGCCGGATACCCGCAGGGGAGAGCCGATTCTTGCCATTACGGTTACGGGGATGCTGACTTTACTGTATCTGATCTTTTCGGGCATCCAGGTCGCGGGACTGTTCCTGGGACAGCTGCGCCTGCCGGAAGGGTATACGTATGCCATGTATGCCAGAGAGGGATTCTTCCAGCTATTGGCAGTGAGCCTGCTGAATCTGGTGATCGTGCTGCTCTGTATGAGCTTTTTCCGGGAGAGCAGGGTCCTGAAAGGAATACTGACAGTGATGTCGTTTTGTACCTTTGTGATGATTGCCTCCAGTGCCATGCGGATGGTCATCTATATCCGTTATTACTACCTGACTTACCTGAGGATTCTGGTGCTGTGGGGGCTGGCTCTGCTGGCGCTGCTGTTTGTGGGAGTGGTGGTTCAGATTTTGAAGGAGGATTTTCCGCTGTTCCGTTACCATATGGCAGTGGTGGCAGTGCTGTATCTGGCATTGTCCTTTGCACATCCGGACTATATCATCGCAAAGGTAAACCTGGCGAATGCGTCTGCAGATGCAGACAGTGAGCGGACAGGTGTGACACATGTGTCATATACGGAAAGCAGAAGTGATATTTTTGGAGGAGAGGCAGACGGAGGAAGCTTCTTCCTGGCGAAGGAACCCTATCAGGATTATTATTATCTAAGGGGACTGAGTGCGGATGCGGCTCCGGTTCTGGTGCCGTACCTGCAGGAACTGGGCTATCAAATGGAAGCTTTTGAGGCGGAGGATGCGGTAACGTATGCGGTGCAGAATGATCTCTGGGAAGAAGGCTCCCGCTCCGGGCAGATTGGTTTCGGGTATTACTGGATGAGGCGGCTTCAGCAAAGCACGGAAAATTTCGGACTGCGGACTTATAATGTGTCCAGGCATGTGGCGCTGCGGAGTATAAGAAAGTGACTTCTGTGCGCCAGGTGCGGGTATACAGTAAACCCCCAGGCAATTGTCTGGGGGTTTACTGTCAAAATTCAATTATCAGAGGCGTTAAAGACCAGCTCCGGCATTTTATAAATTGCGGTCAGTGTTTTAACACCGCCAGACAGTTCCATTTTGAAAACTCCTGTTGTATTGGCTGTAATGTTTTAGAAATTGTCGGAAAATAATCGCTGCAACTTCTTCAGGCAAAAACCGAAAAATACAATAAAACTTGCTATGAACTTGCAGCGGCTATTTGTAGACACTTTCTTAGTATATCTGCATTTTGGCCGGAATGCAATCAGAAATTGCAATATTGTGAAACGTAGTTACTATTCACAGTCAAATTATAGTATAAAATCCAATTGTTATAGCAAGCCCC
>CAJUJN010000122.1 GCA_910586775.1 uncultured Acetatifactor sp. | reverse complement strand
CAACAGTCTATACCATCGGTTTCTTTCAGTCAAGCCGACGTGTGAACAGTAACCGTTTCGTCATTTAATGGCTTTTCGCGCTTACGTAGAGGTTGACAAACCAGAAACCTCCCTCGTATAATAGCTATAAGCAGTAATACAAAATATCATACATGAACGGGGTAAGATAACATGAAAAGCATTCGCACAAAAATAACTTTATGCCTCATAGTGACCGTAGTAACGGCACTGGTTGCAGCAGGCATCTCCGGCATTGTGCCGAATTACCGCAGTACCATCTCCACGGTAAACCACATGATGAGCGAAACCGCAGTACTTGCCGCGGAACGCGTGGAACAGGAGCTGACAGCATACAGGAACGTGGCAATGGACGCAGGCTGCATTCCTCAACTGTCCGACCCGGAAGTTCCGTCGGAAGAGAAAAAGTCCATCATCGATGAACGCTGTTCCATGCACAATTTTCAGCGCGGAAATATCATCGGGCCGGACGGCATCAGTATTTTCGACGGAAAGGATTATTCGGACCGCGAGTACGTACAGCAGGCTCTGCAGGGTAATATTTTTGTATCTGAGCCGCTGATCAGCAAGATCACCGGAGAATTGTCCATCATGGTGGCTGCTCCCCTGTACGCCGACGGAATCTACGGTTCTTCCATTGTGGGCGTGGTATATTTCGTTCCTCCCGAGACTTTTTTGAACAACATTGTCTCTTCCATCCAGATTGGAGAAAACAGCAGAGCCTACATGATCAATAAGTCCGGCGATACCATTGCCGACGTTACACTGGATACAATCACTGTCCAGAATATCGAAGCCGAAGCAAAAAACGACTCTTCCCTGAAAGATCTGGCTTCCCTCCACGACTCCATGCGCCGGGGAGAAAACGGTTTCGGAGGCTATGACAGCCCGACAGGGAAAATGTTCATGGCCTATGCGCCCGTAAGCGGTACAGACGGCTGGAGCATCGCAGTCACTGCGCCCCAGATGAACTACCTGGCCTCTACATATAAAGGAATGGTAATTAATATCCTGGTAATGGCCGGAGGCATTCTGATCTCCATCATCATCGCGCTGCTTCTGGCAAACAGCATCAGCAAACCCATGAAAGCCTGCGCAAAAAGGATGCAGCTGCTTGTGGAAGGCGATCTGGACACCCCTGTGCCGAAGATCAGCAGCAAAGACGAAACAGGCATGCTGGCACGTTCCACAGCCTCTCTGGTAGAGGGATTAAGCACTGTAATTAACGATATCAGCTATCTGCTGACTCAGCTTGCAGGTCAGAATCTGAATGTCCGCACCGAGCACGAGGAAGTGTATGTGGGAAGCTTTCGAAATATCCTGATCTCCATGCGCAATATGAAGCTGGAACTGAGCCAAATCATCCGCCAGGTGAACGGCTCCGCCAATCAGGTATCCTCCGCAAGCAGTCAGCTCTCTTCCAGCGCCCAGGCCCTGAGCCAGGGAACCGTGGAACAGGCCAGCGCCGTAGATGAACTGGCAGCACAGATCAACGAAATCTCTTCCCAGGCAAAAAGCACGGCCGGGAACGCTTTGGAAGTCCGCAGCCAGACCCATCAGGCAGGCGAAGAAATCTCCCGCTGTAATCAGCAGATGCAGAAGCTGGTGGATTCCATGGATAAAATACAGAACTGCTCCAATGAAATCGGAAAAATTTTAAAGACCATCGAGGATATCGCATTCCAGACCAATATTCTGGCTCTGAACGCCGCCGTGGAAGCTGCCAGGGCAGGCAGTGCAGGAAAGGGATTTGCCGTCGTGGCAGAAGAAGTTCGCAGTCTGGCAGGAAAATCCGCAGAAGCTGCCAAGAACACTTCCGTCCTGATACAGCGCTCCTCAGACGCGGTGGATTCTGGTTCGGGCATTGCGAAAGAAACTGCCGATATTCTGTCAGAGGTAGTACACAGCATACAGGCTGTTGTTAATTCCATCGACGGCATCGCAACGATATCCAACGAACAGTCAGATGCCGTCTGGCAGGTCTCTGAGGGTATCAATCAGATATCCATGGTAGTACAAACTAACAGCGCAACGGCTCAGGAGGGCGCGTCAGCAAGTGAACAGCTGTCCGCAGAGGCCGCAGGACTGAAGGAATTGGTAGATCAGTTCCGGTTGGCTTCCGAATAAGCCTTCATTTCCGTGAAAAAGCGGTTCTGCAATTTATAAGTGGCTGTTGGAAAATGATATCCGTATACAATACATAGCTGCAATTCTTGAAATATCGGAAGCTATATTACGTAAATGTGCTCATTTTCCAACAGCCGCTGTTATATTCTCTGGTGTCTCTCTATTTCTACTTATTGTATTTATGCAATGCCGCGCTCAAGCTGTTCGGAATTCCTCCGGGTCCTCTGACCGCAAAGATCCCGTATTCGCTTTTCAATACCTCGAAGGTAAGCTTCTCCCCTGAATATCTTTTATTCAGCTGAATCTTCATCAGTGCATTGATAGCCATTTTCCCGTCCTGATAACAGTATGGAATATCTGTCTCTACAGACTTCGCCTCTAATTCCGCTGTCCCTTATTTTCAGGATTCTTCAGACTCTTCGGATGGCAGAGCCTTTTTATCCGGAAGCTGTACCAGAATCACCGCGCAGAAGACCAGTATACAGCCTGTCAGCTCCCTGCCGGTCAGTGTCTGATTCAGGATTATCCATCCCGCCAACACGGAAACCGTGGATTCCAGGCTGAGAATCAGAGAGGCTATGGCCGGATCGGTACCCTTCTGTCCCAACACCTGCAGCGTATAAGCAACACCGCAGGAAAGGATACCCGCATATGCCAGAGGAATAATGCCGTTCACGAAATCGCCCATATCAGGTCCTTCAAAAAGAAAAGCAAGAATACCTGCAGTGACTCCCGCCGTCAGAAACTGGATACAGGAAAGCTCCACACCATCCACTCTGGGTGAAAAATAGTCAATCACCAGAATATGTACGGAGAACAGAACGGCACAAAGAAAGACAAGACTGTCTCCTCTGCCAAGGGAAAGGCTCTCGCTCATGCACAACAGATACATGCCAAATGCCGCGATTGCCGCGCCTGTCCAAACCTTTCCTGCTATCTTCTTCTCTAAAAAGAGTCCGAAAAAAGGAACCAGAATGATATATAATGCAGTGATAAAGCCGGCTTTTCCCACTGTGGTATACAAAATACCATACTGCTGCAACAGAGAGGCCGCACACAGCACCAGACCGCAGCATACGCCCCCTGTCAATGTAGTCCTGAAGTCCGCAGGTTTCTCTTTCTGTCTCTTCTTTCTCGCCCGATTAAAACAGACCACCGGCAAAAGCACTGCGCTTCCCATGAGAAACCTGGCACCGTTAAAGCTTAACGGCCCCAGGTAATCCATGCCCACACTCTGGGCTACAAAGGAAGTTCCCCAGATAAAAGCCGCCAGAAAGAGCATCAGGCTGTTCTTCCATGACACTTTTGCCTGTCCCGTTCCCGGTATTTTCTTTGGTTCCTTCTTCGATTCTTTCATCATATACTGCGCCTTTCATGGATTTTTCTTCAGACTCAACGGTTTCCGGCTTTCACAATGCTTCATCTCCATGCATCGGCTCCCTGCCATACTCGTGAGCGCATTGATTCCTGGCAACAGAAAGCACCACTTCTATACGTAGCCGTTTTTCCGTTCCAATTTCTGAAGCGCACACTCATTATACATTTTGTCTGACAAAAGTTATTGATTTTCCACGGAACCCATTACCAGGTTTCTAAATCTCGAACACCCGGAATTCATCCGCAACTTCCTCCCCGGCAAGCCCGCCCTTTGCCATCTCAAAACTGTTATCTCCCAGGATTTCCTGCAGATCTGCCTCCTCCACAGGAGCAAGCGCCTGCCAGTTGACGCCCAAACCATCCGTCGGGCTGCTGTGCCATCAGATGCTTCTGCACATTGTCCTGTCCAGGAATTTCCTGCTGCAGCCCCTTCATAAACGGTTCTTCGGCCGACGTGCCCAACATATCCCGGTGAACCTGATAACGGATGCCCGGACAGGCGTTTTCCTCTGCTTTTTTCCTTTTGCATTGACAGACAGCCGTATACGGATTCGCTTACTGTCCGTCCAGCATTTTCCTCACATCCTCCAGATAATCCTCATAGACTTCAAAGTCATTGTCCAACAGTCCGTCACCGACCATATCGGATGCTTTTTCGTTAATGCCCTCCGCCAGAACCTCCAGCATAATGCCCTGTTGGTCGGCGAACAGCTTCAGGTTTGTTTTATCATTCAAAATGATATTCAGTGCCTGCCGCTCCATCTCCGTCAATGCTTCTCTCAATGCTTTCCATTCGTCATTTCCGGTACCTTTTTCAGTATATTCAGCTGCCTGAATCCGGGTATCCTGATTCGAATGCGGCAGTTCTGTCCTCATTCCGTCCGGAAGCTCTGCCAGCATTATGTCCGGTATATCCTTCTGATCTGCAATCAGATTCTTTTTCGAGACGTTTTCTCCTTCTGCGGATTCCTCCCGGCTCTTCGATGCGTCTTTTTTGCCGGGCACATCTCCCGCTTCAACCAACCTCTGCGCCTGGTTCTTCCCATCTGCATCATGGACAGCCTCTGCACCTGCCAACCCCGAAAACAAAATTCCTTCCTCCGGCACCGTATGCTCCGAAAGCGAGATGCCCTCTTCTGACACCGTATGCTCCGAAAGCAAAATGCCCTCTTCCGGAACTGTCAGCTTTTCCTGGATTGCATAAGCTTCCCGGCGGATTTTTTCCAGCGCTCCCGCACTAACTCGAACAACCGTTCTGTTCTCTTCCTTATAGAATGCCTTCACCGCATCCGTAATGACGGTTTCCAGGCATATACCTGCCTTTTTCAGTTCGTCCGCCATTACAGGACTGAGCATATTCGGATTCGCGGAAAGTTTATATTTGAATTTCGTCACTTCCCTGAGTACAGCCTCCGTCTGCTTCATCACATATCCCAGAAGCCGCCTGCCGCTGTCCGCAGTAATCATGGCACTGCATGTCCATTCATTATGACTGCATACATAGACTTCCCTTCTGGACAGCACTACCTTCCTGTCTCTCTGCCTGACAGACGGATAAAATAATGCCCCCTTGAAAGGAACCCATATGGACATATTCCGGGCAGGCTGAAACAGACAGGACTCAAATGCAAAACCGCCTTTTGCCAACGCTTCCCGAAGGCGTTCCAGAGTAAAGAAGAAACACCTCTGAATCATATCCTCCCGCCCTTCTCCGTAAAAGACAGATTTCCTGATATCATATTTGGAAATGGCACAATAAAAGTCAAAGCCCTCTTCCTCATCCTTCATGCCCGGATAATAAGCCTCCAGCCCGTTCTCCTCCACAAAATCAGGGAAACTCCGGGGCAATTCGTAATAAATATGATAATCCTTCAGCCATCTCGGCACATATTTGTCCACCGATTTGTCATATACCCGAAAGGCCTCCCAGAAAAACAGCAGTCGCCCCAGCCCTTCCTCCGGGCTGTCCACGCCTATATTGTTCAGCAGCTCATAAATATACAAATAAGCGTAGGACAGCGAGATATGTTCCACTTTTTCCTTCCGAATCTGCGTTCTCCAGGTAAAAAAGGTCCGCAGCTGGTCATAGCCCATCATCTGATAGCAGGGGAAGTAAGAAGAATACGGTACTGTCTTCTCATACTCATCCTCGAAATCCTTCATAAACATCCCCTGTTTATAGAAGGTCTTTGCATTTTCCCGCTGCATCCTCTGATCGTAGAAATTAGAGTTACGGAAACCAGGGTACCTGTCCTCCCTGGCAATATCCCGCATCCTGTTGAACAGTTCCCGGACCGGGTCCTCTTCCCGACTTTCGATATGTTCCGGGACAGGCTGCTGCCCGAACGGCCATTTCCATGCGGACAGCGCCGTTTTATTCTCCTTTCTTTCCGCCGCTTCCGCTGAAGCCCATGCATCTGCTTTCTTCTCTTCTACCCCTGCCAACCCTGGCGCTTCCTTCTCATCTGCCGTTCCGGCCGGGTTCCATGCTTCCGTTCCTTTTTCCGCTCCTGCAGGAACACCGGGCAGGGGAACCGCTCCCGGTACCTGTATGATTTCCCCATCCTGTACCGGGCCTGCATCATATTCTATCTCAAAATAAGGAGCCTCCTCAAAGGAAAGAACTTCTGTAATCCTGCGTTGGGACAATGGCTGCGGGACGGTTTCCTTCTGTCTTTCCTCACTCTGTATCTGTTCAAAAATCTCAAATGCTTCATAGTCTCTGCCATCTTTTCCCATAATTGCCCATACTCTCCCACAGCAGTCCTGTCCGCTCCTGCTAAAACAGCCCTTCTTTCTGTTTCAGCCTAAGCCCAAACATACGTTCTATTATATCAGAGGTCCATAGAGCATTCAACACCCGCTCTCCCGGTTTGAAGTGACTGTATAACGCCCTCTCAGATCCACCAACAGCCCCAGACAAAACCGTGGCAGAATCTTCCCGGTTCCGTCTTCCCGGAAGGTCTATTCCCATTGTCAAAGAAGCTGAAAGTCTCCATAACCACCCGGTTCATATAATAAATAGTTCCGAAACGTTTTGGACGAGCGAGCAGGGTGACGGCATCCCCGTTTTCCCGCCACTCTTTGATAAATTTCATCTTGTCTGCGTAAAAATAATGATTCTTTATAAACGACTGCCAGCCAACAAACTCCAGCTTAGGCTATACTTTCTTCCCTATAGATTACAATGCCGCCTCCATGTCCCCCGGAAATACCTCCCCACAAAACAGCAAACCCGGAAAATCCAGTCAACCACCATGGCCGCCCATACGCCAATGGCCCCCATTCCCATATGAACACCGAATACAAGGCTCAAGCCGATACGGAATGTAACCATGGAAAAAATCGCTGTCACCATGGTATATTTTACATCATTGCAGGCCCTGAGCATATTGGGCAGCACAAAAGATGCCGGCCAGAGCAGCATCGCCATACCATCATGAATCATCACAAGGATATATGCCAGGCCCGTAGCCTCCTCTCCCAGGCCGTAAAGTGCCAGAACAGGATGCAGGAACAGCAAAATCAGGCTGTTTATCACCGCGGTGGCAGCATAAGTAATCAGCAGGAGTTTTTTCGTGTAATACCGCACCTGGGCCAGATCACCCGCACCCACGCATTGTCCGATTACGGTAATCATGGCAAGGTTCATGCCCTGTCCCACGATACATCCCATGCTGTCCAGGCTGTTGGCCACGCCGTTCGCGGCAATCTGCGCCGTTCCGAATCCCGCGATGATACTCACCACAACCACACGGCCCAGCTGGAAAATACCGTTTTCTATACCGCTGGGAATCCCTATATGCAGAATTTTCTTAGCCACTTTCCATTCAAACCGAAAACGCTCTTTGCTCAGATGGATCAGATTTTCCGGATTTTTCAACAAAACATAAAGAATAAAACTGGCCACTGCTCTGGAAATCAGCGACGGCACCGCTACCCCTGCCACCCCCATTTTCAGCCCAAATACACAGATGGCATTGCCGCCTACATTGATAATATTCATGAGGATGGATACCTTCAGGGTTATCCGTGAATTTCCCATGGAGCGAAACAGCGCCGCGCAGGCATTGTAAACAGCCAGAAAGGGAAAAGATATTGCGGAAATAATCAGATAAGTAATGGCATTCTGCATTACATCCGCCTCTATTTTTCCGAAAAAAAGATTCAGAATCAGCCTGTGGCCCGCAATGACCAAAACAGAAATTATGATGGTAATGACGGCATTGACCCAGAGGAGCTGCCTGGCCGAACGGCAGGCTTCCTCACGTCTGGATGCTCCGATAAACTGACTGGTGACCACCGCCCCTCCGGTAGCCAGGGCCGCCAGCATGCTGATGATGAAGTTATTGAACATATCCACCAGAGAGACTCCGGAAACTGCCGCCTCACCCACAGAAGAAATCATCATGGTGTCAGCCATTCCCACCGTGATGGCAAGCGCCTGTTCCATAATCAGCGGAATAATCAGCTTTTTTATGTCCCGATTGGAAAATATTCTGACATCAGTGTCTTTTTCTCCTGTTTCCATCTCTTCGTCTCCTGTTCCCTTCATCTGCTTAGTATCATTCTTACTGCTTCCTTTAATGTATCACTGAAATCAGCCAGATCATCGAAAGTAATGACTTTCAGTCTGATGAGATCCGCAATATCGAAAAATGCGTTTGATTTGCTCATCTCAATCGTGACGCCCAGATGCTTTCTGTCTCCCTTGATCCTCTGCTCCAGCTTCCGGAATCTGTCTGAAGGATTGCCTTCGTCCGAACTCAGCAACGCTATATACTCCTTATTCAGGCGATCCATATAGTTTTCCTGCCAATCGGCTATTT
>CAJUJN010000121.1 GCA_910586775.1 uncultured Acetatifactor sp. | reverse complement strand
ACAGAGTTTTGGCTCTATTTTATTTTGGGTTGCGGCCGGAGGTCCGCGCTATGAACGAGAAGGATAGCAAAGTGTTGAGGGTGTTGGCGAGACAGTACAGGAACAGCGCGTCTGCCGCCACGGAGATCATAAACCTGCAGTCAATCATGAATCTGCCCAAGGGGACGGAGCATTTTCTCACGGATATCCATGGAGAATATGAGCAGTTTAATCATGTGCTGAAAAACGGCTCCGGCTCCGTTCGCAAGAAGATAGACGAAGAATTTGGGAATACCATCAGCAACAGAGACAAGAGGGGCCTGGCCACGCTGATCTATTATCCGGAAGAGAAGCTGGAGATCGTGGAGAAGGAAGAGGATAATCTGGAGGACTGGTACACTATCTCGCTGCACAGGCTGGTTCAGATGATCAAGCGGGTGTCTTCAAAGTATACCCGTTCCAAGGTGCGCAAGGCGCTGCCGAAGGATTTTGCCTATGTGATTGAGGAGTTGATTACGGAGAAAGAAGAGATCCATGACAAGGAAGCGTATTACAATGAAATCATACGTACCATTATCCGGATCGGGCGCGCTCCTCAGTTTATCATTGCTTTGAGCCGGCTGATTCAGTGTCTGGTCATAGACCATCTCCATATTGTGGGAGATATCTATGACAGAGGCCCTGGCCCTCACATTGTCATGGATACCTTATGCGATTACCATTCCGTGGATGTACAGTGGGGGAACCATGATATCCTGTGGATGGGAGCAGCCTGCGGACAGCTGGCTTGCATTGCGAATGTGATACGGATTGCCGCCCGCTACGGAAATCTGGGTACTCTGGAGGATGGATATGGCATCAACCTGCTTCCCCTTGCCCAATTTGCCATGGAAACATATGAAAATGCGGATTGTGAGCGTTTTTCCATACGGTTCAATACGGATTATAATACAAAAGACCTGGATATGGATACAAAGATGCACAAGGCAATGGCGATAATCCAGTTCAAACTGGAGGGGCAGGTGATTCTCAGACGTCCTGAATTTCATATGGAAGACCGGCTGATGTTGGACAAGATCGACTATGAAAAGGGAACCATCCGTATCGGTGACGGGGCGCCAGGCGGCAGCAGGGAGTTAAAGATGCTGGATATGGATTTCCCGACCATAGACCCTGAGAATCCGTATGCCCTGACCGCGGAAGAGGAGAAGGTGATGGAGCGCTTGCAGCAGGCGTTTATGAAATGCGAGAAGCTGCAGCGCCATGTCCGTTTCCTCTATGCAAAGGGAGGGTTGTACAAGATTTACAACGGAAACCTGCTGTATCACGGCTGTGTGCCGCTGAACGCGGACGGAAGCTTTATGGGAGTGGACGTATACGGGAAGCGGTATTATGGCAAGGCGCTGTACGGTGTGTTGGAGTATTATGCCAGAAGGGGATATTATGCCAAGGATGTCACAGAGCGTGCCGCGGGCCAGGATATCATGTGGTATATTTGGACAGGTCCGGGTTCTCCCGTGTTCGGCAAAGAAAAGATGGCAACTTTTGAACGGTATTTTATAGCAGAAAAAGAGACACATACGGAGAAGAAGAACAGCTACTATAAACTGTTGGAAAAAGAAGAGACAGTGGACCGGATTCTGAAGGAATTCGGGCTGGACGGGGCGGATGCCCATATTGTGAACGGGCATGTGCCCGTGGAGCAGATTCACGGGGAATCTCCTGTCAAATGCGGCGGCCGCCTGCTGATTATCGACGGCGGCTTTTCCAAGGCCTATCAGGGGAAGACGGGGATAGCGGGCTATACTCTTGTCTGCAATTCCAGAGGAATGCTTCTGGCGGCGCATGAGCCTTTTGAGTCTGCGCAGACTGTTATTGAGAATGAGTCGGACCTGTTTTCTCATTCCGTGGATGTGGAAACTTTTCCCAGAAGAAAGCTGGTGGCAGATACGGATGTAGGGCGGGAAATCGGGGAGAGGATTTATTATCTGGAGGAACTGTTGGAGGCATACAGGAACGGCACTATCATGGAAGAAGTGTAAGCATGAAAAAGCTGGTAAATCCCCCTGACTGCTTTGTATGACAGGGCAGCCAGGAGAATTTCTTTCCTGCTTTTCAGACGGGACGGAACGGAGCGCTTACCAGCTTATAGGGCTGCCGGCAGAGTTTCCGTTTGTTATGGTGCCTGTGTTGGTGGATCTGCCCGTGGCACCGTTATTGCTGCCGGTTCGGGTATTGCCGTTAGTGCTGTTGTTGGTGTTACCGTTAGCGCCGTTTGCAGCATTTCCGGTGCCGGCGGTATTGCCGTTAGTGCCGTTTGCAGCATTTCCGGTGCCGGTTGTGTTACCGTTTGCGCTGCTGTCGGTATTGCCGTTGCCCGTAATGTCATCGGCTATATCGCCGATACCGTCAGCGACATCATCTACTACATTTGTAAGGCCGTCGCCTACACTATCCCAAATGGATGGATCATCTCCCTGGGTTGCCCCACCCGTTCCGGTTATCTGATTATTTCCCGTTGTTCCGTTCGTGCCGTTGGTCTGGCTGCCGGCAGAATTGCCTGTGTCAGATCCGTTGCCTGTCCCGGCGGTGGTGTTATTGTTGTTTGTGCCGGAGCCGTTATTGCCTGCCGTAGAGCCGGTGTCGTCCCCGGGTGCATCGGAGGTGTTGTTGCCGGCCATGCTGTCGGAGCTGTTGTTATTTTTGGCGCTGTTGGTACAGGCGGTTGCCGTGCACATGAAGGTAAGCACCAGACTCAGTGTCATAAGCCTTCGTAGTCCCGTTGTAACATTTGATTTTTTCATAATTACCCTCCTGTCCGCTTTTGCGGGCGCTAAATCATCAAGCTGCTTCGTAAGGAAATGTGGCGGTTCCTAAGAAAGCGGTACAAAATAACCTGCGGAAACAAGCTGTTTTTTGTATGGTTTCTGAGGAATTTGCTGTCCGCGGGCATGATACTCGCGGACGGTTAATCAGGCCATGCCCGTTTGAGGATGTCATGGCTGATTTGCCAATAGTATGTGAATCACGGATGAAATTATTCAGAAAAAAAGAAAGGGAAAATGGTAAAAAATGGAATTCAGGCCATGCATCGACATTCATAACGGCCAGGTGAAGCAGATCGTGGGCGGAAGCCTTCAGGATGAAGGAGACCAGGCAAGAGAGAACTTTGTGGCAGGGCAGGATGCCGCTTATTTTGCGGAAATTTATCGAAATGCGGGAATCAGAGGGGGACATGTGATCCTGTTGAATTCCGAAGAGAGCAGTCATTATGAAGCGAGCAAACGGCAGGCGCTGGCGGCGCTGCGTGCCTATCCGGGAGGATTGCAGGCGGGCGGCGGGATTCGTCCGGAGAATGCGGCAGAGTTTCTGGAAGAGGGTGCGTCTCATGTGATCGTGACATCATATGTATTCCGGGACGGAAGGATTCATTACGACAGGCTGGAAAAGATGGCGGAGGCAGTCGGGCGGGAAAGACTGGTTCTGGATGTGAGCTGCCGCCGGACAGAAGACGGCTTCAGGGTTGTTACGGACAGATGGCAGAAGCTGACAGAAGAGAAAGTGGAAGAAAGACTGTTGGAGCGGCTGTCAGCTTACTGTGACGAGTTTCTGGTTCATGCCGTGGATGTGGAAGGAAAGGCAGGCGGTATGGAAGAGGAGTTGATTTGCCTGCTGGGAGATTGGGCAGGAAAGCCGGTGACGTACGCAGGCGGCGTCCACAGTTATGAAGACTTGGAGATACTGCACAGGTTGGGAAGAAATCGGCTGAATGTTACGATTGGAAGCGCGCTTGACCTGTTTGGAGGCAGACTGTCCTGGAAGAGAGTATCCGAAATCTGCGCGGCATACGGCGATTAAAATGTCTGTGCGGATGAACGTGCGGAAAGCAGGAAAGGTATTCACAGCATTTCCTGCGAAGGGCACAGAAGAGACAGTTATAAATACCATAGTGAAAATATACAAAAAATAACTTTCGATAAGGGTCACAATGCAAAATAGTTAGAAATGTGTTGTGCAAATATTACAAAAAAGTTAAGCAAACGTTGATATGAAAACTTATTTGTGGTAAAATAGGAAAGGTTATCGGAGGTGAATTTTTATGGGACGTAACAGACACAAACGTAAAAACAACCATGTGGTAATCGTTACATCTGATGCTGCTGACTCCGGGATGAGACAGTTTCGTATCCGTCCGTGGATTCTGCAGGCTATCATCGTGGTTCTGTGTATCGTGATTGGCGCATTAATCGGGTATTTTATTTACGAGAAGGATATCTGGGCTGCAAAGTTGGACCAGACGATGAAGCAGAATGAAGTCATCGGTGTCCTGGAACAGGAGAAGGCGGAGCTGGAAAGCCAGGTCGCTGCCCTGAATGATGAGATATCCGGTTTGAATGATGAGTTGGCAGGGCTGAACGAGAAGATCAGGATTCTGAGCGAGACCGTGTCTCAGCAGGTGGAGACAGAGGGCGAATTGTCCGGGCAGCTGGAGAAGCGATTCCTTCCCACCAGGCTGCCGGTATCCGAGAGGGCAAGTATAGACAGTGTGACGGAGGATCTTACCTGTATTTTTACGGCAGCGTCAGGCTCCATGGTAGTGGCCACGGCGGACGGAACGGTTACCGTAGTCAGCGAGGATCCCGAATACGGGCATAATGTCTGGATTGACCATGGAAACGGCTATACTACCATATACAGAAACCAGGGTGAGGTCAAGGTAAAGCAGAATGAGACAGTGACACAGGGGACAACATTATTTATCATTACGGACGAAAGCGGGAAGTTAGGCTATCAGTTAATGAAGGACGGCGCTTATGTCAATCCCATGGATATGCTGGAAATCAGCGGCTGAGTGAAACCGTAAATGGTAATGAAAACGGAGGTATGAAGCGATGAGAAACAAGGAAACACAGATTTCAACGATTATCGGAATGGGAGCGGTATGTAACGGCGATTTTACATCCGACGGAGCTGTCCGAATCGATGGTACTGTGAACGGCAATGTGACTGTGGTGGATACTGTGATTGTGGGCGCATCAGGGTGCATCCATGGCGATATCAGCGCCCGGAAGGTTGTCATTGGCGGGGAAGTGTACGGAAATCTGAACGTGCCGGAGAAAGTGGAGTTGACTTCCACGGCCAGGGTCATAGGAGACCTTACTACCAGTGGGCTTGTGATTGATGAGAAGGCTGTTTTCCAGGGCAGATGCGATATGAACCAGGATGTCTCCAAGACCGTCAAGCTGAACAACAAGGCAGTGAAAGCCATGAAAAAATCGGCAAAGTCAGCCATCGTGGAAGCGCTTAAGGAAGTGGAGTCCGGGAAGGAAGAAGGAAGCAAGGAGAGCGCCGGGAGTACGGAGAGCCCTGCGGCAGAGGAAGAGACAAAAGCGGCAGAGTGAGTTGATTCTATCAGGAGCCTCCCTGAAAATACATAAAGAGAAAAACGGCGTCCGAAGCGAAACTTATAAAGTTTCGTCGGACGCTTCCTTTTTATCCATGCGCTGAAATACCGTCTCATAACCGTCGTTTCCATAGTGCAGGGACCTGTTGACCCGGCTGATGGTAGCGGTGGAGGCACCTGTTTTCTCGGCAATCTCGAGATAGGTGCGGTGATTCTTCAGCATCGCAGCCACCTCGAATCGCTGGGATATGGATAGCAGTTCATTGACGGTACATAAATCCTCAAAAAAGCTGTAGCATTCTTCCCGGTCTTTCAGGCAGAGGATGGCATCAAACAGGAAATTTACAGCGGCAGTCTTTACTTTTTTATTCATTGGGGATACCTCTTGTATTTTAATTTTACAATGTTTATTGTAGACATTTTATCATATTAAAGTCGTAAAGTAAAGGCGGGCAGGGAAAAAATTGGTGAAATATGAAAAGTTAGTGTTGTCATGTAGTATTAAATACTATATAATAGAGTAAGTACATGTAAATGTGCCTTTTTCACTTTGTGAATGTTTATGGCCGGTTTATTTGCAGGTGATTCCGGAAAGAGGTAGGGATATATGACGATTGACAACAATGATTTACTGAACAGCATACTGGAAAGTCTGGAGAGGGTACAGTATATCAGCCCGGAGGACATTCCAAACATTGACCTGTACATGGATCAGATCACCACATTTATGGACAGCAGACTGCATTCCTCTGCACGGAATCCCGGGGAGGATAAGATACTGACCAAGACCATGATCAATAATTATGCGAAAAATAATCTGCTGCCCCCTCCGGTGAAGAAGAAGTATTCCAAGGAGCATGTTCTTCTGCTGATCTTTATTTATTACTACAAGGGGATTTTATCCATCAGTGATATACAGACGCTTCTGGGGCCGATTACGGAGCGTTACTTCCACAACGGGGAAAAGTTTAATCTGGAAAGTGTCTACCGGGAAGCATTTACCATGGAAGAGAAGCAGATGCAGGCCCTGAAAGAGGATGTGCGGGAGAAATACAGGACAGCCCAGGAGACTTTTAAGAATGCGCCGCCGGAAGATGCGGATTTCCTTCGAAAGTTTGCATTTGTATGCGCGCTGAGTTTTGATGTGTATCTGAAAAAGTTGATGATAGAGAAGATAATAGATGAGCTGAACGGCAGCCGGAAAGCGGGAGCAAAAGAAAAAAGCAAAAATAAAGAATAGAATAAGGAACAAATCGCCCCTTTGTCTCATATGATAGCATATCAAATCATATGGAGGCTTTTATGAAAGGGGTATCGAAGAGAGCGGGGGCAGCCTGTATCGCCCTGCTGACAGTGATGCTGGCCGTGGCCGGATGCGGAAACGGCGCAAATGAAGCGGAAAGCGGCAGCAGTAAGAAGGAAGTCGTGTTGAATGAGGTGGCGCATTCCATATTTTACGCGCCTATGTACGTGGCTATCGAGGAAGGCTATTTCGAGGAAAAAGGCATTGAACTGACTCTGGTAACCGGCTTCGGCGCCGACAAGACCATGACGGCGGTACTTACCGATGAAGCGGATATCGGTTTTATGGGAAGCGAGAGCACGATTTACACCTATGCGGGCGGGACTGAGGATTATGTGGTGAATTTCGCCCAGCTGACACAGCGGGCAGGCAATTTTCTTGTGTCCAGGGAGCCGGTGGAAGATTTTTCCTGGGATATGCTGGTGGGAAAGGACGTATTGGGCGGCAGGGCGGGCGGTATGCCTGAGATGGTATTTGAGTACATTCTGGGAAAAAACGGCATAGACCCGGCGGATGTCAGGATTGACCAGAGTATTGATTTCGGCTCCACGGCTGCGGCTTTTTCGGGCGGGCAGGGGGACTTTACTGTAGAATTTGAGCCTCATGCGACTTCGTTGGAACAGAAGGGAGAGGGGTATGTGGTGGCGTCCCTGGGAGAGGATTCCGGTTATGTGCCTTACACATCTTTTTCTGCCAGGAAGAGTTATCTGGAAAAGAATCGGGATACCGTACAGGCCTTTACGGATGCACTGCAGAAAGGGATGGATTATGTGCAGAGCCATACACCGGCAGAAATAGCCGAAGTGATTGCGCCTCAGTTCCCGGAGACAGAGATGGATACGCTGACCGCCATTGTAGAGCGCTACTATAAGCAGGACACCTGGAAAGAAAACCTGATTTTTGAGGAAAGCGCATTTGAACTGCTGCAGAATATTCTGGAAGACTCCGGCGTACTGGAGAAGCGAGTGCCCTATGCGGAGCTGGTGACTGCGGAATTTGCACAGAAAGCTGCAGAGTAACTAATATCCCCCGGAATTCGCAGGAATGTATACAGTGACAGGTGCAATACCAGGCAGCTGCAGGTGTTTCTGCCGATGCCGGGGGAAGTGTGTTCTGTAAGCCGGCAGATAAAAAGTTCGAGGAACTGCCGCTGCTATCTGATGTAACGTTTTCTACGGTATGATTGGCAGCTGTCAGTGCATCCGTATATTCTTGATGGCCCACAGCTGCAGGGCTTTGGCGTTGGTGCTGATTTTCTCCAGAGAATCCAGTATCTGCTGGAAAGCAGGACGCTCTTTTTCTTCTATGACTCCGTCCTCGGAGATGGCGATGAGGGAGGCCCGGAGAGAATCGATATCTTTGAGGGAGCCTAAAACTTTCAGTGCCAGCCGGTCAAAATCGTCAATGGAAACCTCCCGAACCGAATTTTTCCCGATAGGGCATTCCCTTGCGCAATAGGAATTGCACAGTTCCGGCATGTTGTAGGCATTTGCCATAGCCTTGACCTCCTCGGGATAGGGGGCGATGGTATCCAGTTCGATGCGGGCCAGTCTGGTGCGGTCGATGCCTATAATTTCAGCCACTTTCTCACGGCTGGAAAAATCAGGATTTTGTTCAGCCGCTTCCGAACGTGCAAGATAGTACATATTGTCGGCGGCTTTTGTAGCTTTTTTACCCATGTTTTTATTCATTCCTTTACTGTATAGTATGTCTTATCGGAAGCTGCACTTGTTTCCTATAGTATGTCTTATCGGAAGCCGCATTTGCTTCCTGTAGTAATTCATACCCTATAGTTTATGCGAAAAGTTTCAGTTTGTAAAGATTATTTGCAGGATAAACTTATAAAATTACAAAAATGTTAAATTCCATCAGAAAAAAGAACA
>CAJUJN010000120.1 GCA_910586775.1 uncultured Acetatifactor sp. | reverse complement strand
TGCGCCCCACAGCTTCCTTCCGGCGTATCTGGATGACCGGATCCCGGAGGAAAGGGAAGCCTGCCTTGCATTCGGCATATCCGTGCTGAAGCTGTGCAGGGCGGTGATCGTCTGCGGGAACCGCATCAGCAGCGGGATGGAAGGAGAGATAAGGACGGCACGGGAATGCAGCATCCCGGTATACAGTCTCTGGGAACGCCCGGACGGGTTTGCCCTGGTAAGGGCAGAGGAAAGGAGGAGAAAAGATGAGGTGCAGATTTGTGCGGAAAATATTCTGCAACAAAGATAACGGATACTGTGTCTTTGTGTTCCATACGATGGAGGAGATCCCAAAGGAGGCAGAGGATCCGCATTATACGGGGACAGGCGCAGAGTTCACCGCAAAGGGGGACAGCCTGCCCGACACGGATGCGGTGGAAGCCGACCTGCAGGGAAGATGGATAAAGGGGAAATACGGGCTCCAGTTCCAGACAGACAGCTGGCAGGAGATCCGGCCCCAGACAAAGGAAGGGATACAGGCCTATCTGTCTTCCGGGATGATAAAAGGGATCGGGCCGCGGACTGCGGAGCTGATCGTGAACCGTTTCGGGACAAGGACTTTTGACATCATGGAGAAGTATCCGGACAGCCTTCTGGAGATCCGGGGGATCACGCAGAAAAAGCTGGATGCCATCATGGACTCCTATCAGGAAAGCCGGACAGTCCGTGACCTTGCGGCATATCTGGCGCCTTTTGATGTTACCCCCAAAAAGATACAGAAGATTTATGAATGCTTTGGAAATGCATCCCTGGAGACAGTAAAGAACCAGCCCTTTGCCCTCTGCTCCGTCAGCGGATTCGGATTCCTGACCGTTGACAGGATCGCCAGGGCTACAGGATGCCGCCTGAATGATCCCATGAGGATTGACGGCTGCATTGATTACTGTATGGAGCAGGAGCTGCAGCTGGGGAACCTTTATCAGGAAAAGCAGGTATTTCAGAAGAACGTATATAAGCAGCTGAATACCGGCTGCAGGGAAGAAGCTGTGACGGAGCTGGAGGTCTATCAGAGGCTCTACCAGCTGGTGAAGGAAAAACACCTCTACTATACGGAAGGGGCGCTGTACCCGGCAAAGCAGTACGGGTATGAATGTGGTGCTGCCAGGGCGATTGCATGCCTTTTAGCACAGGAATGTGCTGTGCCGGCAGGACTGGATATCCTTCTGAAGGAGGCCCAGCGGGAGCTTTCCCTCACTTTGTCTTCCAGACAGGAGGATGCAGTGCGGAAGGCATTTACCCATCTGGTATCCATTGTCACCGGAGGGCCGGGGACCGGAAAGACCACCGTACAGAAGGTAATGCTCCATATCCATAAGAAGCTGGGAGGGACGGACATCCTTCTGACAGCGCCTACAGGAAGGGCAAGCCGGAGAATGGCGGAGAGCACAGGGCACACAGAGGCCATGACCATGCACAGTGCCCTTGGGCTTACCTATGATGAAGACAGCGCGGAAATGGAAAGCATGCTGGAGGCAGGCTTTATCATAGCGGATGAATTTACCATGTCCGATATGCGCCTGTCCTATGAGTTTTTCTGCCACATCCGGAAAGGAAGCCGTCTGGTCCTGGTCGGAGACATTGACCAGCTGCCCAGTGTGGGCCCCGGCAACGTGTTCCGGGAGCTGGTACAGTGCGGCGTGATCCCGGTGACAGTCCTTGACACGGTATTCCGCCAGGGAGAGGACAGCAGGATCATCACCAATGCACACCGGATGCAGGAGAACAATACTTCCCTGGACTACGGGGAAGGCTTTACCTTTATCCCGGCAAAGGATGCGAAGACTGCGGGAGACCTTGTGGTGGAGCTGTACCGCACCTGTGCAGACCGTTATGGGATAGATCAGGTTCAGGTACTGTCCCCGTACCGTAGGAAAGGGGATGCCAGCGTCAATTCCCTGAATGAACGGCTGTGGGAAATCTGCAGCCGGAAAGGGAGCGGCAGCCTGGAGATCCAGTCCGGAGGGCATACCTTCCGCACCGGGGACCGGATCATCCATATATCCATCTCATCGCAGGTATAGTCCACGCTCCGCCCGTCTGAGAAGGTAAGCTTTGCCTTCCTGGTTCCTTCCTCATCCTCATAGATTTTTGTTACATAGCCGATATCGCCGTTATGGAGCATGCCTATGCGACCACAGTCCACAAGAGCCAGGGGAGCGAGTACCCGGTCGTAATCCTTCCGTGGATTACAGCCTTTTATGGCATGCTCAAAAGGAATATCTTCTATACAGCCGTTACCAGGGCAAAGGCTCAGGTACTGATTGTAGGAGATAAAAGGGCGGTAGCCATGGCGATCCATAATACGGAATGTGACCGGCGCAATACCCGTCTGGGAGAGCGTGTCATACAGGAATACAACAAACTGGTGGAAAAAAAGAAAGCCCTGCCGGAGGAAGGCGGATACCGGCAGATGGTAATGAATCTGTAAGAAAATCAGGAGAGAAATGGAGAAAATGAGAAAAACAGGTGAAATAGAAATGAATGAAAAAATGGTAGAAAGGGTAGATGCAATAGACAATCTGACCTACAGCTATCTGAAAGAAGTGCTGGAATTGGATGAAACTGAAGCTGAAGAGAAGTTCCCATGGAATATTGAAATCCTCAGAGAAGTATTTGAACAGGCCGTTTTTATTTTATGCAGACAAGGATATGCGGTTTGTGATCCATATATTGCTATGTCAGAAAATGGCAGGCAGTACCGTTGTACCCTGTCCGAGTGCAAATGTGAAAGCTGTGGCTGCCAGGATGAATTTATGGAAGGGGAGCGGATCCTGTCCAGAATCGAGGAGGAGGCGGCGCTTAGCGGCCTGAAGATAATGGGCGGAGACCATGAAAGCGTTATTGTCAGGGAAAGCAGAACAGATATGGATTTTAAAATTTGCATCGAACGTGTACCGGAATAGAGGGGTGAAATTTGAAAGAACGAGATTATCAAAAGGAGTTCTGCAGTCTCATCGACCGGCATGCCAGCCGGTATTCCAGATGGCAGATATGGAATGATTTCCTGTATCTGACCGCGGCGGCCCTGGCAAACGTGTTTCCGGTGCCGGAGCGGGAAGAAAGGGAAAAACAGTACCTTTCGGTCATTGGCAGATATACAGCGGAGGAACAGAAAGTTTTTCCGGAGATGATGGCGCTCGTTACGCTGGCGCTGGATGAAAATCCGGAGCAGGATTTTCTGGGGAGCCTCTACCATGCCCTGAACCTTCAGCAGGAACAGAAGGGGCAGTTTTTTACCCCCTATGACATCAGCAGGTTTATGGCGGAGATACAGTTTGCCGGACAAAATATGGAAAAAGAGCTGGAAAAGAAGGGGTATATCAGCGTGAACGATCCAGCCTGTGGTGCAGGCGCCATGCTGATCGCATTTGCCAATGCAGCGAAAAGGCATGGGATCAACTATCAGAAGCAGGTATTGTTTGTGGCCCAGGACATTGACCGTACTGCGGCCATGATGTGCTACATCCAGCTTTCCCTTCTGGGATGCCCCGCAGTTATCATTATCGGGGATACGCTGGCAAAGCCCATGCTCCATCCGGATAATGATGTGTGGTATACGCCGTTCTATCATCTGAACCGCTGGAGATTTTCACAGCGGCCTGGAATGGAAGAAACTGCAGAACGTGTCAGGGAAACAGAAAAGGACAGGATGCCGGAAGTGGTGGTGAAAGAAACCTGCCTGCCGGGAAATATGGAGTTTGTGGAAGGCAGCGACGGCCAGTTCACATTCTCACTGAAAAAAGCATCATAAAAATTCAAGGAAAACACGGGAGGAGGATATTTATCTTACAGATCCCCTCCCCACAGGAAAGGAGAGAAACAAATGAGTGAAATGACAATGAACATGGGATCCATGTATGAGGAAGTACCGGAGATACAGAAGCTGAACAGGGTGGAAGGGTTCGATCCCAGAAGGTATATGCGGACGATCCAGGATGAGGGGCAGCCTGCCAGGTATTATCTGGATGTGGCTTTCCGCAAGCTCTGGTTCCGCCTGAAATACCCGGAGGGCAAGATCGTAAAACATATCCTGAAGCTGACAGACCAGGTAGCCATTGTGGAAGCAAGGGTGTACCTGAACCGGAATGACGAGCCGGATAATTTTATCTCCAACGCCCTGGCGCAGAAATATATGACGGCGGATACCCAGTTCGGGAACAAATATGTGGAGCTGGCAGAGACTGCCGCAGTAGGAAGGGCCCTGTCGGATGCCGGGTTCGGGCTGCAGTTTGCAGACCGGGAAGGAGACCTGGATCCGGAGGTAACGGAAGCCCCCATGGAGCGCAGGATGCTTCAGGGAGGAGGCATGCCGGAAGAGGAGAATACAGAGATTTTAAAGGAGACAGCAGGAGCCGGCCTTATGCAGGAAGCGTCAGAAGAGGATGTAAATATCCCCGGACAATACGGGATAGAACAGTATATCCCGATGCCGGAAGAGGTAGGAGCGTCCATGGGAATGCCGCCTGCCATGCAGCAGAACCCACAGCCAGCGCCGGCAGCCCCTGCAGGAGACAGCAGGAAGCGTCCCCAGGTTGCACAGACACAGAGCCGTGGTGCGGCAGGCACCGGAAATGTACCGCAGGGAACAGGCGCTGCCGGAAACCGGGCGGGAGACAGGCAGAACCGGACGGACCAGACCGGGATCAGCCGGGAGATGCCTGTGGAGTAGATCTATGCGAAACTGAACCGGGATACGGCAGCGTCGGTGGTCATCCCCATGGGATACCATAAGGGGAAGACACTGGGCCAGCTGGCACTGGAAAAGCCCAAAGCGCTGGAATGGTATATCAGCTCCTACGGCGGGCCCGACAACCTGCTCCGCGCAGCGGCAAAGTTCCTGCTGGATGCGGCACTGGGACAGGCAAGTATATGTGGCTCTCCAGTACCAACTATCCCATGGGGACCTCTTCGGGCAGCCCTACCCATCTGGCAGGAAAGCCGGGGGACGGGACAGTCTTTATCACGGAAGGGCCTCTGTAGGGGGACCTTGCCCACGCATTATCCGGCAGGACCTTCGGCTGCGTCCCAGGGGCCAACCAGTATGCGAACCTTCCCCCGTTTCTCCAGAAGATGAAACTTCTGGGCACGGAATTCGTGTATGAGGCCTACGATATGGACAAGCTGCTGAAGCCTGTCTGCAGGGGCGACTACAACGAGAAATGCAGGTACTGCGAAACTTACCGGAAAAACTGGAAGCAGGAGCGCATCCCATGTGAAAAGAAGGGCATCAAACGGCAGAATATCCAGAGGGGCTGCCATAAGCTCGCAGAGATCTGCCAGGACCTTGGGATGCCCATGAAGATGCTGACCTGGGACTGCGACGTGGAAGGCGACTGGGCGGAGCATGTCAAAGGTGTGGATGATTACCTGTATGGGTTGGAACAGAAGAAAAAAGAGAGTTCATAAAAATATATGAGAACCGGAGTGGTCTTCCCGAAACGGGGTTCCACTCCCTTTTTTATGCAGACAATAAGTAAAATCTGCGGAATGTGTAAAAAGTTGTTGGCTTTTACTTAATCTGTGCGTATATAACAAGTGAAATACCCCGCAGCAAGCTACGGAGTATTCCACCCTCGCGGCAGTCGCCAAATATCCGCACAAGTGCGGCTGCTTGGCTCGTTGCCCGCGGGAATAAAAGAAAAGGAGACGAGGAGTATGTACCAGAAAATGATGATACCCGTAGACCATGGGAACCGCAATATGAAGACAGAGCAGTTCATCTTTACCTCCGGCCTGGTGGAGAGTGACAGCAGGCCTGCGCTGGGGGAATACCTATATTATGATGGGCGCTATTATGCATTGACAGAGCAGAGGATCCCTTACATGAGGGATAAGACGGCAGATGACCGGTTCTTTATCCTTACGCTGTTCGGGATCGCCATGGAAGCGGAAAGGCAGGCGTTCTGTAAAGAAGATACCATCCTTCAGGTGTCGCTTCCCGTTGGCCTGCCCCCAAAACATTATGGAGCGCTGTATCAGAAATTCCAGGAATATTTCAGCGGGCGGGGCCGGCAGAATTTTACATACAAAGGGAAGGCTTATACCATAGAGATAGAACAGGTATCGGCGTTTCCACAGGACTATGCGGCTGCCATGACCATTTATCCGAAGATATCGGAGTTTAACAAAGTGGTGACGGTGGATATCGGGGGCTTTACGCTGGATTATCTGCTGATCCGCAGTGGGAAACCGGATCTGTCTGCCTGCGATTCTCTGGAAAAGGGCGTGATCACGCTGTATAATAAGGTGATCTCCCGCATCAATTCCGAGCATGATATCCTGCTGGAGGACAGTGATGTGGACCGGATTATCCGGGAGGAGAAAACGGATTACGGCACACAGATCCAGAAAACAGTCCGGGAAATGACCAGGACCTATGTGGACGACCTGCTGGGGACGCTCAGGGAACGTGGGATCGACCTGAAGACAGGCTGTGTGGTGTTTATCGGAGGAGGCGCCCTTCTGCTCCGGGAATATCTGGAGCATTCTGAGAAGATTGGACGCTGTGTGTTCATAGAAGATATCCGGGCCAACGCAAAGGGCTACGGGCTCCTTTACCAGATCCAGAGGAAAGGCAGGTAACTGCCATGGGGAAGAAAAATGCTTTTGTAACGACCATAGGGTTCAATAAAAATGATCCGAACCATGTGGCGGTAGCAGAGCTGTTAAACAGCATGAAACGGGGGAAGGCCCAGTATATCGTCAATGCGGTGCTGGCATGGCAGAACGGGGGAAATCCGGGGGAGGGTGGCTCTGTAGGGCCGCCTCTGGATTATGAAAAAATCCGGCGCTTTGTGCTGCAGGTGCTGGATGAGCGTGAGCGGCAGGGGAACCACCATGAAGCGCACATGGAAAATCAGATGGAACAGGAAACGGAAGAGATGCCGGGAGGGATGGAGCTTGAACTGGACGAAGGTGCCATGGCGGGGATCCTGTCCTCCCTGGAGGCGTTTAAGGGATGAAGGGAACATAAAAGGGGAGCATACAGGAGGATTACTGTCCTGTCTCCCCTTTTCCCAGCAGCTCGTCCGTGGATATATGGAAATATTCGGCAAGGATTGCTACCTCGTAGTCCGGAACGAAACGGCTGCCCTGTTCGATGCGCAGGATGGTCAGGTCGCTGCACTCCATGCCCAGGAGCTGGAGCCGGCCTGCAAGGGCGGCCTGGGAGAGCCCCTGACTGGTGCGGAGCTGCTTTATCTTTGGGCCTATGATGTTTTTGGAAGTACCGTTCCAGTAGATTTTCATAGACACTCCCTTCTAAAGATGAAGTATATGAATTGATTTTACCGGAATGGCGTGATAATATACTTCTAAAGATGAAGTTTAAGAAAATAGGAGTGGGATAATGGCGAGATCAGGGAATACTGGATGTAGATAGTAAAATAGAGGAGATGTATGGCATGAATGATGTGTGGTTGAAGATCGCCCAGTTTCTGGGAACTTTGAACGGGGAAAATGTAAAACGGGAGAGCTATGTGCGTACCCCGGAATATGAAGCGGCTTTAGAGATATGGAAGAAAACAGAGCAGGAATGGGAAGTGTTTCTGGAAACCCTACCTGTGGAAGAGCAGGAAAAGGCAGAGGAAATGAAAGAGCGCCTGGAGGATTTTGCGTCTGCCCAGGAGAAACGGGCTTACATTCAGGGTTATGCAGACTGTGTGCAGGCACTGTACCACATGGGGCTTCTGAAGGAAAATGAGGGATTGAAATGGGCAGAAAAGATGGATGTACATTGAAAGATGGCTGTGGAAAATGGAGATTAGCTGAAAATGGCATGAAAAACAGGATACCAGCCTATGAGCAGGTGGTGGTATCCTGCTTTTATCCTTCTGTCCCATCAATCAGATAGGTATAGCTGACGTCCAGCACCTGTGACAAGGCTCGAAGTTCGATATCCGTTACATACCGTTTGTTGGTTTCGATACGTGTAATCACGTTTTTGTCCATGTCATAACCGGCAAGCTGCAGCTTATGGGCAAGGTCTCTCTGAGAGAGGCCCTTCTGTCTGCGGAGTTCAATGAGCCGGCTGCTGACCAGATTCTTTTCTCCTGATGCTCCTGTTGGTTTTGGCATAATATCCCTCCGTCTGTCGAAAAGTGTCGAGGAGTTTGTCTCACTTTTTGCACCACTACTATTGATTTTAGTTGAATTACATATTAAAATCGGTTGTAAAAGTGAGACAAAAGGAGGATGTAATATGTTGAAGGAACAAATTTTTGATAAGATGAATGGATTTTTGGCAGAAGGATTACTTTCGCTGCCGGAACAGTGTGCCATTGAGGATGAATTTGCCGAAGGAAAAGAATGCTGCCTTCTGTATGAAGGCATCTATCAGGCAGAACGGAATCTTTGCGAGCGCTTTGGGGAAGATGAGAATGAAGATGTGGAGACTATTCTGAACGGTATGGAAAAGATTACCAGAATACTTGCCATGAAGATGTATGAGTATGGGAAATATGAGTGTACGGCCAGAGCTGGCAACAAGTAATAGAGGCATAGAACGAACAGCAATGATTCATCTGCAAACAGAAAGGAAAAGGATATAGCCCGTAATAATAGCAGCTTTATCCGAGGCTTCTGGCATGATGGTGGGTACTTGACCATGCCCAATTAACAACTGC
>CAJUJN010000119.1 GCA_910586775.1 uncultured Acetatifactor sp. | reverse complement strand
TGGACGAGATCGTGAGGATGCTGGCATTGGAAGATAAACTGCAGAATATGCCGAACAATCTCTCTGGCGGGCAGCAGCAGCGTGTCGCTATCGCACGTGCCCTGATTACCAAACCGGCTATCATTTTAGCTGACGAGCCGACCGGCAATCTGGACTCCAGAACCAGCGCCGATGTGTTGGGGCTTCTGAAACGCACCAGCATGGAGTTTAACCAGACGATTGTGATGATCACCCACAACAACGAGATTGCCCAGCTTGCCGACCGAATCGTAAGGATTGAGGACGGCAGGATTGTAGAGTAAGGAGGTGGCAGATCATGACATGGCCTTTTGAAAATGATACCAGTATAGTAGAAAAGAAACTGGCAGGACGGAGCATGAAAGCCGACAGGCGTCGGAGTGTTTTCATTATTCTTACCATCGCCCTTGCCGTCTGCCTGATGGGGAGCCTCTGCTTTCTCTATTCCGCCCGGCAGATGAAAACGCTGGACGGTATCCTGGGGCAGTATCAGGCCGGTTGCAGCGGACTGACCCGGGAAGAGGCTGTCCGGCTTGTGGACGCCGGAAAGTTTGAGAAATGGGGCTGTACAGTCGAGACGGGAACCGCCCGTCATGAGGACAGTGTTTTGAATGTCAGCTATGTCAGTCCGGAGATGATCGACCTGATGGGCTACGGCGAGATTACCGGAGCTTATCCCCAAAAGGAGAACGAGTTGTGTGTGGAACGTTCTTTTTTCCGCTATTTTGGCCTCTCCGGGGAGGTCGGTCAGACAGTAGCCCTGGATTTGGGCAGCGGAGAGAAAACCTATACGGTCACAGGCATTCTGGAGGCGGAGAACGACAGCCGGATCTTCACCGTCTGGATTCCGGAGGCCGCGGTGGAGGCGGACGGCCACAATGCCCCCTGTGAGCTTCGGTTCCGCTTTGCAGGGAGCCAGGGCATGGAACCGGCCCGGCTCCGGGCGGATATTGAACGGTTTTTTTCGGAAATGGGTATTCCGGAGGATCGAACCTTTTACAGCTCCAACTATTTTGGCATGGTGGATCTGTACCTTGGAAACGGGATGGAGGTCTATGCCGCGGCGCTCCTGATTGCCGTGGTCTGCGCCATTGTGATCTACAACATCTTCTACATCTCCGTCATGGGCAAAATGCGGGAATACGGTCGTTTGAAGGTGCTGGGAACCACGCAGAAGCAGTTGAAGCGGGTAGTCAGGCGGGAGCGGCGCTTCCTGACCGCTGTTGCCATCCCCCTCGGACTGATCTGCGCCGCAGGGATTGCGCTGATTGCAGTCCCCGGCTACTGGTCCTGGGGCGACAATATCCGCTCTGCGGCGATGGTTTCCCTCCTTACTTACGGCGCCGTTCAGATCGCCACCAGAAAGCCCATGGTGATGGCGGGAAAGGTCTCAGCCATTGAGGCCATCCGTACCACCGCCTATTCCGGGCAGCAGGGGCGCAGTGCCTCCAGGCAGCTTCATCGCCGCCTGACCATGCCCCGCCTGGCTCTGATGAATTTCTCCCGGAATCGGAAAAAGACGTTTGTAACAACCCTTTCCCTGGGTTTGACCGGGATTCTGCTGCTCTGCATTTCCGCCTATGCAAACTCGGTGGACATAAAAGAAATGGCCCAGTCTCAATTCGGAGACCGGAGTCAGTATCTGCTGCAATATGAGGATCACGCCGGCCGGGAATTCATGGAGATGCAAAAAAGAAACCCTCTGGACCAGACCCTGCGGGAGAAGCTGGCAGCCCTCCCCGGCGTGGATGATGTCACGGCCTACAGCCTGGCCTGCGTGGAGATTCCTGCCATCAGCGTCATTCCCGGCAACCGGGCGCATGAGGCGTTTGTTGTCAGGGGAATTTCCCGGAAGGATATGGAGGAGATGTACGTGGGCGATGCGGTTCTGGATGGAGCAGCGGACTACCGGCAGCTTCTGGATGGAGACGGCATTCTGGTCTGCCCTGCCGGCAGTGCGCTGAAGGAAATCTACCGGACCGGTTATCAGGTCGGGGATACCGTGACCCTCTCCTGCTACAACGGACAGACAAAAACCTATACGGTGATGGGCATTGTGCAGGATGTTCAGATCGGCAGCTCGTCTCATTTCTTCATTTTGCCCGAAGAAGAGTTGCCTGTCCTCTATCCGGAAATTTCAGATTTTACCGGCTATGTCAATCTCCACACGGAACAGGACAGCGACTTGCTGCGGCGGGCGGTGTTCGGCGCTGTATCCGACCAGCGGGTGGTGATCTCCGGTCTGGATGACCTGTCCGCTGAGCTGGAGCGCGGCCTGCAGGGAGAACTGGCCCGGGACTACGGCATTCTGGTCTTTATCTTTGTGTTCGCTCTGATTAACCTGGCGAATACCCTGATTACCAATCTTCTCACCCGCCAGCAGGAGTTCGGTGTGTTCCAGTCCGTAGGCATGAGTGACCGGCAGCTGTCCAGCATGCTGTCCTTTGAGTGCCTGTACTATGTGGGGATCACGCTGCTGGTCACACTGACGCTGGGGACCGCGTGCAGTCTGGCTGTGTGCAAAGTCTTCGACCAGATCGGTATGTTTGGGACTCTCACCTATCACTTCCCGGTGGTTCAGGTGCTGCTGTTCGGAGCCGCGCTGCTTTTGGTGCAGGCAGTATTTTCGGTCTGTGCGGTCCGTTATACCAGAAAGCTCTCTCTTGTGGAGCGGATTAAGGCGACAGAATGACTTCGCCTAAAATAGCAGTATTGGAAAAAAGGGAGGGAAACAGACATGACATGGCCTTATGAAAACGATACCGATACGATCGGGAAAAAACCTGCAAAGCGCGGCCTCGCAGGCGAGAAGCGCCGGAACCTGATGGCAGTGGCCGCCGTCGCTCTGGCGGCGTTCCTGATCTGTTTTGCAACGAATAACAGATTATTATAGAGAAATCTATTTGACGAATAGAACAAAAGAGGATAAGCGCAAAACAATTTTGCGGTAGAAGGTAAGTAAACAGTAAATCCGGTGAACCGAAAGCCGTGGATGCCTCCTGCGTGGCTGACCGGATTTTATACAGCATCTCACGGCAACGGATAAACATTTCACAGCAATTAAATTGTTTTGGCATTTCAGACAGGCTATAATAAAACATTAGTTTGTGGCAACGGCAAAAGTTTTTCTTTTGCCGTTGACGAATAATGGCGAGGAGGTGGCGCATTGATCCATATTGCAATCTGTGATGATGAAAAACATATGTCTGATCAAATAAGGGCAATGGCCTCCGATTTTTTCCGTAAAAAGAACAGGGAGATCCGGCTTCGGACATTTTTAAGCGGTGAAGAGCTGTTAAACGATGAGGGGCAGATTGACATCCTGTTTCTGGATATTCAGATGAAGGGCATGGACGGACTGGAAACAGCAAGGAAGCTGAGGGCGGGGCAGTTCCGCGGCTTTTTGATCTTCATTACAGTACTGAAAGAGATGGTATTTCAGTCTTTCGAGGTGCAGGCCTACGATTATCTGGTCAAGCCGGTAGAGGAAAAACAGTTTGAGAAGACCATGGAGCGCCTTTTTGCTTCCATGCAAAACGCCGGCGAGGACAGCCTGCTGGTGCAAAAGGGGTATGAGGGGCGCATCATCCGGGAGGATGAGATTGTTTTCTGCGAGGTCATAGACCGGAAAATATATCTGAACCTGGCTTCCGGCGAGGTTGTTGATTATTATGAGCGGATTGAAAATCTGGAAACGAAGCTGGGCAGCCATTTTTTCCGGTGCCACAGGAGCTATCTCATCAACCTGAAGCATTTAAAAGGATATAAAAACGGGACTGCCTGTATGGATAACGGCAAAGAAGTTCCCGTATCCCGGCTGCGGAGCAGGGAGTTTTCCGGTGTTGTTCTGCAGTATATGAAGAATATGTAAGGGCTTTTACATATGGGGGCAGATAACATGACTGAGTATTCAGATTTTTTCAATATCTACATCAGGGGCGTGACTGAGACGTCTTTTCAGGTTTATTTTCTGTCAAAGTTCCTGAAAAAGAAAATATGGCCTCCTTTTTATTTTCTGTTTGGAGCAGGTGCGGTGATTGTCAGCGAGTTTGTTCCGGTCAGTACAATTGCTGGCTTCGCGGCGTTTGTTTTATTGATTTCGATATGCGGAGTTTTTGGCTGCCATGTGAATTTTAAAGTCTCCCTTCTGTATGTGACTCTGACAACGGAAATCATGCTGCTCTGCTATGGAGTTGTGAGCTCGCTGATGCGCCTTTCCTGCCCATGGATGCCCGCTTTTCTCCATGAGACGGACAATATTGCTGCCATGCTGATCTGTGAGGCAGCGTCCTTTTTGCTGAGCGGGTTTTGTTATTATATGGTGTACCGTTATTTTTCCATAGATGCCCTGTGTCCTGCGGATGCTCCTGATATTACAATGGGAATGCAGCGGATGGCTCTGATTTTCATTCCGATTCTGATGATATTTATTATGAGTAACTATATCAATGCGATTGAATTTGATTTCCGGTTTGAGCTTCAGGTGGACAAAGGGCCTGCGGTACTTTTTTTCAGTCACGGGCAGATGCTGGCCATGTATTTGCTGGGACTTGCCAGTCTGTTCTGCATTCTGTTTTCCTATAAGAAACTGCTGCAGAATTTCCATCTCAGCACCGAAATTTCACTGCTGGGGCAACAGGAACATTCCCTGAACCAGTATGTGGAGGAAGCGAAGGCCCGTTATGACAGGACAAAGTCCTTCCGCCATGACATCAGAAACCACATCGCAGTGGTAAAAAAACTTCTGCAGAGTGGGAAACTGGAGGAGGCGGTAAGCTATATGGAGGATCTGGACGATATGGCGGAAAAAATGTCATTCCCCTGCAGCACGAACAATCCGGTCGTGGATATTCTGGTGGAGAACAAACTGGGGACTGCAAAAAGCATGGGGGTTGACGTAGACTGTTCCCTCCTTCTGCCATATCCTTGTGGCATTCGGGATATTGATATCTGTATTGTTCTGTCAAATGCACTGGATAATGCAATCCAGGCAGTAAAAAATCTGGGCGCCGGCACAGAAAAATATATCCGTGTGTCCGGGCGGATTCAGGGGGATTTCCTTATGATGGAAATTCAGAACAGCTTCCATGGGAAAGGCGCGTTCAAAAAAGGGACAGGTCTGTCGAATGTAAAAAAAGTGGCTGAAAAATATGGCGGCGCCATGAGTATAGAGACACAGGAGAATGTATTTGTCCTTCATGTGCTGCTGATCATTCCACCGTATCCAGTAAGCAGCACACCGCAGATGGATTAAAAGCATTGAAAAAGATAAATCTTACATGGCGTGATACTGGATTTCAAAGAAACGGTTTTGTAAGCGGTATTTTGAAAGGTCTGTTATTGGGAATCGCTTGTTTTGCCGTTTCTTTTGGACTGGAATCAGAGATTTTAGCTCTGCAAGGCAATCCTGCCCATCACGGGAATGCTGTGGGCAGGGCTTGGCGACTGTTTGTTCAATAATACCGTTGCTGCAAATATGCTGCATGTCGTTTCATTAAAGGGTGCAGACGAATTACAGATTGTCCGGATTAAAAAAGAAACGTGAAATTCCCGTTGCAGGATAAAGAAGGAGCGGTTCCATGAACGATTTAAAAGAGCTGGGGAAAATAATGAAAGATCACTCTGTCATGGTATGTACCGATACTGGAGGAGATGGCAAAGGCCAGGAACGCAGTGTTTCGGTCCGTGCATATCCAGACCAGAGAGGATCTGCAGAATGCCACTTCGCCCTTTACGACATTTTCCCTTTTCTATGACGGGCAGCTTGTGCCCCATGAAATCCTGTGGGAGAAGAAATTTGATAAAATTTTAGCGAATAAGGAGATATGAAAAATGATTCAATTAGTCAGACCAACAGAAACAATGAAAGAACAGGCCATAGAGTTCAGAAAGGAATTTTTTGAACATGGGGAATTCGTCATTAACGGAAGTGAATTATTTGATAAAACGGATGATTATACGGAATGGTGCAGAACTGTAGATGCAAACACGAAGGAGGAAACGGTGAATCCGAATTGGGTCATCACAGACATATTCTTTGCCGTTGATGATCAGAATAGAATTGTGGGAATCATTGATTTCAGGCATACGCTGAACGATTTTCTGAAGGATCTCGGCCATTGCGGTTACAGCGTTCGTCCGTCAGAGAGAAGAAAAGGCTTTGCCACGGAAATGCTGCGGCAGTTATTGGAGGTTGCCAAAAAGGCGGGAATGAACGAACTGTATCTTTCGGTGGAAAAGAAAAATGAACCCTCGGTAAAAACAATCACCCGGAATGGCGGAGTCTATGAGCGCAGTTTTGAATTTGATGGAGAACAGGCGGATATTTATAGAATTGCTCTGTCGGAATAGCCATACGGGTACAACGGATACGGCAGAGCCGTAAGCTGCATGGAGAGAAAAATGACAGGATTAAAAAGAGGAAGCATGGCGCTTTGATCCCATCAGGAGGAATGGGATCAAAATGCCGGAAACGTAATTTTGGAATTGAAGCAGCGTTTCGGAAATGCCGCTGTTGATATCCGGCATGTCGGAAGCGATTATGACAGACTGCCAGACCCAAAAGGATATGAAACGACTGGCTGGTGCGCGTTCTATTTGTCTGGATGTATATGGAGTCGATTCTGAAAAGCAGTATCATCATAAAAATGATATCGGAATATTTGGGATAAGGTCTTTCCTAAAAGTGAGAAAGTGAACCACAGCAAAGTAACATTTCATAACCGTTATGGAATTACGCTGGCAGCAGATATGTATGAGCCCAAGGGAGCAGATGGAAAGCTTCCGGCGATCGCAGTGTGCGGTCCCTTTGGCGCGGTAAAGGAACAGGCAGCCGGATTATATGCCCAGACAATGGCAAAAAGAGGTTTCCTGACGATCGCGTTTGACCCATCTTTTACAGGGGAAAGCGGCGGACAGCCCCGCTATGTGGCATCACCGGATATTAACACCGAAGATTACCAGGCGGCGGTTGATTTTCTCTCCATACAGGATAAGGTCGATCCAGAAAGAATCGGTATCATCGGTATCTGTGGATGGGGCGGCATGGCAATCAACGCGGCGGCGATAGACACAAGGATCAAGGCAACTGTGGCCTCTACCATGTATGATATGACCCGTGTGAACGCAAACGGATATTTCGATTCCGAGAACAGCGAGGAGGCGCGTCATGAGAAACGCAGAGCGCTGAACGCACAAAGAATTGAGGATTATAAGAATGGAACCTATGCCCTTGCCGGAGGTGTTTCTGATCCGATGCCGGAGGATGCGCCATTTTATTTCAAGGATTATCACGCGTATTACAAGACAGACCGGGGATATCATGCCCGTTCTCTGAACTCCAACGGCGGCTGGAATGTGACCTCCTCTCTGTCCTTTATGAACATGCCGATCCTGAAATACAGTGGTGAGATCAAAAGCGCTGTTCTGCTCATCCATGGTGAAAAAGCACATTCCTGCTATTTCAGCAAGGATGTGTACAAGGAACTGAAAGGGGATAACAAGGAGCTGATGATCATTCCAGATGCGGTCCATACGGATCTGTATGACCAGATGGATATCATCCCGTTTGATAAGATGTCGGAGTTTTTTAAAGAAAATTTGAAATAAATCATGAGGAAATGGGTGAAGCTTTTAACAGGCTGCACCCATTTTAATATTAGTCTTTCGTCTTGAGGTATAGCTGTTTCATTTATCTGACTTATGAAAAGATAGTTCTATGAAACAGAAAGTTATAGTACCATTAGCAGCCGGCACGAAATCCAGATCAAATTCAAGGTAACAGGAATTTACATAAAAACCTCAGATTTTCTGCGGAAAATGCGAATATAAGGAGATGGCTGCATGACAGCAAAAAGAAAGATTCAAATACTGATCGACATTTTAATGACAGTTATGCTGCCATTTCTTATGGCATATTAACTAATTGGCGAAGTATATGGTGACTGTATAGGTGTTGATCTGTTTTTGGTAAGTTCTTGGAAAGTCTGTTTCATTGGCTGGGGATATGCGGTATAATAGAGTCTGTTATGGAAGACAATCCATCAGGGAGGCGGAAAAGTGATTTGCAAAATAAGAAAATGGGTTCTGGAGGATGCGGCGGATTTGGCGGCGGCTCTTTCCAATAGAAAAGTACAGGATAATCTTAGAGATGGGTTGCCGTATCCTTATACGGAACAGGACGGGGTGGACTTTATTTCTGCTATGCTGTCTGCGGATGAAAATGAAACATTTGCTTTTGCCATAACTGCAGATGGACGGGTGGTGGGAAGTATCGGTGTTTTCCGTCAGGGGAATATCCACAGGCAGACAGCCGAGCTGGGATATTATATTGCGGAAGGATACTGGGGAAAAGGGATTATGACAGAGGCTGTAAAACAGGTCTGCGAATATGTTTTTGAGAAAAGTGATATTCTCCGTATTTATGCAGAGCCATTTGCGTATAATACGGCATCCTGCCGTGTGCTGGAAAAAGCGGGCTTTCAATGCGAAGGAATATTAAGAAAGAATGCTGTAAAAAACGGGAAAGTGATCGATATGAAAATGTATTCCCTGCTGAAAGAGGAAATATAAATTCTGATCTTCCGGCCTGGAAGTGGTAAAGGAGATGGGCATATGAAAAAAATGTGTGAAGAAGCTGAAAAAATAATGA
>CAJUJN010000118.1 GCA_910586775.1 uncultured Acetatifactor sp. | reverse complement strand
ATCCGTATCTAAAAACAGGGTTTCCCGATTTTGGGCGGCCCTGTTTTTGGCTGAGATTACCCATAAGAGGGAGAGCACGAAATCCCGATGCTTCGAGTAGGTCAATCCGGAGGTGTATCAGCTGCTGGAGCATCTCAAAGCGATGGGGATGGGGGGCCATTGTCAGCAACTGCTCTTCGGTAGAAGTGAAAGTGTTCTGACAGAGCCGGATTTATCGCTGCTTCAGCCAGGTGATATTATCATATGAGGCGGGACTGCAGAAACCGGATATCCGCATTTATGAAAAGGCCGCAGACCTGAATGGGAAGCGATTTTTACTTGAATTTAGGGCCAGATAGGGCGATTGCTTTATCTGGCTTTTTCATTCTTCCTGATGAAAGTACTGAAACAGGACAAGCTCTGGAGCGGCACAGGTATCATCAAAAGATGGGGGATTCCTGTTAGAGGAAGAGGATGTAAAGGCGAGATTGGATGCGTTCACAGGCAGATAGCAGGCACGAGATGGAATGAACCGCAAAATGTTTTGCGCAGGCTTCTGCCATCATATATTCGCCGTCCCCCTGCATTCCGGTTACATAGGCTTTTCTCATTTCGGCGGTGAGAACGGGATATTCTCCGTAGGTCTCATGGCCCCTGCCCCATCTGGGGTCTCTGAATATGTTCACATTGGGAGACCAGAAGGTCAGTCCCTCATAAATATCCCTGTCTCCCCGGGCGCTGCTGGAATTGTATTTTGCCCTTCATTCCACCAGTTGTAGGCCGGTACGCCAAGCCGGGGAATTGACGGGGCATCATATCTTAACTGAGAGGCCTTTTCCTCCAATGGCATGTGGCTTACCAGTTTGAGAGGCCTTTTTCTCTGTCTCTCATTTTATGCCTTCCGTTTTCATTCTGACTGTTTTGCCTGTTGTACCAGGCTGCCTGTGTGGCGGTTTGCCGATACCGTTTTGATGAGACTCCGCATTTATTCCCGTGAGCGCATTTTATTGCCGTTTTCCGCTTCTGCATTGTGGGAGCGCCCGCTCGTGATTCTTCTGCGTTGGCAAATATTTATGGCTATGGATATACAGGAGAGGCTTTGAGGCATGCGGAATGGGGGGATGGATGCGAAGGGGATGAAAGACGGAGGACAGCACGGAGAGAAGGTGCAGAAAGCGTTAAAAGAGCAGGCCATATTGTGGTGAAACATTACATGATATGGCCTGCTTTTAAAGAATCGTCGAAGAATCAATTTCGGCTCAGGCGTTGTTTTGGTTTTGCCCGGCCGAGACGGCGTTGTCCAGTTTTCTTGACGCGAAGGCGACTTCCTGTTCCAGGCAGTCCGGAATGGGTATACCGCTGTTGCGCAGCCGCTGTCTCAGCACCCCAAGCTTATGTACGCGCTGCCCGGAAAGAATCCTCTGGCGGCTGAGCAGTTCCGAGTACATGGGATTCTGATCCAGAGCATCATCCATGGAAGCGGGGAACGGACAGTAGGTAAACAGAATCTTGCGGGCTACTTTATTCAGTCTGGCCGAACCGTTACCTTCATAAATAATCCAGGTAATATAGTCCCGCACGAACATTTCCCGGAAGCTGTTCTTTGCTCTGGTCAGGCTGTTCTGCAGTTTCTCCTTTGCATCCTTGCTGAGCTCACTGTTTTTCTTATAGAACTGCATGTAATCAAAGTACTCGCTGGTGAGGGAAGGCTCCGACACATCATTCCAGCGTCCGCTCTGGATACGCTTACACATTTCCCAGCGGAATTCGCCTGTCATGCGTACCATGGCGGTATCCAGGTTCTCCATGAAGAACACCGGAAGGATCATCCGGCTGGGGCTGTTGCGCTTTCGGCCTTCGATTTCCTGCCACAGAGAGCCTCTGATTCCCGCATTGGGCATAAGGATAATGTCCGGCAGATATTCCACATGGATAGGCTCCCGGTTCATGGCCTGTGACGCTTCATAATCAATGGTTTCCCGGTAGAATGCCGAGAAGTCTACTTTTTTCAGCAACGCCAATGCGCTGCTGATTCTGTCAGGGGTGACGAAGGCGGCATTCAGGTCTTTCAGCACATTGTCGGAGGTGAACAGCGGGCAGAAGGTGGTTACCCGGCCGAAGGTCACCTTATTGGCGCTGGGGAAAAGGTTCTGAAGCTCATAGCGCACCTTCTCCAGGCGATTGTTTTCCATGGCAGTGACCTCGGCGGCAGAGAGATTGTTCTTTCTCTTCTGCTGATGGACAAAGTCGTCATAATCTTCATCCAGCTCACTGCGGCTGGGGCTTTTCTCTCCGTTGTATATCGCCGTCAGCCAGTCATAAAATGTATATACGCCGGCCTGTCCCGGGGCGTTCATATAGCAGGCAAGGCGGTAAAGGATGACACTGTTGTCTTCTTCGGCCAGTCCTTCATCCACATAGCCGAAATAGAGGAACATACGCACGGGGACAGGCAGATCCAGACCGGAGAGTGAGCGCTCAAATACTTCCGAGTAAAGGAGGTAAAATTCTTCTGTCAGTGCTCTGCGGAGCCGTGCACAGTCGTCGTCGGTGGAATTTTTATCCGAAGCTGCCCTGTAGAGGGCCACATGCTCCCGGATGGATGTCTCTTTATCCTGGCTCAGTCCGGCAAAATCCAGAATTGTCTCCAGGGAGCCCTGCAGCTGAGCCAGAATATCGGAATCAGCACCGTTTCCTGCGCCCTGGGTCATTTCGGGATGCGCAAGCGTATCGGCTTTCTTGCGGAATGCTTCCACACGGGATGCAGCCTGTGCTTCCTGTGGGATGGCATATTCTTCAGGCAGGTGCAGCGCCTGCTCAATGCGCTTGTAAAGCTCGCCGGAATCCTGTCCGGTCTGGCAGAGACGGTAGTATAGTTTCGTCATGGCATCGAACATGTCGTTTCCGGACTGGCTGAAGTAGCAGCCTGCTATCTGGGAGCAGTACTGGGACTGGGCATCCAGTACCCTGTATGTCTTGTTAAGGTCCAGAGAGCCCTTTCTCAGCACTCCTAAGGACAGTCCCGGCTCCTGCAGCAGAATGTCGGAATCTGTGCCGGCATAAATCCTCTGCAGCGCAAGATAATAGTTGTGCAGCCACTCGTCGGGTGATTCTTCCACGTAGTCCTGAATTTCGTCCACTTCTGCGGGAATGCGGGACTGTACATTATGCTGTTCGCACAGGCCGGCATATAATTCGCAGTCCGCTTTCAGCTTGCGGTAAAGCCCGGCGCTTTTTACTTCCGCCAGGGAGCATTGCTTCATCATGGCGTTGAACTGGCGGAACAGGGACAGGAGAAACAGCCTTGCAATGCTGGGGCGTTTCTGCAACAGGTCATTCAGAGCTTCCATGCCGGTGAGGGGATAGGGCATGAGTGTGGTGTCTTCCAGTGCGGTGTAGCCCAGAAAATGTATCTCTGAGCAAATCTCACAGATGCCGGCCACGTCTCCTGTCCCGATCTGATAGGAGCCTCCCGGGCACTGTACATCGACGCGTCCCTGGGCAATCAGATACAAGGTGGTCATCGGCTGTTCACAACTGCAGATGTTTTTTGATTTTTCGATAATAATTCCTGCCATTTTTCCTCTTCTTTCCGGCCAGTTGTAGAAAAATGCCGACAAAACATTTCACTGGCTCTCATATCTTTAAAAATCTGTCATAATTACAGGTGCCGATACCCCATCGTTATATGAGCACAGCCCGCTCACGGTAAGATGGCCATTCGGCCGTTTTGTGCCGAAAATATGGTCACATTATACCACAAAAATAAAATAAGGGAAACATTTTCTGTCATATCTTAACATGCTCTGTATGTGAAGTTTATACGAAAACAAAAGCCGAATTCCGGAAATTTTATGAATGATTAATGAAAACAGCCAATTGATTTAATAAAAACTTGAAAAGAAAATAATGTATGCTATAATACAGTCATATTTTTATATCAAACAATACAAAATAATACATATTAATTGTTTTGTATTGAATGGATCATTGTAATCCGAAACCATAAGCGATGGTTGGATGCGGAGGAGGTTATTATGGCAGGTATTGTAGAGAAGTTCGTAAAACTGAAGACATCTATCGGCGGAAACCGGGAAAAGACAGGGTTTGAGGATACCTTTGGGGTGCCGAGAGAGGAACAGCAGCATATCACCCGGCCCAACAGGGCACAGAACAGGATTATCAGTGAGCTTGAGTTCGTACTGCACCTTTCGGAAGGAGAGGAAGGCCGCTATGATGATATCCTGGAACAGGCGCTGGATTTTCTGCTGGAGAAGGCGGATACTCAGGGGGTTCTTACCAATCAGGATTGTGAGGCGGCGGAAGAGATTCTGGCGCCTCTGGCGGAGGAGGCGAAGAGTTATAAGCTGATTCTGGCCGCCCATGCCCATATCGATATGAACTGGATGTGGAGTTATGACGAAACCGTGGCAGTAACCCTCGCCACCTTCCGCTCCATACTCAATATCATGGATCAGTATCCGGAGTTTGTCTACTCTCAGTCCCAGGCTTCCGTATACAGGATTGTGGAGGAATATGACCCGGAGCTGATGGAGGAGATCAAAAAGCGGATAGCAGAGGGGCGCTGGGAGGTGACTGCCTCCGCATGGGTGGAGACCGACAAGAATATGCCCACGGGAGAGTCCCTGCTGCGCCATATCCAGTACACAAAGGAATATATGAAAACGGTATGGGGCGTAGGCAGGCTGGAGGTGGATTTTTCACCGGATACCTTCGGACACAGCACCAATGTGCCTGAGATTGACCGTTTCGGAGAAGTAAAATATTATTACCATTGCCGCGGAAACGGAGGACAGGAAATTCTTTATCGCTTTAGAGCACCCTCCGGAAAAGAGGTTCTGGCTTACAGGGAGCCCAACTGGTATAACGGAGCGATTACGCCCCATATGGCGGCCGGATTTCCGGAAATCAGCAGGCGGTGCATGGGACTGCGCACGGGTCTGGTGGTCTACGGCGTAGGCGACCATGGCGGTGGCCCTACCAGAAGGGATGTGGAGCGTGCGCTGGAGATGATGGAATGGCCGATTTATCCGCAGATTAAGTTCGGCACCTTCCATGAATTTTTCAGGGAGGCGGAGAGCCTGTGGGAGAAGCTGCCGGTGGTGGAGAGGGAGCTGAACTACTTTGCGCCCGGCTGCTATACCACACAGAGCAGGATTAAGAGAGCAAACCGCCGCCTGGAGGCAGCCCTGCTGGATGCGGAGGCAATGTCTGCACTGGCCGGAAAGCTTACCGGCTTCGGATTTGCGAAGGATAGAATGGAGCAGGCCTGGAGGAATGTGTTGTTTACCCATTTCCATGATATCCTTACCGGCTCCTGCGTGCAGGACTCCAGGGAACATGCCATGGGGCTGTTCCAGACTTCCATGGCAACCGCGAATACCCAGATTCAGAATGCCATGTACAATATCAGCCGCAACATTGATACTTCTTCCATTGCGGTGGATGTGGATGCCTACTACAGCCAGTCGGAGGGCGCGGGAGTGGGCTACGGAATCGAGAATTTCGTGGGTGTGCCCAGCACTGAGCGGGGCAGCGGGCGCACCAGGATTTACCACATTTTCAATACCCTTTCCTGGGAGCGGAGCCAGGTGGCGGAACTGACTGTCTGGGATTGGACAGGGGATATGCGCCGGATACATGTGACGGATTCCCAAGGGAAGGAAATCGGCTTTCAGCTGGTGGATAGCCATATGCAGGAGTACTGGAACCACAAATATATGCGTGTGCTGGTAGACGTGACGGTTCCGGCCCTTGGATATACCACGGTGGTTCTCTCCGAAAAAGAGATGGAACGCTATCCGGTCTATCTGAAGGAAACGGAGCATGTGGCTGGAACTTTTGACGATTATCAGTTGGAAAATGAACGTCTTGCAGTAAAGATTTCCTCCGCATCAGGACGTATCGTGTCCCTGTGGGATAAGGTAAACGGAACGGAGCTGGTAGGGCAGGAGAACGGCGCGGGCTTTACCTATATCGAGACGGAAACCGCTACTTCCAGCGCATGGGATATCGGCAGGTATATCCGTGAACTTCCGGTGGAACGCTGCCTGAAAATAGAGCGTCTGGCAGACGGGCCTCTGCTGAAGCGTGTAAAGGTCAGCTGGCAGATAGCCAATTCCAATATAGAAGCCATATACAGCCTAGAGAAATATCAGACTGCCGTGAAAATGGAAGTGAAAGCGGACTGGCGTGAGTCGGGAAGCGATATTGTGCCGGTTCTGGATTACCGTATTCCTCTTTCCTATGAGCCGGAGGATTATCAGTACGATATTCCGGCAGGCGTCGTCCGGAGAGGGCCTCTGCACAATGACATGCCCGGCCTGCAGTACGGAATGGCCAGACGGGAAGGGGACTCCTGCGCAATTCTGGTCAGCGACAGCAAATACGGTTACAGGGCAGGAGACGGGAAGCTGGCATTGACGCTGCTTAACAGCTCCACCTATCCTGACCCTTATCCGGAGAGAGGCATTCACCATATTACGCTGTGGCTGGGCACATGCAGCGGGGATGCCCGGGAAGCGGAGCAGATGGCCACATCCTGCAACCATGTTCTGTTCTGCCAGCCTTCCAATTCCCATCACGGCAGTCTGCCCATGGAGAACAGCCTGCTTCAGGCCAGAGCGGAACATACGGTGATTTCGGCCGTATTGCCAGGGCGGGACGGCAGTGTGCTGATTCGCGCCTATGAGACGGCAGGTGAAAAAGAAACTGTCTGCCTGGAATTTGGGTTTGATGTGGCTGAGGCCAGAGCTGTTAATCTGTTCGGAAAAGAGCAGGAGGCGGAAGTGACGGTTTCAGGAAAACAGGTAACATTTGCTGCGGAGCCCCATGCACTGGCAGGGGTGGAGGTTGTGCTCGCTTAGAGGCGAATGGTATCATCCGGTGCTTCAGTCTGTAGAAATGCTGCAGTCTGAAGCACTGAAGTGGGGAGAAGGGTATGCTGAGATGGTAAGGAAGTAGTATCAGTTATTTTCCGGCAATTTTTAAGAAGAATGGACATACGAGGACGGATGCCCGGCGGCAGTCAGGATACTGCGAATGCCGTGGACTGGCGGACTTCCAGAGAAGGCGTGATAACCTTGCGGTATATATTTATATCATTCTGTTCCAGCCGCCGGCGCAGAAGAGTACCGGCTTCTCTGCCCATGGTAAATTCGGACTGGTTGATATGGGTAAAAAAGTCCGGAGTCCTGTCCTCAGCCGCGGGGGTGTCAAAGGTCATCAGAGAGACTGTTCCCGGAACATCCAGTTTCATAGCAGTACACAGATTGTAAAGATAAGTACAGGCAGCGTTTTCTGCGGTTATGAAAGCGGTGACCCTGTCTTCATTGACCAGTTTCAGGAGCATTTCCTGATAATGGCGGTGTTCCTTTCTCACATCCCAGCCCTCAAGTACACGGAGGGAGTCTCCCGGCATATCAAGCTTTTGGGCAGTGTCCTCAATTCCCTCCAGTCTGTAATGTATGGAGAAGGTGTCCCTGTGGGATGTGGTTATGAAAGCGATGCGCCGGTGGCCCAGCTCGTACAGATGTCTCAGGCATAATTCCCCGGCCATCCGGTTGTCCGCAATGACGTAACTGGTATTCAGGCGGGGCAGATGGCGGTCCAGAAGCACCAGAGGGTATTTCCGGAGATTCATGAACAGCAGCTCATCACTGAAAAAAGGCTGATCCTGGGGAAACAGGACGATACCGGAAATATTCGTCTCCAGGCAGCGTTTTAATAAGTAATTCTCTATCTGAGGGTTCCGGCTCTGGAAAATATGGCAGATGTATTCATTTATTGGGAAGGCGGATAAGACCCCGTTTACCATGGCAAGTGAAAACATATCTGTGACGGTGGGGAGGATACAGGCTATCTCCGGCAGCAGATCATAGGCGTTGGTCTTGCTTTCCGGCAGCAGGCCATGGAGCCCGGTCTTGTCTTCCGGCTGGTTTAGATCAGTGTCCTGCTTCTGTGTCTCCGGCAGCCGGGAAACGAAGCTTCCTCTGTTGGGATACCGTTCTATTACGCCCTCGCTTTTCAATTCGCCCAGAGCCTTTGAGACGGTAATGCGGCTTACCTGATATTGTTCCATAAGCTGATGCTCAGTTGGAAGCCTGTCTCCGGGGAGCAGCAGACTGGTTTTGAGCTGGCGCAGGATGTCTTCCTTTATTTTTTGATACATGGGTTTGTTTGCAGTATTTGCCATGCGCAATTTCTCCTTTTGCACTTCTGTATCCAATATAACCTATTGCCGTGCTGGGTGTCAAGGTAAAAACGGTTCTTTCCATTGCTTGCTGATTTGATATGTTACTATTCACAGCCCAATGTCATTTAGTTAAGTATTAGGTTAGATTCTGCGAGGGAGGTCTAACCTATTTTTCTGGAAAAATGGTTGATTATCTCAAAAAAGCCTTGATTTACGGGCATACAAGCAGGATTTCAAGCTGAATTTACTACCAATTTACTACTTTTGAGGGAAAGAGCCTTGATATGCCGCCCGGAACCCTGCCAGCCCAGCCACCAGCACACAGCATTGAGAAAGAATAAATGAAAACTGAATACGACGCAGACGCGGCGTTTCTCTATCCCTATACGGGAGAACAGGAACGCCGCTTTTTTTATGCCCTCATGTTACGCAGTAGGGGCGAAAAAAGCCTTGCTATATGAGGCTTTGCGGGCGCGTTTCTGCCGGGGAAACGCCGGGCCCGCCGGGGACAAAGGCACTTCGGGACAAAATGTCCCAAAGTCCC
>CAJUJN010000117.1 GCA_910586775.1 uncultured Acetatifactor sp. | reverse complement strand
AGTTGTTAATTGGGCATGGTCAAGTACCCACCATCATGCCAGAAGCCTCTCTTTTAAAGACATTTTCCGGTCTGCCATGACTCTGTCTAATCTCATAATGATGGGCATATCATCACCTCACAATGTTTCGTCTGATTCCTGCTGCAAATCACAACCGTAGCTGAATATCAGGGAAATGCAGTAAATAATCAGTGCCATTATCAATCCGGCAAGATTGATTTTCCATGCCAGTTCTCCGATGGTATAATAATCCACCAGTGCATCGGAGTAGCTTCCCACTATGCTTAAAACAGCAGCTATCATTGCAATTATCCTAATCCGGACAGTGTTTTTGTGTGTAAAAGGCGTGCAGTCTGTCTTTATTTCGCTGAAAATAGCATGGACAAAAAAGATTGCCAGCGATATCAATACCGTATCTATCAGCATAAAGATAAACAAAAGCGGCTGCGGCTCAATGCTTATGCTGGTCCCGTTATTCGCTGTGACGTTAAATGCGGCAATAAAAGAAGATTTCATCTCTGCTCCTGAAAACATTAAAATACCGATTGCGCATAATGCCAATAGCATGACGATATTGCATGCGATAAACGTAAGTTTGAGTATGAGACATATTTTAGGGCTCAGATTTGCGATTTTTTGCTGGCTTGGTTTCATGTTTGTTCCCTCCTATGCAAGGATTATAGTACAGAATTTAATAAAAGTCAATAAAAAACTAATGATAAACGTTAATTGTGCGCCTGTTTGTCAACAAAATTGACTTGCTTTTTACTTTAGTATGCGTTACGGCGTTCGCCTGTTTTGCATTTCTAATGCGAAGAACGGATTGCGTCCTGCACTACTCGGTTGATTTGTAAGAGAAATGAATTAACCGTGGAACAGTATGGGAAAACACTTAGCGCAAATCGCAAAGGGACATGAAAAGGCTGGAAAAATAACGGAAATAGGAAAATGAAAGGTAAACCGCACAAATGACATTGGCGTGCAATATAGTAATTATAAATGGTTTTGCAATCATGCAAAAAGGATTTTCAAATGGAAAAAAACTCAAGAACCAAGACAGTCAATGACTGCAACATGTCCGGAATAAGACCGGTTTTGACGCCCCTGCCCTATCCTCCTGTCCAGGTAAAATGCAGGAATCAGGATTATGCGGATTTGTTGAGCGAGGATTACTGCGGAGCGGTATCCGAACTGACTGCCATAACCCAGTATATCAACAACGAGAACCGTCTGTCCTGCGAACACTGTGCCCTGGCCAGGATTATCTTAGGGATAGCCATGGCAGAGATGATGCATTTACAAAAGTTGGGGGAACTGATCTGCCTGTTGGGCGGGAATGTGGATTATGCAGCCAGGCAGCCTGACGGGAAGGAGAGGCTGTGGACACCGGGCTATCTGGATATTCCCGAGCACGCAGAGAAGATGCTGCGGGCTGACATCGAGAGCGAGAGAGCCGCCATCAGTCAGTATAAGAAGCACATCAGCATGATAGACGATTACTATGTGAACGCCACTCTGGCCAGGATCATCGAGGATGAAGAATACCATATCATGCTGCTTCAGGATTTGCTGAAAGGGTTGTAGAGGAAAACAGGTAAAAAGCAGCATATAAGTAAAGAATATACTAAAAAGGAAAAGCGAGGGAAACACACGGCGAAAGAGAGGCAAGCATCCTGAGCTGCGTGTGGATCATATAGAAAAAGGGCTTTCGGTACATCAGGAGTAACCGAAAGCCCTTATTTTTTGGATTGCCTGGTGCAGGATTGACCGCAGTCCCGTCCCCGTAGCATCGAAAGTCCATATAAACGAAATTTATTTCGATGTATATAATTTACTATGATGAATACATCATCGCGCAGCAAAAAGAATAATGAGGTGGTTTCAATTGATTAATTTTAACCCGTTCTGGATATTTGCTCCGCCAAATTTGTTTAATACGGGAAGGGCTCCCAGCGGAAACAATAATCAAAATCCTAATCAAAGCCGGAATCAAAATATATCACATTTTTCCCACAATTTTGCTGTTGGAACAAATACTGCCGTACCGGAGCATGCTGATGCTTCCCGCCAGAATGTTCCCGATTCGTCCGGCTGTCCCAACGTCTGCGAAGAGCCAGGGTTGGTGAAATCCGCAGGAGGACTCTGGCCGTCCGACTTGACTTGCATCTGCGGAGCAGGAGGACTCTGTTTGACTTGCCTGGCATCTGCAAAGGGCCAGGATTTGCGGGCCCCAGAGAAGAGCCTGGTCCGTCCCTCCTGGCCCACCCGGTGCATGCGGAGAGACAGGGCCGATGGAGCCCCGGGAGGATCCTGGCCCGGCAGGTCCTCCCGTCTATCCGCAGAATCGGATATTTGCCACGTTTTCGGGCCTGGAACTCAGCCCGTCGACAAATGCCAGGCTTCCGCTGGAAATTGACATACAAAAATGTTCGCCGGGTCTGCAATAAATACGGAGGAACTCTTGTCCGGGATGCCTCAGAAAAAGAATTTACCATAACAGCGGAATTATTTACAGCAGGATAAGTGACAGCCAAAACACGCAGCATAACAGGAAACGGATCGGCGGGGCTGTCGGGGAAAGACATTTGTATACAATATATAGTTGTGATTCCCAACATATCACATATATATTGTGGAAATGCAGCTATTTCCCGACAACCCTGCTGTTTTTCAGAAATTCTTCTGGATTTCTGAAAACCTATCCTGAACCGGATAAACAGGAACCATAGTCTGCCAACCTGTGCAGGAAAATGTAGTTAAATGTCTGAGTGAGTCCCCTTCAAAGCTGATTCTGATTTTAGGAAAAGCCGCTCAGCAAAAGCGTGGCAGACAAAAATTACATGCTGCCTGCCAATGCTGTCATCAGAAGCAAAATGCAAAAATAATGTGGTATACTTCTGGCTATACTCGCAAGCGTATGCATTTACCGATTTCCGTATTATATTACAGAAATGTTCACTCGTTCTACAATAAAGGCGGCAAATATCTGCTTTCGCAGATATAAATACTAATGTTGTAACGCTTTTTGTCAGATATGACAATCCTTAGAAAGCCGGATAACTCAAGGATTTTGGAAAATCATAGCGTACCTGATTAGGTAAGTCATTGATTCGCATATTTTCGTGAAAGCATTGATTTTATGGCACTTTTCAGCTTATGGCATACCTGATTTTAAATCGTTGCAGTTAATATCAACTTCCCCGTGTCAAAACGGTGAGATGCAGTTTTACAGCGGAGCAGACCAGAATGTGGCCTTTATGGCAGTCAGCGCATGTTGGTCCTGTCTGGCTTTTAGCAGACTTTAAATGTAAATGGATTTGACTGGCTAAGAGAGTTGCTTTGATTGAATTGACTTCTCTGGTCAATTTCCGGAAGTGCTGACAGGAAGGAACGCTGGCCATGGGCGGGGAGTACAGCAGGATGTGGCATGAGCAGGCGAAATGGTACGGAATATTCCCTGCGTGCCAGGAATTTCTCCTATGAGATGTGGCTGCCACAGGGCAGTGCTTCCGTCAACGAAGAAATTAACTCCTTTGACCAGAGCAATAAATCCTGCCAGAACCTTGGCCAACAACTTTGTAAAAATCAAATTACGTAAGTCAACGGTTCCGCCGTCTGTATTCCTCGGGCGAACAGTCCAGATACTGCCTGAATACCTTTGCAAAGTAATTCCCGTTTAAAAAACCGCAGGCAACCGCGATGCTTTCTATGCTGTCCTTTGTGTTGAGCAGTAAGAACAATCCGTACTCTATACGGAGCCGGTTCAGGTACTGAAGCGGCGTCTGGCCGGTCTCTTTATGGAAAATCCTGGTCAGATGGGACTGGGAAACACCGCAGATATCTGCCACTTCCCTGATTCCCTTCAATTCCGAAAAATGATTTTTGAAACAGGAAGCGGCCTGTCGCACCAAGTGGGACCCTTCAGCGGAAGGCGCTTCCAACTCGCGCAGAAGTTGGGTGAGAAATTGGTAGAGAAATTCACTTCCTTCATAAAGCGCAAGGGGTTCCCTGTTGCTTAATCGTTTAAACAAGCGAAAGAACAGCGCCACGGGAGGGCTGGAGACTGCAAGAAAAAAAACAGGGCCACACAGCGCACGGACTGTCTCAAAAAAGGGATATACCGCAGAGCCGTCAAAGTGCAGATAAAAGAATTCCCAGCCATCCTCAGCGGATTCCCTGGGAATATCTGACGGCGGCAGATAATAGCGACTTTCTTCCGGTATCCTGGAAAAGAAGCCCCGCCCGGGAGTCAGTTCATACTGCTTCTGCGCCTCATAGATTCCGCAGCCTTTCAGGGTAAACTGCAGCAGATATCCGCTATAGGAAGTGCGGCCGGCATTTTCAAAACGATAAGTTTCCTGAAAGCGTCGTTCAATTCCCATGTCCAACAGAGTGAGAGGAGGCTCTTCCATTTTTCCCTGCTTTAAAAAGCCGTAATTGCCAAAAGTATAGCTAATCAAAAAATTACCCTCCATGTCAAAGAAGTATTCTTGTATATTCCGTTACAATTCACTATAATATTTATAGCACAGAACATGCATAAGGGAAAGCCTTTTGGGCCATTTATGCTGTATACTGAAAATATTTGCCCTGTTTGCCTTTCGCAGCCTGTCGCGAGAGTATTTATATCAAAAAATTACCTCAAAGGAGAAGCATACATGAATAAGAATGAATTTGCAGTAACGCCGCCGATGGGCTGGAACAGCTATGATTACTACGACACTACAGTAAATGAAGCACAGGTGAAGGCGAATGCGGATTATATGGCGGCCAATTTAAAGGAATACGGTTGGGAATATGTGGTTGTGGATATCCAGTGGTATGCAAACGATGCAGGAACCAGACGGGATGAATTTCAGTATATCCCTTTCGGAGATCAGGAAATGGATGCGTTCGGAAGGCTGCAACCGAGTCCGTCCAGATTTCCCTCATCCGCAGGCAGCAAAGGATTTGGGCCTCTGGCGGACTATGTGCACAGCCTGGGGCTGAAATTCGGCATTCATATCATGCGCGGTATTCCACGCAGAGCTGCGGAAAAACATTGTCCCGTGTCAGGAACGGATACCACGGCTGATATGGTGGCGGACCCTTCTTCTATCTGCGGTTGGAACAGCGATATGTACGGCGTGCATGCCACAGCGGCCGGACAGGAATATTATGATTCTCTGATCAAAATGTACGCACAGTGGGGCGTGGATTTCATCAAATGTGACGACATCTGCGACAGTTGGCTTTATCAGGAGATTCCCTTTAACGGCTGGGAAGAGACCAGAATGCTCCATCGTGCGATTGAGAAATGCGGCCGGCCCATTGTGCTGAGCCTTTCTCCAGGGCCCGCACACATCGACAGGGCATGGGAATACGGCAAATATGCAAACATGTGGCGTATTACGGACGATTTCTGGGATGACTGGAAGCTTTTAAAGGCGATGTTCCGGCGTTGTGCATTGTGGCAGGACCATGTGAAAAAAGGCTGCTATCCGGATTGTGATATGTTGCCCTTGGGATATCTGGGCAAGGGGTTCGGTCACGAGCGGCAGACGAATTTTACAAAAGCCGAGCAGAGGACCATGATGACATTATGGTGTATGTTCCGCTCGCCGCTGATGATAGGAGCAGAATTGACCAAATTGGACAACCAGACACTTTCACTGCTCACCAATCGAGAACTGTTGGATATGATGAAGGAAAGCTGTCATGGAACCCAGATTTTGCGCACCGATGATATGGCTGTCTGGAAGAACAGGGACGAAGAGAACGGACGTGTATGTGTGGCATTGTTTAACCTGAGAGATGAAGCGGCAGAGATTTCCGTGAGCCTGCCTGCGCTGGATGAGGAATTCGGGACAGAAGCGCCAGTGCTTCATGAATTGTGGGAGAAGACAGACACTGCGGCTGTTGACCAGAAGGTGACGGCGACCGTGGAGGCTCATGGCGTGAAGGTGTATCATATTGCCTGACTTCAGAAATTGTTCCCTGCAGAGAGTTGACCGATTCAGTCAAGTGTATTTGGAAGAGTGCACTGTAAAAAACTTCACCTTATAATATATAGCTTTCCTCAAACAGGATTCGGGCGGTGGTGTGGATTTCTTCTGCCGGAAGCCTGCTCATCTCTCCATGGCGTAATTTCAGCTTTTCGGCAAAGCCGTCCAGAATCCTTTCGGCCGCTGACGCATGCCCGTTGCTCTTATCCGAACTGGCAGCTTCCCGGGCAAACTGTTCCAACAGATTCCTTTCTACGGAATAAATCAGCTCCACCAGCTTGGCGCGGTATTCCAGGTCTTCGGAGGACATATTTTTATGGATGGACAAATCTCTGGCATGCTGTGCCTCGTGTTTTAGCAGCGACACTTTGAACGTCTCGCTGTCAGGATCATAGGAAGCTCTTATACAGTTGATAATGCCGTCCGCATCCGTCCAGCCGCCGGTGCCAATCTCGCCAAAGGAAAGATAGTCCGGCCAGCTCCTGGCAATGAAGCCGTCCAGAAATTTGACAGTGTATGTCTGGATACCGTCGGGGAGTTCAACTTCGTAGGTTCTGCTTTCCGTTGTCTGCCAGATATAGGGACCATAATAGCCGCTTGTCCTGCCGCCCAGGAAGTGGAAGCCCTTCCTCCGGAAAGCTTCAGTTATCTGATTTTGCTCCATATCACACAGTTCAATGTCTTCATCTGTGATTTCCAGATACTCAGCTAAGCGCCCCCTTAATTTGCCGGCAGCGTTTTCTTTGCCGATACAGAGGTAAAATACTTCTCTGTAATATTGTTGATACGCAATCAATATATCATTAATCCAGGCATCTGCCTCATAACAAATGTATTGCTCCTGTTCAAAGATTGCCCTGAATCGCTCATATCGCCTGGCTTGTTCCGGAAACTGCTTCACATAGTCGATTGCGGCCGTCAAATCTCCTTTGACAATGTGTCCATAATAAACATTTTCGGAAAAATCGGCTTTCATTTTATACCCTCCGTTTCGTTTCCTCAGAAGCATTCCGTCTTCTGTGAGCGTGACTTTTCTGTAACCCTTTGTCCCCCGGATGAACAGCTGTTTTCCTAATTCTTCCTCCATGGCCTTTATCTGAGTGGAAAGAGTGGGCTGGGGAAAGGTGCAGTGACTCTGCCGCCCGCACAATGCTCTGTTCTCTTGCCACTGCAAGGAAATACTGAAGTACACGCAGTTCCATATGTTTCAATCCTTTCTGTTCAGTATAACACATATTTCAACAGGCGAAAACTATGCTGTTGGATAAGAATATCAACCGATACTATCTCAAGTATGCCGGATGGCTGGTCTTAGGCCTGGCGGCGCTGATGATGGTAGACTATTTTCAGTTGGAAATCCCCAAGCTGTACCGCCTGATAATCAACGGCATGAACGGCGGCAAGGTGGACGCAGACGGGGTGCACATTGCATTTGACGTGGATTTTCTGTTGGACGAGGCAACTGCGAACATTGATACGGAAACGGAACTGCTGATTCAGGGTGATTGGCGGATTGGAGAATCTTCGCGAGAATCGCTTGCCAAAATCTGCTTTGCATAGTAGGATATAAGTATATTTCCCATTCCCTGTATCCTCCGGGTATGGACTTATCCCTGAAAGGAGTGTGCTTATCTTGAAAAAAAACATAAAATTGCCTATTGGCATTGACGATTTCAGTAAAATCCGCACAGAGGGATTTTACTATGTTGACAAGACCGGGATGATCAGGGAATTGCTGAACAACTGGAGCGAAGTAAATCTCTTTACCCGGCCAAGACGTTTCGGAAAATCCCTCAATATGAGCATGCTGAAATATTTCTTCGAATACGGATGTGATACTGGCCTTTTTAACTGCCTCGCCATCCAAAACGAGAAATGTCTTTGTGATGAATACATGGGTAAATATCCGGTCATCTCAATCAGCCTGAAGGATGTCAGCGGCAGAACCTATGAAGAGGCCTATGCCATGCTGCGGTCTATCATAGGAAATGAGGCAATGAGGTTTCTGTTCCTGAAGCATAGCAGCCAACTCTCTAAAGAGGAAAAAAGGCTATATGAACAACTGATAGCTATCGGTGCAGCTGGACAGGCACAATTTTTAATGTCAAATGATGCATTGACTGACAGCCTGTTAACATTATGTAAATTATTGCATAAGCATTATAATCAAAAAGTCATCCTTCTGATCGACGAGTATGATGTCCCCTTAGACAAGGCTCAGCACTTCGGTTATTACGATGAGATGATCAGCACAATCCGCAATCTTTTCAGCCGCGCATTAAAAAGCAACAACAGCCTCCATCTTGCAGTTCTGACCGGATGCCTGCGGATTGCGAAAGAGAGCATTTTCACCGGACTGAACAATCTCCGTGTGCTGTCTATTGCGGACGTGGAATACGACGAATACTTCGGCTTTTCGGATACTGAGGTCCGGGAAATGCTGCATTATTACTCCATTGACGAGAACTATGAGCTGTTCAGAACATGGTATGACGGGTACCGCTTCGGCAATACGGATGTCTACTGTCCCTGGGATGTAATCAATTACTGTGCAAAGCTGCGTGCCGATCCTGATGCGGCACCCCGGGCTTTCTGGATCAACACCAGCGGGAATGACATCATCCGGACATTTCTGCGCAAGGCAGGCCCTGCGGCCAGACGGGAGATGGAAAGCCTTATAAATGGCGGGACTATTAACAAGAAAATCCGTCAGGAGCTCACTTATCGGGATATCTATAAAGACATGGACAATCTGTGGAGTGTCCTTTTCACCACCGGATACCTGACCCAATGCGGCAGTTCTGACGGCAGATCCTTTCTGCTGAAAATACCGAATCTTGAGATCTGGGAAGTATTCACAGAACAGATTTACGAATGGTTCCAGGAGGAAGCCCGCAAGGATACTCCGAAACTTGATGCCTTCTGCGAGGCATTCCCGCAGGCAGATGCCGATACTGTTGAAACCCTTTTTACAGAATATCTGAAGAAGACGATCAGCATCCGTGATACCGCCGTTCGAAAAAACCAAAAAGAAAATTTTTACCACGGTATACTCCTGGGGCTTTTGAGTCACCGCGAGGACTGGGTCATCAGCTCCAATGCGGAGTCCGGAGAAGGCTTCAGTGACATTCTGATAGAAATTGAGGAATACGATACCGGGATTGTAATCGAGCTAAAATATCCGAGTGACGGAAATCTGGAGACCGGATGCCTGAATGCTCTGGCACAGATTGAGGAAAAAGGATATGCCACGCACCTTTTGCAAAACGGGATGAAAAATATTATCAAATATGGAATTGCCTGTTATAAAAAAAAATGTAAGGTGGTTTCCAGGGACTCATAACGCAGGATAAACTTATAAAATTACAAAAATGTTAAATTCCATCAGAAAAAAGAACA
>CAJUJN010000116.1:3295-10145 GCA_910586775.1 uncultured Acetatifactor sp. | reverse complement strand
GTGCAGGCTGCACAAATCGAGCTTTTTAAGGTGTAAAATCAGCGGAAGTTAACATGAATCTGGTGATTGTGCTGTTCTGTATGAACTTTTTCAGGGAGAGCAAAGTCCTGAAAGGGATACTGACAGTGATGTCGCTTTGTACTTTCGTGATGATTGCTTCCAGTGCCATGCGGATGATCGTTTATATTCGTTATTACTATCTGACGTATCTGAGGATTCTGGTATTGTGGGGGCTTGCGTTGCTGGCGCTGTTGTTTGTGGGGGTTGTGCTTCAGATTTTGAAGGAGGATTTTCCGCTGTTCCGCTATCATATGGCAGTGGTAGCCGTACTGTATCTGGCGTTGTCCTTTGCGCATCCGGACTATATTATTGCGAAGGTCAATCTGGCGAATGCGTCTGCAAATCAAAACGGCGTGCAAACCCGGGCACGGGAAGAAATGACACAAGTGTCGCATAATGAGGGCAGAAGTGACATCTTTGGCGGAGGGGCAGAGGGAGGAAGTTTTTTCCTTGCAAAGGAGCCTTATCAGGATTATTATTATTTAAGGGGATTGAGTGCGGATGCGGCCCCGGTTCTGGTGCCCTGGCTGCAGGAAATGGGTTACAAAACAGAAGCTTTTGAGGCGGAGGATGCGGTAACGTATGCAGTGCAGCATGACCTCTGGGAGGAAGGCTCCCGTTCCGGCACGGTTGGCTTCGGATATTACTGGATGAGGCGGCTGCAGCAGAGCACGGAAAATTTTGGGGTGCGGACTTATAATGTGTCCAGACATGCAGCGTTGCGCAGTATGAGAGAATTCTTGAAAAAATAGCCGACATGGTTTCTCCGAAGCAGTGTGATAAACCACAATTATACCGTGGTTTAACCGGGGCAGGACAATTCCGTGACAGACGGGAAAATAGATTGGAAAATGCACGTTGTCTTATAATGGAAAAACAATCAAATTTATGTTTGCTGCCGGGGCAGCGGAACGGAGGAGAAAATGACACAGCTGAAAGGGACAAAGACGGAGAAAAACCTGCAGGAAGCATTTGCCGGGGAATCCATGGCGCGCAACAAGTATACCTATTTTGCGTCCAGGGCGAAGAAGGACGGTTATGTACAGATTGCGGAACTGTTCGAGGAGACGGCCGCAAATGAAAAGGAACATGCGAAGATATGGTACAAGCTGCTCAACGGCGGCATCGGCACCACGGAAGAAAATCTGAAGGCGGCAGCCGAGGGAGAGAATTATGAGTGGACCGACATGTATGCCGGTTTTGCGAAGGAAGCCCGCGAGGAAGGCTTTACGGAAATCGCAGCCTTGTTTGAGGCAGTAGGGGCGATTGAGAAGGAGCATGAAGAGAGATACCTAAAGCTTCTGAAGAACATTGAAGACGGCGTGGTATTCTCCAAAGACGGTGATACTATCTGGAAATGCAAGAATTGCGGGCATATCTGCATCGGCCAGAAGGCACCGGAGATTTGTCCCGTATGCAGCCACCCTCAGTCATATTTTGAAGTGAAAGCCGAGAACTACTAGGAAAGATGAAAAGCCTTTGAGAACACTTACGATGCGCTTAGAGCCGCCCTGCCCGGAATATGATAAAAGAGCCAGGGGTTATGCGGGGAAATACCGTTTTCCCATGACTGCAGGCTTGGACCGGCACAGCACCAAGATGCTTTACAGGGGCATGGCGTTCGCCAGAAGATTAAAAGATATTCGTGATTTCAAGGGTGCTGTGACAGCCGGGGAGGCGGCACAGGATGAATAAATGCAGCGTTCTTCCAAAGCATATGACGGATAAAGTGAGGTTGGCGTAGTGCCAGCCTTTTCTATGAAGAATAAAATTAAAGTTTTCTTCTGATGCGGTTCGAAGTGATTAGGAAGTGTCACGAAATAAATTTGCAGGATTCCGCACGGGAAGGCGCATATATACTGATGTTCCTCTCCCTAAAGTGCAAATTTATTTCCAGACAGTTCCTTAATAAATATGCAATATATTCCGATATAGAAATGGGATAGTGAAAAGAGAATGAAAGATATGCTCGTGAGCGCATTGATTCTTGACAATAAGAGCACCGCTTCTATTGTATGCCGCTTTCAGTCCTTAATTTGCAGAAGCGCTCACTTGTTATACATTCACGTTGGCAAATGCTTTTGAATGCGAGTATAAACTGCTGTCAGAAAAGCAGGGAATAGAATATCGAAAAGGAGTATAGGAAAATGGGAAAAGAACTGAGCAGTGAAGTAAAACAGGCACTGCAGGACATTTACTACAATGAGCGGACCGGCCGGGGCAAGGCCGCGCTTGCGCTTCTGGAGAAGGCTTCCGCAGCCGGAGACGGAGATGCAAGCTGCATTCTGGCCAGATGCTACTGCGGTTATCAGTATGTGTGGTCGGGGCACGGATTCCCGGAGGATGACGATAAAGCGACAGAATATCTGCACAAATCCGTGGAACAGGGCAGCGCGCTGGGGGTGCTGGTATGCCTGCGCACAGGGGAATTGACGCCGGAACTGGAGAAGAAGATGCCTTTTTCCGGTTTACAGGAGGCTTTTAACGAGGCAGTGGAACTGGCGGAGTCGGGAGATGCTTTTTGCCAGTATGTAGTTGCCAATTCTTATTTCTGGTGGGATTTCATGAGGATTCAGGGCAAGGATCAGAATTCTTTTCCGGATCATGCGTCTCTTAAAGCATATTTGAAGGAGAATATTTCCAAGTGTGAGGATTTATTCTGGAAGGCTCTGCGGGGCGGCATCTATTTTGCGGCCAACAATCTGAATCGCTATTATACCCAGGGGGACGAGGATATCATTCTTCCCCAGCCGGAGAAAGCAAGGGATCTCTGGAAGATCGGCGCGGAATACGGCCATCCGCTTCAGCAGTCTATCTATGCGAAGGATTTGGAGAAGGCAGGGCGGAAAGAAGAGGCGCTGTACTGGTTTAAGCAGGCGGCAGAGGGCGGCGAGCCGGGGGCATGGTGCGATGTGGGACGCTGCTATTTCCAGGGAATCGGGACGCCCAGGGATGAGGCTTATGCCGTCAAATGCTATGAAAGGGAGCTTCCCACCGGCAACGTCACCAGCCATAACGTGCTGGGTGAGGCTTATTTCCTTGGAAAAGGGGTGACACAGGACTATGCAAAGGCTGTGGAGCTGCTGACGTTTGCCTGCAATAAGGGCAGTAAATACGGACTCTTCTACCTGGCAAAATGCCACTTTAACGGCTGGGGTACGCCGCAGGATTACGTTCGGGCGCGCCAGTATCTGGACAAGGTTGACTGGAATTACTGGGAGGCCGACTACCTGCGCGGCCTGATCTATGCAAACGGGCTGGGCGTTGCGGCAGACATTGCGAAAGGAGTAGGCTATCTGCAGAAGGCCGGAGACCATCCGGAAGCCAAAGCGGAGCTGGCGAAATATAAGAAGACACTGTTCGGGAAATGGGTGCGCCGTTAATACAATAAAATCTTAAAGTAAAAAGCAGGGATTGATAAAATGGAAGAAAGCCTGATACTGGTTTCCGGCTACGGAGCGCCGGGAGAAGAGGATATTGCGCTGTATCGTATTGAGGCAGATGGAGAGGTACGGAAGGTGTATGGCATGTGCCATGGAGGTTCGCCTTCCTTTTGCTGCAAAGGAGCCGGCGGACGGATATATGCGGCTTCCGAGCGGCCCGACGGCGCGGATATTACGGTTTATGAATTGCAGAAGGAGGCATTGAAGCAGGTGGGGAGGCTTAACGTGTCCGGACGGGGACTGTGCCATCTGCACGCATGCGGAGGAGTTATTTTTGGATCCTGTTATGAAAGCGGAGATTATTTTGCGGTGGATGCGGAACTGACGAAAATATTGTGGACGTTTTCCCGTACAGGTGCACACGCTCATTGGGCATACACTGCAGGTGCGTCTCTGTACCTGGCAGATTTGGGAAATGACTGTCTGTATCGTTTCAGGCTCAGCGGCGGACTTCCGACAGGGGAGCCGGAAATACTGTGCCAGCCCCATGGGAGCGGTCCGCGTCAGATTCTTATGCTGAGGGACGGGAATCTGGCCTGCGTAAACGAACTGGACGGTATGCTCAGAGTATTGGATACGGAAGGGAAGAGCAGGGCAGAAGAACCTGCCAGCGGTGTGGCGGATAAGCAAAACTGGCCGGGCGGAGCATGCCTGGACGGGGAAGGTACATTGTATGTATGCAACCGGGGGCCGAACACCCTTGCCGCATGGCGGTGGGAAGGAGGAGGGCTTTCAAGGCGGCAGGAGTGGCTGACAGGAGACTGGCCGCGCCATATTGCCGCGCTGTCAGGGACAGGATTTGTGGCGGCTGCATGTATGCGGAGCCATGAAGTGATTGGGTACGACTGTCATCCGGATATTCCTGTGGAGGTATTCCGGTTTCCGCTTGCGGGGGCGTCATGTGTGCTGGAATTGGAAATGAGGGGCTTTGTATGAGTATAGCAAATGACAGCAGCAGGGGAAAAGCGGGAAGGACAGTCCGGGAACTGGCGGTGATGAGCCTGGCCACACTGATTACGGCGGCAGCGGTTTACTTCTTTCTGATACCAAGCCATGCGGCAGTGAGTTCCGTGTCCGGACTGGCTATCGTGTTATCGAATTTTGTGCCGCTGTCCGTATCGGTCATTACCATGATTCTGAACATCGTTCTGCTGATTGCCGGATTTCTGCTGTGCGGTCATGACTTCGGGTTTAAAACGGTGTATACTTCCGTTCTTCTGCCGGTATTTATCGGTATGTTCGAGGTCCTTCTGCCGGATTACACATCCCTTACCGGGGATGCCGCGCTGGATGTGGTCTGCTATATTTTTACGGTAAGCGTGGGCCTGAGTATTTTGTTTAATATGAATGCGTCTTCCGGGGGCCTGGATATTGTGGCCAAGATTATGAACCGTTATCTGCATATGGATCTGGGCAAAGCCATGAGTCTCAGCGGTATGGTGGTGGCGCTGAGTTCGGCTCTGGTATATGATAAGAAAACGGTGGTTCTGAGCGTGCTGGGAACGTATCTCAATGGTATGGTACTGGATCATTTTATTTTCGGGCAGAAGATCAAGCGCCGGGTCTGTATTATCTCAAAGAATAAGGAAGAGCAGATCCGGGACTGGATTTTACATACCCTGAAGAGCGGAGCCACCATTTATCAGGCTCAGGGAGCCTATGACGGTGTGGTGAGGAATGAGATTATCACCATTGTGGACAAGAATGAGTACCAGAAGCTGATGCAGTATGTGACGAAAGAGGACCCGGAGGCATTTCTGACAGTGTATAATGTAAGTGATATGCGTTATGTTCCGAAGAGTGGGGCGTAAAAATATGTCTAGGGAATGAAAGTGCTGTCATGATTTCAGCCAGATAATGTTGGAACGGGAAGCGTTTGTATTGGAATTACTGATGGGAGGGGGATATTTTGGAGGTAAATGACATGAAAATGCCCAAAATGGTATTGTTTGACTATGGTCAAACGCTGATTTCGGAGCAGAAATTTGACGGGGTAAAGGGAACAGAGGCTGTTTTACAGCATGCTGTAAGAAATAAATATCATTTGTCGGCAGAACAGGTACAAGCCAAAGCAAATGAAATCAATCGGGAACTCGGAAGATTTGATCCTGAGAAAAGACATTTATTTCAGATAGAAGTACCCAATATGATGTTTACTTCCTATCTTTATGAATCGCAGGGAATAGAGATTGCATTGAGTAACTCTGAAATTGATACGGTATTCTGGAATGCTGCTTCTCCGGGAACACCCACGGACGGTATAAAAGATTTTTTGGGATATTTGAAGAATAAAGGTATCCGCACAGGTGTAATCAGCAATATTTCTTTTGACCCTTTTGTGGTTGCAGAGCGTATCAACAGACTGCTTCCGGAAAATGCTTTTGAATTTATTATTACTTCAAGCAATTTTATGTTCCGTAAGCCCAATAAAAGGATATTTGATTTGGCTTTGGAAAAGGCTGAGTTACGGCCGGACGAAGTCTGGTATATCGGGGATCAGTACGAATGTGATGTAAAAGGTTCCTTAAATGCCGGGCTGTTTCCGGTATGGTACATAGGGGCGATTGATCTGCCGTACAAAGAGGATAAAAATATTCTGACAGTGAAAACCTGGAATGAGATACAGCGGTATATGGAGGCGCAGCGTCCTCAGAATGATGTGCTGAACATGGCATAATTTATACGCACAGACGAAAACATTTGCCAATCTGCCTGTATAACGAAGGCACTGCAGGACTTCATGAGCGTTGGCGCTATTAATGTTCTTTTGACTGTCTGTTGAAGGAACAGTGTTTCCAGGTCATATTATTCCGGAATGCTTTATCTGTCAGAGTGAGAATACTATCATTTTAACTAAGCCTGGAAAGAACAAAATTTAAGGTTCTTTCCGGGCTTAGTTGATTTAACCGTGTTCTCGATTCATACATATCTGGAATATTGTAACTGACCGTTCATAAACATTACCTTTTCAATTAAGTCCGAAAAGAACCCAATTTAACTTGACAAAAGGAGCCTACACATGTAGTATATAAATATAGACTACATGTGTAGGCCTCTTGCGTATAGTTGCGAATATTTTCCGACGGCGGAGGGGATTATAGGGCGGAAGATGGCAGCAGGCAAAAAGAGGTGGTAACCGGCTGCGGCAGACATGTGGCGGACGTCTGCAGAACTGGACCCGGGACAGGAACAGGAGCCGAAACAGGAAATGGAATTGGAGCCGGGACAGGAACAGGAGCCAGAACAGGAAATGGAATTGGACCTGGGACAGGAACCGGAGCTGGAACAGGAGATGGAATTGGAGCCGGGACAGGAACAGGAGCCAGAACAGGAAATGGAATTGGACC
>CAJUJN010000116.1:0-3195 GCA_910586775.1 uncultured Acetatifactor sp. | reverse complement strand
TGGGACAGGAACCGGAGCCAGAACAGGAGATGGAATTGGGGCCGAAACAGGAACAGGAGGAGGATATGGATTATAAGATTTCAGAAAGTGAGTGGCTGTTGATGGAGCAGTTGTGGCAGGGAGAGATGACTCAGGCGCAGCTGGCGGAGCATCTTGGGAAGAAATGGAATAAAAATACGATACATACCTTTCTGATCAGGCTCTGTAAAAAAGGATTCGCTGAGGTGGACAGGGAGCGTTCGCCTCATGTATACCGGGCAGCGGTTCCGCGGGAGGCGTGCGAGAAGCAGGAGCGGGAGAGTTTCCTGCAGAGGGTGTACCGGGGCAATGTGGGAAACATGGTGGCATCTTTTGTTAAGGATAACAGACTGTCAGCCCGGGAGGCGGAGGCACTGCGGAAGCTGTTGGATGAATGCAGAAGGCAGGAGACAGAGCCGGAATAATTTACGCGGGCGGGTCAGATGCATCTTCGATGATTTTCCCGGACTTGGCGAGGCAAAGCGCCGGAAAGGCAGCAGAAAGGGGGCAGTATGGATTTTTGGGGGATATTGGAATATACGGTGGCAGTTACCGTTATCGGCCTGTTCATCTGGCTGGTCAAGCTGATTTTTCATGACAAGCTGGATGCAAGGTGGCATTATTTTATCTGGCTGGTACTGCTGGTGCGCCTGCTGGTGCCGTTCCGCTTTGGATTGATATCCACACCCATTTCCGTTTTTCAGGATATACCGTTGGATACATGGATTGAGATGGGAAGGATTCTGGCGGAAAAAAGGGGATATGGGGAAGTTATCATTGGACTGGGAAAACTCTGGCTGTTGGGAGCTGTGCTGTTGGGAGGCTTTTACCTGGCCATGTGGGCGGTTTTGCGGATACGGATTGCAAGAGCGCCGAAAGCGGACGAGGATGTAAGGAGATATGTGGACAGGATTGCCGGGAAATACGGATTAAAAAGCTGCAGTGATATTCGGATACTGAATATACAGGCACATGAAAGTCAGACACAGGGGGAAAAACAGGTGAAGCCGCTGTTTTTGCTGTTGGCAGCAGATTATTTTGTGCATTGGATATGGCAGTTTGAAAACGGGGTGGAGATGCTGCTGACGACGGTAATCTATATTTATGCCATATAAGTGCTGTTCGGGGAGGTGGCGGAGCGTATCCGCGCGCAGCAGCCGGAGTGCGCCGGAAGGCTTGATGTGATACGCGCAGGGATGGTATTGCTGCCGGTGTTTGCCTTTTTGAGCTCGGCTTACGGAAATAATGTACTGAATATTGCCGTGATATTTGCGGTGGTTGCACTGGCGGCGTCCTGTACGGTGGTGATATGCGGGATAGTGCCGGAGAGACCAGGAGGATGAAAATTATATAAATACACACTTTCGATAAGGCATGCTTCCTGTAGTTGAACGCGACGCAAAGAAATGCACCTTTTATGGGGAGCGGAGGGACTGCTTCCCATAAGACAGACTATAGGAAGCAAGTGTAGCTTCCCATAGTTGAACGCGGCGCAAAGAGATGCGCCTTTTATGGGAAGCGGAGGGACTGCTTCCCATAAGACAGACTATAGGAAGCAAGTGCAGCTTCCCATAGTTGAATGCGGCGCAAAGAGATGCGCCTTTTATGGGAAGCGGAGGAACTGCTTCCCATAAGACATACTCAGGGAAGCAAGTGTGGCTTCCTGGAGTAGAAAAAGCAGCCGGGTTTATATTCACAGCCATTGTCAGGAATGAGTGCGCTCACGAGTATTTTTTGCCGCTTACAGAGCCGTTTTTTTGACAAAATCATCCAGGGTTTCTGCACGCCTGACATTATGGAGCCAGAAGTCCAGAATTTCCAGGTCTGTCTCACAAAGGATGCGTTTTTGCAGGTCTTCCGGTATTTCTCCGAAGTCTTCCAATAGCAGTAAAATACTTTTTGCTCTGCTTTTAGCTTCCAGATATTGTGCATTCTTCGATAAAGCATCTTCATACCATGCATTCAGTACATCCAGGTTCTTTTCTGACAGGATGCGATTCCGCTCATCATCCGGAACTGCTCTGTATTTAGTTAACAGTTGAAGAAGGCTTTCAGCTTTCTCTTCACTTCGTATGTACTGCTCGATTTCATAGCTTTTCATATACGCCAACCCCACTTCTCTGTCTGACTTCAACTCTGTTACCATTTCATGCAGCCGTGCCAGGCCGGCTGTCTGCGCGTTTTCCAGGGTAGAGTTCTCCATGTACCGCATAAGCTGCTGTAATTCTTTTGGAGGATTTCCCGCTTTTCCTTTTGTGTATAGGAAAATTGTGCGAGCTCCGTCCTCATACGGAAGCGCAGGTACTTCTACACAGCCATTTTTAATCGTGTAGACCATCCTGTTCATCCCCAATGGATCATAAGTGGTAATAAAAATAACGACTACATTCCGCAGTTTACTGTAATCCTCCCCGGCGGCCAGGTTTCCGGCGTCAATTTTGGCATGGTAAAAGCGGACTCTTCTTGGCAGTGCATTCACATCGTTGGTACTGCTGTTGTTGTCCGGTTCAATGTCAAAGAGTTCACCATCCTCTTCATCCAGATAGACATCAAGCCGTATTCCGTGTTTCTCAGGATTTTCGCCGGGCCAGGGCTTTTGCGGTATTACTGTCAGCCGCCGGATTTTGCGCTGAAGGATGCATTCCAGGATATAGCGGGAAGCTTTCTCGCCATAAAGTTTGTGAACCGTTAGGCTGTATACTAAAAAGTCGTCCATCAGGTTCATGTCTTCCAGTTTTTTCATATTTACTCCTGTTCCAGGCAGGAGTTTTGGCCTGTACCGGAAACTCCTGCCTTCAAATGAATAATTAATTCGGATTCAAAGCATAGAGTTTCTGAATGAGCGTTTAGATAACTTAGAGTTTTCATCATTATTTTCAAGAAATATTTATGCTTCTGCATATAGAATATCATATTTTTGGGTGTTGTCAATAGAGGGAGAGGAATTTTTGGAAATTGTTTATAAGGCCTCATTTTCGTCCAGGAAGTGTGATATTGCGGTCATGATAAGCCCGGATACTTATCAAATCAACAAACAATGGAAAGAACCTGAAAGGTAAATCAGAAATGGACAGTTAAAAGTATGATGCATTTCAGCATTGAATTTCAAGGAAATTTTGTCTATAATATGTCTTATCGGAAGCAATCCCTTTGCTTCCGATAAAAGGCGCATCCCTT
>CAJUJN010000115.1:7501-10194 GCA_910586775.1 uncultured Acetatifactor sp. | reverse complement strand
GAAATTCTTTTCGGAATTTTCAGGGTTGCATTACTGTTCATTTGTCAAGGTTCATTTTTCTTTGCTACTTTGTTGCGTTTCATCGGCAACTCTGATATCTTATCACAAGCTTTCTTCGTTGTCAATATCTTTTTTCGATTTTTTCATTTTTTATTTTGCTATTCAATCTACAAAATGAATGTCGAAATTTTAATTCCGCAACGTTTTTTATTCTACCATAGCTTTCCATATTTTGTCAACATCTTTTTCAATATTTTTTATTATCTTGAGTTGACCTGGCATTTTCAAAAGTGCTCTCAACGAAAGCTTGTTTATTGTACTAGAATTAGCATAAAATGTCAATAGCAAATTTTAACTTTTTTCGATTTTTTATCGCAGTTTTCATTCTGTCTTTTCGCCCGCCAAAATATATCCTGACAAACAATAGATTCCCTCTGGCTGGGTTACCGAAAAACAGAAGCCGATAAAGTAAAAAAGAAGCACTGTTTCCAATGCTTCTCTCGCCTCCGGTAAATGAAACGGAGAAAGAGGGATTTGAACCCTCGCGCCGGTTGCCCGACCTACACCCTTAGCAGGGGCGCCTCTTCGGCCTCTTGAGTATTTCTCCTTAACCCGAACTCTATCATTTACCAATATGTTTTTCATGAACCACACTCCGCGGCACACATTTTATTATACACGAATAATTTCATTTGTCAATTCTTTTTTCATTTTTTTCAGTTATTTTTTAAACCTATTTTTTAAACCATTTTTTAACGAATTTTTTCAACGCTGTTTTTCATCTTTATGTCTGACCTTCTGTCTGAAGGCTGAACTCCTTTACACAGGCTTATGACAGTCCCAGAATCTCCATCAGCGGAACAAAATCAAACTCGTCCAGAAATGCCCCAATCCACCGCGCAAGATAATTATGCTGGTACACCCATGTCAAAACGGAGCTTTCTTCCGTGTAAGCCAGAATGGCCTGCCCGATAGCCCCCATGTCCATCATCATAGTAAATGCATAGATCGTCCACAGCACCAAAATAACCTCAAAAAACCCAAATGCAATTCCCAACAGCTTATCCAGTGTATGTACAATCGGCAGCTTGGAAACCAATTTTGCCGAGAAAAGTATCAGGCCCAAAAGATGATGGGCTGTCATTATCAATATAAACAGGATGACTGCTACAACCACGTTAAAAACTTTGCCGTCATGATAGCCATTGACTCCATAGGCAACCAGGGCCGCTACCACGCAGAGCACTACCATGGAAATCAAGGATATAACCTCTTTTACCACCCCTTTTCTATATCCGTCCACAATCTTAAGCACGACAATAAGTATTACAGCCACCAGCATAATGTTAATCTTCACCCCATCCATTCCGTTTCTCTCCATTCTTTTTCTCTTTTATTTTAACTGTATTGTGTCCATGGAATCGTCCGTAACCAGCAGGTATCTATATGCTTTTCCGGCAGAAGCCATAAGTCCTACAGGCTTCGCAAAATTTCCATGGTACTTTTCAATGCCATCCATAGTCACAACCTGGCATTCGGTTTCATTATATATTACCAGAGTTCCCTTTTCAAAGAAAATATCCGTGTACTCAATATCAAAATAGAATGTTTTCGCCTTCGAATTCGGAGTCTCCGTGTCATACACATCAATCTGGTAGCGATTTTCACTGTTGTCAGAAAAAAATACCAGGCCCACATATCTTTCATTATAGAAGACGGAACGCACTTCCCTATCTATCATATGCTCCTCCGGCGACCCCGGTATATGGCTTCCTGAATAGATCATCAGCCTGCTGTCTCCTACGGCAACCAGCGTATCGTCATCCAGAAACCTGACATAGGGAATCAGCATATCGGTATAAGACCATGTACTGACAAGCCGGTCAGTTACATTGGAGCCCACCGGCCCAAAATTGTAAAACGCAATCTTTGTCTTCATAATGCCCGCATCTATATACAGATACGCCACACAAAGCAACTCTCCTCCCGGAGAAAGACTGAGGGCCATGGGATAACCGGAATCATCCGCATGAGTCCGCCCTTCGTTTTTCACTTCCCCGTTGCTGTCGTATCTGTTGACCCAGGTGATATCCGAATCAGTCAGCACCGCTGTCACATAGCCTTCCTTTGAAACGGTCAGGTCTCTAATGGGCATGGTGGTCGTAATCTCTCCCAAAAGTTTTTCCGAATTTGCCACATATATGCTTCTTCCATTGTAGTCTCCGATAGCCACAGTATCTCCGTTTACTGCCAGCCTCACGTCCTGTATTTGAAAGGTCTGATTCCATACCACGTTTCCTTTGGCGTCCGTGCAGTGCGCCCCGTCTTTGCTGTAGGTCAGAATGGCATTTCCAAGCCTGATATTCGTCGTCCCCTCAAGCTGCGCACTCTCCACGGATGCAATAATTTCATAATCCGTGTAAATATGCCGTTTGTATTGTATATAAAAAAAGAGAGCCGCTCCGATCAGCACTGCTGCCGCCAACAGTATCCTGCTCAGGAATGCCAGCTTGTGCCGGGCAATCTTTTCTTTATAGCTTTCCTGCTTTTGTTCCCTTTTCTCTTTTTCCTTCATGTAACTTCTGATATCCGCCATGATACCTCCGGTATATATGTTGGTTGTCTTCTGATCATTTCACCTATTATACCATGAGCTCAACCCGCTCATGGCAGGATGGCCATCCGGCCGTTTC
>CAJUJN010000115.1:0-7401 GCA_910586775.1 uncultured Acetatifactor sp. | reverse complement strand
ATGCCTCGAATTATGGTTGTACTATACCATGAGCTCAGCCTGCTCATGGCAGGATAGCCATTCGGCCGTTTCATGCCTCGAATTATGGTTGTACTATACCATGAGCTCAGCCTGCTCATGGCAGGATGACCATTCGGCCGTTTCATGCCTCGAATATGCTTGTATTATACCATACTTTCCCTATTGTGGTAGAAATATTTTTTCACCCACCTTAATATCGTCCGGATTCTCTATGTTATTAAGGGAGCAGATTTCGGATACACGGGCATCGCTTCCATAACGCTTTACGCAAATACCGATCAGGGTGTCACCTTTCTGTACTATATAAGACACCAGTTCAGCAGTAGGCCCGGCTGCCGGTTTTGCTTCCTCAGCCTGAGCGTCCTGGACCGGTTGTTCATCACTGTCCTGAGCCGTTTGCCCGTCACTGTCCTGAGCCGGTGATCCGTCACTGTCCTGAGCCGGTGCCCCGTCACTGTCTTGAGCCGTTTGCCCGTCACTGTCCTGAGCCGGTGGCTGCGTTGCTTGCGGAACCTGCTGGCTGTCGGAGTCTTCTCCCGGCTGCTGGCCGTTTTCTCCGTTTTGCTGCTCCGGATGCCGGGAAGCCCCCTGACCCGATACTTGATCCTGACCCTGGACACTTCCTTGTCCCGGCTGCTGCTCTGCCTGCTCTCCTTCCTCTGCTCCCGATACTCCCGATACGGAAGCTTGTCCTTCTTCCGACTCTGTCAATGCCGGATCTGCAGCTGCATTTTCATTCAGTATTGCGTCATTGAGCCTGTCCTCCGCTACGATAGTTCCCACCTGTGCAGTTCCGTTTGACACCTGCACGGCATCCGGCAGCTGCTGTTGAGACATATTTTCCATCAGTTGCCTGATCGCCATCTGCCATTCATCCAGCCTCTCCCCGTCTCCCATGGCTGCAAGCCCTGTCACGCACAGCAGCGCAAAGACCGCGGCGACAGTCAGCTTCATGCCCCTGATTTTCCCGTTCGCTCCTGCATTTATACCTGTTCCTGCTCTCGTATTTGCATCCGGATTTGTTCCCTCCGCTTCAGGTACAGATTCCTGCAACCGGGAAATTTTCCGCTTGGACAGCATGGCCTGTCCGCTTTTTTCCTGGGCCAGGGCGCGCCGTTCCTCCTGACGTTTTTTTACCATATTATATTTTTCCTGGTCAACTATCTCCGGTTTGGAGGCTTCCTGGCGTTCCTCCAACATGAATGCCAGCATGGCATCATTTTTCTCATAAAATTGAGCATATCCTTCTACGTATCTGCATACACTCTGCTCGCAGATATGGAAACCCTCTATCATTTCGCCGTCAAGCAGCCGATAGCCCAGGAAAACCGTGTCCGGGAAAAATCTTTTCCGCTGCTTTTCCGCTTCCTGAAGCACTGCCTGTGATAAATGGCGGCATTCCTTCTGCAGAAAAACCAACTTGCATGCCCCATACAGAAATAAATAAGTAATCCCTGCCTCCTCTTTCCGGACGCCGTACAATGCCACTGCCATCTCTTTTTCACTGGCATATTGGTTCAGCTGCTTTATGTAAGAAATGACATAATCCTCCACATAAACTTTGCAATGAGGATTCGTTTCTCCGATTTGTGTAATGTTTTTTGGTAATTCCATATAAAAACACCTCCCATACCGTTTGCAACAATCATAACATCGGTATGCGAGGTATTTTAGCATTCTTTGTCGCGCCTGAAAAAGAAGTCTTCGACAATCTTTGCAGGTCAACCTGTTCCGAACTGATATACTGTCACGGAGTCATACTCTGCCCCCTCTCCGAAGACTGCCCCCGGGAACTGCGGCTTGTGGATGGCATCCGGAAAGTACTGGGTCTCCAGGCACATTCCCGAACGGAAACCATAGGATGCCCCGCCTTTTCCGGCCTGGTCATCAATAAAATTCCCGGCATAGAACTGCACTCCGGGCAGGGTGGTATAGCATTTCATAACCCTGCCTGAAGCTGCCTTCAATGTGGCAAAATGGCGCAGGGTTCCGTTCCAGCCGTCAATTACCCAGTTATGGTCATATCCGCCTGCAAATTTCAGCTGTTCGAAATCGGCATCTATTTCGTCTCCCACTCTTTTCAGACTCCGGAAGTCCATAGGAGTTCCTTCTACAGCCGCAATCTCCCCGGTAGGTATGGAACCGGAGTCTGCAGGAGTGTAACAGGATGCCTCTAGCTGCAACTCATGTCCCTCTATGCTGACGCCGTCATGTCCTTCCAGATTGAAATAGCAGTGGTTGGTCAGATTCAGGATGGTTCTCCTGTCACTGATGCCGTGATAATGAAGTTTCAGCGCATTTTCCTCGTCCAGGGAGTAGGTTACGCTGGCTTTCTTATTTCCGGGAAATCCCATATTACCGTCTGTGTCCTCCAGACAAAAAGTGACACTATCGTCGGATATGGTTGTTTCCCACAGGCGCTTGTGCCATCCCTTCTCTTTATGGCTGTGAAGATTGTTGGGACCGTCGTTTATATCCAATTGCCAGACAACTCCGTCCAGCTCAAAGGACGCGCTGCCTGTCCTGTTTGCATTGGGGCCGATGACAACTCCAAAAAAACTGGGATTGTTCAGATAATCTTCTCCTCTGCCGAAACCCAGCACCACATCCGCCATCCGTCCGTCTCTGTCAGGGCAGATAATCTTCACCAACGCTGCGCCTATATTTGTTATCGACACCTGCATTCCCTTGCTGTTCGTGAGGGTATACAGGGTTATATCTCTTCCGTCCGGGTATGTCCCGAAATGTTCTGCTGTTACTGACATGTCTGCCTCCTGTCTTCTTAAGAGCTGTCGGGAAATAACTGCCTCAAAACACACATCTGAAAAGCCTGCGTCTACAGTTCCACACGTCCCTCCAGTGCGCGCAGCAGCGTCACTTCATCTATGTATTCCAGATCCCCGCCCACCGGGACACCACTGGCAATCCTCGTCACCTTAATGCCCGTGGGCTTTATAAGCTTCGCTATATACATGGCCGTGGTCTCGCCCTCCAGACTGGAGTTGGTGGCAATGATAACTTCTTCCACTTCTCCCTGGAGCCGCGCCATCAGCTCTTTCAGCCGGATATCGCCGGGACCGATGCCCAACATGGGTGAGATGGCACCGTGAAGCACATGGTATACTCCCTCATATTTTCCTGTTTTCTCATAGGCGGCAAGGTCCCTTGTATTTTCCACCACCATGATAGTCTTGTGGCTGCGCTTCTGGCTGGCGCATACGGGACAGACTTCCTGATCCGTCAACGTAAAACATTCTTTGCAATATCGTACATTTTCCTTTGCCACAGTAATGGCTTCAGTCAGACGCCGGACCTTGTCCCCGGGCATATTGATCAGGTGGAATGCCAGTCTCTGGGCCGATTTGCTGCCTATGCCCGGAAGTGCCGCCAGTTCTTCTATTAATTTGTTAATATGTCCGCTGTATAAGTCCATCAGAAGGGCAGGCCTCCCAAGCCGCCTGTCATCTTGCCCATCAGCTCATTGCCAGCTTCCTCCGCCTTGCGCAGAGCCTCATTGACGGCTGCCACGATTAAATCCTGAAGCATCTCGATGTCCTCCGGATCCACAACTTCCTCCGACAGCGTTACTTTCAGGATTTCCTTTTTGCCGCTCACTGTCGCTTCCACAGCTCCGCCGCCCGAGGAAGCAGTGAATTCCTTCGTCTCCAGTTCCTTCTGCCCTTCCTCCATCTGACGCTGCATACGCTGCGCCTGTTTCATTAAATTAGCCATGTTCCCAGGCATCGCACCGCCCGGAAAGCCTCCTCTTTTCGCCATTGTTCCTCCTATTCCTGTTCCGTATCTGCCTCTCCGGCACCCTTTCCCGGCAGATAACCTTTCTATGACATTCTCACTCCTGCTCTTCTTCCTCAATATCCATCTGGATCAATTTGGATATGTCTACGTAATTTTCTTCAAATTCCTGTTGTCCTCTGACTGCCTGGATGCCCACTTCTATCTCTTTTCCGGAGAAATCGGATAAAAGCGATTCCAGGCGGGCTTTATTATCCGGATGCTGTGTAAAATAATCCGAAGCCATGCCGTCTTCCAGTACCATCAGCAGCCTATTGTCACCCCCAAGGCTCAGTTTCGCAGATTTCAGGTATATCCGCATGGGATTTTCGGCAGTTCCCACAATGGACGGCCACCTGGCTACAATCTGTTTCACGTCCTCGGGAATGGCTTTCGGCAACTCCGGCTTGAGTTTTGGGGAAATTCCGGCCTGAGTGCCCGCTCCGTTCGGAACGCCGCCATCCGGTATCATTGCCACCACACCGTTCTCCACTTTTTCCTCTACCTGGCGGATGCGGTCAAGCATTGCTTCCTGCCCGGTCTCCATCTCCGGTTTGCATAATTTGATCAACGCCACCTCCACCTGAATGCGTTTCTGGGCCGAATAGCGTATCTGACCGGACAAATCGGAAAAAATACGGATATACCGGACAATCCTGTCCATATCCGCCATCTCCGCTTCTTCCTTCAGCCGTTTCAGGTTCTCCGTGGACATATCGATGACTTCCTCCAGATTGTCAGAGGCCTGCACCAGCATCAGATTCCTCAGATACCAGGTGAAATCCGTCACAAACTGGGTCAATTCCCGGCCCTGCATGACGATTTCTTCCAGAAGCTGCACACAGCCCAGCACGTTCCGTTCCAAACAAAAGCGGAACAGCCTGCTGAACACTTCCGTGTCAACAGCCCCCAGCACATCCAAGACCTTGTCATAGGTCAGTTCTTCTCCCAACAGGAAAGCAATACACTGATCCAGAAGGCTTAAGGCGTCTCTCATAGAGCCGTCCGCCAGCTTTGCGATATAGCGTAACGCTTTTTCCTCCACCTGGACATTTTCTTCCCGGATTAACTCCTTCATCCTATCGGTGATGGTGTCAATGGTAATCCGCTTGAAATCATATCGCTGGCAGCGTGACAGAATTGTGATGGGCAGCCGGTGCACTTCCGTGGTAGCCAGGATAAAAATCACATAGGAGGGCGGCTCCTCAAGGGTCTTCAGCAAAGCATTGAAGGCCCCTGTGGAAAGCATATGCACCTCATCTATGATATAAACCTTATATTTTCCTTCCGCAGGGGAATAGGAAACCTCCTCCACGATCTCACGGATATTGTCAACACCGTTGTTGGACGCCGCGTCAATCTCGATGACGTTCATGCTGGCGCCTGCGGCGATGGCACGGCAGATACGACATTCCCCGCAGGGACCATCCGGGGTGGGATTTTCACAGTTTACCGTCCTGGCAAGGATCTTTGCCACGGTAGTCTTACCCGTTCCCCTGGTTCCGGTAAACAGATATGCATGACCGATGCGGTTTACCTTCAGCTGGTTCTTCAGCGTGGTTACGATATGCTCCTGTCCCTTCACATCTGCGAAGGTATCCGGCCGGAACTTCCGGTACAATGCCGTATAAGACATATTCTGCCTCCCTTGCATTCCTATACTCGTGAGCGCATTCCTTCGACGCTCTTTTGTCCTGCATCGCGGAATAAACTTCCCCGCAGCAAGCTGTGGTGTATTATCCCCAACCTCGCTTTGCTCGGTAAAATTCTGGCCGCAGCAAGCTGATGGGAATAAACCCCGTAAAAGATTGAAAGCAGCCTCCGCAGCGGTAACATCATATCCCTGCCTTCCCTGTATCAGCCCCTCGCCGGAAATCAGCGAGGGGCACAAATACAATCTATGGGGTAAAATGCCTAAGAATTGTCAGGAAATAACTGATACAGCCTGTTTCGTAATAAGCCCAACTTCCTTAGTCGCCGAAGCAGATTCCCAGAAGCTTCGCCTCCTGTACAATTGTTGCATCCGGGGATACTTCCTTCAGCTTGCCTGCCACATCCTCCAACGGAACACGAACTACTTCGCGATTCTTATATCCTACCATAAAGCCGTACTGGTTGTCCAGAATCAATTTGCCGGCTTCTGCGCCCAGGCGGCTGGCAAATACACGGTCATAAGGGCAGGGACTGCCGCCGCGCTGCATATGTCCGGGAACGGTAACGCGGACTTCTATGCCTGTCTTCTTCTGGATGGCTTCTGCCAGTTCGTAGGATACGGAAGGATGTACTCTCTTCGCCAGTTTTTTCTTGTATTCCTTCTTGGAAAGCTTAGCGTCTTCCTTTGAGATGGCACCTTCCGCCACCGCGATGATGGTGAAGCCGCTTCCCTTCCTGTTTCTGTCCTCAATCTTCTCGATCACCTTCTTCAGGTCATAGGGAATCTCGGGAATCAGGATGATATCAGCACCGCTGGCCATGCCGGCATTCAGCGTCAGCCATCCTACCTTGTGACCCATAACTTCAACGATGAACACTCTGCTGTGAGAAGCCGCTGTGGTATGGATATAGTCGATGGCATCCGTGGCAATGTCCACGGCGCTCTGGAAACCGAAGGTCATGTCCGTTCCCCACAGGTCATTATCGATGGTCTTGGGCAGGGTAATAACATTCAGGCCTTCCTGGCGCAGCAGATTGGCAGTCTTATGGGTGCCGTTGCCGCCGAGAATCACCAGGCAGTCCAACTGCAGCTTGTAATAATTCTGCTTCATTGCCTCTACTTTGTTCAGTCCGTTCTCATCCGGGTCCTGAATGGTCTTGAACGGCGTACGGGATGTTCCCAGCATAGTTCCGCCCTTTGTCAGAATGCCGGAGAAGTCCTTACCGGTCAGCATCTGAAATTTGCTGTAAATCAGGCCCCTGTAGCCATCCAGGAAGCCGTAGATTTCCACCTGCTGCCCGCTGTTGTACAACGTCTTTACAACGCCTCTCATCGCTGCATTCAGGGCCTGGCAATCCCCGCCGCTGGTCAACATACCAATTCTCCTCATGTTTTATTTCCTCCTCGTCTTTTATTTGTGGGCATTTTCTGTTTCATGCCAGCACCTTTATACAAAATTTTACCCTTTTCCGGGCAAATTTGCAACCTTTACAGAAAAAAACGTTGGAAAGTCTTGCAAAATTGTCTGAGATGCTTTAAAATAAAGGAGCGGGTCATGGAAAGCCGCAGAAAATAATCATGAGCCATGGCGAAGCGGGCGGAATGTAGCGGGAATGTTTTTCAGGCACTTACCAACGATTTCTTGCACAAAACGGCAAAATTTCGGTTCCGGCTTGTCCGGGTTCGGAAAGCTTTTAACTATATATAAGTTGTCTGTCCTGCATCTGCCGGTTGGCATAAATGGCAGCACTTCTCCAGAAACTCTTGATTTTTCGGGGCTTTTGCGGTATCATTTACAACTGAAATTACTTTAGTTCTCTCCATCAGTTCTCTCCTTTTTCCAGAGGTCTTTTTGAGGCTGATGTTGCAGATATGACACGGAGAGTTATCGAAGCGGTCATAACGAGCTGCACTCGAAATGCAGTTGTCCTTTA
>CAJUJN010000114.1 GCA_910586775.1 uncultured Acetatifactor sp. | reverse complement strand
AATAAATTTCAGCACTTTTCACAATGGCCTAATGGGGCCAGTGAACAGTAACTACTTTGGAGGGCGGGATATGGAATTGAAGATACAAACCTATACGAAAGACAGAATACCAGATGTTTTGGATTTTGAAAGGAGACTGCGCAGGGAGGAAGACTTCTGGGGGTGGGAGATCAATCAGGCTTATGTCAGCGCTGTAGAAAGGAGCTTTGATGACAAGAGTTTCGACAATGCCATTTCTCTTCTGGCATATGACGACGGAAATGTGGTTGGAAGGATTGACGCTTCCCTCATTGCAAGCCGCTTTGATGGGTCAAAAAAGGCGTATCTCGACTGGATCTGCGTCATAAAAAGCAGCAGGCATCAGGGGGTGGCGCAGAGATTGTTGGAATCTTTGCGGCAAATCTTAAAGGACAGGCAAATCGACACGCTGATTGCCTTGACTGCCGCCAATGAGGAGGCGCAGCGCTTCTATAAGAGCGTTCCCGATTCTGTGATGAGGGATGTTGGCATTTGGATTGATATTAAATGACATAAACACGAATCATGTTTTACGCTCTGGGCAAGGACTGTTTGGGGCGGGGAGATGGGGTAATTTGGCATTGGAATTGAAAAACGCAGTTATCAGTTGCGGAATGCAGCTATCAGGACAGGGATCAGGGCAGAAATTGTGAAGGACAGGGATCATGGAAAAAATAGAGATTCATTTTGGGGAAGTGGAAAAAGCCATTTCCGTTATGCGTGAGGTTGCGGCCTGGGGACGGAAACAGGGATACCGTGTCTGGCCTGATGAATGGCTGACGGCGGAAGAACTGCTTACTCCCGATGCCAAACCGGAGAATTTCTGCATTGGTACAATTGACGGGGAAATTGCCTGCGGCTTCATTCTGCAGTGGACGGATGCAGTTTACTGGCCCAATGCCCCCAAACAGGAAGCCGCCTACCTGCATAAATTCTGTGTTCTGCGCAGATTTGCAGGGAGGGGCATGACAAAACTGGTTACGGAGGCAATCCGGTCAGAGTGCCGCAGGCGCGGCATCCGGTACATCCGATTGGACACCGGGTTGGATGAAAAGGCGGTCAGAAAGATTTATCTGAAGGCCGGTTATAAAATTGTGGATATTCTTGATTATCCCAATGGCCGCTCTATGGCATTATATGAGATGGAGGTAGGCTGAATGGTACGCATTGCCACAGAACAGGATGCAGCGCAATTACAGATGTTGAATAACGAGTTTAACGGTGAGGGCGAAACCACACTGGAAAACATAAGGGCCTCCCTCACTGCCAACCGGCAGGAGGTGGTCATTATCGTGCGAGGACGGCGAGATACATCTTGCAAAAAGACTTTCCGGGAAATAAAACTGCAACCGTATTTGGCCGTTGGCTCTGTCAAGTTTCATTGATGATGAGTGATTAATTTTTAATGGGGTGATTGCCATTGTGATTGCCTGGACTGGTAAAACAAGCCGCATCCCACGGAGTCTCCATGCGCTGCTTTTGAGGAACGGGGCGTCACCGGAGAGGATAGAACAGATAGACGATAATAAGTTGACGGTATACCATACGAACAGCCTGCCATTGGAAATCCGGAGCCGCTTCACCAGTGATTTGGGGTTTGTGGCAGATTATCTGAATGAGGGGAGTTTTGAGAGACGCAAGGGGCAGGAAATTATTCATCTGGAAGCATTGTGTGATATGATGGAAGCGGTTACCGGGGATGCCAGATTTACGGAACAGGTAAGGGAGCTAATGGAGAAAAAGAAAGGGAAGAAGATTATGATGTGTGAATATATTAATCAGATGGAAGCAAAAGGCGAGGCAAAGATGACCGCCTTGCTGGAGAGGCTGTATGATTTGGGGAGGAGAGAAGACGCGGAACAGGCAGTGCGGGATTTGGAGACAAGAGCAAGGCTGTACAGGGAATTCTCCAATTGCCAATGCGAAGGCATTTGTTTTGGGAACATGCATGGGAGTGGAAAATTTATATCTGTATAGTTTCGCACCCCGCACCGCCAGAGCAGATAACAGGGAATCAGAATCGGCTCCGCGGCAAAGGGAAGGAGGGCATATTGGATTTCTTCCCGCCTGCCCAGTACCTAGAGGAGAGGGTAATGTATTTGCCGTGTTCGTTCAGGCCGAAGGTGAAGATATTGGTGAATTCCAGCCCTGCTAGAAAGAAAAAGCTCAGAGCTGCCTGTATCAGGATAATCCCGCTGAACAGGGCGCATCCGCCAGATGAATGAAGACGACAGATGCAATTTTCGCCATCAGCACCTCCGGAGCCTACAGGCGGCCATCAGCAGATCCAGCCCCCTCACCTCCTGGAGCCATAGTTCATATTGATGTGTCCTCGATGCCAGTATCGTGTCGAAGGTATCGGAAAGCAGTCTCCCGGCGGCCGCCTGGCAGCGGTCTCGGAGTTCTGCCTGCTCTGCCCCTTTCTCCGCCAGCAGATTTTCCAGGAGCCATGTGAGGCTGTTGATTTGGTCGCCGTCTGCCAGCGCTGTCAGCCGGGTGATGTCTGCCACACAGCCACCGATTTTGATATACTTCGCGTTCTCGATTTCGATGCGCTCTCCGAAAAACAGCTCCTCCATGGGCAGCGAGGGCAGCGCTTTGTGCTGCATCCAATGAGGAATCCGGGCTGTTTCGGGCGTCCCTTTCTGTCTCCATGGGGTAAGTTCTTCCGTGGCATCCAGCACATGATAATCTTCCAGCAGCAGGAGCTGATCTGCATATTTCAGGTATTCGCCGGATCCGCCGATGACCAGTATGGTGGAGATTCCCTGTTCTTTCAGATCCAGAATTCTGTCCGTATAGGGGATGATGGGTTCTTTCTTTACCAGGCTGCGCATGATTTCGTCCCGAATCATGAAGTTGGTGGCGCTGGTATCCTCGTCTATCAGCAGACATCGGCTCCCGCCGTATGCCGCTTCCACGATGTTCACTGCCTGGGAGACACTGCCGCTGGCATGGTGGGTGCAGAACGCGCATAGATCCCGGCCTCCCGGCAGATAGCTGAAAAAGGGAGAGATGTCCGTGTCCGACACCACCCGCCCGTCCTCCGCATACACCTTGCAGGCCGTCTCATCTGTGGCCACATATTCTCTGCCGTCCCCTTTGACGTGGAAATAGATTCCCTGTTCCAGGCTGTCCAGCAGAGTGCTTTTGCCGCTGTAGCCGCCACCGGTGATGACAGTGATTCCGCGCCTTAAGCCCATCCCGGTCAGCTGTCTGCCGTCGGACAGGGTGAGGGTCACCTTAAGGCTTTCGGGGGAGCGGAAGGGAACCGCGCCTTCCATGGGAGCATCCGTGTCCGCCTGTCTCGGAAGGATGCTGCCATCCGCCACAAAGGCAGCCAGACCGCTTTCCCGCAGAAAATCCCGAATCTCCAGCTGGTCTTCGTACAGCCGGACATGTTCCAAAAGCGCCTGCCGATCCATGGTCTCCAGCCGGTCGCAGATACAGTCCAGCATATTTTTCGTCTCTCTGTAAGTGGACTTTCCGTTGACGACATTTCCGTTAACGAGGGGGATGCGGAAATTCGCCCTGAGACGGAAAGCGTGCTGTTCTGCTACATAGAGACAGCCATTTCGCCCGGTCACCACGGAGCTCGTGGTCTGCATGGAGAATTCCGGTTTTTCCCTGGTGTCCTTGCGGTCATTCTGCAGACTGTCGGACAGTCTGTTCACCGCTTCTGACAACAGGCGCAGGAGCCAGTCCTCATAGGCAGCCCGACATCTGCCTACAGGGTTCCCGCTGGTGACAGATTGTTCCGGAATCCAGATAAATAGAATCATATGCTGCATCGTCCGGAAGCCTGTGCCGCAAAACTGGAACTTTACATTTCTGTAACAGAAAAGCTTTTCCTCTTCAACGGGCTGTTCGCTGCTGCTGACAGAGCTGATGTATCTATGTTTGTCGGTGTACAGGTTGTGGAGAGCTTCCTTTTTCTCTGTGTGCGCTTTCATGCAGATTTGTTTGAATTTGTTCATATACCTACCCCTTCTTTCTGCGCCGTAGGGCATATTGCATGTGCAGAACCCATGGCGGCTTGACGTTGATTTGTGTGCTGTTTTGCGGTATGGCCATGAGCCATGCCGCGGTGGGATGCAGGTTTGGAGAACAAATGCGAGGTATTGCCGGACTGATGTGCGGAAGCATCTAAAAAAGACATACTATCTGTATGCCTTCAGCCTTTCTGCAATCTGAGATGAAAGCCTGCGGGGCAGGCTGTTTGGATTCCTTAGATTCCCTGCAGGGGTTTCTGCAAAGAAGCGGCTAATATGACATTTTTCCCATATGAATTTGTTCTCGTCATATTAATCACCTCTTTTCTTTCTTCCTGCATTGTGAGACTTATTTTAGCATTTGCTGTGTGCGTTGTCAAGAGCTGTTTTTGGATATTGATTTATCGTGAATGATTATGTGCCAAAATGATAACTATCTACTTTGAACAGGTTATTATAGGGGCAAATTCTGTTTCGGACCGTTTCGTGATATGCATATCTGTTGTATTGCAGTGGATGTGCTGCATGATCCGTTTTTGGCAGAGGATGCAGTTCATAATGCCTTTGTGAGTGTGGCGAATTTGGCACCAGTGTATACACTATATTCGCAGAAGATTTATCTGTGGAGGATATTCGGGAGATATTTTTACATTGGGTATGGGAGGAGTAATAAAGTAAGAGAAAGAAAAAATATTTACACTATCATGTAACAAAAACAAATATAGGAATCGATATATAATAGAAAGGGGAGTTACTTTTACGGCTTAGGGAGGATTTTGTATGAATGTAGGAAATGTTGCGGTTCATGTGGCAGGTTTGGATATGGATCACCGGCTGACAGAGAAAGGGTTAAAGAACCAGGAGGATGTGATAAAAAGAGTTCGGGATACTTTTACACCTACCAAAGATTCTTTCGAAAAAATGACGGAATAGTCATGGAAAGTTTGCGATTGCTATACGAATTATCAGATTACGGTTCCTATGCCCAAACATCTGTTTGGAGATTCTTTCGGGTATGATATGCAGAAAGATGTTGAAACGCATATGAGTGATTTTTATGCTGGCAGGATAGACAAGAGAGAATTGGATCAGTATTTTTCTGATTGCTGTACGGAGATGCGAAAATACCAGGTTCAGAAGCACTGGTCAACAGGTAATGTGGATGAGGATAACAGGAAAATAATCAGCGAAGTATATGAGATTTTTGCCAAGGAAAATGCCAGAGCGGCCAGAAGGGCAAACTATGACGAAGGGGCAAAGTTGAACGCGGAGTATGGTTATAGGAATTATGACTGGGTTTACTACAACGCGGACTACTATTATCAGTGTGCGGATGTCAGGGAATCATTGGGAACTATGGCAAATGAGATTGCCCAAAAGTGGGGGAGCGGTTCCATTGATACAGAAGAAATCGAAAAAAACTCTGACCTGACCCTGGATGGCGGATTTGACTTTAACAGCGGTTGGAATTTTTCCTATCGGAATCAAGTTGGGAGAGCAAGTATGGCAGATGAGTCCCTGCAGCCCCCAAGAGATTTTCGTTTTTTCTACAAAGAAGATGTGGATAATGTATCAAAAATGGATATGTGGATAAATGGAAGAAAGTATGAGAAGGATATTCCGTTTTATATAACTCCGGATAGTCTGGAAGGGCAATTGTTTCAGGCCGATGAAATATGGAAAGAGCATGATGAACAGATAGATAATGTGAGAGGATATTCTGACTTTATGAGCCATCTTTCCCTATTTACAGGGTGGTATGCATGGTCAACAGGAATCAATAATCATTTTGGAAATTATATTCCTGAAAATACATATTGGAACTATGGATAACGCCTTTGTCAGAAGAATTCCGGAGGGATACCAGGAGACGGAAAGGATTGTCATGGCGCATTGGTTCAGTGTGAGATACACAAATGAGGATGGAAAGATAATTACCTGGGATCAGATGATGGTTCAGGATCAAGGAGAACTAATTGTGGATATAGAATATGAGCAGCAGATTGTCTGGGCATTCATGAAGTGTGCATGATGTTTGGCGGCTGAAAAATGTCAGAGATATACATTTCGTTATTGTAATGAAAGGAACATATTCCGATCTGATAAATGAAAAGGAGAGAAAAAATGGGCATTAGCGGAGTAGGAAGCATTCATTCTTATATTTACAACATGGCAACAGGGAAACTGTCCACAAAAGACGGTTCTCACGATGAATTTGTAGAGTATTTTAATGACAACCTGAAGGGCGAGGATTCTGCTGCACTGAATGGTTTTGATCAGCAGCGTAAAAGCGGCATTAAAAAGATGCTTAGCCTGATGGAGGAGATGGGACTGGGAAAAAATACACTGGATATGCTGCAGGGTGATGAAATGGAAATCACTTCGGAGATGGCTGATGCCACTACATGTATCTTTTCCATCAATGGAGAAAAAGTATTTACTGTCAATGCGGCAGTAAGATATACACCGGAGGAAATCAGTGTTTTTGGCAGAATGGATCATCCATTTAAAACCACACATCCCACAGGCTATGATCCTGTAAAGAACCGCCTTAGCATAGGCGTGGGAAATGTCTTTGAATTCGGCAATGGTTATAGGTTCACGGTGGAGAGGGATAGAGTAAGAATTGACAGTTATGGAAAGGGAACAGCGGAGGATTACCAAAATGCAGGTTCATTTGCATTTGGATTGAGCGCATTGATTTATTTCGGCGATCAGCAGGCGTTTTCGGCGCTGCATCGGGCAACGGTGAGCACGCCGATGATGTTGGAATTTCTGAAGGAATTAGGAGTCGATACCAGTAAGGAATTCATCATTAACGAAACCAAATGTGAGGTAAGAAATGGGCGGATAGAAGAAGTAGGAAATAAGGTTGGCGTTCCCAGTTCTATTCACCAGAAAGCAGTGGAACGCTATGAAAAATGGATGTATCTGCCTCTCTCAAAGCGGTAACGTCTGGAATGCTTTTTCAGTCTGTAAAGAGGCAAATGTATGGAAAACAATGGAGGCCTGAAATGAGTGCAATTAACAGTGTTTTGATGACAGAAAGACATTATGAGTACAGGAACAGGAAGGGGGCTGACAGGGGGAAGTCCCTGTTTGAGCGAGTGGGCAGGGCGGATGCCCATGAGCCGGGGAATCGGGTTGGAAGTGGCCGGTTAAGCCCCTGTGATGCGTATATTTGTATGAATACAGGTCTTAGGGACAGGACCATCTCTGAAAGCCTGGGCGCACAGGCCTGTAGGGAACTGGAAAAGGTTGAAAATGAGAATTACGCGGTTTATGTATATCATAAAGACGGAATAAAAAATCACTGGTGCATATATGACAAAACATCAGAGCAAAATTATAAATTCGATCCCCAAAACACAACTGTCCAGGTTGATTCTGAAACCGGAAAACGTTATCTGGTTCAGGAAGACAGACAGGGGGGACTTCTGAACGCATGGGGAATGGATGCTTCCCTGGAAAATACCCTGAAGGAGTTTATGGGGGTTGAGGAGATAAAGGGTTCCTGTATAAATGAGCGGTATGATATTACAACAAATCAATACACGGGAATTGCTGCCATCAGAAAAAAGGGCGCGGAAGGAAATGGCGCATGTATATTGGTTGACGGTGATGAACAAATCCGAAAATTGGATGAACTTGCAAATCTATATATGGACAAATACCCCTCCCTTATAACAAGCAGGGAAATGGCAATGACATATGCGGAATTGGAGATTGCCGGATATGCGTTCCGGGATGAAAACGGAATATTGACAATTGGCATTGGCGGAATGGGATATATGAATGAAAAAGATCCGGATCAGGGATGGGGGATACTGTATTCCGGATTTGATTCTTCGATCTATTCCAAAATAGTGGGAGCTTTTTCGGAAGGCGCCATCACCCTGGGACAGCTTGGGGCAATCGAAAAATGGGAAGAATGGTTAGAGAAGAAAGGCGTGGAATTTGAAGCCAGTACAATAAAACGGGATATGTCTTTTTTGAGAAGGCCTGTATGTTCCCTTTAGGTGACATGTATCTCAATCTGGACAAGGGCATCCTCCATTTTGTCGATCACGTTTTCATTGAGAATGACTTCATAAGAATAGCCTGACAGCGTTAAACCGTGTTTTTCGGCATAATCAAATAGTTTCCGGTAGCACAGCACGGCGTTTTCTGGGGATTCTCTGTAAAAGGCCTGTAGATATTTTCCGGCGGGCTGTATGTGCAGTCCCTCTTTCTTTACGGGAAAGGGAATCTCGATGAACATTTTTGCGTAATCATCAAACTTTCCTCCAGAGAGGCTTTCCACGGAAATCATTGTCCCATAGGAGGCATCGTGGAGGCGGCGCAGCTGATATTTCTGTGTTTCACTGGTAATCAGCTCCACCAGTTTGTCAAAGGAGGTGTCCGGGGTCACGTCCACAGTGACGAAACTGTGGGCCTCTTTTTCCACCAGGTTGATGGCGGACAGGTCCATGGTCAGAAGGGTCAGCATATTTTGCCGGTGATGCATCAGGGTTTTCCGAACCGCCTTCAAATGGGCCAGACTCCGGTCCAAATCCTTGATTTTTTCCTGTAAAAGCTGTTCCATGCTTGCCGCGGAACGGTTTTTCATAAATGCCTGGATTTCGTCAATGGGCACATCCAGTTCCCGCAGCAGCAGAATGGTTTCCAGGATAGAGCTTTGGTGATAGCTGTAATACCGGTATCCGTTTTCGGGATGAATGAACGCCGGATGAAACAGGCCGATTTCATCGTACCACATCAGCGTCTTCTTATTGATGCCGTGCAGGGACGCAAATTGTCCGATGGTGAGCAGCTTGCTTTTTTTCTCCATTTTTCAAATCTCCTCTTGACCGTACAGTTACTGTATGGATTATGATAAGGCATATACAGGAAAAAAACAAGAGGATAAGGAGAAAAATTATGGAAAATCAAAATGCTTACAGGAAACCGGTGACCCTGGGGAACATTCTCAAATTTGCCGTTCCCACCATAGCCATGTCGGTGTTTATGTCTTTTTACACCATGGTTGACGGGCTGTTTGTGTCAAATCTCATCGGGACACAGGCCTTGTCGGCCATCAACCTGACAGCGCCGGTGATCCAGTTGGTGACTGCCATCTCCACCATGCTTGCCACAGGCGGCAGCGCAGTGATTATGAAAAAGATGGGAGAGAATAAGGCCGGGGAGGCCAGGGAAGATTTCACGTTTCTGATTTTAGTCAATGTGATTATGGGTCTGGTGATGTGCATTCTGGGATATGCGGTCATGGGCAGCATTTTCGGAAGCCTGGAGGTGTCCCGGGAGGTGGCGGGCTACTGTACCGCGTATCTGGGCCGCTATCTGCTGTTTACCATCCCCATTCTGCTGATGAACAACTTTACCCTCTATATGATTGCCTCCGAGAAGGCAGCCCTTTCCCTGGTCTGCTCCGTAACGGGAGGCGTGCTGAACATGGTACTGGATTATGTTTTCATCGCCGTTCTGGACATGGGAATCGGCGGAGCGGCCATGGCCACTGGTCTGGGGTATTCCGTGACAGCCCTGGTGGGCCTGTTTGTATTCAGCAGCAGGAAAAGCCTGCTTCATTTTACCAAGCCTGCCTTTCGCTTCAAAGTCCTTGCAGGCGCGGCATCCAACGGCTGCTCCGAAATGGCCACCGCTCTGGTCACGGGCATCATCACCATGATGTTCAACTGGACCATGCTGCATTATGTCGGGGAAAACGGTGTTGCCGCCGTGACGATTATCATGTACGTCCTTATGTTTGCCAGTTCCCTTTATACCGGCTATTCTTATGGCGTTGCGCCCATGATCAGTTATTACTATGGGGAGAAAAATCAGGAAAAACTGAAAAAACTGGTGTCCGTCAGTCTGAAGGTGATTGGGGTGATTTCCCTTGTGACAGTCACCGCTTCCTTCGCCGCCACAAGGCCCTTGGTGTCCGTATTTGCCCGCCCGGACAATCCGGTTTATGAACTGGCCGTAACCGGAAACCGGATATGTACCCTTGCGCTGTTCTTCATCGGGTTCAATATCTTTGCCAGTGGAATGTTTACGGCGCTGTCCAACGGGATGATTTCCGCAGTCCTGGCCTTTTCGCGCTCCTTTGTGTTTATGCTGATTACCATGTTGGTGCTTCCCGCTCTGCTGGGGGTCAATGGGATCTGGCTTGCCACGCCTGCCGCAGAACTGATGGCGCTGTGCCTGTCCGTATTTATGTTTTTGAAATATCGGAAACGGTATCAATATTGAGGAACTTTCAGACAACATGCTCTTTGTGGTATTGAATAAATTCGTCCCTTGAAAAATCCCGCAGGCATCCGTACTCCGCTAAAATGAGATGAATCAGCGCAGCGGTCCGCGCCTGGGTGTTGATGCTTTTTGCGGGATTAAATTCAATGTCCGTAAAGGTATTGTAGGTTGAAATTTCCTGGATTTCTTCTGCTGCCAGGGATTCCTTTACGGCGGCAATATAGATAAAATCGTAGAATACGGTTTTGGGAACCAAGGGGAAGTCCTGGCCCTGATAACGAAACGCGGTCAGGTTGCCGGAATTTTGGAGCCGTTGGTCCCGCTTTGCCTCCTTCGGCGGTACTTCAAGCAAATCCAAATAGGGACCGCCGTTCTCAAAGACTTTGGCGCTTTGGAAAATATTCTCAAGGGTATGGCTGTTCAGAGTGAGACGGAATGCGCTTAACTTTGTCCCTATGGATGTTGGGCTTTTGGTGCTGATTTCCAGGGGCCTGGAGTGGGCGTCTGCGCTCAAAATTGTATTGTGCAGGCTTTCTATGGATTTCTGCTTTTGCGATAACGAAAAACCGGGGAACCATTCAAAAGAATACATTTTGGTGATAACTTTTCCATGGTCAATGGTGAATGCAGGACGTTCGGCCATAACACACCTCCAATGATAGTAGATTTCGGCCCTGTGAGATTTTTCATGTGGCTGTCCGGATCACAGGGGATTTTGTATATCTTTCTGCAAAGAAAACGCCTGCCTATATGGTTGTATGTATACGCAGGCGTTTTGCAAAAACATTCGTTAATGGTGACCGCCTCTATGGCCGGATTGATGATGCCCGTTTCCTCCATGGCTGTGCTCGCCGGTTTGTGCGCAACCGGAAACGCCGCAGGAATTATGGGTATGGCTGCCCATGTCTGTGCAACCGGAAACGCCGCAGGAATTATGGGTATGGCTGCTCATGTCCGTACAACCGGAAACGCCGCAGGAATTATGGGTATGGCTGCTCATGTCCGTGCATCCCGCTACGCCGCAGTTATGATATCCATGTCCGTCATCCGCGGAGTGGGGATAGCAGTACTGGCCGTCGTGCATGTGAGCGGCTGTTTCGGTACAACCCGCAATGCTGCAGGTGCCGTGGCTGTGTTCACCGGTCTGTGTACATCCGTCAATGCCGCAAAGTCCGTGTGCATGCGCGGTTTCCAGAGTGCATCCTGCTACGCCGCAGTTGTGATACCCATGTTCGTCATCCGCAGAGTGGGGGTAGCAGTACTGGCCGTTATGCATGTGGGCGGCTGCTTCGGTACATCCCGCAACGTTGCATATGCCGTGGCTGTGTTCCCCCGTCAGGGTACAGCCGTTGATGCCGCAAAGTCCGTGTGCATGCGCGGTTTCCAGAGTGCAGCCTGCTATGCCGC
>CAJUJN010000113.1 GCA_910586775.1 uncultured Acetatifactor sp. | reverse complement strand
GCCCTTTTGAGAAAGGGACATACCTTTCTTGCATCACTAACTAAATGACATTGGTGTCTGAACTGTTACAAAGGGATGAAACAGAAAGATCTCGCTGATGCTCTCCATGTGTCTGCTGCTGTCAACAAATGGGAAAAGGGAAAAAACTACCCAGATCCGCAAAATCTTCAGGCAATTTCCCAGCTGTTGGAAATTCCGATCACAGAACTGTTTGGAGGCCATCCCACATCTTCCACGCAGGAGTCTGACGCGGATACAACTTCCAAACCAGATTCGCAGCCTTCCTCCTGGAAGAAAGACACTTCCTCTCCTGAAGATGCCGCTTCTGCCCCAACGCCGTCACCTCCGAAGATTCCTGTGCCTCAGACGGAAGATGCCCCGGAACCATCCGATACAGTCATTCCAGATATAGAGAATGCAGATTTTATTGAAATACCAGTGAGTTCCATTGCCCAACCGGAAAAGGCTTCTGACTGCCCGTCCCCCAAAAGGAGAATGATAAGACTAAAAACCGTAATTCTTCCAGTATTTCTCCTCGCCGCAATCATCATTGTATTGGGGATAGCAGGAGAAGTAAAGAACAAAGTACCTTTGTTTACAGTTTGCGATTCCTATTACGGCGAATATGAAGGAGAATATGTTTACTATGTTATAACGGAATATGAATCAGAGCCGACTGAGAATGACCTTCTTAATCACATGGACATTATCAGAGAAGAATATGAAGACTATTTTTCTGATGTAAATAATGTTGTTATCATTTATGTGCGGGATTATACCAAATACATAGAAGATGGATTTAATGATAACACAGATAGCATAGGTACTCTTTATCCGTATGCTACCGATTAAAACAGTAAAGGAAATGCTTCATATGAAACGATTCTATAGTCTTATATTAGCCATTACATTAGCCCTGTTTCTGTCCGTTCCTGTCCATGCCAAAACAGACCCGCTCCCTTTTATAAAAGCGGATATACCGAAGACGGCGTGTACTACGAAGTCCATGGTGAAGCCTTCACACAATATCGCAGCATCAGTCAGGAAGTAACCCGTCAGGTTACCTATGAAGGCAAAATCACTCCTCCACATCAGCTCTTTTGGGAGGAAACCATCCATGGAATAATGTATACCGGAACTTTGCAGCTTATCAAATCACTCTATACGAAAGGCCAGACAATTGCATCCTACACTGGCGTTATCACCGCAAAACCAAATACCATATCAAACCTACAATAACTGAAAAAGTGTATCTAATATAAAGTATGCCTCAAATCAGGGGGAGCCCGCAGCTTATAGCCACACACTCCCTCTGTCTTCCATATCGTCAGGTATTTTCGGTCCTCGCTATCTGGGAGAAACACCATCACAGACCTGTTCTCCGTACCGTGCCTTTTTCGCTAGTAATGCCCTAAATCAGCCCTCCTTATCCGCTGTTGCTTCAGTGTTATCACGTTCAATAGCTTCTGCCGCTGCCCGCTTTAAAAAACATTTACACTCTCGCCTCTTGCAGAAGCATGAGTTCGTATAACATCGCCGTTAATTTCTGCATCACGTCTCACTTCAAAAGCAATTCGCTCATATGTTTTTTGTTAAACCTTGCCCTATCCCATACAGCCAATTTCCCCAGCCAGAGGCCGCTCCCCTAATTCTTAAAACTGTGAATCGGTGCCGGAATCCGCCCGCCGCGGTTAATAAACGCATCACAGCCGAACCGGTTCACCGGCATGACAGGCGCATATCCCAAAAGACCGCCGAATTCAACTGTCTCTCCCACGCCCTTGCCGATAACAGGAATAATGCGGACAGCCGTGGTCTTCTGATTCACCATGCCGATGGCCATCTCGTCTGCGATGATGCCGGATATGGTAGTTGCCTTCGTGTCTCCCGGAATGGCTATCATGTCCAATCCTACGGAACAGACGCAGGTCATGGCTTCCAGTTTCTCCAAAGTCAGCGCTCCCGCCTGTACCGCATTAATCATGCCCTGGTCCTCGCTGACCGGAATAAACGCGCCGCTTAAGCCGCCCACATAAGAGGATGCCATGACGCCGCCCTTTTTCACCTGATCGTTCAAAAGCGCCAATGCCGCCGTTGTGCCGGGCGCGCCTGCGTATTCCAGGCCGATCTCACACAGAATATCCGCCACGCTGTCACCGATAGCCGGGGTAGGCGCCAGAGACAAATCTACGATTCCGAAGGGTACATTCAGCATGGCGGAAGCTTCCTGAGCCACCAACTGTCCTACTCTTGTCACTTTGAATGCTGTCTTCTTTATTGTTTCGCACAACACTTCAAAATTCTCGCCGCGCACTTTCTCCAAAGCAGTCTTCACCACGCCGGGGCCGCTGACGCCCACATTGATGATTTTATCCGCCTCGGTAACGCCGTGGAAAGCGCCTGCCATAAACGGATTATCGTCCGGCGCATTGCAGAATACCACTAGTTTTGCACAGCCCAGGGAATCGTTTTCCTTCGTGTATTCTGCGGTAGACTTGATAATCTCACCCATCAGCTTCACTGCGTCCATGTTAATGCCAGTCCTGGTGGAGCCCAGATTGACAGATGAGCACACCCGCTCCGTACTGGAAAGCGCCCTTGGAATAGAACGGATGAGAAGCTCGTCTGCAGGCGTCATGCCCTTGCTGACCAGCGCAGAGTAGCCGCCGATAAAGTTCACGCCCACTTCTTTCGCCACCCTGTCCAGAGTCAGGGCCACACTGGCAAAATCCTCCTCCGTTTTACAGGCGGCACCGCCCACCAGAGCAACAGGAGTCACTGATATCCGTTTATTTACAATCGGTATACCGAACTCTCTGGAAATTTCCTCTCCCGTCTTCACCAGGTCCTTTGCTGCTTCGTATATTTTTGTATAAATTTTGTCCTTCAGTCTCTGCAAATCGGAATCAATACAGTCCAGAAGGCTGATGCCCAGAGTGATGGTACGCACGTCCAGGTTCTCCTCCGAGATCATTTTGTTCGTTTCTGTCACTTCATATATATTTATCATTCCATTCTCCTAACCTGGACAAGCCAGAACCAAAATTTTGCCATTTTACGCAGGATTTCATTGTTAAGTGCCTAACCCGGTTAAACCTGAACCAGGCCTTACACCTGATTCAGGTTTAAGCCCGCTGTCATTCTGCGCAGCAATATCTGCCTGAAACTCCCGGCAGACTTTTGTCCCTGTGCCGTCAGCTATACTCGTGAGCGCATTTCTCTGCCTCTCTTTTGTACTGCATCGCGAAAGCGCTCATAAAGGAGGCTGTCGGGAAATAACTGCATTCCCACAATATGTATTGTGATATGTCGGAAAGCACAGCTATATCTTGTGAATGAATGCCATTTCCCGACAGCTCCTTTGTTATACATTTACGTTGACAAATGTTTTTGAACGTGAGTATACATTACATGGTTCAAAAAAGCTGCACAGCGGGCTGTCAAATCCGGTGCATTTTGTCAAAAATCTCTTCCTTCTGGCACTTAATCTGTACGCCGGTCTCCTCTCCCAACGCGGTCATTTCATCCACCATATCGCCGAAGGGCTTTGCCATGGTACTGGTATCCACGATCATCATCATATTAAAATATCCCTGTACAATAGTCTGGGAAATGTCCAGGATATTGATTCCGTTCTCTGCCAGATAAGTGCAGACCTTTGCTATGATGCCTATGGTATCCTTCCCCACTACGGTAATAATTGTCCTCTTCATATATTCCTCCGTTCCCGCGTCCGTGACGCCTCTTCTTTTTCCATCCCCGGAAAAGCTTCCTTTTCCGATTTTCTGCTCTATATAAACGGCATATGATTCCTGCCAGCCATTATACACAGCAATCTGCTGTTTATCCGGTTTGTGTGCAAGCTTTATACTCACGGCCAAAAACATTTGCCGACATAAATGTATAACGGGCGAGCGCATCTGTATTGTAGAACAGAGAAGCGGAAAATGAATGCGCTCGCGAGTATAATCAGCGAATATACATTACAGATGTACTCGCCTGAGAGCCAATTTATACTCATGATCAGCAGCATTTATATCAAGTGAGTGCTTCAATAATATCCTTGGTGTTAGTCAACATATGCGTTGGTTCCACACCATGACCTTTTAATGCAGAACAGAATACCTCCACAATGAACGGCCTCCGTTACACAATCACCGCCGGGGTCACTTCGCTGCGCCTTGCCACACGGATATCAAAATCTCCCGCCTTATAAGGGTTATCCCCCATATTTATCTCCATCCGCACGGACTCGTAAGCCAGTTCCGGCAGATTATTTTCCTTGCTCAGATGTCCCAGAAGCACCGCCTTCATCTTATCATGCAGAATTCGGCACAAAAGCTTCCCTGTATTATCATTGGACAGATGCCCTCTGTCTCCCAGAATCCTCTGCTTCAGGTAATAGGGATAAGGTCCCACCTGGAGCATGTTCACATCATGATTGGACTCCAACAGCAGCGCATCCATTCCCTTCAGGCATTCCACTGTATAGTCATTATACACCCCCAGATCGGTGCAGACTGCCACTCTTTTGCTGCCATAAGCAATTCTGTAGGCAACGGGCTGTGCCGCATCATGGGATATGCGCATGGGATTTACGGTCAGATCCTTTATGATGAATTTCTGATCCTCTTTCACCTCATGGAACAATCCATGATCCACATTCCCCAGTCCTGCACAGTTCTTCATAGCTTCGATAGTGCCGGCTGTGGCATAGATGGGGATTTCGTATTTCCTGGCAATGACCCCCAACCCCTGAATATGATCGGCATGTTCGTGCGTAATCAATATTCCGTCTATATCCCGCCCTGTCAGATCCAGTTCCTTTAGTCCCTTCTCCGTCTTCTTGCCGCTGATTCCCACATCCACAAGCAAATGAGCAGCCTCTGAGCCCACATAGATACAATTTCCGCTGCTCCCGCTTGCTATACTGCATAATCTCATTTTTTAATCTCTCTTCTTATCCTTTTTCGTTCGGAATTGTGAAGAAATAAATCCTGCATATTTATTTCGTAACACTTCCTTATTCTGTCATTATGTACATTTATTGTTTCAAAAATTGTCTATATCAGCTATCTGATCATAATCCGTTTTCAGAATGAATGTAATGTCGACAACCGTGCATCAATCTGCCGGCATGTATCCGTCAGGCTGCCGCTGTTATCTATCACGAAATCACAATTCCTCCTGAAGCTACCCTCCGACAGCTGCCTGGACATGATCTGCGATATCTTCTCCTCGCTGTAGCCCCTGGTGCGCCGCAGTCTTTCCCGGCGGATCTCCTCATCTGCATAAATATACCACATCTCATCCACCAGTGCAAGATATCCGCACTCAATCAGCAGAGCGGCTTCCACGAAAAACAGCTCCGCCTCCCCTGCACTCCTCGCGTATTCCAGACGCTGCAGCAAATATTCCCTGACGGCAGGATGAATAATCCCATTCACCTGTTCCAGAAGCTCCGGCCTGGCGAAAATCTTATCCGCCATAACAGCCTTATCTATCTGCCCGTCCGCCGCCACTACGTCTGTCCCCAACAGCTTCACAAGTTCCTCATAGCCCCGGGTTCCCGGCTGTTTCACCAGATGAGCCACCTCGTCCGCCAGGTATATCTCGCATTTATAGCGCTCTCCGATATAGTGCAGTATCTCCGATTTCCCGGCACCAATCCCGCCTGTAATTCCTATAAAACGCATCTGTATACCCCTTTATTATACTCAAAGCCTCCAGGATTTTTATATATTTACAGCATTCCACGAAAATGTAAGCTGAATCCATTGGTGTCCTTCAGTATTTTCCGAAACTCTGCCCTCACCTCTTCATTGGGAATATGCGCTGTCCCGTCTTCCTCATGCCAGATCAGACATCCGCCATCGGTTTCCTCTGCATCTTTGCCTCGGACAGAAATCCCGTGATATCAAGATTGATCACATGGTACCGGTTCAGGTGCGTCAGATACCCGGGTGTCCGTGCGGTCTCCTTGCCATCGAAGAACCCACGGGAAACACAGAAACGGTCATAATATGCGCACAGCATCTTCGCCGCGAAAGACTTGCCGAAACGCCGTGGACGGCTGATACAGGTCAGCTTTCCTGTTGTTCCCATGGTTTTGTTGAGCAATGCGATCAAACCGGTTTTATCCACATATTCCGACTGTAACATTTCCTGAAATCCTTTATTTCCCGGATTCAAACAGGTGCCCATTGAACTCACCTCACTTTGCCTCATACCAGTTCTCCCCGGTATGCAGATCCACCTCTAGCGTCACCGCCAGGTCGGCAGCGGATACCATATTTTCCGTCAGAATCTGCCGCACCTGCTCTTCTTCCTCCCGGTACGTCTCTATGACAAGCTCATCATGCACCTGCAGGATCAGCCTGGATTTCAGCCCCGCGTCCCGCAGCGCCCGCCACACCCTGATCATGGCAATCTTGATAATATCCGCCGCAGTCCCCTGTATGGGAGAATTCATTGCCACGCGCTCTCCGAAGGAACGCTGCATGAAATTCGAGGAAGAAAGCTCCGGCACAGGCCTGCGCCTGCCGAACATAGTGGTGATGTAGCCGTTCTTTTTCGCATCACTGACCAGCTTATCCAGAAATTCCTTCACTCCCGGGTAGGTGGCAAAATACTGTTCTATATACTCCGCCGCCTCCTTTTTGCTGATGCTCAAATCCTGGCTCAGCCCGAAAGAGCTGATACCGTACACAATGCCGAAATTCACCGCCTTGGCATTCCGGCGCTGCAAATCGGTGACCTCCTCAAAGGGCGTATGGAACACCTTTGCCGCAGTGATCCGGTGAATATCCTGGTCCATATGGTAAGCTTCTATCAGCTGTTCGTCCCCGGACATATGGGCAAGCACACGCAACTCGATCTGAGAATAGTCCGCGTCCATAAAGACGCAGCCTTCCTTCGGTACGAACACTTTCCGGATACGCCTGCCCAGCTCCATGCGCATGGGGATATTCTGCAGATTGGGCTCTGTGGAGCTGATACGCCCGGTGGCGGTAATTGTCTGATTGAAATTGGTGTGAATCCTCTGGTCCGCCCCGATATAGACAGCCAACCCGTCGGCGTAAGTGGATTTCAGCTTGGTCAGCTGCCTGTATTCCAGGATGTCCTTTACAATGGGCGCCTCCCCGGCAAGCTTTTCCAGCACATCCGCCGCCGTGGAATAACCTGTTTTGGTCTTCTTGCCCCCGGGAAGCTTCATGGTATCAAAGAGTATCTCTCCCAGCTGCTTGGGAGAATTAATATTGAATTCCACTCCTGCCTGGGTATGGATGGATTTCTCCAACTCCTCTATCCGCTCCACCAACGCATCGCCGTAGGCTTTCAGTTCCTCCCGGCGCACCTCCACTCCCTCATGCTCCATATCATACAACACCAGAGACAGGGGCATCTCCATGTCACGCATCAGCTCATCCATTCCGGCTTCTATCAGCTTTTTCTCCAGCACTTCCGCTGCGGCAGCCGACACATAAGCGCCGTAACAGCAATATTCCGTAAACTGTTCCGGCATAAGCGCCGCAGCCTCATACAGCTTCTTTTTCCCGAAAACCTCCCCTCGTCCGGGTATGGTAAGCCCCAGGTGCTCCGCCGCAATAGCTTCCAGGTCATAATCACTCTTTAAAGGGTTCAGCAGATATGCCGCTATCAGAATATCAAAATACCGCTCCGTAGATTTCTGTTCAATATAGTGATAATGCTTCTTGATGTCGAAGACCGAAAGCTTCACTCTCCCAGAAAGTGCCAGGAGCGCGTCCGACAGCTGCTTCGTATCCTCATCCGTCTCCCCTGTGCCTTCTTCGGGAATCTCCTCAAACAGGGACAGCTGCACGTTTTCCTGCACAGGCAGGGCGTACATGACGGTTTCCTCCCTGCTGCTTGCCGCTGCGCCCAACAGTTTTCCGTCTTCCAGGGCGAGAAACAGTCCCAGGTCCGCCCCCGTTTTCCTTTTTTTCAGCCATCCCAGAAACTCCTTCTGTTCCTCCAGCTTTCGGAACGTTTTGGTGATATCGCCGCCACGGCTCACGTTCTCCTTTTCAAAACGGCTCAGCATCTGCTTGAATTCCAGCTGCTTGAACAGGTCGTAAGCTTCCTGGGTATAGAAGCCTTCCGCCTTCGCCGCATCATAATCCAACTCCACATCGGAATCTACACGGATGGTTGCCAGCACCTTGCTCAAATCCGCCAGTTCGCGGTTCTGAATCAGAGATTCGCGGATGCTCTTTTTGGTGATTTCCTCCACATGGGCATAGATATTTTCCAGGGAACCGTACTGCACCATCAGTTCCGTGGCAGTCTTCTGCCCCACCTTGGGTACACCGGGAATATTGTCGGAGGTGTCGCCCATGAGTGCTTTCAGGTCAATAAACTGAAGGGGTGTCACCTGATAGGCGGCCTGTACATCCTGCGGATAATAATCCTCCACCTCGGTCTTCCCCATCTTCGTCTTTGGAATCCGTATCTTGATATGCTCGTCCGCAACCTGCAACAGGTCACGGTCTCCAGATATGAGGGTTACCTCCATTCCTTTGGCCTGGGCTTTTTTCGCCAGGGTTCCCAGAATATCGTCGGCCTCTAATCCCTCCTGCTCCACAATCACCACCTGCATGGCCCGGAGTACATCCTTCATCACCGGTACCTGCTCTCTCAGCTCCTCCGGCATGGGCTTTCTGGTTCCTTTATAAGGCTCATACATTTGATGGCGGAAAGTAGGGGCATGCACATCAAACGCCACCGCAAGGAAATCCGGCTTTTCTTCCTCTAAAAAGCGAAACATAATATTCAAAAATCCGTAAATTGCATTTGTATGAAGCCCCTGGGCATTTGTCAGGTCCTGCACACCGTAAAATGCCCGGTGCAGGATGCTGTGCCCGTCTATCAGTACAAGTTTCTGCTTCTTTTCCATATTTTCTTACCGCCTTTTTGTCTGCTCTGCGCTAAGGAATACCGCAGAGTCCAATTTGAAGATGCACACAAACCGCAAGGCGTGCCGCCTTTGGACATGCGGTTTGGCGCACAGCTGTCTTGCAAAATGAGCAGGGGAGCTCATTTTGACTGCGCGTTTTCCGCAAGGCAAGATGCAGGACTTTCACAATAATATCCATATCACAATACCTGCCAGCAACACCACGGCAACAATCTCCATGGCAATCCCCAGGTACAGGAATGCACTGTGGTAACGGATGCTCTTTACTGCTTCTTCCATCCGCTGTTCCAATTCCGTCTGCAGGTCAAAGGCATTTCCCTCCTCCAGACGCTGCATGCCCTCCTGTACCAGGAATTGAATGTCCAACTCTTCCCGGCAGTCCGGACATTGCTGTACATGCTCATAGAAACGCTTCAGGGTGGGATAATCCATTTTCTTCGCTATAAAATCGGGAATACGCTTCTCGAAATCTTTACATTCCATTTTTTTATCGGAATATTCTTCTGTAAAATTCTTTCCTGAATCTTTCCCTTCTATGAAATGTTTTTCTTTCGAATGCTTTTTTTCCGCAAAGCGCTTTTCTTTTCCGGAACGTTTTTCTTCCGCAGGGAATTTCTCTTCCGCGGAAGGCTTTCCGTCCTTTTTGTCCCATCTGCCCAAACTATCCACCTCCTGTGCATATCCCGCAAGAATACACTTCCGTATTCACAGCCGCCGGCCGGTGTCCCCGGTTCATCCGCAGTACCCTCTGCAGGTTACAATTTCAGGATGCCATTTTAGCCGAAATCGGCTTCTCCTGTCATACTCAAGACCGCCGGGATTTACTTATCTGTCTAAAGCGAGCATATATGGCTGGCGGTCTTTCGCTCTCGTTTACTGCTGCTTTCATTGGTGTGCAGTATAAAATTCAGCCGCAGCACTCCAGCGCCTGTGCAATATCCGCAATCAGGTCCTCTTTATCCTCAATCCCGCAGCTGATACGGATGAGTTCGGCAGGCACACCGGCTTCCTTCAGCTGCTCGTCCGTCATCTGGCGATGCGTGCTGGAAGCCGGGTTCAGGCAGCATGTGCGGGCATCCGCCACATGGGTCTCAATAGCGGCAAGCTTCAGATTCTTCATAAAGATTCCGGCTGCCTCACGTCCGCCCTTCAGGCCGAAGGAGACAACACCGCAGCTTCCTTCAGGCAGGTATTTCTGTGCCAGGCAAAAATATTTATCTCCCGGCAGGCCGCAGTAATTGACATAAGCCACCCCGGGATGCTTTGAAAGGAATTCCGCCACCGCCAATCCGTTCTCACAATGCCGTTTCATGCGCACATGCAGGCTCTCCAGTCCCAGGTTCAGCAGGAAAGCATTCTGAGGACTCTGAATGGAGCCGAAATCCCTCATCAGCTGTGCCGTACATTTGGTGATGAAAGCGCCTTCCTTTCCGAATTTTTCGGCGTAAGTAATTCCGTGGTAGCTGTCATCCGGGGTACAGAGCCCGGGATACTTGTCCGCATGTGCCATCCAGTCAAAGTTCCCGCTGTCCACGATAGCGCCGCCCACGGCTGCCCCATGGCCGTCCATATATTTGGTGGTGGAATGGGTCACGATATCCGCTCCCCACTCAAAAGGCCTGCAGTTGACGGGAGTCGCAAAAGTATTGTCCACAATCAGCGGAACGCCGTGGGCATGGGCGCATCTGGCAAACTTCTCAATGTCAAGCACAGTCAGAGCCGGATTGGCTATGGTTTCGCCGAACATCGCTTTTGTATTGTCCCGGAAGGCCGCATTCAGCTCCTCTTCGGACGCGTCAGGGCTGACAAACGTGACATCGATGCCCATCTTTTTCATAGTAACGGAAATCAGGTTGAAAGTGCCGCCGTATATGGTACTGGAAGACACAATGTGATCGCCGCAGCTGCAGATGTTAAACAGTGCATAGAAATTAGCGGCCTGTCCGCTGCTGGTCAGCATCCCAGCCGTACCGCCCTCCAGCCGGGTGATTTTCGCCGCCACATAGTCATTGGTGGGATTCTGGAGCCTGGTATAGAAATAACCGCTTGCCTCCAGGTCGAAGAGCTTTCCCATATCCTCACTGGTGTCGTATTTGAACGTAGTGCTCTGAATGATGGGAATCTGACGTGGCTCCCCGTTTCCCGGCGTGTAGCCGCCCTGTACACATATACTGCTGATCTTCATATCGTTTTCCTCCTGATCTGGTTTCTATTCTGAATCGCCCCCTGTATAAGCCGGAACTATTTTCCAGTATACACATTTAGGAAATGAAATTCAACCTTTTCTCGTTTTCTGCTGCCAAAATCATTGCACGCTTTCTTTTGATGGCTTATAACCGTATTTAAACGCTTCCTTAGCTATGGAAGAAACACAGCCCCTTTTCACCCTCCAGCCTGGCAGATAAGAGGATTTCGCGTTTTCCCAGTTTCCGTATTCTATTTTATGTACCATATATCTCCTTTGCAAGCAATACATTGCAGCCCTGCGCCACCAGGGGTGTGACCGGGGATTTGAACGCCGGACCCGGCTGTTGTCAGGTCTGCTGGTGGTGCATGGAGGCCACCTGACACTCCGGGCATACTTCCACATAGCAGTTGCCCTCCATAAAGTCCAGCATCTCCCATGAAAGCTTGGCCACGAATTTCATGGGCCTGCCGCAGTCAGGACAGGGAGTGTACTCCCAGTCCTGGATCCAGAAGGGGAAGCCGCCAATGGTGCTGACCTCGTCCCAGTCCGCCCCATAGAAGAGGGGCGCCGGCTCACCGGCCAGCACATAGGGGTTGTCCCCCATCTGCTCCACATCCTCGTCCTCCATGGCCTCCTCGCCGCTGCCCTCATAAGGGAAAATGGGGGTGCTGCCCCCGTCCAGGGTAAAACGGGAGTAGGACGGGTTGGCCCAGGGAATGCAGCCAAGGCAGGCGGTGGCGGTGAAGATACCGTCTATGCCCAGAAAGCGCAGACGCTGGTCCCGTCCGTCCAGCACCAGGAAGTCCGACAGCCTGCCGCCGCACTCCGGACACCGGTCCTTTCGGGGGCGGAAAATATGTACGGCGCCGTCCCGGGCCCGGTCCCCCTTGATGAGAGGATAACAGGTATCGAAATTCA
>CAJUJN010000112.1 GCA_910586775.1 uncultured Acetatifactor sp. | reverse complement strand
TTATTTTTCTATTGTCGAAAACGTTCAGGTGTAAAATTTCAGGAAGTTAACAATTCAGCAGACTGACCGTCAGAAGCTGGAAGAATCCCTCTCTGGCATACATGGCATAAGTATACCCCTCCGGCAGGCGCAGCTGCCCCAGAAACAGTCCTGCAATCTGAATGCCCGAAAAGAGCAGATACAGCAGAGTCAGCAGCCCTGTAACCGTAATAGCCAGAACCGGCTCTCCCCTGCGGGTATCCGGCACATCCTCCCGTATCTTTCTTTTGCACAGATAAGCCGTCAGGGCGTAAGCTCCAAAAAACAGAACCGTGATACGGAACAGGATATTCAGGATGCCGCTCAGGTGTATATTCCGCAGCAGCTTATCCGTCATCTGCCGGAACACGGCATCCGCGCTTGCCAGAAGCAGAAGCACCAACAGCAGCAGAGGAATCCCGATCACCAGTCCTATTACAAAATACCAAACTCTCTTATCCGTTTTTTTATCTCTTATTTTATTGTAGCTGCTCCCGTCGGAAAAGGGCCTCCCCAACTCCCCGAAACTTGCAAAAAACAGGACACAGATGCTTCCCAGGTACTTGCCCAGCTTCCACTTTGAAGTGTCATAAAACTGCTTCAGCAGAAAACTCATCATCAGCAGAAATGCGCCCAGCTTATTAAAAAAGATCAGAATTCCGTCGTCTGTGCAGAAAGTGGAAATCCCCAGCAGGAGCATGGCAATCATGTAAAAGCAGCTTCCTTTTTTTAAGGTAATCCCCAGTTTTGTAAAAGAGAAGCAGAAAAACAAGAGGCTGCCTGCCACGAAAAAAGGAAATGTAATTCCCGAACCGTTTCTGTACATGCAGAAGGCATAGAATGCGGAATAGGCCAGCGCCCAGGGTGCAACAGGCCAGAAATTTTCCTTCAGCCGCTTCGTCTCCTCCGTTTCGGGGATAACAGGCTGACCCGGCATCCCTGCTGCCCGGCTCTGACTGCTGATTCCGGATGCTGCTGTCGCCTGCACAGCCTGAGCCGCTGTTACCGCAGCTGCATCTCCGGTCTGATATCTCTCCGTTTTCCTTACCGGCACCTGGGCATTCATATCAGTTTTTCCCTGCCCTGGAGGCAGTTCTGCCTCCGGCATCCGGCTGTTTTTCATTCCTTCCTCACTGTCCGATTCGCCTGCGCCCGCAATTCCATTTACTGCATCCATCCATGTACTGTTTTCTTTTTTGTCCATATTCCATGTCACTCCTTTCCCTCAAAACCGTTCGAGCCATGCCGCATAGTCTTCAATTCTCCCAAACCCATTCGCCACCTTCCAAAACCAGACTTCCATATTCACCGCCCCGGGCCATAATCCAGCCGGAAAGCAATTGCCAGTGCCAGCAAACCCGTCCATACAAGAATCCAGTATACGAGAAAACATCCACAGACTAACGTCGGAAGGAAAACATGGAAGTACCGTAAATGCGGCATCTTGATGTATCCAAAATCCAGAAAACAAATGAAACCATCCTTCACTCGCCGTCATCCGGCACATACTCCAGAATATCCCCCGGCTGGCAGTCCAGTGCCTTACAAACCGCCTCCAAAGTAGTAAAACGCACTGCCTTCGCCTTATTATTTTTTAAGATAGACAGATTGGCCAGCGTAATATCCACCTCTCCTGCAAGTTCTGTCAGGCTCATTTTCCGCTTCGCCATCATTACATCCAGATTCACCACAATTCCCATATATGCACCCCGTATCCGCCTGAAACTGTCGCAGCCACTTCCTTAGCCCAGTCCATTACTGCCTGACGCATCCCCTCGTCTCAAAATTGCCCCGCCCTGCTCAGATTGTCAGATCATTCTCCTGCTTATACCGCACGGCCTCCTCAAACACACATGCAAGAACCTTACTGAACAGTCCCGCTACCACAAACACCAATATCACAACTCCCATGGCTACGGTCATATAAACAATGCATCGCACAACCGACATTACCGCTATGAAGAAGCTCCAGTTCCCCATCTTCTGCAGACTGATTACGTTTTCCTGTACAAAACAGTCCTCCGCCAGTACGGTTCTGAAGATTTTGCGCAGTTCCCTGACCAGCACCAGCGCTGCAATTCCCAACACAAAATAGATAATCACTGTCTCTTCATAATGTTCCACCATGCAGGGCAGCAGCTCGCCAATCTTCCTTACGCTGTAAGGCAGCGTCACCGTCACTGCTATCCCCACATAGAACATGAAATCCAACAGATATTTTGTGCAGACAGTAATTGCCTGCTTCTTCGCCTTCAAGCTTGTAGTATAATCCTTCTTTTCCTTCATAAGCCACCTCGTAGGTCTGTTCTTTTTGTTTTCTTCTCACATAATAGCACCTGTTATAACGATTGTCAATATATTATTATTGTTTTTCAATAAATTATTATTGTTTTTCGCATCAGAAAATATCCGACTAATATATTCATACATGTGATTGCAATGTCTACAATGTCAATAGCAATCTGTACTCAGATGCATTCTTTCGTATCATTATAAATAAGCGGCTTCCTCTCCAGGATACCGCCGTCATAAATGTCCAGTATTATGTCCCTGTGAACAACTGCCTGACTGATACTCCCGCTCAAGTCCGCCAACAACTTCTCGTCATCTATCAACAGCAATCATATCTCATCTTCATACTTCCTTGGGTCAACAGTCCTCCCCACATAATAAACAGCTGATTTTTACTATATATAGCATGACATGTTTCCGAATACAAGATGTTTAAAGAAAATATAGAAATCAATCTCACATAATTCCTGCAGACGGCACCTGACTGCACTGTCTGCAGGTGCCGTATTCCGCACTATTCCGGTTCTGAACCAGAACCCGGTCTGTCAGTTTTCCGTTTCATACAGGAGGACTCCAAGCGGCGAATCACCCCCAAAATGCACAGCGTTCTCGATTTGACGGAACAGTATCCTATCAACCCTATCGCGTGAAACAGCAATGCATTCGCCAGCACCCGTTTTATGACAGGCGCTGTGCTTTCAGGCGCAAGGGTACGCATAATGTTGAGAGCACAGCGATACAGGAATCGGTCAGTCAGAAATCATCAAATTTTTATTATTTAACAAAGCAGACACTTTCACTCTCCCGGGCAATGCTTCAGGAATTGCCGGAAAGGCACTTCTTTACCATCTCCCCGATAACCTCCGCCATCCGGAAAAACCCTAAATCGTTCGGATGTGTACCGTCTACCGTGCAGTCATCCCTCCGGCTCCCCGCGAACAATTGGTATCCGTCTATAAAATATACATTTCTGTCCCCGTTTTCCAATGCATTCCGGTAGGTCTGATATACCACATCTCTCCGGCGGATATCCTCCTGATCGTTCAGCCGGATATTGGGCCTGGATACAAGGATAACCGGGGTTCCGGGATGCGCTGCCCGGTAACGGCTGTAAACCTTCCAATGAGTCTCCCCAAGGTATCTGCTGTCCGGCGCGTTATGATCATAATCGCAGACAAAAACACTTGCATCAATCCCTGCCAGATACTCTGCCATCGCCTGCTCTCCCCTGGCGCCGCCGGAAAAGCCCATACATACGAAGTCTACATTGGTCTCCCTGGCAATCGCCGCGCAATAGTGATTTCCCGGCCTGGAAGCGCAACCGCCCTGGGTAATGGAAGAGCCGTAGTACAGCACCGGTTTGATATCACGATACTTCCGCCCCGGCTCCAGCTGCGCGTTTTCGTCCACGCCGATAAGCAATTCCGCTATCCCGCTGTAGAGGGGCATGTGAATCGTAATCTCCCGCATTCCGGCATCAGGAAACAAGACCACGGACTCAAAGCTTTCCGGATGCTCAATGGGCGGAATGAACGAGCCCTGGTACAAGTCCCGCACTCCGTCATAGACGTACAGATCCAGGCCATGGGAACCTGTAAGCGGCATATGGGGCATCCAGTGGGCATCCCTGAGCCGGATCTTCACCGCCACATACCCTGAATCTGTCCGAAACCGGACACGGCCGCCTGCTGTATGTGTGCTTAAGCTCAGAACCCCCGGACTCACTTTCTCCGCCGTCTCCGCAGGCAGGCGCAGGTACCGGCCGTTCTCCCCTGCCCTGTGCAGACCGTATATGGCAAAAGGCTCCTGATAGACGTTCCTGTATTTCAGCCCTTTTATGTCCAGTGTTGATTGTACTGCAAGATTGTGGTCGATTTCACTGAGTTTCATCTTTACCTCCTGTTTCAGGAACTGCCCTGAATTCACTTCCTTAGAAATTTAGTTTCGTATATTCTCTCCTCTATTGTATATTAACGGAAATGACTTTACAAGAATAAAAACACACCTTTGAACAGACCGCCGTATGTGAAAACTGCCGGCGCAGCATAGGCTAAACGCCACTTACTGCACCGGCAGTCCCGACACATGCCTGTAACCTCAGTTCACCTTATTCCTTCTCATAAATCAGCAGCGAAGCCGGAACCGGATAGTCCACCCCATTCATAAACAGCCCCTTCTCCCTGGCTTTATAAATCACCATCATAGGAACGCTGTCGCCGCAGAACATGTACTGCTGCCATTTCGGAACGCTTTTCAGGTGAGACGGCAGGCTCACATAACCGCTTTCAAATACGGGCAGCAGCACGTCGCGGATACGGCTGGCTGTTTTGCCCGCATACTCCGATACCAGACTGCACTCCTCCTGATACTCCGCCCGGACCAGCACCGGGATATCCAGCTTCAGCGTATCCTCCCGCCTCAGGAATCCCTGCTCTATCAGGCTGTCTGCATCCTGCAGCACACGGAAGCCTACAGCTGATTCTTCTGCGGAAACCTCCTCCCACAATTCATAAAACCATTTTACATAATAATATGCCTGTTCATAATCGGGGCATCTTCCGAAAGACGTACCGTAATCCCGCATTTCCAGATATCTTGCATCCCGGAAATTCTTCTGCACAAATCCTGCCTCCCCGTTAATGCCGTATTTCCAGAATTCGGCATCATCCTCTCTGCGGTACCCGGCCGGATACTGCATGCCCATGGCTATCCACCTTCCGCCGTCCTTCCGGTAAGGGTATTCCGAATAAGGCATGGCTCCTGTCACTTCGTCTCTCACTAAAATCTGGGCATTCATCAAAATTTTCACGCAGAAATGAAGCTCCAGCTTAGTCCGCGCATGCTCTGTCTGGCGCTGATACCAGGGCGTCTCCCGCAGTTCCTTAAGCCCCCGCTCCGCCTCCTCCCAGAACAGCCGGAAATGCTTCTCCACTATGGCAAGCTGCCTCTCGAAAGTTGCTTTCCTTTCCCTGTCGGTATAGATAATGAAATCCGTGTACACCTTTCCGCCTTCCGTTCTCTTCATCAACTCACCCCTGGAAAGCTTCTCCACCACAGGCTCTACAAAAGCCGCCGGAACTCCAAGGGCTTTGGCAAGCTCTGTCTCCGTCAGAGGCCTGGGCCAGGCAAGGAGCAAAATACTCTGTGCCAGTTTGTCTGAGTCAGGCACCAGTGAAAACGGTTCATGGTGCAGTCCTTCCCCGCCCGCGCAGGCGATGCACAGGATATCGGGTTCATAACTTTGCTTTGTATAATTTTCCATATCAGCCACTCCTTTTCTGATATGCTGCCTTCCTATATTCAGCCTGCTCTTCACGGTGCCCAGGGGTATCCGCAGTTCCCCGGCAATCCGTTCCGCCGTATGCCCATGCATGTAAAAGCGTATCATTACCTCACGGTGAATCCGTGCAAGATACCCCAGCTCCCGACGGATGGCCTCCAGTTTTTCCGCGGAATCCTCTTCCTCCTCACTCTCTTCCGCAATTTCGAAAGGATATTCCTCAAAACTGACCTGAGGCCTGTTGTACTTCTCGCGGAGCCAGTCACAGTACTTATTGGAAAGGATTGTGAGAAGCCACGCCCACAGGTTGTCAGGCTTCTTCCCCCTGGAGAGCTGGCTGATTGCGGCCAGAAGCGTCTCCTGGGCAATATCCTCTGCTGTCTGGGAATCCCGTGTCTTTTTCACGGCGGCCGAATACAGTCTGTCAACATATTCGCTTAAATCATAATTTTCTTCTGCGGAATGTACTTTTTCCGTGGAATGTACTTTTTCCGTGGAATATACTTCTTCCACAGAGTGCATTTCTTCCATCATCTGTCACCTCAAAGCGCTTTTTGGGAACCGCCTTAACTTGTAGTGTGAAGCAAAACCAACGCCTGCCGGCATCCGGAATGCTTTCACCGGCAGGATTTATCCGGCGGTTCACTCATATAGTCGGAAAAAGACTGATATGGTTCATTGGTTTGTGATATTTTTTTATTCCATTTATAAAAATTCAATAACGATACTTCTTCCGCTTCCCGATCAGGAACAATGCAGTCACCAGCGCCGCCATCAATTCCGCCGCCACAATGGATATCCAGATGCCGTCAATCCCCCACACCATCGGAAAAATCAGCACCGCAGCCACCTGGAATACCAACGTCCGCAGAAAGGAAATCAGAGCCGATACCAGCCCGTTGCCCAGCGCCGTAAAAAAGGACGAACCGTATATGGCAATTCCCGCAAAAAGAAACGAAAAAGAGTAAATCCAAAATCCCTTCAGCGTTAAATTCAAAAGTTCCCGGTCATATCCCACAAAAATCATGGAAAGCGGCCGTGCCAGTCCTTCCGCAAGGGCAAGCATCCCCACCGAAAAAATGCCGGTCAGCACCAGGCTCCGTTTCAGCAGACCCTTAAGTTCCTCATGGTTCCCGGCACCGTAATGATACCCTATGACGGGAGCAACACCTACGGAATAGCCGATAAAAGCTGCCAGGAAAATCATATTTACATACATTAATACACCATATGCCGCAACTCCGTCCTCCCCGGCATATTTCATCAGCTGCGCATTGTACAGCATACTGACGACAGACATGGAAATGTTCGACATCAGTTCGGAAGAACCGTTGGTACAGGCTTTGAGCAGCGCGCTTCCGTCAAACCCTGTCCTGCTCAGCCGCAGGAGGCTGCTGTTGAGCCTTCCGAAATAAATCAGCGGGACAATGCCTCCCACAGCCTGGCTGAAAGCCGTGGCGGCAGCCGCGCCCACAAGCCCCCACCGGAAAACCGCCACAAACAAAGCATCCAGAACCATATTCGTCACCCCTGCCGCCACAGTGACGGCAAGGCCCAGCTGCGGCTTCTCCGCCGTAATGAAAAAACTCTGGAACTCATACTGCAAAATAAAAGCCGGAAGGGAAATCAAAATAACCCGGCCATAGAGCACGCAATTGTCCAGCATGATCCCATCCGCCCCCAGCAGCACCGCCACCGGCCGGATAAACAGAATACCCAGTACTCCAATCACTGCCCCGCAGACCAACGATACGTATACAAACATGGAGAACAGCCGCTTCGCCTTTTCATGCTCCCCCGCCCCCATGGTAATGGCGATAATGGCGCTTCCCCCGGTGCCGAACATAAAGCCGATGGCTCCCAGGATCATCAGAAACGGCATAATAAAATTCACCGCCGCAAAGGGCGTCTTCCCCACAAAATTCGACACGAAAAAGCCGTCCACCACACCGTAGATGGATGTGAAAATCATCATCACTATAGACGGCAGTGTAAAACGCAGTAATTTTTTGTAATCAAAATGGTCTGACAGTTGAATTTTCATAAATACCTCCTGAATCAATATATACCCGGCAAATGCTACAATTCCCGTATTTTCTCTCTGATAGCCTCCAGATATTTTCTGCCCAGCTTCAGATACTGTTCCACTTCCTCCCGGGACCAGTCGTCCAGTATACTGTTCTCGGCTTCTATCAGCCGCACCACAGTGCCCTCGGCCAGTTTCCGCCCCTGAGCCGTAATCCGTACTCTCTTTTTCCTGCCCCCGGAAAACTCCAGATATACAATCCCCTCCCTTTCCAGCTTTCTCAGGGCAGAGTTGATGGTCTGTTTGCTGGTTCCCAGTAATTTGCAGATATCACTGAGCAGACAGCTGTCCCCGCTGTTGCAGATAGCGTATAAAATCTGCACCGTGCTGTCAGACATTCCCAGCTTCACAGCCGCTTCATGATAGGCTGCGTTCATCTCACTCTGCAGATAATTGACCCGCTGCATTTCCCTTGTCGTATACCCTTCCATGTCGTACCTCCCTCGTTGCACTGCATTTTCTTTGGAATCCTGCAATAAATAAGCGCCTGCGGCACCTCAGTGATTCCATGTCCGTCTTACGCCGGACTTTCCTGTAAAATAAAAAAGTATGAAATCGTACTCGATAAATTCTAGTACGATTTCATACAAAAGTCAAGTATCTTTTATGACACTTTTTTACACATCCATACGATACAGCCGCAGCCCGTTTTCCCAGGCCGCCCTCCTCACCTCTTCCTCCGAAATCCCTTTAATCTGTGCCAGTGCGGACACCACATAAGGCAGATTCAGGGAACTGTTGCGCTTTCCCCTGAAGGGTACCGGAGCCAGGTAGGGGCAGTCCGTCTCCAACACAATCCTGTCCATGGGAATATACTCCGCCGCCTCCTTCAGCTTCCTGGCATTCTGAAAGGTCAGGACACCGCCGATTCCGAAGAAGAATCCCATATCCAGAAATGTCCTGGCAGTCTCCTTCGTATAGGAATAACAGTGAATCACACCGCCAATCTCCCCTGCCTTTTCCGCTTCCATGATGTCCGCAGTGTCCCTGGCGGCGTCCCTGGAATGAATGACCACCGGCAGAGCGCACTCCCTGGCAAGCTGCAGCTGGCGGACGAACCATTTCTTCTGAATCTCCCGGGCCGGCTCGTCCCAGTAATAATCCAGGCCGATTTCTCCCACCGCCACGCACTTTTCATGACGGCACATTGCCCTCAGCTGCTCCAGAACGTCAGGTGCTTCCGGCGATTGCTGTTCCCGGGCGTTCAGAGACTGTCCCTCAAGCTCCGCAGTCTCGCTGGGGTGAACCCCTATGGCTCCGTAGATGTAGTCATATTTTTCCATCAGGGCAACGGTACGTTTGCAGGATGCCAGGCTGGCGCCGATATTCACTACCCTGGCAATACCGCTCCGGGGCAGCGCTGCCAGAAGCGCTTCCCTGTCCCCGTCGAAAGCCTTGTCATCGTAATGCGCATGGGTATCAAATATAGCTGTCATTTTCTTTCTCCTTGCATTTCAATTTATCCGGCTGCCGTACTCACTTTTTTCCGGGTGTACATTAACAGCTTCCTTAATCTTTTCGGTCTTCAAACATTTCTTTCAGCTTCCCGCCCGCTTCATAGCCCTTTTTATAAAAGTCGTCTATTTCTGAAAGCCCTCCGCATCAGCCTTGCCGAAATTCCTGATTCTTCTCACAAATAATAAGCCGTTTTCAACAGAAACCGGAAAGCCCGTCAAAGCAACTTGATTATATCATTATCTTCCTCCGTTTACAACCATAGAAAAGGCATGGCAAACGCCATGCCCTATATTTATTATTGTCATTACGAATTCTTTCTTAAGTCTCCGCCCTCTCAGGCCCTTTCACTTTCATTTTCCTTATTCCACATCCTGCAAAGCCGCAAAATTCTCCTCGCCCGTACGGATCTTGATTACTCTGTCCACATTGTAAACAAAAATCTTCCCGTCTCCGATGTGTCCCGTATACAGCGCTTTCTTCGCCGCCGAAACCACGGTCTCCACAGGAATCTTGCTGACTACCACTTCCACCTTCACCTTGGGCAGCAAAGTGGCATCCATCTCCACGCCGCGGTACTTTTCTCCGGCCCCCTTCTGGATTCCGCATCCCATAACCTGGGTAACCGTCATTCCCGTAACGCCCAGATCGTTCATGGCCTTCTTCAGCTTGTCATACCTGGACAATTTTGCTATAACAGCCACCTTATAGATACCGCTGGCTTCCACCGGCATGGCTGCAACCGGCACCGCCGCATCCCTCTTCACCTGGGAAGCCTCCTCGTATTCGCTGGTTCCAAGGTCTGTATTCTCGTTTATGTCCATGGTCATGGTATTGGATACATCCATGATGGAAAATCCGGAATATGCGCTTGCCAGCCCATGCTCCGTGGCATCCAGCCCGATAATTTCTTCTTCCTCGCTGACACGCAGTCCTGCCAGAGCCTTAATGACAAGGAAAGCAACCGTAATGGTAACCGCCGTCCATGCCGCCACGGACACAAATCCCAACAGCTGAAGCCCCAGCAGCTTCACTCCGCCTCCATAGAACAGGCCCGTCAGCTGATTACCCGCACCGTCGGCAATGGAATATCCCGGAACCGTACTGGTGGCAAAAAGTCCCACCGAGATGGTTCCCCATATTCCGTTAAGACAGTGAACTGCTACTGCACCTACCGGGTCGTCAATATGCAGTTTATAATCCAAAAACCATACTCCAAATACCACCAGAAGTCCTGCCACCGCACCAATCACAATCGCACCTGCCGCATCCGTCACATCACAGGGAGCCGTAATCGCCACCAATCCGGCCAGAGAAGCGTTAAGGCACATGGAAATATCCGGTTTTCCGTACTTAGTCCAGGTAAAGCACATGCACACCACCGTGGCAATAGCAGGCGCAATGGTAGTCGTCACGAACACGGAACCCAGCTGCTCTATTGAGGTACATGCCGCCCCGTTAAATCCGTACCAGCCCAGCCACAGGATAAATACGCCAAGGCATCCGATGGGAAGGTTATGTCCGGGGAACGCATTTACCTTCGTCACCCTGCCGTCCTTATCCTTCACAAACTTTCCGATACGGGGTCCCAGCAGCTTCGCGCCGATAAGCGCGGAAACCCCTCCTACCATATGGATGGCACAGGAACCTGCAAAATCATGAAACCCGAGCTGTGCCAGCCAGCCGCCGCCCCATATCCAATGGGCTTCAATCGGATAAATCAGTGCCGATATCACCCCTGAATAAATACAGTAGGAAAGGAATTTCGTCCGCTCTGCCATGGCTCCGGATACGATGGTAGCTGTGGTCGCACAGAACACCAGATTGAACACAAAGCCGGACCAGTCAAAATTACCATAAGAAGTAAAAATATCAAAACCAGGCCTGCCGATCAGTCCCGCCACATCCTCCCCCAGGAAAAGGCCAAAGCCGATCAATATGAACACTACCGTACCGATACAAAAATCCATCAGATTCTTCATCAGGATATTCCCCGCGTTCTTGGCTCTGGTAAAGCCGGTCTCCACCATGGCGAACCCTGCCTGCATCCAGAACACCAGCGCTGCCCCGATCAGGAACCATACTCCGAATATCTGCCCGTTTACTGCACTCATCAATTCCTCACTCATAATTACACCCTCCTGCCCGCTTTAGCGGACGTCCAATTCATATTTACGGAACCGGACTCTTTCCGTGAAAATTCCTTTATATGAAAGACTCCTTACTTCCAATCTCCCGTCTGACGATTTCGAGCCCTGCCTGACGCCAGAGTTCCTCAAAATGGTATGGGATTATTTTTATAAACAAACTTTATCCGACCGCGCGCGCAGTTTCTGCCGAATAAAAAAGGCACTTCGGGAAAATCCCAAAGCGCCTTTGCTTATGCACCGCATTATAACATCGGTTTCTTTTCATGTCAACTGCCGTGTGAAAAGAGATATTTTATGAATATTTATGAAAAATTTTATTTTTTTGCCCCATTCTGCCGCCTTTTTAATTACTTTGCCTATTAAAATAATAAATCTGCTGACTCCAAAACTTCATATCACGGCCAAAAAGCAATACAATGAAATAAAATTTTCAAAAAATACAGCACTATGCCTTCTTACCCTTACCGTTTTACCCGGATTCCGCCCCGGGCTTTTCCTCACAGCCCTGGCACCCCCTAAATGCCTCACCTCGTTGCAAAGTATAGAGGAACCGTTCCTAACTTCCTGGTTTGTTTGCCCTTAGCTCCTGCACCCGTTCAAAAACTGCGCCCTCTACAATCGCTTCATGGGTATTGAAAAAGATAGACAACTTGTCCCAAAGTAAAATTGTGATTACAGGGAATTTACTCTGTTCTGGATAGAGATACAAACCTCATCCAGATCATCCCGGCCAGACACCACATGAATATCACATATCTCCGCATCGAAGCAGCCG
>CAJUJN010000111.1 GCA_910586775.1 uncultured Acetatifactor sp. | reverse complement strand
AATTTTTAAAAATCTTTCTTTTAAGTGCAGTTATTGCGAGTCAATATCATATTATCCCAAAGATAAACCGCATTCTCCTCTTCCCCTGTATTTTCATCATCCGAAAGCAGATATTTTATATCATGAACCATCCGCTCCAGTAAATGCTTCTTTACCATTTCATCACGAAGCCGGCGCCTTATCATGCCTGAAAAATCCTGCGGACATCTATCTTCAAACTCATCACGGACTTTCGCTGCCATTTCAAATGCAATCGGAATCGTTGTTTCCGCTTTGTAGAGATCCGCAATATCATAGGCAAACGAACATTCATGGCCGACATGTACAAATCCCAAGCCCGCCGAACATCCCAACGCACAAATAACAGAATGAGCCAACCCATACAGACATACGTTTCCCGCAGAAAGAGCCTGGTTGACAGGAGTTCCCGACGTAAAATCATCAGGATCATATTCCCTGCCCTTCCATGGTATATTCCACTTTTTAGCATATTCTCTATAGGTGGCTCTAACCCGGCTTCCCTCCCTGCCACGAAGCTGCTGCAAGGTAAGCCCGCTTACATCCTCATTGGGAAAACGCATTTGATACATTTTCCGAACGACATCAAGATGTTTTCGCGTATTGCTCACAAATTCCGCCTGTTTTAACAGCAGTCTTGTGTGTGAATTAAGCGCACGCCCGTGCGCATAATATCTCACCCCATGCTCTCCCACCCACACTATACCTATGCCGCTGTCGCCAATCAGCTCCATTGCACGGTGGGTAATTTTGCAGCCAGGCCCCAACAGCAACGTTGTTATGGCAGCAGCAGGAATAAACACATCCCCATTCATATCGGTAACTTTTACCGCGCTGTCCTCCCGGTTAATCACGCAATGCTCCAAATAAATGAACGACATTCTGTCGCTGATCTGCGGCAGCTCGGTCAGTTCAGGTTTTATCATTCCCGCATTATTTTCCATCTTTACACCTTATAATTGTCATCAGCCCCTGCCCGTAAGCTTTCTCCCTGCCGATTCCGTTACAAAGCGTTTCCCGGAACCGATTCGCATCCGTCACTGTGAGCACTCCCTCAAAAGTTACAGAAAGCAGGCGGACTCTCGAACTGCCAGCGCCATTCTTTTTTCGAAAATCATACCACTTCGACTGGACTGTCTGAAATTCAGCCTCATCCACTGAAAACCCAAGCTTTTGTGCGCGGCTGCCAAGCCACTTCTTTTGAAATTCAGGCGTGATGTGCGCCATGATCTTCCCGTTCATTTTTGAAACCACAGGATTCGCCGTCAACCGAAACTGCCATCTTCCACCCTCCAAAATCCGGTTCAAAAACGGCGCGTAATCTTTCGTTTCATATTCGCCGGCATAGCCAAATTGTTCCGCAAACTGTTTTAAATCCGGCACAGCTTCACTCACCAACAAAATGTATTTTTTTCCGTTTAAATCGTCAATTCTCCAAAGCCTGCGCGCCCGTGCGCCGTCAAAAGAGCATTCTATCGCACCATGAAATAGATTCGGCGATACCAGCGCTTTCATTGTTTCGCGGAGCGCAGTATTCAAAGTTATTCGCGATAAATACATCATATCACCCCAATTCCTGCATTGCGTCATGCTCTGTTTCATTTTGACTATATTCCACAAAATCTTCCCTGATTCTGCGGTAACCATAGACCCTTCTGGCCGGATTGAAGGATATCGGCATATCCTGTATCATCCCCGCGTCAGAATTGTCTGTTTCAATCTGTATCCGTAGCAGGTTTTCGTGTTTTTCGGTAAGCGGCGCTTCTTTGCGGAGCGCAGTTTCAAGCGGCAGATTCCGGATTCCCATAACAACAGGCAAAGTAGGCGGACACGACCTCCGTCCTAAAAACAACGGAAACTGCGGATTATGCAAAGCAACCTCCAGTTCTTTCAGCAGTTCCTCTTCCCCCTCTAATCCCGCCAAAAATACCGCGTCACAAAGATAATGCCGATAGGTTACATAAGAACTTTTTTCAGAATGCGCCATGTGAAAATCCGTGATATCCTCACCCTCACGGTCAGCACGGACTCCAAATTTAAGCGCATTGAGCCTTGCCAAATCGGCATCTCTTCTCAGCCCCAACGCTGCCGCCAGCATTCCCACCACACCGCTTTTTGTCGGCATTTTTTCTGTCGTCCTTATTTCAAATTTAGAACTGCTGCCCCAGGACTGCAAAGGAGCCGCAAGCCTCAAAAGCAAGGTGGCCATATCACTCACCTCTGCTTTCGGTCAATTTTTCCCTAACGGCAGACTCTACTCCCTCAAGTATCTGCAGAATATCCATCTCTCCAAATTCCCAAACTTTTTCAGGCGCACATGCAAATTTCTGATATATTGCACCGGCATATTCCCTGAATTTCTTCTCGGATACCTCAAGATAACCGTTTACACCGGAAACAGGCTTTTCAAACGCACCCACAAGATTGACCGGCTGGTCGGTTCTCAAAGTGACATAAACAAAATCGGGGAGCGTCCGGTTTGCAAATGTATTTTGTTTTCCGGCAGGCATTGCTTTTATGAATGCCTCGGCAAAACATTTCACCGCCTCTGCTGTCTGTGCTCCCAGATTTCTTTGAAGCTCCATGACATTTACGGTTGCATACCGATAAAGTGTGGCTGAATTAAACTCTACGGTTCCCAGATGTCCCGCTCCCGATTCTTCGCCCTGCGTCAAATCATCCACTGCGGTAAAATAGTCATACTCATTATGTACTGCATGTGTGGAAATCGCGTGCGCAACCTGGGCGGCCGCGTCAAAATTCAGGGACGGGTCAGCGGCTACCATTCTGCCAAACAGCGCCATATCCACGGAAGGAGCAGCTTTTAAGGCATTTTGATATTCTTTTTTATCCTTGCTCTCATCGATTGCCAGACGCGCCAGTGCTTTTGCCTGGGCCGCACTGAAAAATATCAATACCGGCGATAATCCTGCTTTGTCCGTTTTTATCCCTGCATTTCCCAATGCGTTCAAAGCAAGCTTGTCTGCTTTTTCATCCCCTATGCTGCCGTCAATCTCTTTCACTGCCCTGGCAATCATTTGAGGGATTTTTTTCGTGCGGATCCCTACTTCCTCCTCATTCAGCATTTCCCTGAACATGCTGCGCATTTCGTGTTTCCACGCCTGGGAAGAAACCCTTGCCCTCACCGCACCGCCATATTTTGCCGTTTTCGGGCTTCCTGTATCATCCCGATTGATACAACTCGGCGGAACATTTTGCAGTACATGAATGTCTACATATAAATTACTCATCATTTTTCTCTTCCTTTCCGTTATTCTTTGCTTCGGAAAACCGGTAAAAATCCTGTCCCCATTTCAAACGGATCCGATCCGCATGATTATCAAACTGGAACCAGTACAGATCTTTTGCCAAATCCCCATAATCAAGCCTGATATCACTGTTTCCAAGAAGCTTCACAATCGTTTTCAGATGATAGGAAAGCTCCGCCATATCATCGGCTCTCGCCGCAATACTGAATTTCCGCCTTATATTTTCCTCATCCTCCCCAAGAAGGACCAGCTTTCTTACTGCCCGTCCGAGACGGTTTTCTTCCCCCTCTGCATTCATCGGCTCGGAATGACCCTGCTGATGTAGTGCGAACAATGTCAACGCCGTATAGACGGCCCATTCCGCATAAGACGGCCTTCCATCCTTCCCCATCAGCCCTTCCGGCATGCTTTTCAGAAACATGCCCCACAATTCAGGAAGTTCTCCCGGACTTTTTCCCACGCCCCGGCGAAGCTGTGCCAATTGTGCTTTTGAACCGCCCTGCTCAAGAGCCCTGCCATCTCTTGCAAGCAACTCCATCTGTGTTTTCACATACTTATAAATCCCTGTTTCCGTTCCCGTTTCCATACTTTTCACCTCCTGTTCCTTACCCTTTTTCTGCGGCGGTCAGTCCGCTTAAAAACCGGTTCATAGCGCTTGCAGCTGAAAACGTATCGCCGCTTTTCCCGTCTTCAGAACCTGATTTTGTTCTTCCGAAAATAGCTGCTGCACCTGCCTGGCGTATGATTTCATTTCCCAATTCCCTGGCTATTCCCACACATTGGCGCCGCCATTCCTCTTTTTCATGATAAAGCCTGTCATCGCTGTCCGGTTCCGGGTTTAGTCCGTAAAGCCACCTTCGAAACGGACCGTCAATGCGGTTATAGAAATCAGCTTTGACATTTTCCGCAAAAAATACGGATGTCCCCTTGCTTTCCTTCGTGCTGTTACTGCCGCCGGAAGACAGATTGATGTCTTTTGCAAGAGACCATATCTTTTTGGCAACTGTATCGCAGAATCCAATGCTGTCCAGCACCATGTTTCTCCAGGACACATTCATGTCCGAAAGCAAAGAAGCATGCATTTGAAGGGAATCGGAGAAGACATTGGTCACAAAAAAGTCTTTGTCGCCATACTGTACAGACACGATTTTAAGATTCAAATCGTAATTCTTAATCCAGTCCCGTTCCTCCAAATTTTTTATCCATAAAATGATTCCCGGCTGCCGATTCCCCTTATCGCCCAAGACAGCCACAGGACAATCTCTCCAAAACTGTTTTGAACCATCATGCCGCCTTGGTATGTAAACGTCTGTTTTTTTATTGTCCGGATTTTTCCAGATCGTCATAGGCTCCAGAAATCCCGCGCCTGTATTAAATTCCCTGTCAAAAAAATCTCCGCCCAGCAAATAATATCCCGTGACTTTTTTCTCTTTTCTTTTCAGGTACAGACGCCTTGACTGCAAGGTGTACAGCTCTGACAAATTATCCGGAACAGGTATCTGAGTGCGTTCACCATCTGCAATTTTCTTCCTCTCCCAAACAGGCATTTCTTTCCCCAAAAGCTCTTCATTTTCATTCACCATGATCAGGTTCAGCATGAGAGTTTCAAAAAGATTTTCGCCTGTCACAAAAATAATTCCCAGTTTTCCCAGCCAACCGACTCCCACAGACGGCAGCTTTATGCCTTGTTTCCTTGCTTCCCCTGAAGGCTTTGCAGAAGTATCGTCATAGGCATTCACATATAACAGCCAGCGCGCCGCCTCGGCAAACGTCATCTCTTCTTTTGCTTTTCCGCTGATATCGGTAAAAAGGCGAAGTTTGTTGCTGCTCTCGGACAAATTGCCGTTTAATTTGGATGCAGAATATTCTGTGCCTGCTTTTGCGTGCTCGCATTGGTAAAACGGCCTTTCCGGATGAAACAAATAAAAGCTCTCCCTTTGGGATTCCAGATACTCCGTTATCACCTCCACAGGGAATTTTCTGTTTTCCCACAGCTCCTTCCAACGCTCCAATGCGTCGTCGGAATCTTCAAGCAGCCTCTCGTCCCCGTTTTCATCATACCGCGAAAACACCGTATGCAAAACCGCCAGCAGCAATCTAAGGACGGCAAAATCCTGTGTCGGCAGTTCGCCGCACAAATCCCTGTAGACATGCGCATCTTCAAATAACCCAATCAGAGACACCTCATGAATGCCGCAGTCCTTGTCGATCACTCTGATCCATGGCTCATCCAGCAAATTAAAATCCTTATCGTTCACCCTTCCCCCTCCTTCGTATAGGTAAGCCCGCTGTCCCGCGAGTATGTGACCATAACGCCGCACAGCTTTGCGCTGAAGCTTTCGTTCAGCAACAGCACAAGCTGCCCTTTCAGCCAACGGGATTTTTGGAATCCTGTTAAATGCCTGTCCATTTCTTCCAACCCGTTCACCGTTCGGTTGATATCATAGCAAAACCTGGCCGGAAGCCGGAGTTTCTGCCGGGCAATCCGCTGGCATTCGTCCTCCGGCGGACAGACTGCAGGCGAATACTTTATGCCATTCGACTGCCACGGCAAAATTCCCAACATACCGTCCGCGTATTGTACCAAAACAAGAACCTCTATGGAGAAGGTTCCGTCGCGTACCGTTGCCAGCGCGCTGCTTTCCTTATCTCCTGCGGAGTTTCGAAGCCAGCTATGAAGATCGCTGCCCCATCTGCTTTCTTTCGGCTTCGCCATCAAAAATCCTTTTGCTCTTTGCTGTTTATCCTTAAGCAGCGCCTGATACGCTGTCCTGGCTGATTTCTCTTCCTCGCCGTAGGGTTCCGCATCCTGATAAGTCTCATACACAAGCGAATCGATATCACCCGGAATCGCGATCTGGCAGGGCAGAAGCTTTTTTGTCCGCAAAAGCAGCCATTTTGTATAAATTTGTTCCGAAGAGCTGTCAATTTCCTCCGTCCCCAGAACAACACACTCTGCCGTTTCATATCCCTGCGGTCTGTCCATACGCGGATGCCGCCCAAGCCGTCCGATTCTCTGGAGCAGAAGGTCCATAGGACAAAGGTCTGTAATCAAAATATCAAAATCAATGTCAAGAGATTGCTCCAAAACCTGCGTTCCTACTACGACTACACCCTTTCGTATTTCTGCTGTCGAATTTTTTCCAATCCGCTTTTTCAGCGTTTCTTCCCGTTCCATTCTGTCCGGAATAATGTATTGCGCATGGTACAGGATTACCTTAGCGCCCTCCACATTGCGGACTCTCTCGGCAAAATACTGCGCTCTCACGACAGTGTTGCAAATGATGCCGACACATGCCCCCGAACGCACCGCGCATATCATTTTCTCCACAGCCATCTCTTCATCCCCGCGGATAATCTTTACCATTCTGCCTGTGCTTTTCTCCGGCAAAGCTTTTGTAAATACTTCCCCGCCATCTGTATAGGTAAGGCGCGGATAATGAGTTTCGGGAAGTTCAAAAGCTTTTTTGCTGTCATTCAGATAAGCCTGTGCCAGTTCCTTTCGTCGGTTAAAAGGAAGCGTCGCCGAGAGCAGAATCACAGGAACCTGATATTCGTGCAGCCAGGCCAGCGCCGTATCCAGATACTGATTCATATAAGCGTCATAGGCGTGACACTCGTCTACGATGACAACTTTTTGGGACAGCCCCAGGTGCAGCAGCATAACATGCTTTTTCTTCAGGGCAGACATCAATAGCCTGTCCACAGTCGCCACCACAAAGTCTGTCAATAAAGACATTTTACTGCCGCTGAAAAAGGAGTTTACCACCAGTCCACTTTCTCCGTCCAGGTCCGTCTGCAGCATACTCTCGTTTTTCAACTCTGCAAAAACCGGCTGAAATTCCGCATTTCCGTGGGCCAGATTGATACTGTGGACCGAATCCTCCGACAGTAAATTGGCCCATTGCACCACACGTTCAAAAATGCCGTTGGCGGTGGCCTGTGTCGGAAGCCCGAAAAACAGACCGGTTTTATCACACTTAGCCAATAGAATTTCCGCCGCCGCAAGAGCCGCCTCTGTTTTTCCCTTGCCCATAGGCGCTTCTAAAATGAACAGCCCTGGTTCCCTGCAGTTTTCCACTGTATGTATCACTTCTTTCTGGATTGCATTCATGGAAAAACCAAAACGTTCTATGAAACCTTTATCCGAAATCCTTTCTTCACAAAACTCCCCTGATTCAGGCAGCTTCAGCTTTTCAAACGCTTTGCTGCAGCGGTTTTGCGGATAGTCGTCTTCCGACAGAATCATGTCTTCCTCCAGAAGTTCAAAATTCTCCTGATTACTTGCCAGCCAGTCCGACATAATCAATAGCGCCGACAATAAAACCTCTCTTCTTTTAGAAAGCGCAGGAATCTCGGAGCAGTCGCCGAATCCGGCCTGTTCCAGCGAAAACGCCGCCCATTCTTCATACAGCCGGTTCCACAGCCTGCGGTCTGCCGGCATACCGAAAAAATGGTTTGGATAGTTCTCGATATGATGTAGCAGCCCTTCGGCCGGCATGCCGTGGTGTGCGCCGACTATCGAAGAAAATCCTTTTGGAAAGCCCAACTCCAATAAAATCGCCTCGCCGCATTTTGTATGGTGGGATTTTTCCTTATCGATAAAATTTTCGAGAATATTGTGAATCCCATAGTGTTCAAACACAGAACGCCTTGCAGGAAGAGCCTTTAAAATCTGTGATTGAAAAAGCGGTGTTATTTTGCCGATATCATGGAGATAGGCAAGCAGAATTGCGGTTCTTTTAAAGTCGCCAAAAGACATTCCACATAATTCTGAGAGAAAAGAATACCGCAAATGGATTAGCTCGATGATCACTTTTGCAGTATCCGTTGCATGCATCCAAAGCGGAAGCCACTTATTATCAGGACCGGACTTTGCGATCATCAGTTTCATTTCACTTGAAAGTTTCATTTTGTAGTACTCCCATGAATTGATACGCCAATTATAACATTTCTAAATTTTGCAGTCAATGTTTAGTCATTGTATACTACATAACGCCAGAATTTGCCGTATTGCATTGGCTAAACGTACATGCTGGCGTTATATAGTCGGGTTACTCGGGAATTATAACTGTTAAGCAGTATTAATTACCAATTTTATGGCAGCCCAACTGTTTCCCCGGGCACCCCTCCCGCAAATACCGCCCAATCACCTCATCACTCCACACATGCACCTCAATATAACGCTCCGGCCCGCAGTGCCCGTCATCATTCCAGTCCTGGGGCAGTCCATACCTGCGGATAATATCCAGTATCTCCTCATAGTTGTACAGCTTTCGCCGATATTCCTTTCCGTCATTTATGAGCGGGCTGAACGTGGGCATGGAATCCCCATAAGTGAAAGAAAGCGTGCTCCTGTCAAATTCTTCCACGGGAATCCTGAGAAAGGCTCCGTTCTCGAACCAGGTGCTGAGCCAGGGACTATGCTCCACCACAAGATAATGAGGCGCTCTGCGCTCCATCCTGCCGCCTTTTACAGCAAACTCCCGCCGCAGAATCTCCTCGCAGCTGCGGCGGTGCTCCACATACAGCGCATCCCGCCCGGCACTCTGGGACAGAGGCTTTTCCTCTTTGATACGGACCAGAATCTCCTTCGCCTCCTCCACGGACACGTCGGAAAGGTTCCGAAAAGGCCCCACCGTCCTGTCATAATAATGGTACAAATCCATTGTAGTCCTCCTCCAACGGAATGAGATTTTCATGCCGCAATTCTCTGTACAGGACACCGGCCGATTTCAGTCTTTTCACAGCCTCCACCGGAGCGATGCTGCCCCGCTGTGTAGGTGCGCCGGCACATTTGACGGAATAACGTTTCTCTCCCTTCTGCATCCCGAAACAGATATTGCCGGAGTCCTGGTCGTCGAACACCCGGAATACCCTGCCATATCTGCCATATCTGCCCAGAAAAGAAAAATCGAAAGGCTCTTTTAATTTATACGGAATTCCGTCTATATATTACAGGTAATATCCCTCAAAATACCAGGACGGTATTACCCTGCTCATGTTGTCGTACCAGGACAGCACCTCCGCCGCCTGGCTCCGCATGATATCCACTTCCTCCTGCCCGAAGGGAACGGCCCAGGGCAGGGAAGAAAGGGTATTGCTGACAATGTAAAGGGCCAGAAGCCTCCAGAACTCTTCCGGAACCCGACCGTCAAAATACCCGTTCACCATACCGGAGGCAAACAGCGGTGAGGCCTGGGCGCACCACACGATGCGGTTGAATTCCTCCCAGGGATCCCCGAAGTCAAAGCGGTTGAAATCAATCACCTGAAGCCGCCCCTCCCTGTCCAGCATCATGTTGCCGATGTGGTAATCACCATGCTGATATCCCTGGGGCCTGCCCTTCAGCAGGTGACGGTTTTCCTCTATATACCGGATAAAATTCTCTCCGCCTTCGTACTGCAGGGGACATTCCCTGTATTTTTTAATCTTCCGGTCCATTTTCCGGCCGAAACGTGTTTCCCAGTCCTCCAATACTTTCCCGCCAGAAACATCTGCCCGATTTCCTTTCTTTCCGAGCGCTGACTCCCGGGCGGACTTTCCTTCACCGCCTGCATCCACAGGGCGACGGCTGCTCTCGTCCAATCCTGACTCCTGCGCAGATTTCCTGCCACTATCTGCGCACCCAGGGCGGCTGCTGTCTTCGTCCACTCCTGACTCTTGGGCGGATTTCCCGTCACACTCCGGACTCGCCGCCCGGCTGCTGCTGTCTTCGCCCACTTCCGGCTGTCCTTCCCCTGCGGCACCGGAATCCATTCCCGGCACCGGCAGGGAATGGATTTTCCGAAGAATACGTCCCGCCTCCAGGCCATAGACATACTGTCTGGTATCGGACAGATTGGGGATCGTATCCCTCGCATCCACACCCTCTATCCAGCTCTGGACAGAGTAAACCCCCTTATCACAGACACCAAACTCCAGGGGCAGGCACATGGGAATGCCCAGAGCCGCCGCCTGCTCCATCATCCGGAATTCGGCATGCTTCCGCTCATACTGCTCTATGGGTGAAATCCGCAGCAGATACCTGGTTCCGTCTTCCTCAATAGCGCAGTATTTCCGGTCTTCAGACCAACCTTCATGAATCTGTTCTCTCCTTACAAAGTGAAAATCTGACATTTCTCTCTCCCTCCCACTCCACATGCGAAACCCGGGCATTGATCACCTGATACAACTTGTCATGCCATTTTGTGTACCCTTATTCTTCCTGTTTGTAACCTAAAACTTCCGTTCCTTATGAGACCATTTTCAACATGTCGTGAATATAGTTCATTAACCCTGCCTCTGTGCTGATTCCATATTTTGCATGCACTTTCTTATAATACTTCATCATGCTTTCTTTCGGCAGCAGTTCACTGGAAGGAATGCCCTCCCCGTATCCTTTCCGGGCATTCTTCCAAGGCTCTTCATTGTGCGTGATCCGCTCCAGGACTTTGCCGCCGTACATTCCAAAGGTATTCGCCACAAGCTCAATGATCCTCTTCTCTTCATCCGTCAGCATATCTGCCGTCCCTTCAAACAGCGCAAAACGGGCATCCTCAATGGGATTATATCTGAAATCCCGGAACAGATCATATACCTCCGGATAGACAGGTCCGTGAGTCCATGCCCGGAGGAATATTCGAAATTATTCTCCAGGATAAAGGGCTGCCCCGCTTTCATCAGCTGCTCTGCCATATGGTACATGATTTCCATGCTTGCGATGCCAAGCTGCACCTTTTCCGCTCTTGACCCAAAGCCCACATGGTCGAACAGCACTTCCTTGATTGCGTCCTTGGAAATAACAGACAGGTTCCACTTTTCTGCCAGAGCCTTTGCCATGGTGCTTTTCCCTGCCGCCGGCATTCCTGTCACCAGTATACAGTACATTTGTTCACCCTCCCTTCATCCGAACCGTTTCTACCGCCACCCCAAGCTCTTTCGCCTGTGCCAGAAAATCCTCGGATACATAGTCGTCTGTGATTAATAAATCGTAATCTTTTATCCGGCATACTATTGGATTCGCTGCTGACAAAGTGCGAGGAGGGCATGGGATGGCCCCGCAGGGAGCCGGAATTGGTGGAACTGCTCAAGCGGTATCTGGGCTGCCCGTTTCGGCTCTTTACGCCGCAGCCCGACCCGCATAAGCATATGGAAGCCTATAAGCGGGCTTGGAAAACGGGGAAAACCCATGGGTTTGTGCCGGTCTTTATTTCCGTGAGCGGGAAGGAGCATCTGCTGGAGATGCTGGTCGCCAACGCAGATCCGGCGTCGGAGGACGATATCAAAAACTTCTCTCCACAGCGGGTGGCGGCTTACCGAAAGGAACTGCTGGAAACGCCCCTGCCTGATGCAGACGGGATATTTAAGAAAGCCGCCGGGGAAATGAATCTGTATGAAGAGGCCAGGGAGTTCGGTATTATGGAAGCGGAAAAGAGCATCCACAATGTGTTCTGGTCCCTGTTTGGTTCCGGTTCCAATGAATTTAGCGCAAACCCGCCTACCAGGCAGGTCATGCTGGCAAAGATTCCCGTGAAAAATCCGTGGGAGGTGTTCGCCTGGCTGCCCATGGGCAATTGGAACTGCGCCCCCGGACCGCTGGAGATGATGGCGGTGGCAAAAAGCTGGTATGAGCGCTTCGGGGCCGTCCCGGCGGCGGTCAGCGGCGACGAGGTGGAGTTTTATATGGATATCCCGGCGGGCCGGGGACGTACCAGGGCAGAGCTGGAGGCGCTGGCCTTTGAACACCTTGCTTTTGCACCGGATACATGGGAGGGCGAATTGATCGATACAGGCCATCTGAAAAAATGCCGGTATTGGTATTTTTGGTGGGATTGAACGGAGACCGGGTTTTGGGCGGCAGACGCAAGATTCTGAGAGCCTATGATATTGACTCGCAATAACTGCACTTAAAAGAAAGATTTTTAAAAATTAGC
>CAJUJN010000110.1 GCA_910586775.1 uncultured Acetatifactor sp. | reverse complement strand
TGGAGGTTCCCTGGGAGGAGGCTTCCCGCTTCGGCCTGATGGTGGCGGACAAGGATGACAGGATTACGGAGTTCCAGGAGAAGCCCAAGAATCCCAAATCCAACCTGGCTTCCATGGGTATCTACATATTTAACTGGGATATCCTGCGCAAGTATCTGGAGGAGGATGAGGCGGATCCCAATTCCGAGAACGATTTCGGCAACAACATCATTCCCAACCTGCTGAAGGACAACCGCAGGATGTACGCATACCACTTTAACGGCTACTGGAAGGATGTGGGCACCATTTCCTCTCTCTGGGAGGCAAATATGGAGATTCTGGATCCGGAGCACAGCGGCATTAACCTCTTCGACGAGGACTGGAAGATCTACAGCAGGAACAGCGGTATGACCGGGCACAAGATCAGCGCTGGGGCCGTGGTGGAGAATTCCATGATCACGGACGGCTGCAGGATCAAGGGCAATGTGAAGCATTCCATCCTGTTCTCCGGCGTGAAGGTGGAGAAAGGCGCCGTCATCGAGGATGCGGTGATCATGGGCGGCACAGTGGTCAAGGCCGGCGCTACCGTGAAGCACTGTATCGTGGCGGAGAATGTGACCATCGGCGAGAATGCGGTGGTAGGAGCAATGCCTACGGAAACGGAAAAGGGCGTGGCCACCGTGGGCGCGGGCGTGACTATCGGCGACAATGCCAAGATCGGCCCTAATGCCATGGTAAAAAATAATGTAGAAGGCGGTGGAGAAGAATGGTAAATTCGAATACAAGTGCACTGGGTGTTATATTCCCAAACAGTTATGACGCGTTGGTTCCGGATCTGGTGAATGTGCGTTTGATGGCTTCCATTCCGTTTGCCAGCCGTTACCGCCTCATTGACTTTATCCTGTCCAGTATGACCCATTGCGGCATTGATAATATCTCCGTTATGGTGAATAATAATTATCACTCTCTCATGGATCATCTGGATTCCGGCCGTGAGTGGGATCTGGTCCGCAAGAACGGCGGCCTGCATATCTTCCCGCCTTTTATGGAGAAGAGCGCCAAGCCCTACACGGGACGGGTGGGCGCGTTGGCCAATATCCTGGATTTCCTGCGGGACGAGCGGGAGAAATATGTGGTAATCACGGATACCAATATTGTAGTCAATTTTGATTTCAAGGACATGATACGCCATCATATCGAGAGCGGCGCAGATGTTACCATCGCTTACAATGAGCAGGTTCTGCCGGAGAGCTTCCTGAAGATGCAGGCCAATGACCTGGGGTATTATTATACTTTTGATATTGAGAACGGCAGGATTATGAAGATTTACGTCAATGCCAAGGATACGGGAGTGCAGAACTTCTCCATGAATATGTTCGTGGTGGAGCGGGAAATGCTCATCGACCTGATCAATACCGCATCCGTGCGCGGACAGGAGTATTTCGAGCGCGACGTGCTGCTTCCCAGACTGAACAAGCTGAATGTGCAGGCTTATAAGTATGAGGGATATGTGGCCCGCATCTGTGACATGAAGAGTTACTTTGACGAGAACATGAAGCTTCTGGACGACTATAACCTGGATGCCCTGTTCTCCGGGCCGCAGATTTATACCAAGATCCGTGACGACAATCCTACCAGGTACATTGAGGGCGCGAAAGTAAGCAATGTAATGGTAGCCGACGGCTGTGTCATCGAAGGGGAAGTGGAAGACAGCATTCTCTTCCGTGGCGTCAAGGTGGCCAAGGGGGCAAAAGTCAAGAACTGCATCCTGATGCAGGATACCGTGGTGGAAGCCGGAGCCAATGTGGAGTATCTTGTGATGGATAAGAATGTGACTATCACCGCAGGGAAGGAAATGAAGGGGACAAGTACTTTCCCTGTATATATTGACAAGTTCCAGGTAGTATAATATGTGTTGGCGGTGGTCAACATAGGTGTTGGTGCAGCCCAAAAGTGCCATAAACATTGCGTCCTGGTATAGCCGCAGTTCGGAAACCAACACGGTTATTGAATAACACCTATGTGTTTTATCGGAAGCTGTATTTGCTTCCTATAGTATGAGATTTAACAGGACAGCCCGGAGGATTTTCCGTCCGGGCTGTTTTTTGGTGAAGAATATGTAACGGAAATAGAAAGGGCAGCGAAAGGGCTGCTGTATTATGAAACAAAGTGAAATGGAGAACACGAAAATGTTCGAAACACTTTTTGGGGTATAGTAAATGTTTTTTCGTTATCCGTTTCTGGTGTAAATGTCTGTTTATGGATAAAAAGGGCAAATAAAATCGAGTAAAATTATATGATATAATGAAACCAGCCTGGACCAGGCCGCAGCGATTACAAATCAGGTATGCGATAACCTGGAAAATGCTGTAAAATCAATGCTTCTGGGAGAACAGGCATCACGATGGCTTACTTGACGGGTACGCTGTGAGTCTGACTTTTTAAGGGCGGGTACACCTGAAGGTATTACAGATTAAAGGGCATTGCGCCTTTGTTCAACATAGACAAAAAATACAAAAACAGCGTAATTTTGAAAATAATAATTTCGTAAAGTTTCGCAAAAAGCTTGACAGAATTAACAGAATATGGTAACATAAATACACTTCGCTGCGTTTACTGCAGCAATTGGCGACAGCATATTTAGAAAAGAGAAAGGAGAGGTAAGGTTATGACATCATGCAGTACGTCGAAAGAACAGAAGGCCAGGCGTTCCGTGACGGCGTTTGCGGTGGCGCTGTTCCTGGCAACATTGCTGTCTGTGCCGGAGGTTATGACGGTGAGGGCGGCAGAGGATCTGGTTATGAAGGTGCACTACCACAGGGAGGACGGAAATTATGACGGTTGGTCTGCGTGGCTCTGGGAGATAGGGGGAGGCGATGCGGACGATATTACGTTTACCGAGGAGGAAGGAGAGATGGTGGCCGCCAAGGTGGTCACGCCGGGCATCACTTCCGTGGGCTTCATCATCCGTACTCCGGATTGGGGAAAGGATATCGACAAGGACCAGTTTATCGACATCTCCGAGATGGTTTCCGGCACGGTACATATTTATGTGGAATCCGGTGTGGAGGGATACACCAAGGAGTACGGCGAAGATGCCGTGACAGGAGTAAAGGTTTCCAGGGCGGAGTATAATGAGGAGGAGCAAACCGTCACCGTCAGCATGACTGGCACCATTGAGGAAGGGCTGGACAGCGCTTTCCGCATACAGGGAATTTCCGGAGAAGCGGTTATAACGGGTGTGGAGGAGACGGAAGAGAGGAAGTATGTCCTGACACTGCAGGACGCCCTGGAGCTTACGCGGGAATATACGATTTCCTTCGACGGAAGCGAATATAAGGTTGTAATGCCGAATATTTATTCCACGGAGAACTTTGAGGCGGAGTATACTTATACGGGTGCGGATCTGGGGGCTGCCTGGAGCAGTGAGAAGACAGCGTTCCGGGTATGGGCACCTACCGCGGATGCTGTGTGGGTCAATCTCTATGCCGGCGGGACAGCGGACACGGACGACCTGCAGGAGCAGCTGGAGATGATTCCGGATGTTAACGGAACCTGGATTGCAGAAAAAGAAGGGGATCTGAATGGAGTATATTATACTTATACGGTGGAGATCAACGGCGAGAAGAACGAGGCCTGTGACCCTTATGCCAGGACTACGGGCGTAAACGGCAGGCGGGCAATGGTGATCGACCTGGCTTCCACGAATCCGGAGGGGTGGGATACCGACAGGAATCCAAACGAGGAACTGACTTATAATGACGCTGTAATCTATGAACTGCATGTGAGGGATCTGTCATCCGATGCCAGCGCGGGAATCCAGAACGTGGGGAAATTCCTGGGGCTCACAGAGACGGGGACCAGGACTCCGGGCGGCGTGCCTACGGGGCTTGACCACATGAAAGATTTGGGGATCACCCATCTGCATCTGCTGCCTTCTTACGACTATGGCTCGGTGGATGAGACAAATCTTGACAAAGAGCAGTTTAACTGGGGCTACGACCCGGTCAACTATAATGTGCCGGAAGGCTCTTACTCCACTGATCCGTACAATGGGGAGGTAAGGGTAAAGGAAATGAAGCAGATGGTGAAAGCGCTTCATGACAACGGCATCAGCGTTGTCATGGATGTGGTGTACAATCATGTGCAGAGCGCGGGGGATTTCTGTTTTAACGTGATCGTGCCTGGGTATTTTTCCCGCATAGACGAATCCGGCGCTTATTCCAACGGCTCCGGCTGCGGAAACGATACGGCCTCAGAGCGGGCCATGGTCAGGAAATATATTGTAGATTCCGTGAAATACTGGGCGGATGAGTACCATATTGACGGTTTCCGCTTTGATCTGGTGGGGCTCCTTGATACGGAGACGATCAATGAGCTTGTAACGGAAGTGCACAAGGACCATCCGGATGTCATCTTTTACGGGGAAGGATGGACCATGGACACTGCGGTGACCAAGGAAGGCTATACCATGGCCACACAGGTAAATTCCACCCAGACACCCGGTTTTGCCTATTTCAGCGATACTATCCGGGATGCACTGAAGGGAAGCGTATTTGACAGCTCGCCCGGATATGTATCCGGTGCGGAGGGATTGGAGGACACTATCCGCCAGTGCTTTATGGGGCTTCCCGACTGGTGTACTACGCCTGCACAGTCAATCAACTACGCATCCTGCCATGACAATCTGACTCTGATAGACCGCATAAGCAGGTCTGCGATAAATTCGTCCAGGGCGGAGAAGATACGGATGAATAACCTCTCGGCGGCGATTTATTTTACATCCCAGGGAATTCCCTTCCTGCAGGCCGGCGAGGAAATGCTCCGGACCAAGATAAAGGGAGGTACCTTTGACGAAAACAGCTATAAATCCCCGGACTCCGTCAACAGCCTGAAATGGACGACACTGGAAGAAGAGGAATACAGCAATGTATATGAGTATTATAAAGGACTGATTGCTTTCCGCAGGGCGCATGCGGCGCTGCGTCTGACCAATGCCCAGGATGTGGAGCAGAATATCAGAGCGGTGGACGGACTGCCTGCCAACGTGACGGCATTCGAAATCAACGGAGGTGTAAACGGCGAGACTTCCGACGGGCTTTTCATCATCTTTAACCCCAACAACCAGGCGGAGGAGGTTGCACTGCCTGATGGAGTGTGGGATGTGTATGTGAACCATGAAAAAGCGGGAACAGAGGTCCTTGCCACCATAGCGGACAAGGCAAGTGTGGAACCGATTTCGGCATTGGTGTTGGTAAAGGGAACCGGGACTGCGGTAAGCCAGGACACGAGTGTGGATGAGGACACGGCGGCTACGGACGCTGAGACGAACGCGGACGCAGGCCGGGACGCGGCGGATACTGAAAAGGACGCTTCCGGAAGCGGCAGCGCACCCATTGTTGTCGGCGTGGTGGTTGTGGCGCTTGCGGCAGCTGCCGGCGGTTTTGTGGCAGTAAAGAAAAAGAATAAAAAGGAAGGCTGACGAAAAGCAGTACCGTGAAAAAGCACTCTGAAAGATGGCAGTGGCTGTCTTTGGGAGTGCATTTTCTTTTTTTCTTGCAATTCTTTCCATCCTTTCTTATAATAAGGATAGGAACTCGGACATATGATATTTGTGGGAGGAGGCTATAAGGAGGCATCAGCTTTTTTACAGCCATATTTATGAAGAAGAATTCCTGATATATGAGAGTCAGCAGTTAGTCAGAACTCATAAGAACATCTGCGCGTAAAATGCCTCAGAGGATTTCCGGGCGCATGCATTTGCGTCTGGAAAGCTGCTGTGTCGCGGCACCATATGCACAGATGGGAACTGAAATGGAGGATACCAATTATGGCAAAAGACGATTATTTGAAAGCATTTAAAGCAGGAAAAAAGGACTATCAGTCCAGAATGCTTCGAGGGGTGAAGCCAACCCTGCAGGTATTGGATGATATCATGCCGGAGAAGGGCACCTATCATGAGGTGCCGTTGGGGTTGGTGCAGGTACCCATAGCGCAGATTGTGGGGACGAAGACCGTGGGGAGGAGCAGCTCGTTTGCGGGGAATTTTATGCCGATTCTCTATGAAGATACGGAGTTCGCATCCAAGTGGACCAATCTCAGTGAGAGCCAGAAGGACGAGGGAATCCGTGACCCCATCAAAGCTTATGAATATATGAATAAATTCTACGTGGAGGAAGGCAATAAGCGTGTCAGCGTCATGAAATATTTCGGCGCTGTCTCTATTCCGGGCAATGTGACCCGCGTTATTCCGAAGCGTACCGAAGAGAAAGAAAATAAGATTTACTATGAATTTCTGGATTTCTATCAGTATGCCCCTATCAATTACATCTGGTTTTCCCAGGAAGGAAGCTTTGCAAAGCTGGTGGAGGCGGTGGGGAAAGCGCCGGGAGAGGTATGGACGGAGGACGAATTGCTTAGATTCAGTGCCCTGTTTACCCGATTTACCTCCGAATACGAGGCAAAGGGCGGCAATAAGCTGAAAATTACGGAGGGAGATGCTTTTCTGGCGTTTATTTCTCTCCACGGATATGATACGGTTGACGAAAAGACTACCAATGAATTGCGGGATTTGGTTACGAAGACCTGGGAGGAATTCGAGCTTCTTCAGGAAGATGAGGAAATTGAGCTGAAGATGGAGCCCAGCCAGGAAAAGAAGACAAAGCCTCTGCTGAGCAAGCTGCTTCTTCCGCTTTCTTCCTCCAAGCTGAAGGCGGCATTTATCTATGAGAAGACACCGGGAACCTCAGCATGGACTTATGCCCATGAGCTGGGCAGGCAATACGTGGAGCAGATTTTCTCCGACGAGCTGACCACGGTCTGCTACGAAAACGGGACAGAGGAAAATGTGGATTCCCTGATTCAGAAGGCCATCGATTCCGGCTGCAGGCTGATTTTTACCACTACGCCTCCCTTTGTGCAGGCCAGCGTGAAAGCGGCCATTGCCAATCCGGAGGTACGGATTCTGAACTGTTCGCTGAATACTTCTCATCGCTATATCCGTACATATTACTCGCGGATGCATGAGGCGAAGTTCCTGATGGGTGCCATTGCGGGTGCCATGGCGGAGAACAGCAGGCTGACTTATATTGCGGATTACCCTATTTTCGGCTCCATTGCGAATATCAATGCCTTTGCGCTGGGGGCGAAGATGATTAATCCCAGGGCGAAGGTTTATCTGGAGTGGTCCACGATGAAGGAAGTGGATATGGACAAAAAAATACGTGAGACCGGTTCTTCCTGTATCTCAGGGCGGGATATGGTGATACCGGAGGAAGCTTCCCGGTTTTTCGGCATTTATCATATGGACGGGGACCATCCCAGAAACCTGGCGATGCCGCTGTACCACTGGGGTAAATTCTATGAGCAGCTGCTCCGGACCATCCTGGACGGAACATGGAAATATGACGATACCGATTCCGCCAAGGCGATTAACTATTGGTGGGGCATGTCGGCGGGGGTAATCGACGTGGTATGCTCCAGGCAGCTGCCCATCGGAACCAGGCGTCTGGTGGATTTGCTGAAGGCGACCATCAGCTCGGATCGATTCAATCCGTTTTCCGGTGTGCTGTACTCTCAGGAAGGGGTGGTACAGGAGGATCCGAACCGCAGTATGCTTCCTGAGGAAATCATGACAATGGACTGGCTGGCAGAAAATGTAATCGGTTCCATTCCGACGAAAGAAGAACTGACGGAGACAGCGGAGCCTGTCATCAAGCAGCAGGGTGTAAAATGCTGACAATATGGACAGGGCAGCGGCAGTACTTTCAGTGTCCTGAATCGCAAACAAATGGGGATATCGTGATTCGGGCGGAAAGGGAAGGAACACAGGCCTTTCGTTAGTGAAGGGGGCCGTCAGCTATGGGAAGAAAGGCTTTTTTATGAAGATTATGGTCATTGCGGACGAGGAGTCAAAATATCTGTGGGATTTTTTCGAGAGAAGTATGTTGGATGGAATCGACCTGATTATATCCTGCGGGGACCTGGATCCGCGATACCTTTCTTTTCTGGTGACTTTTGCCTCGGCGCCTTTATTGTATGTCCACGGGAACCATGACAAGAAATATGAACAGATTCCCCCGGAGGGGTGTATCTGCATCGAGGATGAGATATATGTCCATAACGGGGTACGTATCCTGGGGTTGGGCGGCTCCATGCGCTACAAGCCGGGGGCCCATCAGTATACGGAAAAAGAGATGGAAAAGCGGGTTAAAAAGCTGAGGTTCAAGCTGTTTCGTAAGGGCGGCTTTGACATTCTGGTGACACATTCACCGGCGTATCAGATCAATGACGGGCGGGATTTGCCTCATCAGGGATTTAAGGTGTTTCGCATGTTGATGGAGAAGTACCATCCCAGGTACTTCCTTCACGGGCATGTGCACATGTCCTACGGAAGGCAGCATAAACGGTATGACAAGTATCTGGATACTCATATTATCAATGCGTATGAGAGATGTGTGTTTGAATTCGAGGATGAGAATCCCCAGGAGCATATCCGTTGATGTCGGCCATGACGGAATCCGGACTGGTCTTATTTGGAAATTGCAGGCAGCGGCCATGTCAAAATCAAATCATATGTGGGGCCGGCATTTCCCGGGTACAGGGTTGTGGAAACAGGATTGCAGAGAAGAAGCCGGGGAAACGTTACCCCTTTGGAGCCGATGCACGGCGATTATGCTTGTGAGTGCAGTCATTAGGAATTGTCTGGAAATAAATTTGCACTTTCAGGAGTGAAACACCAGTATATATGCGCCTTCCCGTGTGGAATCCTGCAAATTTATTTCGTGACACTTCCTTAGCCTGCCGGTTGTCTGTTCTGTATAATAGAATCATAGGACTGATTGGCAAATGTTTTTGGGCAGGAATAAAACAGGAGAAAAGAGATGCGTCTGATTACAACAACGGAAAAGACAGCCGAAATATTCGGCGATGAGGAGAGTGTCCGCATTCTGGCGGAAGCGGGCTTCGATGCCATAGACTGGGGCTTTTTTGAGATGGCCGCGGGGAAAGGAATCTGGTGTACGGATGTCTGGAAAGAGCATGCGCTGCAGCTGAAGAAACTGGGGGAGAAGTACGGCATCGGTTTCGGCCAGGCACACGCGCCGTTTCCTTCATCCTATGGGAAAGAGCCGGATGATACTGCAGTGAAGGAACGAATTCTGCGTTCCATGCATGCGGCGGCGTTGATGGGGATACGAAATATCGTAGTGCATCCCGTCCAGCACCTGACTTACGCGAAGGAAAAGCAGCGTCTGTGGGAGGAAAACCTGGCATTTTACCGCAGCCTGATTCCTTATTGCGAGGAGTACGGCATCAGGGTCTGCGCGGAGAATATGTGGCAGTACGACAATAAGCGCAGGTATATTGTGGAGAGTGTGTGTTCGCAGCCGGAGGAGTTCTGCGGCCTGCTGGATGCGCTGGATTCCCCCTGGATTGTGGGATGCCTGGACCTGGGGCATTGCGCTTTGGTGGGCGTGGAGCCGGAGGATTTTATCCGGGCCATGGGAAAAGAAAGGCTTCAGGCGCTCCATGTCCATGATGTGGATTATCTTCACGACTGCCATACCATGCCCTTTACGAAAAACCTGAACTGGGAGGCTATAACCCGGGCGTTGGCAGAGATCGGATATGAAGGGGACTTTACCTTTGAGGCGGACAGCTTTTATGAGGGATTTCCGCCCCAACTGGTGCCGGATGCCTGTAAACTGATGGAGCGTACGGGGCGGTACCTGGTCGGAAGGATTCAGGCACAGTCGGATACGGTTTCCTGATTTCTGCGGTTCTGCTGCCGGTAATTTATACTCGTGCTCAATAACATTCGCCGCCGTAAATGTATAACAGGTGAGCGCTAAAGTATTCCACCTGTGCGGTTGCATTTCACTTCCAAATGAGCAAAAAAGCTGCTCTGAATGCAGACGCAGGAGCGCGCAGGCACGGGTTTTGCGAATGTGGGGGTGGGTTGGATGCTCCAATGAGCATCCAATCGCTCAGGTGAAAAGAATTTGCCGACAGAAAGGCATAATGAGCGGGCGTGTCTGCATTATGGAGTGGAGAGCGGAAATCGAATACGTTCGCGAGCATGGGATGATAACAGACGGGAAAGGAAAGATAAGACAAATGGAGTGTACTATTTCAAGAGCGGAAGCGTTGAAACTTCTGAAGAAATATAATAAGGAGCCGTTTCATATCCAGCATGCCCTTACCGTGGAGGGTGTGATGCGCTATTTTGCCGGAGAGACGGGAAACGGAGAGGATGAGGAATACTGGGGCATCACAGGCCTGCTCCATGACATTGATTTCGAACTTTATCCGGAACAGCATTGTGTCAAGGCGCCGGAGCTTCTGCGGGAAGCGGGAGTTTCCGAGGACATGATCTATTCTATCTGCAGCCATGGCTATGGGCTGTGCTGTGACCTGGAGCCGAAACACCTGATGGAGAAGATTCTGTTTGCCTGCGATGAGCTCACCGGCCTGATCGGGGCAGCGGCAAGGATGAGGCCGTCCAGGAGCGTCATGGATATGGAATTATCCAGCCTGAAGAAAAAGTATAAGGATAAAAGGTTCGCCGCCGGATGCTCCAGGGAAGTCATCAGCGCCGGGGCGGAGCGGCTGGGATGGACTTTGGACGAGCTGCTGGAGAAGACGATTCTGGCCATGCGTTCCTGTGAGGATGCTGTGGGCAGGGAGATGGAGAGAGTCTGAGTGCAGCGTTTTTTAAGGAAGAATCGTAAAAGGGCAGTAACACATGGAAAGGTACAGAGCCTTTATTTTAGTATAGTATAAAGGTTTTGTACCTTTCTTTTGTGGATGCTGTTTGATTGTGGTTATTCCTTTACTTTGTCAAGTTCTGCCAGATTGACGCCCAGACTGGTCAGCGTAACTTTCAGTTCAATATATCTGTCGTGCATGGAACTGTACGTAGCCGGATCTTTTTCTTTAATGGCAAGCATCCAATTTTGCAGTCTGGAAAACTCGGAAACATAGTCTTTAATAATATCTGCATCACTCGGCATAGGCTCACCTCTTTCTGCTGGTATGGTTGACTTGTATCTGATGCTTTTATTATAACAATCCTGCCCTAAAGTGTAAAGCGTTTCTTTTATTTCGGCTTGATATTTTTGGGTGTTTCGGTTTTTGTTTTTCGTAATTGTGTTAACGCAAATGAAGGTCTATGGATGTTTTTTATTCGGTGTGTGTTTCTGATTTTAGTATAAAATAGTGGGGATGTGTTGTTAGCATAGAGAGTCGGATATTTCAAGCTCTTTTTCAGCAAACCGTTTATATGAGACTGTGATGCCCGACGGAAATTATCAGTTTTATCATCAGATTGTGGGCTGGAATTACCGCAGGCTGGCGGAACTGCATCTTTTGAAAGAGGACAGGAAGGAAGCGCTGCACTGCCTGCTGTACTATCGCCTGAAGAAATTGGAGGGATATTTCAGCGGTACCGGGGAAGCGGAAGAATTCCGGGAGCTGAAGGAGCGGTTGGAAGAAGCAGTAAAGGAAGAGCCGTCGGTGATATAAATTCCGGCGGTCCTGAGTATAAGACAAGTTCGGTATTCCAGGACAAATTTGTGCAAGAAGCAACAGGATTTTCAGAGGGCTGCCGGTTATAATCGGTTTAGGAATTGTCGGAAAATAACCGCTACAATTTATTTAGGAAAAAGCCCAGAAATACAATAAAAATTGCTGCAAACTTGTAGCGGTTATTTGTAGACACTTCCTTACACAGGAAAGGAGAGAGCAAAGTGTCGATACAGTATATTCAGCAGGCAATCAATTATATGGAGGAGCATATTTATGAGGATATCAATTATGTCCAGGTTGCCGAAAGCGTGCATATGTCAAACTATAATTTTCACCGGACGTTCAGCTTTATTGTGGGAATGACAGCCAACGAGTATATCAGAAACCGGCGGCTTACACTGGCGGCACAGGAACTGCAGACCACTGATATATCAGTGATTGACGCGGCATACAAATACGGCTATGAATCACCGGAAAGCTTCACCAAAGCCTTTTCCCGCTTTCATGGCTCCACGCCGAAGCAGGCGAAGCGGCAGGGTGCAAACATTCGTTTGTTCAATCCTCTTGTGATCAAGATTATATTGGAAGGAGGCGGCATTATGGATTACAGAATGGAACACAGGGAAGGGCAGCGGTTCCTGGCGCTGACCAGGGCTTTTCCAAATGAAATCATCAATGACGACAATGACCACAGCATCCCTGATTTCTGGGAGGAATGCGGCAAAAAGAACCTGATCGGGCCTATGACCCTGCTTCGCAGGGAGGGTCGGAGGGATGTGTATGGGATGTGCAGTCCCGTGAAAGAGGACGAGACGCATTTTTACTACGGAATCGGCGTCATAATTGATGAGGACACGGACACCGCAAAACTGGAGCAGTTTACGGAGAATGGCTACTCTGTCTGGAAAACGGAACCCGCGGACTACGCCGTATTTAAATGTTTCGGTTCCGACGGCAATTGCCTGGGGGAAACATGGGAGAAGTTTTATAAAGAATTTTCCCCGCAGACAGGCTATGTGCAGACGGACGACACGGATTTTGAAATCTATTTTGAAAAGGGCGAAAGCGGGCTGTTTTGCGAGTTGTGGGTTCCTGTCAGGAAAAGCTGAAATTTGTATAGGGTTGGAATGAGAGAATCTCACCTGGATTTTACGGAATTCGGGTGAGATTATTTGTATTACGCTGAGATTTTTCCTCGTTTTTCGTTGCAGGGTATGATATAATGATTTCTAAAAAGCGGGAAATGCTTGATTTTTAGGCATTTCCCGCT
>CAJUJN010000109.1 GCA_910586775.1 uncultured Acetatifactor sp. | reverse complement strand
AGCAATATAAGTGTGACAGCAAAAAACGCCTATCAAAGTTACGTTCTGCACAGGCCGTAATAAGTCCACCAGCCGTTCAGACGTCCGCTTAAGCCCTCTCCCACCGGGGCATACAGATCCAGGAAAAATCCTGATTCCTCCCGGTATCCCCCAACGATTCTGTCGATCATCTCCTCTCCTGACAGAACCCGGGCCAACTTCTCCTCCACCGACAAAACCAGTGCCGGCTTATTTTCCTCTGGCAGTGCCTGCGTCAACTTACCATCCCCTGACAGCTCCTGCATCGGCTCATCTTCCTCTGACAGCTCCTGCATCGACTTACCATCCTCTGACAACTCCCGCGTCGACTTACCATCCTCTGACAGTGCCTGCGTCGGCTTATCTTCCTCTGGCAGAACCTGCATCGGCTTGCTGTCCTCCGGCACGCCCAACAGATACCTGCTCATCACAAGGGGATACGCCAGTATCGCACCGCCGGTCCAGCCGATTTCCACCACATTTCTCCAGGGCTTTAATTCCTGTTCTTTGAAAGGCCTGCATTTTCTGTTGGTATACTCTCCTGTGTCCGGGTCGTAATTCAGACCGCAGAAAGCGTCCAGCATTGCCTCCGCAGCCTGCCGGAATGTTTTCCTGAAGGAAGGCCGCACATGCCTTTTCTCATATTCTCTGCGCACAATGTCATGAATGGCAGGCCTTCCTTTGCCCGCCAGTGTATATATCCGTCCCGTAACGGAAGCCTTCCTCCCCCGGCTTCCCGTGGCGGCGGCAGGCACGGAGCGGTTCAGGAAGGTCACCGGATCATTTGTATAGCCCAGCGTCACGCCGAAGCTGTCCGGCAGCGCCGCAAAGAGGCCGTTTTTCAGGTACGTCCCATCTTCTCTCCCCTCTTCCTCCGAATAAGGTTCCACGGATACCGCCGCCGTCCCCTTTTTACAGCAGAGAGCAGATACAGGCATGGCTGCCCTGTCGGCACGGAATTCCCAACAGGGGGAGCAGAATGCCGCTTCCGGATGTTCCCTGGTCAATAAAGGAAATTCTCCTATGCGCATCCTATGCGCATTACGCACCTCCTCCGCATGGTTGTCACCGTAGATATTGCAGGGAATTACATGGTAGTAATCTTCTTCTCCGGGCAGGGAAACCTCCAGCTTCATCCGGGTGTCGCAGGCAGCCTCAAATCCCATCCGAAACGCCGTCTCCTCTTCCCCCTTCTCTTCAAAGACTGCCTGATACCGGGCATCCTTTGTCCGAAAATCACAGCCTGTCTCCGTACAGCATTCCTCCGGCACAGGGATCCAGATTTCATTCCTGCTGTAATATAGTTTTATTTCCATTGTAAATCCGTTTTTATGTATGATCATGGCGATATCTGCTCCTTTATACTGGTGAGCGCACATATTTGCCGTTTCCTGTTCCCCACGATAGAAGCAAAAAACGGATCCTGTTATCAGGGAAGTGTCTGCAAATAACTGCCATAAGTTTACAGCTATTTTCCCACCATTCCCATAATAATATTGCAGAAGCGCTCATAAAGTCACTGTAGCTGCGGACTTAGTTAAAGCGTTTGTCCGGCAGATGTTCTTGAGCGTGCGTATCTGTTCTTACCCGGAACAGCCTGGAAAATCCCGGTGGCCCGGAGTACAGGTCATTCATGCAAATAGCTGACCTCCCACTGTCCGGAACCGCAGCGGGCGGTGAGGATTCCTTCCTCCGAAACGAATTCCAGCCCCTCCGCCCTGACCCGGCATGCCCCTTTTTCCAAACGTATCTCGGCGGTGGTATTGTGGGGGATGGTGATCAGAAGCCTGCGGACATTTTGATCCTCCTTCCCCTTTTCCCAGCGAACCCTTAAGGTGCCATATACGCTCTCGTACGCGCCTTCCGCGAAATCAAAGGCGTCTCCCGTCTGAGGGCTGATAACGGAATGATGATAGCCGGGGTCCCGCTGGTCCGGTTCCATCCCCAGGACCACCCGGTACAGCCAGTCGCCCACAGCGCCATAGGCATAATGGTTGAAAGAATTCATGTCAGGGCTCCACATGGTTCCGTCCGGCTTCAGCCCGTCCCAGTGCTCCCAGACAGTGGTTGCTCCCATTTTCACCTGGTACAGCCAGGAAGGGAAATCCTCCTTCAGCAGCAGCTCATAGGCCTCTTTGACGTAGCCGTTGCTGCTGAGGACATGGCAGAAATAAGGAGTCCCCACAAATCCCGTCACCAGATGTCCCCCTTCTTTCCGAAGCAGTTCCACCAGCCGCTTTGCGGTCTGTTGGCGGAAGGCTTCCGGCGTCAGGTTGAAATACAGCGCCACAATATGCGCGGTCTGAGTCTGTGCCGTCATATAGCCGTCATCCGTAAAGAAAGTGTCCCGGAATTTTTCCAGAATTTTTTCATACAAAGCGCCATAGTACGCCGCATCCTCAGGCTTTCCCAGGATATCCGCAATTTTGGCAAAAAGCCCTGTGGAATAAGCAAAATACGCCGTACAGGTCAGGTCGTTGGGGGTGGCGCCGAAATAACTACCCTCCTCCGCGTCCAGGGCCACCCAGTCCCCGAACTGCAGCTTATAATTCCATATATAATCCACGGAATGGGCTTCCATGAAGCCAATCCACTTCTTCATGCTGTCATACTGCTCTTCCAGTATGGTTCTGTCACCGTAGATCAGATACAGGGTCCACGGATTGATCACCGCCACGTCCGCCCAGGCCGCCGCCGAATGGGTTCCCTGGGACAGCAGCCAGTCGCCTTCCTCTTTTCCGCTGATGATGTCCGGCACCACATGGGGCACGCCTCCTTCCGGCGTCTGATCCGCCGCCACATCCTTCAGCCATTTCCGGAAAAAGGTGTATGCATTCATGAGATAGCAGGCGGTTCTGCAGAAAATCTGGGCATCTCCCGTCCATCCCACTCTTTCATCCCGCTGGGGACAGTCCGTGGGAATATCCAGGAAATTTCCCTTCAGTCCCCATAGAATATTCTGCTGCAGCCTGTTCACCAGGGGATGGGAGCAGCGGAAGGTTCCCGTCTGCTCCATCCGGGAGTACAGCGCATACGCCGAGAAATCTTCCCGTTTCACCTCTCCCGGCCATTTCAGCACCTGCACATACCGGAATCCCATGAAGGTAAAGAGCGGATGGTATTCCTCTCTCCCTCCTCCCCTGCAGATATAACGGATCTCCTGTCTGGCGGAACGCAGATTCGCCGTATATACGTTTCCGTCGGCATCCAGCGTCTCAAAGCATTTCAGTACGATCTCACTGCCCTCTTCTGCCTGTACCTTGAAATGTACCCGGCCCGACAGATTCTGCCCGAAATCAATCACAGTCTCGCCTTTCGGCGTCATCAGCACTTCCCTCGCCTGCAGATGCTCCATTTTCCCCACTCTGCTGCCCGCCTGGGCTGTGAGCGTCTCTTTCGGAAACGGAATCACCTGCACCGGTTTCCAGTCCCGGTTCAGGGCAGCTCCTGTCGATTTCCCATCCGTTTCTCCTGCTCCGGCTTTCCTCCTGACCGGCTCTGCGACAGTCTCTCCCGCTTCGGAGCTATGGTCTTCCGGCTCTGCCTCTCCTGCTTTGGTGCTTCGGTCTTCCGACACTGGGTCTGCCTCTCCTGTATTGGTGCTTCGGTCTTCCGACGCCGGATCTGCCTCTCCCGTATTGGTGCTTCGGTCCCCTGGCTCCGGGTCTGTCTCGCCCACATCGAATCGCATGCTCTCCCGCTCCAGCCGGGCATCGTAATGTTCTCCGTCATATATCTCCGAGAAAGTAACGGGGCCGGGCCGTCCCTGCCAGCTGTTGTCCGTTACAAACACTTCCTCCCGGCCGTCCTCATACCGGACTGTCAGCTGCATCAGAAACGCCGTCCGGGTGCCGTAATTGTTCCTCCGCAGCAGGAATCCCATCTTCCCTTTGTACCAGCCTGCCCCCAGCATGGCCTGCAACGTATTTTCTCCCTCTTTCAAAAGCGCTGTCACGTCATAGGTCTGGTAGCACAGATGCTTATGGTATGAGGTCCATCCGGGAGTCATTTCATCGTCCCCCGCCTTCTCTCCGTTCACGAAAAACCGATATAATCCCAATCCTGTGACGCACACATATGCGGATGCCGCCTTGCCGTCTATCCTGATTTGCTTTGTCAGACAGGTGCTGCCCGAACTTACACTGTCCGCTTCCTCCTCCGCTGTTATGAATTCCGCCTGCCACTCATCCCGGTTCAGAATTCCCGTCACAAAGGAAGCCGTCCCGCTGTAAGGACTCTCCTCCACCCCGTCGCTGACCCGCACCCGGACAAAATATTCCGTGCAGGAACGCAGCTTCTCCCTGAGCGGGCTGCCGCAGGATTCTCCCCGGTCACCGCTTTCCGGGCATCCGGCCCTTTCCTGCCCTGCGCCGCCTTCCCGACACGGGGCGCCTTCCCGCTCTTCACCGCTTTCCCGACATACGGCCTCTTCCCGCTCTTCACCGCTTTCCCGACATGCGGCCCCTTCCTGCCCTGCGCCGCCTTCCCGACATGCGGCGCCCTCCTGCCCCACGGCACCTTCTTCCGTCTGGTCATCCTCCCGGTATGCCGGGACTTCAACATGGACGGATTCACTGCTCTCCACAAACCCGCTGTCATATATCATATTCTCAAACTGCGGCTCCCGGGCAATCTGCAGCTGATATGCCTTCTGCACCACATTTTTTCTGTCGCTGTCCAGTACCCAGCCAAACCAGGGAAGCCCTCCCAGCCCCACCGGATGTTCCAGATATTCCATTCTGATCTTTATGACTCTCAGCATTCTATTCTCTCCTCATCCTGCATCCATACCATCCCTGCCTGCAATGCCTCATGCTGCTGTCCGCTTTCATGCCTCCTGTCAGCAATCCTCCCACAGCTCTCCATCTTCACGACTCCCTGCCGGCAGTGCCTGCGCATCAGTTTTACACATTCCTCCTCTGCTCACATCCGCTCCCATTCGTCCACTGCAGCAATGTCCAAAGCCTCTCCTTCATATCCCCGCAGTTCCACATTCCTCATGGTCACCCTCTTCGCATTCCTGATAAAAATGCCCTTCCTGCTGCATTTTTCACATCCTGTCATCATTGCGGCAGTTCCCTCCAGCGCATTCTCCGCAAAAGCGATCCTGACATTTTCCATCAGAATGTGCTCAACAGGCGATTCCGGAAGTCCGTAAACATACACCCCTGCCACATGGCAGTCCCTGCAGATAACATTCCTGATCACCACTTCTCCCACTCCGGGCGTCCGCTGGTCCACAGGCAGCTTCTCTTTGGACGACACATATTCGGACTTCCCGTCCGGATCACAAAAGTAAAAGCAGTTGATCACAAAAGGCGTCAGCACACCCTCCATTTTCACTCCGTCGAATACGATTCCCTGCAAATAAGAATCCTTTCCCCTGCCGCGCCTGGTTTTCACACGCAGTCCTCTGTCCGTATTCACGAACCGGCAGTTGCGGATCACAATATTATCCACCCCTGCCCCGATCTCACTGCCGATGGTGACACCCCCATGGCCTTTCTCCATAAGGCAGTTATGGATCAGGATATCCCTGGACGGTGTCCTGTATGTCTTCCCCATATACAGCTTGCCTGATTTGACGGCGATGCAGTCGTCTCCCACGGAAAAGAACACGCCGGCTATCTCCACATCCCGGCAGGATTCCGGGTTCAGCCCGTCCGTATTGCTGGAAGCCTCCGGGGATTCGATATGAAGGTCATAAAATCCCAGATGTTCCGAAAAATAAGGATGCAGATTCCAGGCAGGCGCATTTCGCACCGTGATCCCCTGAACCACCACATTCTTACAATGGTTCAGGAAAAGCATCCTGGGTCTTGCGGGCGTTCCTTTCAGCTTCTCATATGTCCACCAGTTCGTGAAATCCGCGTTTCCTTCCAGCACACCCTGCCCGCAGATGACTACATTCTCCACATACATTCCTGTGAGAAGCCCCGCATAGGAATCCCGCGGTTCCCCCTCCCATGAGGCGGCCAGGAACTCTCCCTTCCCGTCGCAGCTGTCAATCCTTCCCGGAAGCACAGGGATCCTGCCGCTGTCCGGTATGGCGGAGAGAACGGCATCCCTGCTGATCTCCAATGTGATATTGCTTTTCAGGAACAGACTGGTGAAACGAAACGTCCCGGCGGGAACCAGCACACGGCTCTCCGGAGGGCAGGTCAGGATGGCTGCCTGGATCGATAAGGTGTCATCCGTCACACCGTCCCCTCTGGCTCCGAAATCCCTCACATTCAGAACCACGAATTCCTTCTTTGTACGGACCTGCGCATCCCCGCTGCACACCCCGCCTCTCATGACCCGAATCTTGTATAAGGTATCCGGCTTTAACTCGTAAATTGTCTCTACCGTCTTGCAGGATGTAAACCGATACGCCCCGTTCACCTGAACTTCATACGCTTCGGTCTCATAATCTGCATTTACATCCGTCACCTGAAATACCAGGCTTCTGGCTTCCGCGAACAGTATACGTATCCCTGTACCGGAATTCTCACCCATAACTGTCATTTGCTCCCCCTGTCCTTATCTGCGGCACTCTTTTATATCGGCATGATTCCCTTATCTGTTCTGATGCCCTTTCTATCCTTATCCGTAAGCGCATTCATTTGCCGCTTTCTGTCCCGCTTCACGGCGTCAATGAGTAAATTTCCCTTCCTCTTCCCGCCTGAATCCTTCCCGTTTCATTATTCCTTTAATCCTGCTTAATAACAATGCCATATTTAGTTTTTTCGGATACTTCCCCCGCTTAATTTACTTAAGCATATCTGCCGCAAATGAAATTTCGTGTATTCGTTTTGTCTTTCTGCAAATGCCCGGCGTAAAATACATTTCTTAAAGCTTCCGCAAAAATTTGATTACTTAGGCTGGATTCCATTTCCCTGGCCGCCCAGCCATTTTACCTTCCCCTCGCTGTCTGCGAGATAGCCATCCAGGCTCATGGCGATAAACAGAACGACTTTTCTCATTTTGATTTTCCTCCCAATTCGTTTTTGCATTTCGTTTACTAACTTAATTATAAAATATTTGCTGTTCTTTGCAATGTATTTATAACTCCGATTTTCATTCATTTTTCACTGGTATACAATTCCGAAAAAAGGGAGAATTATATACAGTACACTATGTGACGATTACATGATGATGCGATAATTGTCACTCCTGCGTTACTGTACAGATGCCGGAGCCGGATTGTATATCATTTGCCTGACTGTGCTCGTCAAACTCCTTCTGGCTGTATTTTTCTATGCCTGTCAATGTCCCGCATCCGTCGGCGTTCGGTTTCGCAAAGTCACGGATGGTATAGATGTCTATGCTTCCGCCGTTGGCGCTCTCGAAGGTACGTATCGCGCCTTTGAATTTCCCGCCTGTCAGGCTTTCTCCGTTAGAAATCAGAACATCCCTGCAAAAGCGAACCTTTTCATCACCCAGATACCACTGGTCTTCTTTCGCGTCATATGTGATGCCGAAAGCGGCGTACTCCTTAAGCATTTTTTCACGCTCTTCCACAGAAACCGGTTCGCCGGATGACGCAGTGATCTGACGCGGCGGATTCTTCAGAGCTTCAATATTTCGGGCAGCAAACTCTTCCTCCGAAAACTCTTTTAGTCCCACCAGCTTTCCGCCGGGGTCAAAAGAGCCGTCTTCAGACCGGACAAAGCTGCTCAGGTCACGAACCGCATATACATCCACCACGCCGTTTTCGTTGAAAAAATCCATGCCAGCCTGTCCTTCGTCCGGGATGAGGTAATAGTCCTCAAACCAGCGTACTGACTTGCCGTTATATTCCAGTTCGTTTTTATCTGCGTGATATACCAGGCCGAACTTTTCGTAGGGCTGAAAGCGTTCCTCACAGGCTGAATCCTTTTGTTTGCTGCCATCCCATTCCGCAACGGCCAGAATCGTGGCAGCTTCCTGCGATGCCTGTGATTCCTGCGATTCCAACAGTTCTTTTGTTTCCCGCAATTCCTGAGATTCCTGCGCAGAAATGCCTGGCGCTGCCGGAACGCCGCCGCTTTGTGCCGCCATACTGCATCCGGCCAAACCTCCCACAATCAATATGCCACATACAGCAGTTACAAGATATCTTTGCTTTTTCATATAATCACCATTCCTTTCTTTGAGTGTATCCTATGGAACATTTGCCGTCCCATAAGCTTCCCTAAAGGATAACAGCTTTCTTTGTGGTATCTTTGAGATTTGTTTGTGATTTATGTGTAGTTTCCGTTCCTCTGATAATCTTCTTTAAGCGAATAGAAGACCTGAAAAATAATAAAATGCTATTGAGAAAACTCTTTTTTCACCGTATATAAAGCCTTTCCATACGCAAACAGGATGTAATCGTTACAGTCAGTATTTTCGATCGGTATTCCGTCCACACCCTCAAAAACGCTCGCATAATATTTTCCCCAGATGGAATCAAGCGTAACAACAAGCTCACCCGAATTGGATACCACCGGAATTACGGCAGGATAATTCCTGTCTTGCAGATAGCACAGGAATTCCAATTCTCCTTCCTGTTTTATATATGCAGACACAAAAAGTACTTGAAAACGCCCGCCTTATGCACTCTTCGGAAGCACAAAGAAGAATTCGACACCGGCTTCTGTGTTGCGGACATCGCAGCGGCTGTTATGCTGCTGCAGGATTTTCTGCACGATATAAAGCCCCAGGCCGCTCCCCCCTGTCCGGCGGCTGCGGGATGTGTCAACCCGGTAAAACGCCTCAAACAGCTTCGGAATGGCTTCCTCCGGAATATGCGTGCCGGTATTCTCTATAGAAAACAGCCGGTTGCCCTGCCGTTCCTGAACTGTGATATTGACCGCCGCTTCCGGCGGGGCGTACTTGACGGCATTCCCAATCAGATTGGAAAACACCTTCTCCATCAGGATTCTGTTGGCATCTATAAGGACGGAGTCCGGGAAATGGCAGTTTATCTGCAAGTCCTTGCCCGCAATCAAATCTTCCGTATCAGCCAGATACTTCCGTACTACAGGGATACAGTCAAACTTCTCCGTTTTGAAACCGGAATCCGAAGCCTGTAATCTTGAAATTGTCAGCAGGTCGTAGACCATGGATTCAAGGGTCTGCGTAACTCCCAATGACCGCAGAAGGTATTTATCCCTGTCTTTGTATGCCCCTATCCCCAAAAGCATGCCCTCCAGCTGTCCCTTGATGATTGTAATGGGTGTCTTCAGTTCATGGGAAGCGGCGGCGAAGAAATCTATCTGGGCCTGCTCCAACGCCTTTTCACGCTCAATGTCGGCCTCCAGTTCCGCATTCGTTTTCTGCAGATCCGCCAGCGCCGCCTGTAGATTCCGCGACAGTCTGTTCAGGCTTTTTCCCAACGTCCCAAGCTCATCCGTCCGCTGCCCGTCCACCTGCCATTCTAAATGTAAATCGGACATCTGTTCTGATACACGGCTGATTTCCAATACCGGTTTTGTAATCATCCTGGAATAAATCCACGAGACCATAAGGGAAACCAGTAAAATCACAACCGATAAAAGCGGAAAAACGCGCAGAAAGGCCTGCTGCAACTCAGCAATCTGCCCGGCCTTTCCGTAAACAAGGAGCATATAGCGCTCCTCACTGTCCGCAAAAGAAAAATAATAATGACCGGACAGGACAGGGCCATCCTCTCCGGAATCGACTTCCTCTGATACTGCGATGTTCATTTCCCCATACTCAGAAGAAACCTGTGCGGAGGGAAGCGAAATGAAGACACCATTCCCGTCATACAACTCCATAGAATAGATTTCCATATTCCGGGCAAACTGGTCAAACAGACCACCGCTGTCTGTCAAAGCCACATTTTCCAGTTCAGAGAGGAAACCCTGTGTCTGTTCGTCCAATAAAGCATTTAATTTATTTGAATAAGTCTGCGGCATCAGCCAGGCCAGCAGGCCAAATACCAGCAGCGACAGGCCAAACAGCATCATTGAGGTGATAATGAAGACTTTCGCAAACAGGCTGCTCTTAATTTTCTTTCTCAATCTTATATCCCACCCCTCTGATTGTCTGGATAAAGTCAATCTCCAGCTTCTTCCGCAGATTTTTGATATGCGTATCCACCACGCGCTCGTCCCCGTAAAAGTCATACCGCCACAGCTTGTCCAACAGATTCTGCCGCGTCATGACCCGCCCCTGATGGGTCAGCAGTTCCCTCAGTATCTCGAACTCGCGCTGGGTCAGCTCATACTCCCTGCCGTCCACCGCAGCCAGATAGCTGTCCAGATCCAGGACAAGGTTCCGGTACACAAGCGTATGGTGCCTTTCCTCCTGCCCCTGGCCGCTGCGCCTCAGGACAGCCGCTATTTTCCTCACCAGGACGGGCATGGAGAACGGTTTCGTGATGTAATCGTCAACCTGTAAATCCAGCCCCCGTATCTGCTCCTCCTCGCCGCTCAATGCGGTCAGCATGATGATGGGAATCTGTGATTGCCTGCGTATCAGCTCGCATACCGTAAATCCGTCGATTTTGGGAAGCATGATGTCCAGCAATATCAAATCAAACCGCTCCTTTGAGAACATGCTGACCGCTTCCACTCCGTCCTTTGCCACGGCTGCCTGATAGCCTGCTTCCTGCAGGAAGTTCTGCAGAAGCTCCTGGATATCGAAATCGTCCTCCACTATCAAAATTCTTTCCATGTTACCACCTCCGGGATAAGTATAGCATCTTATTTTGTGATTCATGTGTAGAATATGTAAATTCGTTTCTTTCTGCTTTTTGCTTTTTGCTTTGCCTGATTTCAAGCCCCACTCAGACTACAGGCATATCGGGCATACTCTCTTATGACTCCCTCTCTTTATATTTATTCCCGACAATATAAATCGGGTCCATAGCTACACTCTGTACAATCGTGATGCTCCCGACTCTGTAGGAATGCCATAATTCAAGACAGGCAATGAGCAACGAGAGGATATAGATAACCCCCCATTTCCTGTTTTTTTGATATGTCCGGAGCTGTTTATCCGAACAGGAAATGGCTGTCTTCACCACCTGCTCCACCTGGGTCGCGCTCAGCGCATTATCCTGTTCCATACGCCTGCACATCAGCAGTTCCGTCACCGTAACCCCCAGTAAATCTGCCAGCGGTATCAGCAGGTCTATGCTGATAAGGACGCGGCACAACCACTATTCCCAAATAAAATTCCCTCAAAAGAAAAGCACCTCCGAAGAGATGCCTTTCCCATATAACGCTGCTATACCCTCACTTCTTCCTCACCGGAAAACAGACTTCCGTGACCAGTTCTTCCGGATTGTTCGTCTGGCTTGGGCTCACATGATAGATACAAAACGATTTTCCGTCAAAATCATATCCGTTCGCCACCACCCAGTCCGCCACTGCCTTATTCACCCTCACAATTCTATATGTTCAGATGTCATTGAAAAGCCGTTCCAACAGTTTTTCCGCTTTCTCCCGCTCCCGCAGACCGGCAAGCCAGGGCTTTGGTATCCCTGAAAGGCCATACAGGATTCCTGCAAGCCCGCCTGTCACGCAGGCAGTGGTATCCGTATCATTTCCCAGCAGAACCGCCTGTTTTACGGCTTCCTCATAGCCGGAGGTCCGCTCCAATATCATAAAGGCGCTCCTCAGGCAGTCCACCACATAGCCCGTGCCGTTCCCCTCCCATGAAGCCCCGGGACGTATGCTCCACTCCAGCTCCCGTTCATACTCCGGCATATCCTGATAAATCTCCCGCAGATTGGCAACGGCTTCCCTGATTGCTTCCTGGGCGTTCCTGCCATCCAACAGGGCTTTTGCCGCAAGACAATACAAGGCACAGCAGACCTGGTTGCAGATATGGCCATGGGTGATGAGGCACTGTAGATGGGCATCCTGAACTAACTTTTTCCTGTCTTCATGCCATAATGCAAGCGGCAGAACCCTCATCAACGCGCCATTCCCCTTACCCTCCGGATTCGACAGGCCGCACTCATGGGCAGGCAGTCCGACCTTGTAAGCATGAAGCGCCCAGGCAGTCTGGACACCCACATCGAACACCTTGTTTCCCACCGCCCAGGTTCCATCTTCATACCAGGCCAAAAGCATGTCGGAAAAGCTGTCCAGCGATAATTCCTTTCGGCTTAAAAGGCTGTCCAGCAAACACAGCGCCTGCGCCCCGTCATCCGACCATGTCCCGGCTTCCACCTGCGGATAGGTCTTTTTAAAACCGGCAGGCGGTGCCATATCAATTTCTTCATAAGGCGGCAGTTGCTCCGCCTTATAAAATTCATAGGGAACCCCAAGGGCATCCCCGATAAGAAGTCCGTAAAATCCTCCGGCAATTCTGTCACGCTTTTCCATGTTTCCCCTGCTCTCCTGAGCCATTAAATCCCCCCTTCTGCATAAAGCCCCAATTTGCTTTTCGTGACCTGCCCACCCGCCTGGCAAAGAAATTGTCGATATCTGCCTGATTGCCTCGGCCCTTATACTCCCAGCGGGTCATTCCTGATAAACATTTTACCATATTCAGGGAGAGGTTTCCATGCCCAGTCTTCCTAAGACGATGAAATAAGCGACAGGAAAAGCTCTATAAATGCTGCTTAATTATACACGCTGCTGATGGTGACATGCCCACCAGACAATACTCAGACATCCTTGTGCGCATCTATAATGACCCCGCGTTTTATTCCGAATTGCTGGAAGCCAATAAAGGAAGTCCGAAATCTACGCGTGCCTATGAAAAAAGCCGCAGAGCTGTCGACGCGCGCCCAGGCATCTGCTTTGGCAGATGCCATATAGAAATCCGTTCTGCCCTTTCCATTCCCTCCATCTGCCGTCATCCATCAGCA
>CAJUJN010000108.1 GCA_910586775.1 uncultured Acetatifactor sp. | reverse complement strand
GAAGACAGTACGGAATCGGACAACGGACCAGAAATCAAAGAAGAAAGCAACTCAAATCCGGATGAAGAAACAGAAGCGGACAATTTACCTGAAGATCCGGATGAACAGTTAACTGTAAATCCCGAAAATCCAGACGGTGAGCCGTATAAGGTTCTCTTACCGGATGATCATGAGCACAGCTGGACCCTGGACTGGAGTTTTGACGAAAACTTCCACTGGCACGAGTGCGATGCCGAAGACTGTCCTGTGTCTGATATCAGCGAGAAGGACGGTTATGCAGAACACAGCTACGGTGACGGCAATGTATGTACCGAATGCGGCTATTATGAGCTGGACAGCCGCCTGCTTGCCAGTGCAGCGCGGGAAACAGTCCCGACCTTTCAGGAGGCATATAATGCCATGACCGCCTTACAGGAACAGTATCCCGAAGGAATGACCTGGACGAATTTTACGCCTTACGGAAGCAATGGCAGTCTTGGCGATTCCTATGTCTGGAAAGGCGGAGCTGTATATGGAGCAAACCGCGGCGTAGGCTGTACTGCCTTCGCCTTCCTGCTCAGCGATGCAGCCTTTGGCAGTCTGCCTGCCAGGACCATCAGCAGAGGCAGCTTTACTTTTGAAGATGTAAAAGTCGGTGATATCCTGCGGATAGAAAACAACAGTCACAGCGTAATTGTACTGCAAAAAAGCGCAGGCGGTATCATCATCGCTGAAGCGAACTATAACAAGTCCGTTCACTGGGGACGCGCAATGAGTGCAACAGATGTTTTGGCTGCAAATTATATAATCACGCGTTATCCGGAAGGTTATGTTACTCCAAATGATCCGGAAGCTGATAAAGTGGCACAGAACGGGACTGCGGGAGATCTGAGCTGGTCACTGACGAATGCAGGGATACTGACTGTATCCGGAAACGGAGTCATTCCGGATTACTCCCCAAATGATTCCGTTCTTCCGCCATGGAACGGATACAGCGTCAGTACAGTTATTTTGGAGAAAGGCGTGACGGGCATAGGAGACTACGCTTTTTATCAGAGCGGCGCCCTCAGTATCTATATTCCTGACGGCATAACGAAGATTGGACAGGACGCGTTTTGCGGGTCTGCACTGCTGTCTGCAACGATCCCGGGCACCGTTGAATCTGTCGGAGCCAATGCTTTCCGCGATTGTGCAAATCTCACTTCTGTGACTGTTTCCGAAGGAGTAAAAACAATCGGAGACAATGCTTTCCGGGGCTGCACAAAACTGGCCTATATCGATTTCCCGGCAAGTATTACGTCCGTAGGCGCGGGAGCATTTATGAGTTGCTCTGAAATGACCCGTGTGAGATTTATACCGGGAACCGGAACGGTAACTTTTGGAGCTGATCCGTTTGCACAGTGCTGGAAGCTGACAAGTGTAACGCTGCCTCAGACGGCGGATCGCATCAGTGCCGGCATGTTCCAGTCCTGCAGTTCGCTTCCCTCCCTGTATATACCGGCAAGCGTAAAGGAAATTGGAGAAAATCCGTTCACCTCGTGCAAAGCTTTACAGTATATCTATTTCGGCGGCAGCGAGACAGAATGGAACAACATAGCGAGCGTCTATTTAAGAGCTTCGCTGAAATCAACCGGAACCACCGTGATCTTCAATGCTGCATTTGACGATCCTTTCGCTGCTGATCCCAATGACCCGGGCGATTTTCTGCCTGATAAGAACGAGAGCGGGTCCTGCACCAGTCATGTTGATGCAAATAAGGATGGTAAGTGTGATAATTGCGGTGCTGCCATGTCTACGGACACTCCTGGTTCTGACGATGGTGAGAAGGATCCTGCGAAACCTGACGACAGTGAAAAGGATCCCGCGAAGCCCGACGACAGCGGGAAGGATCCTGCGAAACCTGACGACAGCGGGAAGGATCCCGTGAAACCGGATGACAGCGGAAAAGATCCCACGAAGCCCGACGACGGCAAAACGGACTATACGCCCGGCTCTTCCGGAGGTTCCAACGGTAACTCTGGCAGTTCCAACGGTACCTCCAACGGTTCTGACAATAACTCCGGCAGTTCCGGCGAACCTGACAGAATCAGCGGAACTGGTGTGTCCGGCAGTCAGGTGCTGCAGTACGAGTACATACAGAACCGGAATGAACCGTCCAATTTAAGGTCACGGCTTGCCAGTTCTGAAATACTCCCGGCCAGCGAAGACGTATCTCCTGATACAGAAAGTCTGCCGCAGCAGGATCAGACAGAGCCGGAAACAACCTTCGATGAATCGTCGGAAAGCGATCCGCCAGAGAGCCAGAAGGCATCTGATGAAGAAGCAGCGCCGGAAAATGAAAACGAAACAGATGAACCAGAGGATCAGGCAGAGAATCAGCCGGATACCGGAATCCTTATACCTGTTCTGACTGTATCGGCTGCTGTTGCTCTGGGTGCTGCCTTTGTGTTTATGAGAAAAAAGAATCTTGTAAAGCCATAATAGTTGTTTACACAGTTTTAAAATAGTTACGGCATGAAATTATGCCGTAACTATTTTCCTGCCGCACCCCTGACCGGCAATATTATGCCATCACTGACCGGGCACGTTTTCCTGCAAAATTCAGATACTGCTTTTTAGACCGGAGGATCGCCGCCATGCATATCAGTACCAAATGTTCCATCGCCATCCACTGCCTTATCTGTATTCACGAATTCGGAGACAAAAAACGAGTCACCAGTGAACTGCTTGCACTTTCAACCGGCTGCAACCCTGTCACAGTCCGAAATATAATCAGCGCCCTGAAAAAAGACGGAATACTTTCTGTAAAATCCGGTACAGGAGGAACTTCCTTAAACTGCCCTCTGGAAGATATCACTTTATACCGTGTGTATATGGCAGTAGAACCAAATGCCCTCAAAAAGTTCATAGGCATTCATGGAATGCCCTCCCCGCTCTGCCCCGTAGGCAAAAATATCCACGCTGTCCTGGAAATGCCCTATGGAAAGATGCGGGATTCTCTGAAAGCCTGCCTGCAATCGATTACAATGGAGGAAATTGTAAACGAGTATCATCATACCGTTGAAAAATAGCTTCTGATAACACCGTCCTGCTCCGCTTTCACCATTTTTTCAGGGTGCCTTCATACGCTGATCTGCAGGGAGCGACAATTCAACCGTTATATCCCCGTCTCCCAGAATCTCTTTCAATTCCTGCTGATTCATGTCATTGATCTTTCCAAGTCTGGTGAGATTCCATGAATTTGTATCATAGTAAATCACAAATGAATTTCCCTGATAGAGGATCAGATCCCCGGCCTCTGTGCTGATCTGTTCATCATTTCCGGGCAGACTGTCAGGAAGAGAACCCACCTTCTCCATATTTGCATAATCGCTCATCTGGATCGTGACTGTTCCCTCCGACAGCATTTCAACCAGCGCTTCCGCAGAAGAATTTTGTGCCAGCGTTGCCGTAAGCAGATGTTCCCCTGCCTGTATGTTCAGTCTCATTTCCGACCCCTCCTTTTCTTCGGACGATGATGTTTCCGGATCCTGTATTTCCGTTTGATTCTGTTCCGGTATCTGTGCCGGATCGGTATCACCGCCGCAGGCGGTCATGGAAAGCAGCACTGCGCATGCACAGACGACTAATAGTTTGTTCTTCATATCCGCAGACTCCTTTGCTCAGGCGCAGCAGTACTGTTTCTGTATCCGGATCTCCCCGCGGCAGTTCCCGTCATCCTGGATCATCTCACCCACACAGGGCGCCTGAATATAACCGGACAGTGGATTCTTGATGCTGACTACCGGAGTCGTAATGGTTGCCTCCACATCCGATTTTTCAAAGCTCAGATCCGTGTCGACCATCTCACAGTCTATCAGTTTTAAATTCCTGCAGTAACAAAGAGGCTGTGTTCCGATGATTCTGCAGTTTTCGAAGGTGACATTCTCGCAGTACCATGCCAGGTACTCCCCTTTTATCACACTGTTTCTGACGATGACATTCTTCGCATGCCAGAAGGCATCTTTGGTATCGAACACACAGTCTTCAAACACGCAGTCCTGAACATACTGGAAGGAATATTTCCCCTTCAGCTGCACCTTTGTAAAATTCAGGCGGTCGGAACGCATCATGAAATATTCTCCCTGCACGGTACAGTCTTTCATCTTCATCTCCTGTACCGACCATCCGAATTCCGGCGAGAGGATGTCGCACCCCTGCATCTTTACCCGGCTGCATTCTCTAAGCGCCTTGATCCCATGAAGTTTTGTATCCCGGATCTCGATATCCGTGGAATACCATATGGCCGCGCGGCAAAGTTCCGTCATTTCCGAATCTGCAATGGCAAGGCCCGCGTCATGCCAGAAGGGATAACGCAGATTGCAGAAACAATGGGACAGCCTCACATCCCTGCTTTCCTTCAAAGCGCTTTCGCCGTCTGCCGGCCCGTCAAAGGAACAGTTTTTCAGGGAAATACCCTGACTGGCATATAACGCCCGTTCCATGTCAAATGTCTGGTCTTCAATGATTTTCATTGTCTCTACTCCTCTCTCTGTCTTTTTTGCGGAACGGTTGTTTTTATGCCGTCCCTGTGCTCCATGTCTGTCATTTTAGCGCAGTTGCCTGAATATAGCAAATACTTATATTCTATATTTACCTATGCTTGACGCCTATACAAATTTCATGATATACTTTCCAAAGTCAAGGAGGGATATTTCATGGAACTTAGAGTCTTACAATATTTCCTGGCTGTCACACGGGAACAGAGCATTTCAGGCGCTGCAGAATCGCTGCACCTTTCACAGCCCACCCTTTCCAGACAGCTCAAAGAGCTGGAAGAGGAACTGGGCAGGCAGCTCTTTATCCGGGGGAACCGCCGAATCACGCTGACAGAAGAAGGAATGATCCTGCGCAGACGGGCCGAAGAGATCCTGGAGCTTGTCAAAAAAGCCGAGCATGAAGTCTCTCTGTCCGACGAAACGCTTGCCGGCGATATCACCATCGGAGCCGGAGAGACGGACGGCGTCCGATTACTGGCAAACGCGGCACAAATGATACAGAAAGAGTATCCTCTGGTTCATTTTCATATTATAAGCGGAGACCGGGTCACCGTAACGGAAGAAATGGATCGGGGACTGATCGATTTCGGTCTTTTATTTGGCAGAATCGATCCTTCAAAATATGAGTCCATACAGGTCCCCTGCAAAGACCGGTTCGGTGTCCTCATGCGGCGGGATTCCCCTCTGGCAGAAAAAAAGGCGATCTCACCGGAAGATCTGCGGACGCAGCCTCTCATCCTGTCCCGGCAGGCGCTCCAGGATGCCAGTCTTCAGGCTGTTTTCGGAAACGACAGTGAAAAGCTGAATATCGTTGCAACCTACAACCTGCTTTTCAACGGTTCTCTTATGGTAGACGAGGGTATGGGATATGCGGTCTGCCTGGACAGGATCATCAATGTATCTGGTGAGAGCAGTCTCTGCTTCCGCCCTTTTGAGCCGGAAGTGGAAGCGCCTTTAAGCCTTGTATGGAAGAAATACCAGACGCTTACAAAAGCTGCTGAAAAATTTCTGAGCAAGTGCCAGGAATGGACAGCATGAAAAACACCTGCCGGCTCATGGTACTCCATTGACCGACAGGTGTTTTCCGTGCAAAGTTCCCTCTTTTCATCATGATTCAGACAAATTGCAGATCCGGTTCACATACATGGGAACCTGCATTCCTGCTTGCTTCTTTTGGTATCTCGAAAATATTCAGTGCGACGCGCTGGTGTAGGCAACGTCATCCACCGGCTCCAGCCACTCGTTGAAGCCTTCTTCTGCGGGCACCTCAACCGCCAGATGGGAGAACCAGCTGTCAGGGGCCGCTCCATGCCAGTGTTTTACGCCTGCCGGAATATTCACCACATCGCCGGGGACCAGCTCCTGCGCTTTCTTTCCCCACTCCTGATAATAGCCCCGACCGCCGACACAGATCAGAATCTGTCCGCCGCCGCTCTTTGCATGATGGATATGCCAGTTGTTGCGGCAGCCCGGCTCAAAGGTTACGTTAAAAATCCCTGCCTGTTCCGCAGAAACGGGCGCAAGATAACTCCGGCCGATAAAATATTGCGCAAAAGCTTCATTTGGCTGCCCTATGGGAAACAGCATGGAAGCAGCATGTGCAGATTTTGCATCGGGTTCGGAGATTTCCTCTGTCCAGACTTCCTTTGCCATACGGAAAGCCGCCCATGCCTTGGGCCATCCGGCATAGAACGCTGCATGGGTCAGGATTTCTGCGATCTCCGCCCTTGTGATCCCGTTCTTTTTCGCACTCATCAGATGGAACTGGAAAGACGAATCCACAAGTCCCTGAGCCATCAGGGAGACAACCGTTACCAGTGAACGGTCTCTCAGCGAGAGTTTATCCTCCCTGCTCCACACTTCTCCAAATAATACATCATCATTCAGCTGTGCAAATTTCGGGGCAAATTCGCCCAAAGCATCTCTGCCTGCGGTCTGTTTTACTGCCATTTTCTTTTCCTCCCTGGGATGATCTTTTGATATGGTCTTCTGCATATGTTCCTGGATACCATTTGCTTTTATTATAGGCCGGACAGATAAATATATCAAATGCTTATATTACATACTGTTCCATAGCTTAAAAGCATGACCGGTTCTGATGTCATTGCCATATCTTTTTTCTTCTTGTAAACCAGGCATAGACCTTACCCGTTTCCACATTTTTATGAAAACCAGCAGCAAAGTGGCGCTTATAACCCACGGGATGTTATGTACATACAATCAGGTGTTTCGCAACAAATCACATATGACTGTTGATAGCTTCCATAAAATTTGATAAATACTTTTTTCCCGCATACAGGACACGCTCCCGGGAGAATATCATTGTCTTTATATTCTATGTTCCAATCGATTCTGTCAATATATTTATTGTACTCATTTATAGCTGTTTCCATCCTTTTCCCCGCAACCTCCACATCATATTTCGATTGGTTGAGTTGTTTCTGCTAAAGTATAGCACAAAGCCATACCTCGTCCTGCCCTGTCAGCTTGTATGTGTTGGGATAATCGGCAACAAGCGTGTCAAGTTTCCGCATGACCGCCTTATCCCTTGTATAGAGGGTGGCAGTCTGTTCTCCTGCATTATAATTGAGAATACTTTCCTGCTCGTATCGTGAAAGTTTCATAGTACCATATCCCCCTTTCCTTTGCTGTGGGTTCTGTGCTGTTTTCCCTCGGCAACTGTCGGCAGTTTTGCCTGTTCCTTTGCTTTGGCTAACCTTGTCCTTAATCATAGATGAAAGCATAGTCACGACACTCCCAATAGTAGAAACCGGGTATATGTCTCCGTAACCCATAGTCGTAAGGCTTACGGTAGCCCAATAAATAAAGAACAGCTAACAGGTCAATGACAGCCATAGGCGTAAAGGGATAAATAACAAAAAGCTGCCCCCGGATTATTGTACGTTTTTTTACTTTTTTGCACTGCTCCCAGTTTATAATCTGCCGTTATGAAACGCAGCAGATAATCCAAAACAAAAATTCCAGCGGTTACATAGTCTATTGTTAAAAACAAAGCATTTATGTCCTTGAACGCCAGAGGAATAAGGCTGATTACAATGGTACACATCATAAGCACATCATAAACACTGCTTAATCTGTCATCTCCATTCGACAGTTCTATGATCTCAAATATTCGTTTTCTCATTTCCCGTCAGCCTCTCCATTTCCTGTATTTCTTATTTCTAAAATCTCGTCGGCAGATGCGCCCAACTCTTTATATATCTTTGCCAGTGTTCATGCACTCTTTGCCAGCCTGCAGCTGCCAAAAAAATACCTGGCCAGTCCATACCCACCGACAAAAACAGAATCTATTTCTCCATATAATCCGAATTTTCCAGTATTTGAAGTTTTCAGGTCACAGGAGAATAACATTTTCTTCTGCCAAAGCCTTTCCTCTGCGTATCCGCTCCATTACTTCATCAACGGACGCATACACAATCTCCCCTTTATCGTTTTCATTGAACAGATAATCCATAACCTCATCTATTCCCGTCTCCATCTCCAGAAAATCCGTCCAGAAATCAAGCAACGCCTCTTTCTCCAGATGTCCTGACCGGAAAATTTCTGTAATCAGTTCCCTCAGGGCTTCCTCTGGCAATCCGACTCTAAAAGGCTCCTGCATAAGCGCCTCTGTTGCTTTAGTCTCCAGGCTGGTGTAAGACCAGTATTCATTGACTTCTATTATATCATAATTCTCTTTCCCTGTCAGTTCCCGAAGCTCGTTTTGCAATGTTTGCAATGCAATGAGTTTTTCTTTCGCTTTAGTGTCAGTATCATAACAGCATTCCTCCATGATACGGGCAGCCCTGTCTATAATTCTCATAGCCTCCTGCAGTTTCGTTTCATCAATTTTAGTATTGTTAATGATTTGCTCTACGTCCTGTCTCATAATTTTTGCTCCTTCGTAACTCTCCATAAAATTCCGATTCTATTACCTGAAATGATTCTATCACATATCTACGAATAAATCATCTCACTTTTTATGACAGGAAGTCTTCATTTTGTTAAACTGCTGATACGTTCGCTATACCAATGCAGACAGAACTTTCTTTATATCTTCATCAATACAGATCGACTGTTTTTCTATCTCTTTTGGACATGATGCCTCCCCAAAATTGATACACGCATAAACAGCTTTTTCATTCTGTGCAGTTGCCCTCCAAAAAGGAAATTTTATAATTACCGGCGTATTTGCCCCGACTCCTAATTCAAGATACAAAATATGCAGTTTTTCATGCCTGCGTACAAAGTCACTGTACCTTTGGTTTGCCTCATACCATCCATTATCCTGCACAAAAGTATCATCACATCTTAAATTCATACTCACAGGTTTTCCACACACAGGGCAATGCGGTATCAACTCCGTTGTCACTTTCATATCCTTTTGCTGCTCTATCATCTGTCTTACTGCTTCTTCATTATCATAGGTCTTCTGGTGACATGGCTCGCTGCATTGCCATAATCCATAATCGCCCTGTGTGTAAAAAATTCTTTTTTATCAAAACCCGCAAGCTGGAACTGGTGATCCACATTCGTAGTCAGCACAAAATTTTCTGCAGCCGCCCTGAAATAATTGGTCCGACTGTGTGTATCACATAGCTGCATGGCAGATTGTACCCCTTGGTAATCATTGCCCTGCCTGTCGGTTCTTCATAATTCCTGCCATATATTCTGCGCTTTTCTTCCATAAGCGCATTACATTCGTTCTATCTTATAATCCTTTCCAAAAACATCAATACAGGCAAAAATATGTATTGCTATGGTAAACCTGCTTGAAATTGTAATGTCAATGGTTACATCTGCTTTTTATCAGCTGTACTCTTCCTGCTGCCTGTCAGAGCACACATCAGCCAGGCACATAAAAATATCCGACCGAACCATCTTTCAGTCAGCTGACAATGCGGATCGGTTCGTCACAACAGGGAGGAAAACTTTAATGTGAATTTTATATTGTAAGGATATCCTTCAGGTACAATTCCCGGTACAGGTCAATCAGATACTTTGACTTCTCATCCGCTAAAATCCCTTACACCGGCAGAGATTTCTTCCCAAGCATATGTCCATACCCACCAACAAAAACAGAATCAATTACATTCTCATGATATAAAATATTTACAACAATTCGTGAGATTTCTCCCATATTGTGCCCCTGTTCAAAAACATACTGCGGCTGTTGCTTATAGTATTTGAAAAGGTAACATGCCAAAGCGCAGCTTGCTGTGCCAGTTGCCGACTCTTCATTAATTCCATACAATGGAGCAAAATTCCTGCATATAGCTGTTACATCTGATTCTTTGATCAGGGTAAAAGCATGAACCCCAACTGCCTCCTTCTCTTTGGTCATATTTGCTATCCTTTCAAAATCAGGAGATAACCGTTTTAAATGCTCTGCCGAATCAACAGGAAGCATAATGTCATTCAGCCCCGTAGAAACTATCTGTATCGGAAATCTGTGGTCTATAAAACCCTTTTGTATGCATCCCGTAAAAATATCTGAATCCAAAATTTTAAGATATGCCGGACAATTCTGCTCCATCAGTATCAGGCTGTCCTCTTTTATGTAAATATTGAGAATCCCGGCTTCTGTCTCTATGGTATATTCTGGTTTATCTAACATACTCAGCAGTTTAAGGGTAGAAAATGCTGCTATTGTGGCATGGCCGCACAGTGGGACTTCTTCTGTTGGTGTAAAATATTGCAGCTTATAATCTGCCTTGTCGGAATCCAACACAAAAGCAGTTTCAGAATATCCCATTTCTTTTGCTATTGCTGCTTTTTGAACAGAAGTCAACTCTGATCTGCCCAAAACCACTCCTGCCCTGTTCCCACCCTTATTGTCTTTGCTGAAAGCGGCCGCTGCATATATATCAACCATTTTATTTCTCCATATAATCCGAATTTTCCAGTATAACAGCATTGACGTATACACCTATGCAGGTTACTTTTTGCGGTGTCTTAAAGGTGAGCCGTTCACGATTGCAATTGCCGGCTGGATGGGGAGCTTATTTTGCCTGTCAAATTCCAGAAAAGCAAGCTGTTCCGGAAAAGAGGGGTAATAGACAAACTGCCCGGACTTCCTATCCCATACAATAGCGCGGTAATTATTCCAGCTTCCTCCGCTCCCGCCGGAAAAGCCTTCATGAATCAGCAGATCCGGTGTTCCGTCAAAGTTGATATCTACGTTCTCTATATAGTAGCTTTCAGACGCACCTAAATCTGCCATTTCTATCTCGGTAAATGGAATAAACAGATGCTGTAGCGGAACTTCAGTTCCGTCCCATTCACCCTCTATAATTATGTGATACCCATTATTCTTTCTCCGAAAACCACTGTTCAGTTCTCCAATTTCAAAGGTACAGCACTGGATTCCCGCAATCTGTTCCAGCTTGATAAAACGTAAATCTCCTTCTTCCTGCGCTATGGCATCATCGATAAATTTTTTCCACTCTGCTTTAACCAGTGTATGAAATGGAAGCATGGCATCCGTCCTCCCGCTCTCATCTCCGGAACTGAAAATGAAAAATAAGACGGCAGAGACTATTGCAAGCAGGATTCCTGTTATGTTCCTTCTGTTTTTCATGGAAACATCCTTTCATTCATGGAAGCCCGATGTAACGCTGTTGGCAACAATAAAATTATACCACCAAATTTTTAATAATTTTCACTCAACAAAAAGTCCGCCAAGTGCATGATTTTCACGCCGTTGACATTGCCCCCTGCAAGCTCATCGAGCGTCACCACATATTTGGGATAATGATCCCTGATCTCCAGCAGGTTGGCAACCTCACGATCGGATTCTTCCGGCAGATTGCGGCATACCTGCACATAGATACGTTCATCACGCCTTACCGCTGCAAAATCGATCTCCTTTGTTTCGTTTTTGCCGATATACACCTTATAACCCTTTCTGCAAAGTTCGAAGTACACGATGTTTTCCAGCATGGCGGCAACAGATTTCGGGTTGAAACCCATCATGCAGTATTTGAGAGAAGCGTCGGCCAGATAGAATTTCTCCTGTGTTTTCAGCACGGATTTTCCCTGCAGATCGTATCGCTGGCAGCGGTAAATCACAAAGGCTTTTTCCAACCATTCCAAATAGTTGTAGACGGATTCCACCGAGAGAGAACGCCCTTCATTCTTCAGGAACTTCACGATGGCATTGGCAGAAAAGGTTTTGCCGACGTTTTCAACGATATACTTTACCACACGGTTGAACAGGTCAAAGTTTGTGATATTGTGCCGCTTCGTTATATCGCTGGTGATGACGGAACTGTAAATGCCCTCGACGATCTGGTACGCCGCGCTCTCGTCGAAATTATTCAGCGCAACGATGGGAAAGCCGCCCATTCGGATATATTCCATAAGCAGCTCTTTCGGCGTGCGGCCGCTTGACTTTTTGAATTCCATATATTCGGCCAGGGACAGTGTAAACACAGGGATAGAGATATACCGCCCTGTCAGGTAGGTGGATATTTCGCCTGACATTAACCTGGAATTGGAGCCAGTCACATAAATATCCGTATTGGCGTTTTCCAACAGGCTGTTGACAGCTTTCTCCCAGCCGGTTATCTCCTGTACTTCATCAAGCAGAAGATAGTAACGCCCGCCATCAGTCATTTTCTCTTTAATACTGTTGTACATATCCTTATCGGTCATACCATCGTCAAAATCTTCGGAGGTATAGCGCATGCTGATCATATGGTCTGCAGGAACGCCGCTTTTTATCAAATCGTCCTGCAGCATTTCTAAAATCGTAGATTTCCCGCAGCGGCGAATACCTGCGAGGATTTTCACCAGCGATACATCACGGTAGGTTTTCAGCAGTTCCATATAGTAAGGTCTGACGATCATAATATCACCTCCTGATATTTTACCACCAGTATATCCGAAAACATCGGTTATATCAATAGTTCTTGCTTAAATTCCGAAAAAACTTTTTCATAAATACTCTTCTTTTCTATTCTGATCCGGATTTTTCAGTTCTGTCTGCCTCAGGTTGCAAATCCCGCATACTGCGTCATGTACAGTTCGTAATATTTCCCCTTTGCCCCAAGGAGTTCCTCATGATTCCCGCTTTCCACAATCCTGCCGTGGTCCATGACAACGATCAGATCCGAATCCCGGGTCGTTGACAGGCGATGGGCGATTACAATGCTGGTACGGTTCTGCATGATCCGCCGCATGGCATCCTGAATCTCTTTTTCTGTACGGGTATCCACGTTGGAGGTCGCCTCATCCATAAAGTATAGCCCCGCCCCCGCAACTACCTAAAACAGCGGTATTAACGGTATGTAAAACTGTGTTTTGTGTTCTTTCTTTCAAATTCACCATCGAAAAAAGCATGACCACTCCCGTACAGATAGCTGCGGGCAAGTTTGTACCGCTTGTTCCATTCTGCTTTTGCAGACCCATTCTCTCCTTCTTCGTAAAACGGCATTTCCGGTTCCAGCAGGGGATCTTCTGC
>CAJUJN010000107.1 GCA_910586775.1 uncultured Acetatifactor sp. | reverse complement strand
ATGCAGTTGTTAATTGGGCATGGTCAAGTACCCACCATCATGCCAGAAGCCTCTAAATGTAGTTGATTTGTATGATTTGATGGATTGGCAAAATGACTGTCCAAAAGAACAACAAATCGAAGTAGAACCGGGTTTCTATCATTTGACATTTTCTGGAGAATAGCCTAAATTTGCTGTGAAAGAAAAACTGAGCGATGAGGAATATGATGAACTTTTAGATAAACCCAGTATTATTTATATACATATAAACAGGCTTGAAACTGTTCCCGAAAGTAAATGGAAAGGTGGCGTTCCTTTTATGTATTGGGCTTATGAAGAAGAATAGCTTATGGGCGAGCTTGCAAAAGGGAAAAAATCTGGAGAGGAAAAGGGATGGCTTTCGTCCTCGGATGTGAGAGCACATTGCAGAGTGACAACGAAGGATAAGGAAGTGCCTACAAAAATAGGGCTGCCGCATTAAGGAATTTTGCACAAGATACGGGATATCCGGTAACCGGGCATATTTATATCTGGTGTTCATGGCTCTTAATGCGGCAGTTCCTTTATGCCTGCAGGAGTGCAGCCGTTGGTTCTGTAGGTTTTGTGTTGCGACTATACGTTGCGTTTATCCGCAAGCATCGCCGCCACAAATCCCCTGAACAGCGGGTGGGGCCTGTTGGGGCGGGATTTCAGCTCCGGGTGCCCCTGGGTGGCTACATAGAAGGGATGCTCCGTGAGCTCGCACATCTCCACAATGCGTCCGTCGGGGGAAGTGCCGGAGAGGCGCAGGCCGTTTTCCGTCAACACCGCCCGATAATCATTGTTGACCTCGTAGCGGTGGCGGTGCCTTTCGTAGATGGTTTCCTCGCCGTACAGCTCATAGGCTCTGGAAGCCCTGTCCAGTACACAGGGATACGCACCCAGACGCAGAGTGCCGCCGATGTCTTCCACGCCGTTCTGGTCCGGCATCAGGGCGATGACCGGATGGGTGGTATTGGGGTCCAGCTCGATGCTGTGGGCATCCCGGTAACCCAGCACATTGCGGGCATATTCAACGATGGTAAGCTGCATGCCGAGACACAGTCCAAGCATGGGCTTGCTATGGGTACGGGCATATCGGATTGCCGTGATCTTGCCCTCAATGCCCCGGGAGCCGAAGCCGCCGGGAATCAGGATGCCGTTTACGTCGGAAAACAGTTCTTCCGCATTTTCTTCCGTGACGGTTTCGGAATCAATCCATTTGATATGCACTGTGGCATGGTTGGAGATACCGCCGTGCTTCAGCGCTTCTACTACACTGATGTAGGCGTCGTGGAGGGCGACATATTTTCCCACCAGGGCCACAGTGACTTCATCGGTGGGATGTTTTAAGGCGTCCACCATCTTCTCCCAGTCTGTCAGGTCGGGTTCGGGACAGTCCAGATGCAGGCATTCGCATGCAACCTGGGCCAGATGCTCCTTCTCCATGGCCAGGGGCGCTTCGTAGAGATATTCCACATCCAGGTTCTGTAATACCCGTTTGCTGGGGACATTGCAAAATAGCGCAATTTTGTCTTTCAGGCCATCTTCCAGAGGATGCTCGCTTCTGCATACAATAATATCCGGCTGAATGCCCATTCCCTGCAGGTCTTTTACGCTGGCCTGGGTGGGTTTCGTTTTCAATTCCTGGGAAGCACTCAGATAGGGAATCAGTGTGACATGAATCAGAATGGCGTTTTCATGCCCTACATCCTGCTGAAACTGGCGGATGGATTCCAGAAAGGGCTGGCTTTCAATGTCGCCGACTGTGCCGCCTACCTCGATAATGGCGATACGGGTATCGGGATCTGTGAAATTCCGATAAAAACGACTCTTGATTTCGTTTGTTATATGGGGTATGACCTGCACCGTGCCGCCGCCGTAATCCCCGCGGCGTTCCTTTTGAAGTACAGCCCAGTATACTTTGCCGGTGGTGACGTTGGAATTTTTCCCCAGGCTTTCGTCGATAAAACGTTCGTAATGTCCCAGGTCCAGGTCGGTTTCGGCTCCGTCGTCGGTGACGAATACTTCCCCGTGCTGGATGGGGTTCATGGTGCCCGGGTCTATGTTGATATAAGGGTCAAATTTCTGCATGGTAACCTTGTAGCCGCGGGCTTTCAGCAACCGTCCCAGGGATGCGGCCGTAATGCCCTTTCCCAGGCCGGAGACTACGCCGCCTGTGACAAATACATATTTAACTGCCATATTGTTATCCTCCTGTTCCAGTTCCGTCTCTGCGCTCCGCCCCCTTTCCAGGGAAGAGAGCTTCGTCTGTAAAGTGCGCATCCGGAACTTTCTTCCCGGGGCCTTTGCTCCGGGACTGATATATTCCGGTTCCGCATCCCCGTCCAGTACCGAAGCATGGCAGAGAATTTCCTTTTTAATATTTTCTGCGGGTGGTCTGGATGGGTTCGCAGGTCAGGTCTACGCCCAGCTTTTTGAAAATTTTGATATCTACCTCGGAGAGCATTACCGAAGTGTGTACCTGGCATCCCTTCAGGCTGGGGAGCTGCTCCAGGGCCCGCCTGGCATTTTCGTCGCTGCAGGCTGCCAGAGTCAGGGCAATCAGTACCTCATCGGTGTGAAGCCGGGGATTCTTGCCGCCCAGGTAGCGCACTTTCAGATCCTGAATGGGTTCGATAGCCTCCGGTTTAATCAGCTTCAGGTTATGGTCCACGTCCGCCAGATATTTCAGGGCATTCAGCAGCAGGGCTGCGGAAGCGCCCAGAAAGTCGGAGGTCTTGGAGGTGATGATATGTCCGTCAGGCAACTCGATGGCCGCAGTGGGTACGCCCAACGCTTCTGCCAGTTCTTTTGCGACAGAGGTGACTTTCCTGTCGGCGGTGGTGATTTTTGCCTGTTTCATCAGCAGCTCAATCTTGAGCAGCTCGTTTTCGGAAGCGTCGTCCCGGACCATTCTGCCAAGAGTGGTATAATAGCGGCGGATAATCTCCATCTTCGAGGCCTCGCAGCATGCTTCATCGTCGATGATACAGTTGCCGGCCATGTTGACACCCATGTCAGTAGGGGATTTATAGGGATTTTCCCCGTAAATACTTTCGAAAATAGCATTCAGCACCGGGAAAATCTCGATATCCCGGTTATAATTTACCGCTGTCTCGCCATAGGCCTCCAGGTGGAAGGGATCGATCATGTTTACATCGTTCAGATCCGCAGTGGCCGCTTCATAGGCCAGATTGATGGGATGCTTTAACGGTATGTTCCAGATGGGGAAGGTCTCGAATTTGGCGTAGCCGGCTTTGATGCCCCGCTGCCTGTCGTGGTAGAGCTGGGAGAGGCAGGTGGCCATCTTGCCGCTGCCCGGCCCCGGCGCCGTGACCACAATCAGGGGACGGGTGGTTTCGATGTAATCGTTTTTCCCGTAGCCGTTTTCGCTGACAATCAGAGAGACATTGGCAGGATAGCCTTCAATGGTGTAGTGAAGGTATACTTTAATGTTTTTCTTTTCCAGCTTTGCCTTGAACTGCTCCGCGCTGTGCTGCCCCTGGTAATGGGTGATAACCACGCTGCCCACATACAGTCCTCTGCTCTGGAACTCGTCGCGCAGGCGCAGCACATCGACGTCATAGGTAATCCCCAGGTCGCCGTGTATCTTATTCTTTTCGATATCCACCGCGCTGATGACGATGACGATTTCGGCGCAGTCCGACAGCTGCATCAGCATCTGCAGCTTCGCGTCGGGAGCGAAGCCGGGCAGTACCCTGGAAGCGTGATAGTCGTCGAAGAGCTTTCCGCCGAATTCCAGATAGAGCTTGTCCCCAAACTGGACAATACGCTCCTTGATGTGTTCCGACTGCGTTTTCAGGTATTTGTCATTGTCAAAACCAATTTTCATTTCCAGCCTCGCTTTCGTAGTTATACTCATGTCCCAAAACATTCGCCGACATTAAACTTATAACTCGTGAGCGCTTCTGTATGCTCACGAGTTTTCCTTTTTCAAAAAATACCCTTCTATTCTATCACAGAATTTTGCGGAATACCATATTAAGATAAAAAAGAATTCTCATGAATTATCAAAGAATTCATTTCGCCGCGTCCCGGTATTGGCGCGACTTATTCCCATCCTCCCGGTAACCATATGGAAATCTCACAGAAAAGGATATGGCGGTCAAAAAAATGCTGATTGCGGCCAGTCTATTGAATTTCGGCAGAAACTATACTATAGTAAGCAAATGCAGCTTACTATAGTTGAACGCGGCGCAAAGAGACGCGCCTTTTATCGGGAGCGAAGGGAATGCAGAATAAGACAGGAGCGTGGTATAATGCGGATTGTGATTGTGGAGGACGATATTGGTTTCGTTGAGGAAGTGGAGAAAACAATAAGGGATTTCCATGCTGACAAAAGGGAAGCCGTTGAAATCCGGCATCTGGAGAGCACCACGCTTCTGGAGGAATTAAAGGGGCAGAAAAGTTATGATATCTATCTGTTTGATGTGGAGATGCCCGGAATGAGCGGTCTGGAGCTGGCTGCGAAGGTGCGCTTTCTGGACACGAACGCGCGGATCGTATTTCTGACTTCCTATGAGAAATATGCGCTCCAGAGTATTCGGACAGGAGCATATTACTATATACTGAAGGATTCCTATCAGAAGGAACTGCGCATGATTCTGGAGCGTATCCGCCGTGAGGAAGAGGAACAAAAAGCAGATTATTATGTGATTCTGACCAAAACCCACGGCTATAAAGTGCGCATGGATCATATTCTGTATGTGACAAAGGAGAAGAAATATGCCTTTTTTCAGTGCCTGAACGGCGGGGTATATATGGAAAGGGATTCCCTTGAGAAGATTTACGGCCGTCTTCCCAGGGAACGGTTTCTGATGATTGAAAGGGGGATCATCGTAAACATGAAACATATTATGCAGTTTGAGCATCTAAAAGTGACCATGCGCAACGGAGATATCCTTCCTGTGGGCAGAAATCTAAACGGGGTCGTGAAGGACAGGCTGGCGGAGTATTTCATGACTGTCGGATTATAACAAAATGAGCCGTTATGTGACAGTTTTCCATATATACTACATAACGCCAGAATTTACCGTACCGCACTGGTTAAACGTATATGGCTGGCGTTATGTAGTCGGGTTACTTGGAAATTTTAACTGTTAAGCAGTATAAATTGTTTTCAGACAGCTCCGTATAGAAAATGATTTTTCGAAGAAGGTAAAAACAGGATGCAAAACTGGTTATCCCTTTTAACTGGCCTTGTGGCAGGCGTTTTGGCGTTGGGGCTTTATCTTGTGCGGCGCAGGGCAAAAAAAGAAAAACTCGCCAACAGGCTGGAAATTGAAATGCTGGAAAGCAATTATCAGACATTGCTAAAAATATACGAAAAAAAGTCAATACTTGTACATGATACGAGAAACCACATTCGCGTCATCTTCAAAATGGTGAAAGAAGGGCGAGAGGAGGAAGCCCTGGACTATCTTGCCCAGATTACCGGAGAAATGCAGCAGTGCAGCGGGGCATTCTATACCAGTCACCGGATGTTGGATTCTGTTTTGAACATGAAATATCAGGAGGCGGAACAGTACGGCATCAAAGTGCAGTGCCAATACGATGATATGAGAGGAATGAATCTGACGCTGGTGGAAATCTGTGCGCTTTTTACAAATCTGCTGGACAATGCAATTGAGGCAAATCTGAATTGCCCGGCAGGAGCGGAACGAAAGATAGAGATGAACTGCAGGAAACGCGGAAATATGTTGGTCATATCTATCTCCAATCCAATCTGGGAGACCGCTGCTTCCACGGAGAATTCTTCCACGGAGAAGGATTCACGGGAAGACACTTCCGCAGGGGATAATCCTGTGAAAAATCAGTCTGCAGGCAATGCTTCCAATGGTAACAATTCTGTGAGAAATCATGCCGACGGAAATCTTTCCGGAAGAAACAGATTCCCGGAAAATCGGGCAGATTCAGAAGGAAAAAGGCTGTTTCAAACGACGAAAAAAGAGAAAGACATGCATGGATTCGGAATGCTCAGTGTTCAGAAAGTACTGGACAGTCACGGCGGTTACATGAAAACGGATATCCGGGAGCATCAGTTCCGGATTGTGGTATATCTGAACGCTTTTCAGAACGGGTGAGTCAGGCGGAAAAAGGTAGTGTGACTCGAAATACCACTGTAGAAAGGGTGAACATTATGAAATTAAAGGCAATGAAATGGGCTTTTGGACTTGCATGGTATCTGGATAAGAAACTGTTGATTCTATGCTCTGTGATTTTGTCCGCAGTGTCCGTCCTGCCCGCAGTCGCGCTGACTTACAGGCAGGATATTCTGGCGGCGCTGAATGCTTTTCTGGAAACCGGGGAAGGGAGCATGGAGGCAGTTTTCCCCACGATTCTTCTGCTTGGAATGGTTACGGCACTGATAGGAATTTCCAATCGTCTGAATACGGAATTTGTTTACTCGATTATGTTTGATTCCTACTATTTCGGTATGGAGGAGATTCTGATGGATTGTGTCCAGAGTTATTCCATGGAAGAACTCTTGCAAAAGGAGACCAACGACGAATACCATGCCTGTGTTCTCCGGGAAGGCGCCCTGACGGATTTTATCTGCTGTTTCTGTTCTCTCCTGGGGAAATTTGTGGGGCTGTTCTCTCTCCTTCTGGTGGCGTTTTCGGTATCAAAATGGGTGTTTTTTATAACCGCTGTTTACATAGCAGGAATCATGTGTCTGAACCTGAATTTTACGGAGCGGATGCGGGATTACTGGAAGGAAATAAGGGATAAGGAACGTCTTGCAGAGTATTACGAGAGTATGCCCGCAGAGCCGGACTGTGCCAGGGAAATGCGCATTTTTGAGTCAAAAGAAATGATTCTCAGGAACTGGAGAGAGGCATACGGAGCGGTTTTTGAGCATGGAAGAAAGTATAATCTGGCAGTGGAACTGAGGACTTTTATCAGTGGATTCGGACTGTATCTTTTTCTGGTTGTGATGATTGTTTATTCGCTGTTTGAACTGGCGGAAGGGAATATGCAGGTGGATGTTCTGCTTGTGATTTTTACCCTGTGCATGAATGTATTTATGGCAGTTTCCGGTGTGGCGAAGACACTTATAAGCGCAGATTACGGTTTATGCGCATTGGAACGGCAATACCGCATTTTTGGAAGCAGAATAGAATGCGGAGAGCGAAGCGGGGAAAACAGGGAAGCGGAAGAGCAGGAGGCGGAAACCGGAGAGACAACAGCCCCGGGGCAATGGGACCGGGAAGACAATAGCCCGGAGCAATGGAACCATAGAGACAACAGCCAGGGCCATAGAACCGGAAAGACAACAGCCCGGGACAATGGAAGCAGAGAGGTCAGCGACTTGGAGAAGGAGACAGACCGGAGAAAAAGCCCTCCCGTATTCAGAACAGAAAACCTCTGCTTCTCTTACAGGGATAACAGGCCTGCCCTGGAAGACGTGTCTGTCTTCATTGAAAAAGGGGAGGTAGTGGCGCTTGTGGGTTTAAACGGAAGCGGGAAATCCACTCTGGTGAAACTGCTTCTGCAGTTGTATCGGCCTTCGGCAGGAGCCATTTCCTATCTGGGCAGAGATTACGAAAGTCTGGAAAAGGGCTTCCTGGGAGGAAAGGTGGGGACTTTTTTCCAGGACTATTATCTCTTTCATTTCCCCGTGTGGGAAAATATCGGCTTTGGAGACATTGAACATGTGGACGACAGGGAAAGAATAGAAAAGGCGCTGGAAAAAGGGCAGGCCCGGAATTTTGTCAGAAACCTGCCCTTCGGGACGGAGACTTATATACACAGAACTGCGGTAAAAGAGGGTGTGGAGTTCTCGGGAGGGGAGAGCCAGAAGCTGGCTGTGGCCCGTGCTTACATGAGCGACAGGGATATTCTGATTTTCGATGAACCGGCCTCCATGCTGGATCCGATTTCGGAGATGGAGCAGTTTGAGAATATCCGGGATACGGTCAGGGGACGGACCGCAATCCTGATCAGCCACCGGATCGGCTTTGCAAGGCTTGCGGACAAAATCATTCTGTTGGACAAGGGAAAGGTTGCCGAGGTTGGAAGCCATGAGGAACTGATTGCCGCAGGGGGTCTGTACGCGAAACTGTTTCAGGAACAGGCGCAGTGGTATCGCCAGGAGGAAGATTAAATGAATAAGCTGAAATATTTTTTCCGCAGTATGAACTTAAGCATCGGGATGAAAAGCGTGCCCTCCCGAATTGCGGCGGCACTTGGGTTTCCGACGGCATTTCTGCCCATGCTGATTTCTCTGAAGCTGGCTGCGTTTACGGATACGGCCAGGCAGCTGTCCGGGAATCCATCCCTGCTGAATGCCGCGTTTGCAGCCTTTGCATGGGTGGTGCTCCTGTACCTGGCCCAGATGTTTCTTCAGTTGATTCAGGAATATTATGCAAAGGAGGATGCTGCCCGAATAAAGCGTTACGTAAAAGAAGAGACGCTGAAACTGTTGTGCGAAATTCCGTATAAATATATCGAGAATTGTGGCGGGTTTTATGAGCGGCTGAATTTTATCAAAACCTATGGCGGGGATAAGGCGGCCGGAAGCATTTCCCTCATCCTGGGATGGCTGGCAAAAACGATTTCCTTTGTCAGTGTGGCGGCGATTCTTTTCACTGTAAATCCCTGGCTTGTGGCTGCTCTGATCGGCACATCTGTCCCCGCGGCAGTTCTTTCGCTGCTGCAGAAGGATGAAACCTACCGCAGGCGGACCAAGTGGATGAAGGAGGGGACGCTCACAATACATTATTCCGATTTATGCCGTATGAATGCGCCCATGAAGGAAATCCGGTTTTTCGGGCTGTATCCCTATATAAAGGAGCGGTGGCGGGAGCTGGCTGACGGATATATTGACAAAAGGAAGAAAGTAATCGGCAGGCATGTGTGGTACAACAGTATTGCGGATGTTTTTCGGAACGGGGTATACTTTGTGGTAATATGGGTGACTGTATGGGAAGTTTTTCATGATCCGGCAAAGGGGCTGGGCACTTTTATGCTCGTGTTGTCGTCAGCGGAGCAGCTTCAGTCTGTAACCACCGCTCTGCTTGTGGATGCGGTCAGCATTTTTACGGATATGAAATATGTGGAGGATTTTTTCCGACTGCTGGAAATGGAGCGGGAATCCGGGGAAGAAGCGGAGAAAAGACAGGACAGGGCAGAAGAAGGCGCAGAAGGGGACGCCGTGGAGGAGGTCTACAGGAAAGCGGACATTGCCTTTGAAAATGTTACCTTTTCCTATCCCGATAATGTGAACAGAGCCCTTGACCATGTGACGGTACAGATCAGACAGGGGGAAAAGATAGCCATTGTAGGGGCAAACGGCAGCGGAAAGTCTACTTTTGTGAGTTTGCTCTGCGGTTTTTATCAGCCGGAGGAAGGATGCATCCGTATCAACGGAGAGGATATCGGGAGCAATCTGAAAAAGCTGCGCAGGTCTGTGTCCGCTATTTTTCAGAGATTCTGCCAATACCAGGATACTCTGCGAAATAACATCACCATATCTTCGCCCGGGCGTTCCCTGGAGGACGACGGGATACTGCGGCTTGCAGGAAGTACAGGGGCGGATGAGGCAATCAACGGCCAGGGCAATGCGCTGAACGAAATGGTAGGTATTTTCTCCGATACAGGGAATAATCTGTCCGGCGGCCAGTGGCAGAAAATTGCCATTACGCGGGCGCTCTACCGGGATAATGCCTGTATCTATATCCTGGATGAGCCTACGGCGGCGCTGGACCCCATAGGAGAAGCAAATATTTACAGAAATTTCAGGCAGCTCACTGGCGACAAGACCACCATCCTGATTTCCCACAGACTGGGTGTTGCCAGTGTGGTGGACCGGATTCTGGTGTTTGATAAAGGCAGGGTTGTGGAGGACGGAAGCCATGAGGAGCTGATGGCGCGAAACGGGCTGTACGCGGAGATGTACCGTGCCCAGGCCAGATGGTATGCCCAGGTGCCGGACAAAAATGTTCTCTCTTCATATTAAAATCAGTGATGGCGGTCTATGACGATGAGCAGATTTTACGATTTCTTTTTATTCTGTACGTTCATTGTTGCCCTTATCAGTCTGCTTTATCAGATTTTTAAGGGAAAGAAATAGCCGCCACTACTACCGATAGTGACGGCTGGCCTCATATGAGGTAAGCAACTGTAACTCGGAGGGTAGAGCCGCTTCTATGGCTTTCCCTTTTTTCTGCTATAACACATCCAATGCGGGGTGCAAGAAGTTTTTAATCTGAACTAATTTCGAAACTGATTCAAAATTGAAATTATGCAACAATGACGAAAAAAACGGAAATGAATGAATGGAAAGATGGGAAGAAACGGCTTTGACAGAGGAGGGAGCAGGGTAAAAAGTTTAGAAATCTTTAAGAGATAATTTGTTTTTTTCACAAATATGCTATTGATTTATCAACTGGTTCTATCTATAATGGCAATGAGACTTAAGAGCAGAGAGGCAAACAGGAAACGGAGTTACTATGGACAATCAAATGAACCAGTACGATAACGGCGGCGGATATAATAACGGCGGCCAGGGAGGACCCGGCAATAACGGCGGCAACGGAAACGGGAACCAGCCGCCCAGAAGGCCGAATATCATGATGGTACTGCTGGCGGCACTGAGCACGGTGCTGTTGGTTTTTATGCTTTGGAACTTACTGTTCGGAGGCAGTGGAAATTCCCAGGAAGTCAGCTACACGAAATTCCTGGAGCATGTGAATGCGGATGAAGTGGAGGCAGTGGAGGTGCAGAGCACGGGGCAGATTCTGTTTACCCTGAAGAAAGATGCACAGGAGCCTGACAATGCGCCCACCGCCATGCCGGCATATCCGTTTTACGGCAATACGCCGGTGACATATTCCACCATTATTATGGAAGACCTGGATACGCTCACAGCGCGCATGGAGGAGCACGGCATAGACGGAAGCCGGGTTCTGAGCGACAATTCCGGCAGGATTCTGGATATTCTGCTGTATGTGATACTGCCGGTGGTGCTCATGTGGATACTGCTGGGAGTGGTTTTCAAAAAGATGGGCGGCTCCGGAGGGCCTCTGGGTGTAGGCAAGAGCAATGCCAAGGTCTACGTGCAGAAGGAGACCGGAGTCACCTTTAAGGATGTGGCAGGCGAGGACGAGGCGAAGGAATCCCTGGTGGAGGTGGTGGATTTCCTTCACAATCCCGGGAAGTATTCCAAAATCGGCGCCAGGCTGCCAAAGGGTGCTCTGCTGGTGGGACCTCCCGGTACCGGCAAGACTTTGCTGGCAAAGGCAGTGGCCGGGGAAGCGCATGTACCGTTCTTCTCCCTGACAGGTTCCGACTTTATAGAGCTGTACGTAGGCGTGGGTGCCAGCCGTGTGCGTGACCTGTTCAAGGAAGCGACGAAGAACGCGCCCTGTATCATATTTATCGATGAGATTGATGCCATCGGGCGGAGCCGTGATTCCAAATACGGCGGCGGAAACGAGGAGCGGGAGCAGACGCTGAACCAGCTGCTGTCCGAGATGGACGGTTTTGACAGTTCCAAGGGTATCCTGATCCTGGGCGCAACCAACCGGCCCGAGATTCTGGATAAGGCGCTTCTGCGCCCGGGACGTTTCGACAGGCGGATTATCGTGGATAAGCCTGATCTGAAAGGGCGTGTGGAGATCCTGAAAGTGCATGCCAAGGATGTGAAGATGGACGAGACCGTGGATCTGGATGCCATTGCGTTGGCAACCAGCGGCGCGGTGGGCTCTGACCTTGCCAATATGATCAACGAGGCCGCCATCAATGCGGTAAAAGAAGGACGGGATTACGTCTGTCAGAAGGATTTGTTTGATGCCGTGGAAGTGGTTCTGGTTGGTAAGGAGAAGAAAGACCGCATCATGAGTAAAGAAGAGCGGAAGATTGTGTCCTATCACGAGGTAGGCCATGCTTTGATCAGCGCCCTTCAGAAGAATTCCGAGCCAGTGCAGAAGATTACCATTGTGCCCCGAACCATGGGAGCGCTGGGGTATGTCATGCATGTGCCGGAAGAAGAGAAGTATCTGAATACCGAGGCCGAGCTGCGGGATATGCTGGTGGGGCTGGTAGGCGGCCGTGCGGCGGAGGAGATTGTGTTTGAAACCGTTACCACCGGCGCTGCAAATGATATCGAAAAAGCGACGGATATTGCGCGGAATATGGTGACACGCTACGGGATGAGCAGGCGTTTCGGTCTGGTAGGGCTGGCCACAGTGGAGAGTCAGTATCTGGAAGGCCGGACGGCATTGAACTGCAGCGACACCACTGCGGCAGAGATTGATAAAGAAGTGGTGGAGATCCTGAAGGAAAGCTATGACAAGGCCCTGGGGCTGCTGCGGGAGAACCGTCAGATCATGGATAAGCTGGCGGAGTTCCTGATTGAGAAAGAGACCATCACCGGCAAGGAATTCATGGCGATTTTCCGTAAGGAGAAGGGATTGCCGGAGCCGGAGGAATCTGACGGGGAGAAGAAGGGAGAGACGGCTTCTTCCGTCCAGGAGCAGCAGAGAGAGGAGCTGCCTGCAGCTCAGGAGCCGCGGAAGGTGGAATCGTCTGCAGAGACCGGAGAAACAGCGGCGGGAGCAGATTCCGGGGTGATTCAGATGCCCGGACCAGTGGAAATACCTGAGCCGGTGAATGTGCCGGAGAGTGAGAAGACGGCTGCGGAGAAGGGCACGGAACCCGGTGAAAAAACGGAAAGAGCAGATATCGTTCATGAAAATGCGCAGTTCCGGGCTGAGGCCGGGCAGGAGAAGGATGCAAAGCAGGCAGAGCCGGAGCATCAGGCGGAAGCCCCGGGGAAGGAATCAGCGGAGAAAGATGCCGATGAGAGTCAGGAAGTGCCGCAGGAAAAGGAACACCTGGTGGGACGATTTTCTAATGGTAAATTAGATTGAACTTAGGGTTAGGATGTGCTGCTGATACAGCGGTACATCCTAAACTTGTATTATGCCTTTTTTTGAGGCTTCTGGCATGATGGTGGGTACTTGACCATGCCCAATTAACAA
>CAJUJN010000106.1 GCA_910586775.1 uncultured Acetatifactor sp. | reverse complement strand
ATTGCGTGAACCTGCTGCTGTTCCACGAAATATTTTTCCTTTTCCTCCTGCAAGCGTATCATTTTCTGATAAGACACTATCGTAATCAAAATCCCTGCATAGAACAGGGCGGCAACCACAGGTACAATCCCAAGAAATACTGGGAATTGTTCATAAAGTTGTATCATCGTGTTTTCATTCACAATCAGCAGAATATGAAAAATAATATTTACAAACAAAATCCCTGTTACCGGGGTCAAAAGCATGTAACACAATTCTTTTATCTGCAGCTTTCTTGTTTTTTTCTTCAAAAGCCGCCCCATGACGCACAACATAACCGAGAGCAGGAGCATTTGCAACACCGCAACAAAAGCATAGTTTGATGCCGCACGGCTGAAAATGTTTTTAGTCATTTCCAAGGTTTCCGCTTTTTGTTCCAGGCGTTTGTCTACAAGAAAACTTACGCTTCTCATAATCAGCGCACTTAATTTTCTGGCACAAAAGAAAAGCACACCCAAAAGAATCGTAAATTCCCTCCCCATATCCAAACACTTTGAAGCCGCCGCCAAGAGGACAATTACAATTATCATGCACAGCCATCCATAAACAGCCGTTGTCATGCCAATAAAATACATAACCATATAAACCGCAAAAACCATAAGCACTTTTTTGATTCTGCTTTTCCTCCGTTCCTTTTTCCCTGCCATAAATGGATAGAAAAAAGCCGTCATACAGGCAGCATATAAAAACACTTGAATGCCGGACATGATATTCATAATCAAATTAAAACCTGCATCGCTCAATGTCTGTCCCTCCTACTGCATAAAGCGCAGATATGCCTTTACAAAGTCCTCATACTTATATTTGGAAAGGGGCAGCTTATCCCCGTTTGCAAGCATGATTTCTGTCCTGCTGTATTCGTCCACACAGGAGAGGTTGACAAGATAGCCTTTGTGGATGCGGCAGAACTGCCCCTGCAATTCTTCCTCAAGCTCCCCGATTTTTGCATAATATTCCAGGCTGCGCAAGCTGGCTTGTTCCCCGTCTTTGGTATAAAGCACTACCTTGTGTTTCTGGCTTTCCATGTAATAAATATGGTCTAACGGTATGGCTTTGTTTGCCCCGGCGTACTGGATAAGCAGGGTTTTCTTTTTCTGCTCCGTTTCGGATAAAATCTTATCCTGCGCCCGGCTGAAGACCTCCGCAAATTTCCGCTCATTCACAGGCTTTACCAGATACCCCGACGCTTCCACTTCGAAAGCGTCATAGACATACTTTTCATAGCCCGTAACAAAAATGATTGCGGGCTGTTTTATCTGTTCCATGCCCCTGATCCGCCTTGCCATTCCCATACCGTCCATGCCGGACGCAGAACCCTCTAACGCTATATCCAGGAACAGCAAATCATGCCCCATGCCGCTTGACAGGTATTCATCAGCAGAAGCATACTCCGTAATTTCACATTCCGCTTTCTGCCCTCTGATAAGCGAAGCAAGGTAGCTTCTTATGTTCTTTTCATCATCACATATTGCAACTTTTATCATATGCCCTCCTTTGGCTTTCACATAAAATATCGGAAAAAATGAAATTATGTCTAATACCGATTGCACGAAAACATGTTTTGACAGCACAACTGGACAGAAAAAACTTTTAGCGTTCCTATTTATGTTCCTTTTCGGTGCCTTGCCTGCCTTAAAATAGCATCTACGTTCAGCTTGATTCTGGCTTTAAACACCGTGACGAATTATGGTTGGAAGAAAGGGCTTCCTCTCTTTTTCGGAATTTTCTCCGGGTATTATGTGGTTCAGATGGTCTGTGCGGTATTTGTCTATGGAGTGAGTACGCTTTTGCCGGATATGTGACCAATTTCAGCACATCTCTTCCGGTGCTGGTTATCTGCTTATAAATTCTTAATAATTTGGGAAAAGTATAACAGCCAGCAGCGCGGCAGGTTTTTTATCATTTGGGCTGTTTTGTAAATTGGAAAAAGAATAAAAAAGTGCTAAGATACCATCATAAAGAACAGCCGCAGCGATTTCAATCCCGGCGGCGGTCCTGGAAGGAAAGAACCAAAGTATCAATGCAGAGGATGCGCTTGTATCAGACAGGCAGAGTGAATGATAAGAAAGGAAGGAACTGAAAAATGGCAAAGAACAGGAACCTGGCAATCGGAGCAGCGCTGGCAGCCGGCGCAGGAGCAGCGGCTATCGTTGCAAAAAAGCATAAGGACGCACGTAAAACAGAAGATAAAAAGACTGCTTCCCATGTAGAACGGAAGGAATACCGCAACACGGAAATCGGCAAAAATCAGAAAAACAGCAAAGGCATCTACTATTCCAACGGCAATTATGAGGCTTTCGCCCGTCCCCGGAAACCGGAAGGCGTAGACGACAAGAACGCCTACATTGTAGGCAGCGGCCTGGCTTCCCTGGCGGCAGCATGTTTCCTGGTGAGAGACGCCCGGATGCCCGGAGACCATATTCACATTCTGGAGGCAATGGACATTGCCGGAGGCGCGTGTGACGGCATCTTTGATCCCACCAGGGGTTATATCATGCGGGGCGGCCGGGAGATGGAGAACCATTTCGAATGCCTTTGGGACCTGTTCCGCTCCATTCCCTCCCTGGAGACGCCGGGTGTGTCCGTTCTGGATGAATATTACTGGCTGAATAAGGAAGACCCCAACTACTCCCTCTGCCGCGCCACTGAGCACCGGGGAAAGGATGCCCACACAGACGGGAAATTCAACTTAAGCCAGAAGGGCTGCATGGAGATCATGAAGCTGTTCATGACCAGAGACGAAGACCTGTATGATAAGACCATTGAAGACGTTTTTGACGAGGAAGTATTTGACTCCACTTTCTGGCTGTACTGGAGAACCATGTTCGCTTTCGAGAACTGGCACAGCGCCCTGGAGATGAAACTGTACTTCCAGCGCTTCATACACCACATTGCAGGACTGCCGGACTTCAGCGCTCTGAAATTTACAAAATACAACCAGTATGAATCCCTGATTCTGCCCATGCAGAAGTACCTGGAAGCAGCAGGCGTGGACTTCCGGTTCAACACGGAAGTGCTCAATGTGATCTTTGAAAAAGAAGATGGGAAAAAAGTGGCAAAAGCCATCGAATGCAAGGTCAAGGGCGTGGAAAAGGGAATTGTTCTCACCGAAAACGACCTGGTGTTCGTCACCAACGGAAGCTGTACGGAGGGCACCATCTACGGGGACCAGAACCACGCGCCCAACGGCGACGCGGAAGTGCGGACCAGCGGCTGCTGGAACCTGTGGCGGAATATTGCAAGGCAGGATCCTTCCTTCGGCCACCCGGAAAAATTCTGCTCCGACGTGGGAAAGACCAACTGGGAATCCGCCACCATTACCACACTGGATGACAGGATCCTTCCCTATATCACCAATATCTGCAAACGCGACCCCAAGAGCGGCAGAGTGGTCACCGGCGGCATTGTCAGCTGCAAGGATTCCTCCTGGCTCTTGAGCTGGACCATCAACAGACAGGGGCAGTTTAAGGAGCAGGATAAGGATAAGGTCTGCGTCTGGGTATACGGCCTGTTCACGGATGTGCCCGGCGATTATGTAAAGAAACCCATGCGGGAGTGTACCGGCAGGGAGATTACGGAAGAATGGCTGTACCACATGGGCGTGCCTGTGGAGGAAATCCCTGAACTGGCAGAACACAGCGCCGTCTGCGTTCCCACCATGATGCCTTACATTACAGCGTTCTTCATGCCCAGAACCAAGGGAGACCGCCCGGATGTAATACCTGACGGATGTGTCAATTTTGCATTTCTGGGACAGTTCGCGGAGACGCCCAGAGATACCGTATTCACCACGGAATACTCTGTCAGAACCGCCATGGAAGCCGTATACGGACTGTTGGGTGTGGACAGAGGCGTGCCCGAGGTGTGGGGCAGCGTCTATGATATCAGAGAGCTTCTGGACAGCAGCGTAAAACTCATGGACGGCAAGTCGCCTCTGGAGATTGAACTGCCCGGACCGCTGAACGCATTAAAGAAACCGCTTCTTCATTTCATCAAGGGAACTGTCATTGAGAAAGTATTGAGAGACCATGATGTGCTGAAAGACGGTATGCTGTGACAGAAAGTCCAGTCTGTGAAGATATACGAATTTCCCGCAAACCCCGCTTCCCAAAGACAGCGTACCGCCGTTGGGAAGCGGGTTACTGCTATTTATACTCGTGAACGCATTGAACTGCCGCTTTCAGCTTTGGATTGCTGATGTGTTTACTCGTTAGACTACAGTTCTGGAGAAAGGTTCTGCAGATATACCAGTATTGATTATGATGCGGGTAAAAGCATTTGGAAAATAACAGTTCCGGATGCTTTTTATTATGCGCCAGTCACCAACCTGTAATTTTCATATGGTACAATATACAATAAGAAAGTTGCCCCGGCAACTTTCTTATTGTAACGAGGAAAAACGCGAAGCGTTTTTTCGAGTCTAAATAACGAGGAAAAATGCGAAGCGTTTTTCGAGTCTAAATAACGAGGAAAAATGCGAAGCGTTTTTTCGAGTCTACCACCACAAACAGAAAGCGAGGAAAAAGCAGGATGGAGATTTTAAAATGCGAAGGCCTCCGGAAGACCTACGGTTCCGAAGGCAATCAGGTAAAGGCACTGGACGGGATAGACCTGTCAGTCAGCAAAGGAGAATTTGTAGCCATCATGGGAGCTTCCGGCTCTGGCAAATCCACTTTGCTGCACATTCTGGGCACAGTGGACAAGCCCACATCCGGGAAAGTGGTCATAGACGGAACCGACCTTGCCGGACTGAACCGGACGGAGGCGGCGATTTTCCGGCGCAGAAAGGTGGGACTGGTGTATCAGTTTTACAACCTGGTTCCCACCCTTACGGTGCGGAAAAATATCTGTATGCCCCTGGCTCTTGACCGTAAGAAGCCCAACCCGGAATATTTCGAGAAAGTTGTTGCTTCTCTGGGGATTTCCGGCAGACTTGACGCCCTGCCCAACCAGTTATCCGGAGGGCAGCAGCAGCGGGTAGCCATTGCGCGCGCCCTGATTTACCGTCCGGCGCTGCTTCTGGCGGATGAACCCACGGGGAACCTGGATCAGAAAAATTCCCGGGAGATTATGGACATGCTGAAGCTTTCCCACCGTAATCTGGAGCAGACCATTCTGCTGATTACCCACGATGAGAAAGTGGCTTTGGATGCGGAGCGCATCATAACTATAGAAGACGGCCGCATTATCAGAGACGAGCGCAGAGGGAAGGAGGTGAAACCGCTGTCATAAGGAATTGTCAACAGCTCCTGAGGAGTTGTTTTCCGGCAATTTTCTGGAAAACGCCGGAAATTTTGTGCAGAACAGCAGAATCCTGGTTTTGGATTGTACGGCTCAGGCATATATCAACTTTTAATGAAAAACCTGCATGAAAGAGCAAATGGATCAGGCGCACAAGCTATTTCCGGTCATTCTGTAATATATGACAGCGAGAAAATATGTGGAAAGAATATTCGAAAAGTTATATACAAAACAATCGTTTTTCCGGTATATCCGTCAGGATTGCGGCATTTATCTCCGCATTGCTGCTGGCCCTTCTGTGCGGTACGTTCTATAACCTGTGGAAATATGAGGTAGAGCGCATTGTTCTGGAGGAGGGCGGATGGCACAGCAGGATAGCAGGACAATTCACTCCGGAGGACATAGAAGCCGTGAGGAACTTTGCAAGTGTGAAAGATATCACAGTAAGAGAGACTGCCGGAGGCGCTTCTTATGAGGAACAAAACCATGGAGCGCAAAATGACGAGGTGCAGGAGGAAAATCCGCAAAATAATGAGTTGCAAAACCATGAGACGCAAGAGGGCAATCCACCAAATAATGAGCAGCCCAATAATGCGGCGCAAAAGAAAGCCCGGGAAGCGGAAATCGAAATCGACCTTATTTTTGACAGATATGGCGCCGTGCTGAAAGATACGCCCCGCATTGCCGAACTGGCGGGGGCTTCCCCGGAAAAGACCGCTTATCACTATGGACTCCTGGCCATGTACCTGGTCCGCCATCCTTCGGACCCTGCGCCCAGGCTGCTGTTTCCGTTGTTTCTCCTGGTGACGGGCATAGCTTCCTTTTCCCTGATTGTCATTATACACAATGCCTTTGCGCTGTCCATGAACGCCAGAATCCATCAGTTCGGGATTTTTTCCAGTATCGGGGCCACACCCAGGCAGATCCGGTCCTGTCTCTTGCAGGAGGCGGCGGGATTATGTGTTCTGCCGGTTCTGATGGGGAATCTGTTGGGAATCGCGGGCAGCATGGGAATCATGGAAATGACAAATCTGCTTCTTGGAAGCGACATGCCGGGCAGGCACAAGGCGGTATTCGGCTATCACCCGTTGGTTCTGGGAGTGACGCTGGGAGTGACTGTGATCACCATATGGATTTCCGCATGGCTGCCTGCGGGGAAATTAAGCAGGCTTTCTCCTCTTGAGGCCATTCGAAATACAGGGGAACTGCAGCTGAAACGCAGAAAAAAGTCCTCTGTCCTGGCGCTTCTCTTCGGCGTGGAAGGGGAACTGGCGGGAAATGCCCTGAAAGCACAGCGGAAAGCTCTGCGGACGGCCTCCCTGTCTTTGGTTTTCTCCTTCATGGCCTTTACCATGATGGAATGCTTTGTCACTACTTCGGACATCAGCACCAGGGAGACGTACTTTGAACGGTACCGGGATGTGTGGGATATTATGGTTACCATCCGGGACGGGGACGGGGCGGCTTTTGAAGAGATCGAGGAAATACGGGCCCTTCCCGGGGTGGAGAATGCCGTGCTGTATCAGAAAGCCACGGCAAAGAGAGGGATCGCAGAGGAAGACATCAGCGGAGAAATGAAAGCTTTCGGCGGATTTTCCCATGCTTCCCCCAATGTGGTGACCCAAAACGATGACGGCTGGACGGTGAATGCGCCCCTTGTCATACTGGATGACAGCAGTTTCCTGGACTACTGTGGGCAGCTGGGCATTCCGCCTCGACTGGACGGAGCCGTGGTACGGAACGTGATTCGGGATGTGACAGATCCCGATTTCCGGCATGTAAAGGAGCTGCCTTATCTGAACGCGGACAGTGCCGGGGAGGGAGCAGTAAGTGTTTTAAGACGGACGGGCAGCGAAGAAATGACGGCGGAGGTTCCGGTGCTGTGTTATACGGCGGAGGTGCCCCTGCTGCGGGAGGAGTATGCGAAGCTTGATTATTACCAGCTGGTACATTTTCTGCCCATGTCTCTGTGGAAGGATATCCGGGGGCAGCTGGGAGAAGGAGAGAACACGCTGTATCTGCGCGTCCTGGGAGGTGAAAATGTCACCCTGGAGCAGCTAAACGCCCTGCAGGAGCAGATTGACAGTCTGCTTGCCGGAAAGTATGCGGCGGAGAGCGAGAACCGGATTCAGGAATATGAGGTAAACGGCAGGCAGATACAGGGGATGAAGCTTATATTCGGCGGCTTCTGCGGACTGCTTGCCCTCATCGGTATCGGAAATGTGTTTTCCAATACCCTGGGTTTTGTGCGCCAGAGAAAACGGGAATTTGTCAGGTACATGTCCCTGGGACTGACGCCGGAGAATATCGGGAAAATGTTCCGCATCGAGGCAATGGTTCTGGCAGGCCGTCCGGTACTGATTACCGTGCCCCTGGCCGTAATCGTTATGGGACTCATGCTGAAGATGAGCTATATAGGAGTGGGAGAGTTCTTTGCCCAGGCGCCGTTTGTGCCCATCGCCGCGTTTATGGCAGCAATCCTGGGCTTTGTGGCCTTGGCCTATTATCTGGGGTGGCGGAGTGTGCGCAGGATCAGCCTGGCGGAAGTGCTGCGGGATGATACCATGCTGTAAATCATTAGATGGGGCGGAGCTGAAAGAACTGGCCCGCAAGAGCGTGGTAAAGGACAGGCTGGTGATGGTTCCCCCGCCGGAGGGCGAATGCACCGTGCCGGGGGACACCGTAACCCTGTACACTGTCAGCGAACTGCCTGAGTTCAACAAAGAGCGGTCCGCCCTTTTGTTATACTTGTGAACGCATTTAATTGCCGCCTTCAGCTCCGGATTGCCGCGATGCGTTCACTCGTTATATTCTGCAGACGGCAATTATTTGCGTTTGTGAGTATAAATATGGGATTGACAAAAGAATAACACTGTGTTATATTTTAAATGTCAACATCATGTTATACATTAAGGAGGGCAAAATCATGGTACAGCAGCTATCCGATGCCGAACTTGAAATTATGAAGATTGTATGGGGAAATCCCCAGGAGGTGACGCTGTTTTCCTATATTATGGACGGAATGGCGTCCAGAGGCAGACCGTGTCAGAAGAATACCCTCATCGTGCTCCTGTCGCGGCTGATGAACAAAGGTTTTTTGGATGCCAGAAAAATCGGACGCCGCAACGAATATACCACCCTCATTTCCGAAACGGAATACCAGACAACGCAGACGAAAAATTTCCTGGATAAAATCTATGAGGGAAGCGCCAAGGGCCTGGTCTCCAATCTGATCATGGGCGATTTGCTGGCAGACGGAGAATACGAGGAGTTGAAAAGACTGTTGGAGAAAGGGAAGGAGAAGCGATGAACGAGATTTTTAAAATTTTCCTGTCCATGTCCGTTTCCGGCGGTCTGCTTATTTTGGCGCTGCTGTTAGGAAAGCGTTTTCTGAAAGATAAGCTCAGCCGGCAATGGCAGTATTACATCTGGCTGGTGGTCATTCTGCGGCTGCTGCTCCCTTTCGGGTCGGAAACCAATCTGTTGGGGAAAACCTATGAAGCTGTGGACCAGGCCATCACCCGGGCGGCGCCTCTGCCTGCGCAGCTTCCGCAAAACATGCCGGAAAACCTGCCCGCCCCGGCCGTGCGCTCCGGGCAGAATATCGAAAACGGGAATACTTCGGCCGAAGAGACTTCAACTTTCCGCCCGCTTCAGGATATGGGGGCTCTGCTGACGGAGCATGTCTGGCTGATCTGGCTTGTAGCCGCGGCGGGGCTGCTGATGCGGAAGGTGACAATCTATCAGGGCTTTACACGATATATCAAAGCCGGGGTGACGCCTGTTTCCGATATGGAAATGTTAGACCGTCTTTCCGTGATCGCGGAGGAGGCAGGCGTGAAAAAGCCCGTGGAGCTGTATGTTAATCCGCTGATTTCCTCGCCGCTGCTGACCGGCTTTTTCCGTCCCTGTATCGTGCTGCCGGGCACGGAATATGGGGAAACAGAGTTTCGATATATCGTCCTGCATGAACTGATCCACTACAAGCGGCGGGATATGTTTTACAAATGGCTGGTACAGCTTACGGTGTGTCTGCACTGGTTTAACCCCCTTGTGCATCTTATGAGCCGGGAAATCACGAAAGCATGCGAATTTTCCTGTGATGAAGCCGTTCTGGCAAAAACGGGAGGCGACAGCGCCCGGGACTATGGGAAAACCTTGCTGGACGCCATGGCGGCAGTGGGGAAATACAGGGAAAACACCGGAGCAGTCACTTTAAACGAAAATAAGCAGTTGCTGAAAGAAAGGCTGGGTGCTATCATGAAGTTTACAAAACCGTCGAAGGCAGTCAGGATGGCCACTGCCGCGCTGACATTGTGCGTGGTCCTGGGAGCGGCTTTTGTAGGTGTCTATACCATGGGAACCGCCGCGGGGATCGCTCAGGCGGCCCGGGCGGCTTCTCCGGACACGCCGCCGGACTCAGCAGCAGGGCAGGGGATACCCTGGGCAGAAGACTGGTGGCAGAATGCCTGGAAGGAAGAGGAGGCTTCGGACTCAAAATACGGCGGGTTTTCCTCGGAGGCGGAGCGTTGCTATGAGGCCGGCAGTCTGCCGCTGTTTCAGATCGAATTCTCCAGAATGGACCAGGAGGAGCAGGACAAGTGGCTGGATCGGATCTATGCCGATAACAAGCTGGGGTTCTGGGGGACTGCGATGGGGTGCCTGGAAGAGGACTGCGCCTTGATCCGGCGCTATGCGGAAAAATGCTATGAGGATGGCAGCATTGCCTGGTTTTCCGTCCTGGCCATGTACATGAGCGAGGAGACGCTGGAAGAATGGCTGGATAAAGCCCTGGAGGACGGGAATTGGGGGTTTCAGTCTGTGCTGTATAATAACATGGACAGAGGGGACGAACTTGACGAACGGAAGGAAAAGCAGGAAAAAGAATGGGAAGAGGCGCAGAAAGCAGAATATGAGGCCGCAGGCATTGCCATGGACGGGAAAAATTATTACTACCAGGGACAGCTGGTCAACATTTTTCTGGACATCCGGGGGGCCGACAAATCCTTCTACACTCTGGACATGAACCCGGCGGGAATCGTCAATATCAGGGTCATCCGGGATGAGAATGACCAGATTATTGGCGTTTCTTATATGACGGATGCGGAAGTGACTGAGCTGTTTGGAGAGGACGACAGGGAGGAAGACGACAAAAAGGATGACAGGGAAGATGGAGAGGATAAGGACGGTGATGCGAAGGACAGGGAGCATGACGATGATGATGAGGACGAGGAGGATGGCGGTGATGCGGATGACGCCGACAATGGGCAGAATGCCGGCGGAGGCAGAACATGGTACCCACAGATGATCCCGGTCAATCTGGAAACCGTGGCGGATGGGGAAGTGGTTTGGCTGGGGGAATACACCCTGTCTGAGGGAGATAGATTTTGGTATGCCGTTCATGCGGAAACGGGAAACTGTATGCAGGTGGGCTTTGCGGAACCGGAAGACGAACTTCTGAACACCGTGTATTATTTCGTATCGAATCAGCGGCAGGAAGGGGAATCGTTGGATTGCGTTGCAAGTATGAAGTTCGGCCCACCTGCCAAACCCGGAACCTATAAATTGTTTCTCAGGGCAAAAGACGGTGATCTGGAAAATGTAACAGGCAGTATTTCCATTGGATACGTGGCAGATGCTTTTTAGCGTCTGCCGCTCCCATGATATTTATTACAGTACCTCCATACGCAGCCATTCTTTTAAATATCTTAATATGTCGCAGTTTTTCAATTCTTATTCTGTACTGTTACATTTAGTGCCCGAATGGTTTATGCCGTTTGGATAAACTGGAATTGCCGATTCTTTTGATCAGTAATTCCGGTTTGCCATATCTATTCTGGAGGATACCATCGCTGGCAATGGGACGGCGGTGGCAAAGGTTATAGAAGAGATACGTGACACACAGTATGCGCCGGCTTATTATAATGATGAGCAGGCGCTGCGGTACGTGATCAAGTTTGCGTATATTGCAGCGGCAGACCAGTATCTGAAAGTGGAGGAGCTTCCGTCAGGCAGGGGGATTGCGGATGTTGTGTATCTTCCGAAACGGAAATCAATGCTTCCGGCTTTGGCCGTAGAGCTGAAATGGAATAAGGCCTCTGAGGGAGCGAATAATTGCTCCGCAATCAGGCAGATTAAGGAAAGGCATTATCCCGCAGTTTTGAGGGACTACGACGGCGAGGTCATAATAGTCGGAATCAGCTATGACACGAAGAAGAAAGAACATAGCTGTGTGATTGAGAGAGTATAATCAGAGCTTTCGCAAGATTTGCCAATCATCCATATCAGGATAAGGGCAATCCAGCCCTTTCAGCGGAAATCGACAAGCTATATTCCAGGTATTATTGTGCCTGCTATAGCAAAGACTTGAAGGCGGAACCGGAATATAGTGAAGAACAGGCCGTCCATCGAGCCCGGATTGCGGGAAAATACGGTAGACATAAAGCATGGCATGTTTTACAGGTATAGGAGGAAAATATATGATGTATATCAGGAAAGCAAAACGAACAGACGCAAATGATTTGAAGGTTTTGTATTTTAGATACTTAACCCAGTATCCACCTAAGGAAGAACAGGATATGAGTTTATGGCAATATCTTCTTGATAAGTTTGAGAAAGATGAAAGTATGTATTTACTGGTGGCAGAAGAAGACGGAAAAGTTGTTTCTTCCGTACAAATGGCGATTATTGAGAACTTAACACATAATGTCAGACCTTTCGCAGTTATTGAAAATGTTGTGACGCATGCCGATTACAGGAATAAGGGATATGCATCGGCATTGCTGGGAAAAGCATCAGAAATAGCCAGGGAACGCAGATGCTATAAAGTTTTTCTGGAAACCGGTTCAAATAAAGAAAGTACATTAAATTTTTACAAAAAGAACGGGTTTGAAATAGATAAAAAGCATTCCTGTTTAAAAAGACTGTAGGTTTGCAAGTTTTTGGTGTCTGGCACGAGACACGGATTATGTACTTTTTTTAAAAGAGGTAGGTGTGAAAAGAATTTACGCACTTAAGGATTTCCACTTTGCTGAAAAACATACAAAACCTGATGGAAAAGGCAGGATGGTCTGCTGAGCATTCCATGGATGTGCCGGATGTTTCCGAGGGGGCAGGAAAAGGCTTCAGCCGTTTATCAGATCAGCGTGCATTTTGGGGTGCAGATATTATAAGTGAAAGGATCAACGGGAAGCCAGCCAGATGACGGAGAAAGGCATTCTGGCTTCCTGTCCGGACAGGCATTTCCACAGCCATGGGAGCCTGCTGTCATTATCATTTTGGGCGTTCCGCTGGATCCGGACAGTATACAGCTGTAAATCAGCGGGAAAGAGAGCTGCATGGAAGAGAAACAAAAATTCAAGCAGAACCTGCTGACCCAGGGGCTCCTGGCGGCAGGCTACACGGTGGAGAACCGCCCGGATTATACCGTGCTGAAAGACAACTATGGGGGAGGGAAGAGTAGCCCGACTGTAGTTTCAGGCACAGGTATCTCCGGAAAAATCCGGCAACCTGCTTCTGGTGCGAGGTACACATGACAGCAGAGGAATACAGCTATGAGAGAAGCGTGGATGAGCTGCAGAAGCTCCATGAAGAGAAAATCCAGGAGAACCAGGAGCCTGCCATCCAGAAAAAAAGATGCCGCGGCGTCCCCGGCATCTTCCGCTCGTGAGTCGGCTTGCAAGGAAGAAGGAAGAAGAGCCTTCCTGGCAAGCCTTAGCAATCGGCAGTTATAATGTGAAGCCGACCTTCCTCTGGGCAGGC
>CAJUJN010000105.1:10831-13235 GCA_910586775.1 uncultured Acetatifactor sp. | reverse complement strand
GCAGGCTGCACAAATCGAGCTTTTTAAGGTGTAAAATCAGCGGAAGTTAACATTGTAGGACAGAAAACCGGAAAATGAATTCGCTCGCGAGTATAAATATATTTGACAAAAAACGACGGCAGCGGTAAACTTAAGGTATCAGGGGGTGCTAAAGATGCCAGAATTGCCGGATTTACAGGTTTTTTCAAAGAATCTGATGAAAAGAATTGCTCACAGGAAGATTGTCTCCGCTGATGTTTTCAGTGTAAGCCGCTTAAACGTGGATGGGGAAACTGTGCGAACAAAGCTTCTCGGGACGGAAATTACAGACATTGTGCGGAATGGCAAGGAACTGTATTTTCAGTTGGAAAACAGCGCAGTTTTCAGTGTGCACCTTATGCTGAGCGGAAGGTTTCACATCTGTGCGCAGGGAGAAATTTCCGGGATTCCCTATAAAATACTGAGTATTGGCTTTGATGAGGAGGCGTTGGTTCTCTCGGATTTTCAGGGAATGTGTAAGGTTACCTTCAAGCCTGCAGCAACGAATGCTCCGGATGCGTTGGGAGAGACCTTTACGATGGCTTATCTGCAGAATGCGGTCAGGAGAAATCATCGGAAGAATATAAAGGCTTTCTTAATTGATCAGAGCATCGTAAAGGGAATCGGCAATGCGTATGCGGACGAAATTCTCTGGAAGGCGAATCTTTCTCCGAAATCAACGGCAGGGAAGATTCCGGAAGACAGACTGGCAGCACTGTACACGGCCATTTCCGATGTGCTGAAAGATGCCATCGCAAATATTGAAAGGATATCGCCGGACATCATCAGCGGCGAAGAGAGAAGCTTTTTAAGGGTACATAATTCGAGAAAAAAGTATACTGACGAAGGTGACAGAATCCTCGTTGAGAAGATTGCGGCCAAGACTACCTATTATACGGAGAGACAGCAGCTGTTCCTGTAGGAGCAGCTGCTTATGGAACTTACGATTCGGGAGGCATATACCGGATACGATGGGAAGCTGTCGGATTTCGTCTGTTATCGTCTGATGAAAAAAGATTATGCCCAAAAGCCCTGAAAGTGTTGTTTCCGCGCCAAGAAGTTTGCTGATAAAGTGTTCAAAAGAGTGTCTGATTACTTTAAATGGAAGTGTTCAGCACTCTTTTTTATTATTTATCACATTTTGCAGATTTATGAAAAATATTGAAGCATTGCGCTGGACATTGCGCTATGCTGGCAGGGACGGTGGTAAGTGTGGGGCTGGCGGGAATGACGGTGTAGGCAGCATGAAGCAGGAAAACAAACTTTTTTCTGTAAAAACAGGGAAATACATGCACGAAAGAGTTTATCCCCGATACTATAAATGATATACAATACTATTAGCAGGCAAGTGCAGCTTTCTAATAGTTAGACACACTATAGGAAGCAGGTGCAGTTTCCTATGGTTGAATTTTTATCGGAAGTGGAAAAAATTGCTTCCGATAAGACACACTATTTCAGAAAAACAGATGAATGGAAGGTGTAGAAGCTATGGCTGAATATGATATTGCAGTAATAGGCGGGGATAAGCGGACGGCTTACATGGTACCTTTTTTCAGAGATATGGGATATCGGGTAATCTGTTATAAAATAAGCCAGGTGAAGGGAAAGACGCTGGCTGCGGACGGCACGGCAGAATCATTGCAGCAGGCTGTAGAGTCGGCAAAAGTGATAGTCGGCGGGATACCGCTTGAGAAGAAGGGAATCGTGAATCTTCGGGAATTGTCCCGGCATTTGAGGAAGCATCATAAAGTGTTCGGCGGTGTGATACCGGAAGCGTTCCGCCAGGAGTGTGACGAGAGGGGAATCAGCTGTTACGATTACATGAAAGATGAAAGCATAGCCATATTTAATGCGGTAGCCACGGCGGAAGGAGCGATTCTGGAGGCATTGCTTCACAAGGACACGAATATACACAGAAGCAGGAGTCTGGTATTGGGCTATGGGAGATGCGGGGCGGTACTGGCGCAGAAATTGAAGGCACTCTCCGCTTCTGTTACGGTTTGCGGAAACGTTCCTGCTGAGTTGGCCCGGGCGGAGACGATGGGGATGGAAACGCTGCCGTTAGAACGCCTGGAAGAAGCTGCAGGAGAGTATGAGTATATTTATAATACGATTCCTGCGTCGGTGATAAAGGAAGGAGTACTGGAGAAGCTGCAGGAGGAAGTGCTTATCATAGACATTGCATCAGGCAAGGGCGGCGTAGATTACCAGGCAGCGGAGCGACTGGGGGTAAATACGCTGCACTGTCTGGGATTGCCGGGGAAGTATGCCGGAAAGGTATCGGCAAAGCGGCTGACGGATTATGTGCTGGATAAACTGTGAGCAGACGCAGAACTATAAAACAGCGTCTGCTCCGACCAGTACCCCAGAGGATTTACGGACGCAT
>CAJUJN010000105.1:0-10731 GCA_910586775.1 uncultured Acetatifactor sp. | reverse complement strand
GGCCGGAAATTCTCTGCCATGCCTGGGTACTGGGGGGAGCAGACGCGGAACTATAAAACAGCGTCTGCTCCGACCAGTACCCCAGAGGATTTACGGACGCATTTCTGTTGCGGCCGGAAATTCTCTGCCATGCCTGGGTACTGGGGGGAGCAGACGCGGAACTATATATAGGAGGTTGTCCGATGGAATTAGAAGGGAAAAAGATAGGGATTGCCATGAGCGGTTCTTTTTGCACTTTTGACAGGATATTTAAGGAGATGGAGCATCTGGCGGAAGCCGGGGCTGAGATTTACCCGATTTTCTCGGATGCGGCAAAGCAGATAGCGAGTCGGTTCGGGAAGCCGGAGGAATACAGGAAAAGAGCGGAAGAGATTGCGGGCAGGGCACCGATTATGAGCATTGAAGGGGCGGAGCCGATAGGGCCGAAGGGCTATCTGGACGTGCTGGCCATCGTGCCCTGCACAGGGAATACGGCTGCCAAGCTGGCAAACGGAATTACGGACAGTCCGGTACTGATGGCGTCAAAGGCGCATCTGAGGAATAACAAGCCGCTGGTGATATTTATCTCCACCAATGACGGGCTTGGAATGAATCTGAAAAATATCGGATTGCTTCTGAATACCAAAAACATTTATTTTGTGCCGTTCGGGCAGGATGACTGGAAGAAGAAGCCGAATTCTCTGGTGGCACATGCCGATATGCTGATTCCTGCGCTGGAAATGGCATTGGAGCATAAGCAGATACAGCCATTGTTGGCGTAGCTGTCGGGAAATGTGGCAGGAGGGCAAGTATGTGTGGAATTGCAGGTTTTTTTGATGCGAAGGCGGACTTTGGAGGGGCAAAGGAAAAATGGGAAGCGGTTTTGAAGGAAATGAACCGGAGCCAGAAGCACCGGGGGCCTGACGAGGAAGGAATTTATCTGGGCAGGAACTGCGGGCTTGCTCATGTCAGATTGTCCATTATAGATCTGTCAGGAGGGCAGCAGCCCATGGTGAAGCGGGCAGGCGGAAATGAGTGGGCGATTGTATACAATGGGGAAATCTACAATATGAAGCAGCTGAAGAAAGAACTGCAGGAAGAGGGAGTCACTTTTTCTACGAACAGCGATACGGAAGTGATTTTGGCCGGGTTTATGGAACATGGCGTGGATTTTGTGAAGAGGCTGAACGGTATCTTTGCCTTCGCGCTCTGGGACGGGAGAAAACAGGCGCTGTATCTGTTCCGGGACCGGCTGGGAGTAAAGCCCTGTTTTTATGCGAAAAGGGGCAGCGGAATTGTCTTTTCATCAGAAATCAAAGGAATTCTGTGTTATCCGGGCATGGAAGCGCGGGTGGATAAAGAGGGGTTGTGTGAAGTGTTGGGCCTGGGACCGGCGAAAACGTATGGCAAGGGTGTGTTCCAGGGGGTGTCCGAGGTGCAGCCGGGATATTTTATCATATGCCAGGGGGAGGAAATCGGGGAGTATTGCTATTGGAAACTGGAAAGCCATCCCCATGAAGAGGATTGGGAAGAGACTGCGGAGAAAATGCAGGACCTGGTGGAGGATGCAGTGCGTCTGCAGATGTTGTCGGATGTGCCGGTCTGCACATTTTTATCGGGCGGCGTGGACAGCAGTCTGGTGACGGCAATCTGCAGCAGGGAATTGCAGAGACGGGGAAAAGTTTTGGATACGTATTCTTTTGATTTCAGGGACAATGACGTCAATTTCAGGGCAAATGCATTTCAGCCTTCACAGGACAGACCCTGGGTGGACAGGGTAAAAGACTATGCGGGGACGAACCATTGTTATCTGGAATGCAGGAACGAGGAACTGTACGAGTATTTATTTGAAGCAGTGGAGGCAAGAGACCTGCCCTGTATGGCCGATGTGGAATCTTCCATGCTGTATTTCTGCAGCAAAGTGGCAAAGCGTCATAAGGTGACTCTGACAGGTGAATGTGCGGACGAAATATTTGGCGGGTATCCATGGTTTCATAAGAAGGAATGTTTCAAGGCGGATACCTTTCCGTGGTCAATGGATTTCGGACCCAGGACGATGCTGTTAAAGGACGAGGTGGTGAGGGAACTGCCCCTGGAAGCTTATGCAGGGGAGGCTTATCACAGGACCATAGAGGAAACTCCCGTTCTGGAAGGGGAGAGCCCGGAGGAGAAGCGGCGCAGGGAAATCTCCTACCTGAATCTGCGCTGGTTCATGCAGACGCTGTTGGACAGGATGGACAGAACCAGCATGCATACCGGGCTGGAGGCCAGGGTACCCTTTGCGGACCATCGTATCGTGGAGTATGCCTGGAATGTGCCCTGGAATATGAAATGCCATGGGGGGCTTGTCAAAGGACTGCTGCGGGCGGCGGGAAAAGAGTATCTGCCGGAGGAGGTGCTCTACCGGAAAAAGAGTCCTTATCCCAAAACTTATGACCCTGCCTATGAGCGGTTGGTGAGGCAGAAGATGCTGGAGGTCATAGAGGACGGCAATGCGCCGGTGAATGTGCTGATTGACGGGGAGAAGGTGAAAGCGTTTATGGAACAGCCTTCGGATTATGCAAGGCCTTTTTACGGGCAGTTGATGGCCGGACCGCAGCTGCTGGCTTACTTGCTGCAGGTGAATTACTGGTTGGAAAGATATCGGGTGAAACTCGTGTAGAGGTGAATTGGTATCAGAAAAAAGTGGGGCCGGCATTGCAAAAAACGTTGGAGATGAAGCTTGTATAGTGCGGAAAGAGTATTATAAAATATACGTATCTGGTTAGGTCAAAATGAATACAAAGGCAGAAAAATCAACTGTGGGTTGTGCTAAACGGCGCACATATAGTTGGTTGATTTTTGGCACCGATACCTTTACAATAATGTCATCAGTAAAACAGCTGTCGCTCTTCCGGAATCGATAGGATTTACGGGCGCATCCGTCAGGAAGCGTCCGGCGGACATTGAAAATATTTGCCGGCAGATGGTAAAACGCAAAGGGATTTTCCTCTTTGGTTTCATTGCACGGCGATTTAAGTCAGGAGGTTTACGTATGGCATTGGAAGGATTCGGGAGCCGATTGAAGGCAATCAGACAGGAACGCGGATACACCCAGAAACAGCTGGCTCAGCTGTTGGGAGTGACGGAGCAGGCAGTCTCCAAGTACGAGCGGGGAAACAGCTATCCGGATGTCGGAGTACTGAACGGAATGGCGGAGGTGCTGGACTGTTCCCTGGACTACCTCTTCCTGCATGAGCCGGGGAAAAGATACCTGATCGGCCAGGACAGCATAGAGCGAAAAGCGGAAATCAATTTGCATTTGCTGCCGGAAATCATTACGCTGCAGTTTGGGAAGGATGTGATTCCTTTATTTGTGGAGGAGATAAAGCAGGAGTATGCCCACATGATTTCTCTGCGGCAGCAGTTTGCCTCTCAATGGGGCGTGATTATTCCCGTTATCCGCCTGAGGGATTATCTCTCGCTGGAGGCAAAAGAGTATGAAATCTGTATAAACGGTGTATCCATATATAAGGACGAACTGAACCTGGAAGCGCCGGACTGCATGGAGACCATGTTGGGAAAGCTGAAGGAGCAGGTTTTTCTCAACATAGAGAAGGTGCTGAACAACCAGAGCGTCTATTTCATGGTGGAAAATCTCAGAGAAAAGTATCCTTATGCGGTAAAGAATATCGTACCGGAGGTTATTTCCTATACGAAATTACGTCAGGTATTAATCTGCCTGCTCAAAGAGTACGGATATACGGTAAGCCCGCTTCTGCTGATTATCGAGTCTATAGAGAATCATGAAGAGATAACGGATATAAAAGAACTGGCGGGAAAAATAGCGGAGGATATGGGACCGGGGTTCCGGTTTGAAAACTGGGTGAGGTAAGTCCGGAGCCGGGAAGTACCGGGGAAAGAAGTATAGAAAAACGCCGAAATCGCTTAAACTTATGCTTAAATTTATTGGAAAATCAGGAAAAAACGTATTGACAGAACATCCACAAGCATCTATAATGATATAGCGTGCGTGTGGATGTGTTTTTATATTGAAAGATTTCAAACGGCCTGTAGTTATTCGCCTGATTCCGGGGAATGTCAGCATGCTGGCAGCAGGAAAAGACCTGTATTTTATACAGGGCAGCCGTGCACAAGGAAGTGTCTACAGATAACTGATACGAATTTAAAGCTGTTTTCCTTGTATTTACGGGCTTTTCCCTAAAGAAGTTGTATCAGTTATTTTCCGACAATTCCTAAGAGCCGGACAGGGTGGTTTCTGCGGCAGGAGATATTCAAGATGAGAAATCCGTATGCATGACAGATAATCAAACATCCAATTTATGAAAGAGGTGAAACAGAATGCCAACATTCAACCAGTTAGTAAGAAAAGGACGCCAGACCTCTGTAAAGAAGTCTACTGCACCTGCTCTGCAGAAGGGATACAACTCTCTTCACAAGAAGGCTACGGATGCTTCCGCCCCTCAGAAACGTGGTGTGTGCACTGTTGTAAAGACCATGACCCCTAAGAAGCCGAACTCAGCTTTGAGAAAGGTTGCCAGGGTACGTCTTTCCAACGGAATCGAGGTTACAAGCTATATCCCCGGTGAAGGACACAATCTGCAGGAGCACAGCGTGGTTCTGGTTCGCGGCGGCAGGGTAAAGGACTTACCCGGTACCAGATATCATATCATCCGTGGTACCCTTGATACCGCAGGCGTTGCCAACAGGAAGCAGGCTCGTTCCAAGTACGGCGCTAAGAGACCCAAGGCAACAAAGGCAAAGAAATAATTAAATTTCTTGCAGACAGTGTCATTTTGGTCCACAAAAACGAAACTAAGAAAGTGTTGGAATTCTGTAAGACATGATTACGGGAATCGTCCTTTTGTTTCCGGTAAGGCATGATGGCGGAAAGGCGGTTGTATTTTCGTCATATAGATAAACAGCGCGAACACTTGGGGAAACACATGTGAGTACCGATGATTTATTAATCGGCGGCGTAATTTGCTGCCAAGAGTGTCCTGTATGCAGTGTACGCAACAGAATTTACTGACGGGCGTATCAGAGAATACAGAGCACACTTCATGAATAAGGAGGGAAGAACCGTGCCACGTAAAGGACATATTCAGAAAAGAGATGTATTGGCAGATCCTTTATACAATAATAAAGTGGTGACAAAGCTGATCAACAATATCATGCTTGACGGCAAGAAGAGTGTCGCACAGAAGATTGTATACGGCGCATTTGCAAAAGTAGAGGCTAAATCAGGCAAGCCCGCTCTGGAAGTATTCGAAGCGGCCATGAACAATATCATGCCTGTTCTGGAAGTAAAGGCCAGACGTATCGGCGGCGCTACCTATCAGGTGCCCATTGAGGTAAGGGCGGAGAGGCGTCAGGCGCTGGGACTGCGCTGGCTGACCATGTTCTCCCGCAAGAGAAGCGAGAAGACCATGGAGGACAGACTGGCAAACGAGATTCTTGACGCGTCCAACAATACCGGATCAGCTGTCAAGAGAAAAGAAGATATGCACAAGATGGCAGAGGCAAACAAGGCGTTTGCGCATTACAGATTCTAATGATCACAGTGGAAACGCCCCGGCGTTTGATGTGGCAAAACGCTGTTGGCATTTGTCGGCAGCGATTCTGCCAAAAGCATATTTTCATGTGTTGAGAAATAAGATAGGAGGAAAAAATCTTGGCTGGAAGAGAATATCCGTTAGAGAGAACCAGGAATATCGGGATCATGGCTCATATTGATGCCGGCAAGACCACATTGACAGAGCGTATCCTGTACTATACTGGCGTCAACTACAAGATCGGTGATACTCATGAAGGCACTGCTACCATGGACTGGATGGAGCAGGAGCAGGAGCGCGGAATCACCATCACATCAGCGGCTACGACCTGCCATTGGACCCTGGAAAAAGAGACCAAACCCATGCCGGATGCTCCAGAGCATCGTATCAATATCATTGATACTCCCGGGCACGTTGACTTTACCGTGGAGGTAGAGCGCTCTCTTCGTGTACTGGACGGCGCAGTCGGTGTTTTCTGCGCAAAAGGCGGTGTAGAGCCTCAGTCTGAAAACGTATGGCGTCAGGCTGACACTTATAATGTTCCCCGTATGGCATTCATCAACAAGATGGATATCATGGGAGCTGATTTTTACGGTGCTGTAGAGCAGATCAGGACGAGACTAGGCAAGAATGCCATTATCACCCAGCTGCCCATCGGCAAGGAAGACGAGTTCAAGGGAATCATCGATCTGTTTGAGATGAAAGCCTATATCTACAATGATGATAAGGGCGACGATATCACTGTAACAGATGACCTTGGAGATATGAAAGACGATGCGGAACTGTATCATGCAGAACTGGTGGAGAAGGTATGTGAGCTAGATGACGACCTGACCATGCAGTATCTGGAAGGTGAGGAGCCCTCCGTAGAGGACATGAAGAAGGCTCTGCGCAAGGGAACCTGCGAGTGTACGGCAATTCCCGTATGCTGCGGCTCTGCGTACCGCAACAAGGGTGTTCAGAAGCTTCTGGATGCAATCCTTGAGTATATGCCTGCTCCCACCGATATCCCTCCCATCAAGGGTGTGGATATGGACGGCAATGAGATTGTAAGGCATTCTTCCGATGAGGAGCCTTTTTCTGCATTGGCGTTTAAGATCATGACGGATCCTTTCGTAGGAAAGCTTGCATTTTTCCGCGTATATTCCGGTACCATGAATTCCGGTTCCTACGTATTGAATGCGACAAAAGATAAAAAAGAGCGTGTGGGACGTATCCTGCAGATGCATGCCAACAAGCGCGCGGAGCTGGATAAGGTTTACTCCGGTGATATCGCAGCGGCAGTAGGCTTTAAGCTTACCACCACAGGTGATACCATCTGTGATGACCAACATCCTGTGATCCTGGAGTCCATGGAATTCCCCGAGCCTGTTATCGAGCTTGCCATCGAGCCGAAGACCAAGGCCGGCCAGGGCAAGATGGGCGAGGCGCTGGCGAAGCTGGCAGAGGAAGACCCGACTTTCCGCGCTCACACCAATCAGGAGACAGGTCAGACTATCATTGCCGGTATGGGCGAGCTCCATCTGGAGATCATCGTAGACCGTCTGCTGCGTGAGTTCAAGGTAGAGGCCAATGTAGGCGCACCTCAGGTTGCCTACAAGGAGGCATTTACCAAGACTGTGGAAGTGGATTCCAAGTACGCAAGGCAGTCCGGCGGACGCGGACAGTACGGACATTGTAAAGTCAGGTTCGAGCCCATGGAAGCAAACTGCGTGAAATTTGAGTTTGATCCCAAGGCGAATATCCTGATCAATGAGCCTCCCACATTGCTTTACGAGAGCACCGTTGTAGGCGGTACGATTCCAAAGGAATATATCCCTGCTGTCGGCGAAGGTATCCGGGAAGCGGCACAGGCGGGTATCCTTGGCGGATTCCCTGTACTGGGTATTCACGCAAATGTATTTGACGGTTCCTACCATGAGGTTGACTCTTCGGAGATGGCATTCCACATTGCAGGTTCCATGGCATTCAAGGACGCAATGCAGAAGGCAAATCCGGTATTGCTTGAGCCTATCATGAAGGTTGAGGTTACCATGCCGGAAGAGTATATGGGCGACGTTATCGGCGACCTGAACTCCCGCCGCGGACGTGTGGAAGGCATGGAAGATATCGGCGGCGGTAAGATGGTGAAGGCATTCGTACCCCTTGCCGAGATGTTCGGCTACTCAACTGACCTGCGTTCCAAGACCCAGGGCCGCGGCAACTATTCCATGTTCTTCGAGAAATACGAGCAGGTGCCCAAGAACGTACAGGAGAAGGTTCTGGCTGCAAAAGGCGGAAAGTAAAACGCACGGGTTACCTTATCCTGTGGAGAAGGTTCTGGACTTCGCCTAATCCTGCAGGTAAGGCCTTTAACGCAAAAGGCGGCGGGAAAGCGTATAAACCGCCCTATCCTGTGGAAAACTTGAATTATTGTTAAAAAGTGTCAATATTATTAAAAAATCACTTGAAAAAGCTTTGGTTATTTAATATAATCAGAGATAGCCGAGATAAAAGCGCCGAGTGTGCGGAATGCGCTTCGGCGAAGAGAAAATGAAAAAAGTTTTATTAAAAGAAGTTTCATTAATTGAAGGAGGACTTTAATAATGGCAAAAGCTAAATTTGAAAGAAACAAGCCCCATTGTAACATTGGTACCATTGGCCACGTTGACCATGGTAAGACAACGCTGACCGCCGCTATCACCAAGACCCTGAACAGCAGACTTGGAACCGGTGAGGCTGTCGCATTCGACATGATTGATAAGGCTCCGGAAGAGAGAGAGCGTGGAATCACCATCTCTACCGCACACGTAGAGTACGAGACCGAGAACAGGCACTATGCGCACGTTGACTGCCCGGGCCATGCTGACTATGTAAAGAACATGATCACCGGTGCCGCTCAGATGGACGGCGCTATCCTGGTTGTGGCTGCTACCGACGGTGTTATGGCTCAGACCAAGGAGCACATCCTTCTGGCTCGTCAGGTAGGTGTTCCTTATATCGTAGTATTCCTGAACAAGTGCGACAGCGATGACGTTGATGACGACATTCTGGAGTTGGTTGAGATGGAAGTTACCGAGCAGCTTGAAGAGTATGGTTTTACAGACTGCCCGATCATCAAGGGTTCCGCTCTGAAGGCTCTGGAAGATCCCAACTGCGAGTGGGGCGACAAGATCCTCGAGCTGATGAAGACTGTTGACGAGTATATTCCTGATCCTCAGCGTGATACAGACAAGCCTTTCCTGATGCCTGTAGAGGACGTATTCACCATTACCGGACGTGGTACGGTTGCTACCGGCCGTGTAGAGCGTGGTACACTGAAGCTGAATGAGGAAGTTGAAATCGTTGGTATCAAGGAAGAGACCAGAAAGACCGTTGTTACCGGTATCGAGATGTTCCGTAAGATGCTTGATTCCGCACAGGCCGGTGACAATATCGGCGCACTGCTTCGTGGTGTTCAGAGAACCGAAATCGAAAGAGGACAGGTTCTTTCCAAACCCGGCACTGTAACCTGCCATACCAAGTTTACCGCTCAGGTTTACGTTCTGACCAAGGACGAGGGCGGCCGTCATACACCTTTCTTCAACAACTATCGTCCTCAGTTCTACTTCAGAACGACAGACGTTACAGGTGTCTGCAACCTGCCCGCAGGTGTTGAGATGTGTATGCCTGGCGATAATGTAGAGATGACGATTGAGTTGATTCATCCTATCGCTATGGAGCAGGGACTTACGTTTGCTATTCGTGAGGGTGGTAGGACAGTTGGTTCTGGTCGTGTGGCTACGATTATTGAGTAATCAGTAAAAAGCTAAATTTTATGGGGCTTTCCGAGAAATCGGGAAGCCCTTTTTGAAACTTTGCAAGAACAAAAAAGTGTAAAGCGGTGCCAAAACGGTGCCATAAAAAGAACTCCGATGAAAATGGTGCCAAGTTTCATCGGAGTTTGTCTTTTTACCAACCTTTTATTTGCTTTACCTGTTCTGCCCGCTCTTTGTCTTTGTGATACTGTAACTTGAACTGTATCGTTTCCACTACTTCCTTTCTTGCTTCATCGTCTAGCTGATAAAATGAAGTCAACAGGTTATCCACATCGGGCATACTATTTTTTCCAAACAGATACATAAGCGGATATAGTGAATTTTTTAAATATACCTTTACCCGGTTTCCGTCAAGAGCCCCATTCAGTCCATCGGGGAGCGTGGGATATATTTCTTCTTCAGTAATAGTGCCGGAGAACGGACTGGCGGCGCATATCTCATTCACATCAATTTCTAATTCATTTGCCAACCGTAAAGCAAAGTCAAATCGGATATTGGAATCCTTTTGAATAATAGAATATAGTGTTGTAGCACTAATTCCCGTAGCCTTTGCAATCTGACGGACATTTGTGTTCTTGCTGTCAAGTATTTCTTTCAGTTTCTTTCCATCGCCCATAGTGACCTCCTATTTTCATATGTTAAATAATTACGAAAAGCATAAATTCTATTTATCATCATACCACATATACGAAAAACATAAAAGAGTAAAATAGAAAAAATACAAATACGAAGTTCGTAAAAATGTTTTTACGAAGTATTGACATTGTTTGGATAAGGTGTTAATATGAATATACGAAATTCGTACAAATAGAGAATACAAATATTGTAATGAATTTCTAAAAGGGGAAAGGAGGACAAACGTGTGGCAAACTACCGTTATATGATGAGTGCGGAAGATATAGCCAAAGAGTTAAATTGTTCAAAATCTCATGCCTACAAGATTGTAAAAGAACTGAACAGGGAACTTGCAGGACAGGGATATATTACAATGGCAGGACGTATTCCGAGGGCGTTTTGGGCAAAGAAAATGTACGGTTATGAGTTATCAATAAGCTAAAGAGAGGAGCGTGACAGTATGGCTTATAAGGAGAAAGATACGAAAAAGTGGTCGGCGCAATGGTTTGAAACAACGGCAAAGGGAGAGAAGAAAAAGCGAAGAAAGAGAGGATTTGAAACAAAAAGAGAAGCGTTAGAGTATGAGCGACAAAAGAAGTTAAACAGTAGCCGAAGCATGGATATGAAGTTGAGTGAATTTATGGAGGTCTATTTCGAGGATAAACAGAATGAATTGAAAGACCGTACCATGAAGAATAAACGGTATATGATGGAGCAGCACATTATTCCATATTTTGGCGAACAGATGTTGAGTGAAATTACCGCTTCACAAATCATACAGTGGC
>CAJUJN010000104.1 GCA_910586775.1 uncultured Acetatifactor sp. | reverse complement strand
ACTGATTTTACTTCCAGTTTGCACCATTTTTCAGTCTTTACTACCAAAGACAGGTTATATATACACCATAATCAGTTGTTTGTCAATAGACTCCTGCAAATTTCCCTCTCGCCATCACCCCCTTGATTCGGATCTCCTCATCAAACAGCAACAGATCCGCATCCTTTCCTTCCGCAACAGACCCCTTCCTCTCCTCCACCCCCATCAGTGTGGCCGGCGTCAGGCTCATCATTTTGACTGCCTGATACAGCGGCGCATCTGTCAGTCTCCGAAAGGTACGTACCAACCTGTCCGCCGTGGCCACACTTCCGGCAAATGCGCTGCGGTCCTGCAGCTTTGCCACGCCGTCCTCCTTGATGCAGCGTATCCCCTCCTGCCCGCTTCCCAGGAGATATTCCCCATCCGGCATTCCCGCTGCCCGCATACTGTCCGTTACGAGACAAATCCGCTCCGCACCCTTTATCTTGTAGATCAGGGACAATAGCTCTTCCGGAAGATGACATCCGTCCGCAATCACCTCTACATATAAACTGTCCAGAAGGTATCCCGCCTCTATGGCTCCCGCCGTCCGAAATCCATGTCTTCTGGTTACTCCGGTCATACAGGAATAAAAATGGGTAAGCGCCGCAAGACCATTCTCACAGGCCTGGAAGACCTGCCTGCAGTCCGCATCCGAGTGGGCCAGTGAGCTGACAATTCCCCTCCGGCGCAGTTCCTGCAAAAAGGCAGCTCCCCCGGACAGCTCCGGTGCAAAAGACCACCTGCATATGCGGTTTGTGGCAGACAATACCTCCATGTATTCTTTCGGATCCGGATTTCGCAGCCATGCCGGATTCTGTGCCCCTTTCTGTCCCGGCGCAAAGTACGGCCCCTCCAGGTGAAGCCCCAGAATCTCCGGGCATCCCTCCTTCTTTTGCTCCATCCCTTCAAACAGAGCCAGGAAAGAAAGCAGCCCCTCCTGTGAACCGGCCAGCGTGGTAGGCACGATGGAAGTAGTTCCGTGGGCAAGGTGCATCCGGCAGGCAGTCTCTATCGCCTCCAGGGTTCCGTCCATGAAGTCGCAACCTCCTCCGCCGTGGGTATGAATATCAATAAAGCCGGGGGACAGATACAGTCCTCCGGCATCTATAATCACTTTTTCCTGTTCTGCGGACATAATCTCCCGGGCCGGGAAGCGTATATCTGCACCTGCTCCGCAGACATATGTATCCGCCTCCCCCTCCCGGCTTCCGCTCTCCTGCTCCGCTTTCCGCACCACCCGTTCAATCTTACTCCCCCGCACCATGACAGAACCACTGACGATTCCTGTCTCCGTAATGATCCTGGCATTTTTTATCCAGATCTCTCTTTCCTCTGCTTTATTCAAAATATGTCCCTCCCGATGTCCTCTCTGCCAGTTCCACCAGCTTAATAAAACTTCGTAAAATATGAAACGGATCCTTCACCGGAAGCGCCACCACCCTGTCCTCGGGCATTCCGTCCCGGCGCCGGATCTGAACCCATTCCCCCAGGCAGCGATCCGGGAAAACCGAAAACGCATAGTCCCTGCTTTTTTCATACAGAGCCTGCCACCTGCTCTCGCCTGTCAGCTCATACAGAAGGGCGAACAGGTACAGAGCCTCCGCATGGGGCCACCAGAGCTTGCTGTCCCAGGTACCCAGAACCATTTTCTCATACTCCGCTCTGTCCGAATCTGCCGGCTGCTCCTCCTCGTTTCCCTCTCCCCGGGGCCTTCCGCCATCCCTGTCCACAAAGCGAAAAAGCCCGCCGAATTCACTGTCCCAGCCCAACAGGAAGGTACTCTCCGCCGCCTTACAGATCCGGGACAGATACTTTTCCAATTCTCCATGCTCCTTCAAAAACTCAATCTGGAACCATAAATCCTCCAGGGTATGTCCGGGGTTGACCTGGCCCTCCAGCAGCTCCCTCGTTCTGCCCGAACCGTTTTTCCGAAATTCCCGTATATAACTTCCGTCGTAAAACGAATTCCAGATGTCCTCTGTCAGCTCCAACCCGTACCGGATCTCTTCCTCACAGCACATCCCAAAACTTTTCTTCATCCTGATATAGCAGGAGATTACATTCAGCAAAATCATGGGAATACCATGAGCCCGGTATCCTGCCGGTACGGGGTAAGGCTCCGTCAGATAATTTCCCGCTGCAATCCGCTCCGCAATGCCATTGTAAAGAGCGCTCACCCCGGGAACGGCTTCTTCCCTCCGCCTGACCTGCGCATCCTGAGCCATGCCCAGAAGGACAAAGCAGTCCGTATAAATACTGGCATCCCGGCGTCCGGTACGCGTATCCAAAACGGCTCTTCCGTCCCGCTCCAAAAAGTGACAGCAGCGCCCGTCCTCCGAAATGACATACTTTGCCAGAAAACCGCCGGTCTCTTCCATCCATGACTCCAGTTCCCCGCAGTCCAGACGAAGGCTTCCCCGCCGCGCCATGTCATACAGACTGGCCAAAATCCAGAGCCAGCGCCCCTGGGACCAGGCGTATTTTCGTTCAGACAATAACTGCCTACCGTCATTGCTTATGCAGTTCAGAATACCCCCGTATTCCCGATCCCGAAAACGTCTCCAATATGGATAAAATTCTTCCTCGATCAATCTTTTATATTCTGCTCCCCTGATCTCCATAGCATACTCCCGCGGCATTGCCGCCAATCCCTTACACCGGCACGGTTTCCGCATCCTGCGGCACTCTCCGTTTTGCCGCTTTCCGCCTGCCCCGGCCGCATCCCCTCATGCCCATGACGCCGGCGCTGTTCCCTCACATCGCTTCCGTCAATTCTCTCGCACATTCCCGGTCCGCATACATCCGCACATTCCCGGCCCTGCGCAGTATACTGGCCGGACAGCTCTCCTCCACCGGACCGGTCAGCGTCCGCGTCAATGCCTCCCGTTTTCTCATACCGGGCACGATACAAAACACATACTCTGCCGATGCCAACACCGGGCAGGTTACGGTCAAAGCCAGCTCCGGCACCTGCGTAAGGGAGGGAAAACACCCATCATGCACCTGCTGCATCCGGCACACCTCATCCAGTTTCACAGTCTTCATAGGCTGCGGATCCTGAAAATCTGCCTCATGGGGATCGTTAAAGGCGATATGACCATTTTCTCCGATTCCCAGAAATACCATATGAAGGGGAGCGGAGGCAATCAGTTTCCCATACCGGGCAGCTTCCTCTCCGGGCTTCCCCTTGCCGTCAATCAGATTGACCTTCCCGAAGGCACATCTGTCAAAGATATGTTCCCGTAAATAACCGCCGAAGGATCCCTGCATATCATCGGACAATCCTGCATATTCATCCATGTGAAAGGCATTCACACGCCCCCAGTCAATTCCCTCCTCCCTGCACAGCGCTGTCAGGAATTCTGTCTGGGACGGAGCTGCTGCAAACATGCAGTTTACCTTCTCTTCCCTTTCCAGCAGCCGCCGCAGACAGTCCGCCGCCTCCGCAGCCGCCTGCCGTCCCATCTCTTCCCTTGTATCGCATATAGTTAAAACAATATCGTCGTATCGTCTATGTATCATTTCTGCCTCCCGTCTTTATCCGGAATGTGCCATATATCTTTCCGTTTTTCCGTTTTGTATCAATATTGTCCATCTTCACCTTCTCCAAGGGTTCTATAGACAGGGCCGGCGCGGACAGGTCTTCCGGGTCCAGATGGATATTGGCTCCCCGAAACACATTGTCAAACATGCCGTCCTCCTGTCTTATATCACAATTGTCCAACAGCACCGTCATACCGGAACTCACCGTAACCGCCCGGCTGATGACGTATTCTCTTCAGGCCTCTATCTTTTCATCATCGCTGTTCCCGGGAAACCCATCCACCAGAAAGGTTCGCTGTCCCTGCCCGAATATCAGGCCCGGTGACAGCATCTGTGCCATGGCAATTCCCGCAAAACCCGTGGCCGCCGCCGCACATCCGTTCCAGCACTGTATACTGTGTTTTGCAAAGGGATACGTTTTGTCCGGTTCATCGCACATTACTCCCAGAAGATACGCAAACCTGGGGGTTGCCAGAAATTTCCTGCACAGCGAAAGCTCTCCGGCCGCCTGGTCCCGATATAGAACATTTTTGCCGAACCGCTCCCAGAAACGCAGGTATACATCCAGCAAAACAGGATTTCCCGCACTCTTGCTGTTATGCCAACAATTCTCCAGAGGCCACCAGGCCTCCTCTCCCTTCAGGGCAAACAGTCCCTTCTCACCGAACAAATATGCTTCCAGAACCGAGAACAATTTCTCCCCTGCCTCTGCCCGGGTGCTGACGGTAAGGACTGCCGCGATGGTTTCCAGGGTATAAAATCCGTCCCCGAATTCCCGCACATCCTGATAATGGTCATGTCCCGGATAAGTGCCCTTGTAAATATGATTCCACAGCCTTCCGTCCGGATTCCAGTTCTCTGCCAGATACAATGCGGCTTCCTCCGCTACGGCAAGATAATGGTCCTCCCCGGTCACCGTATAAAACAACACACATGCCAATCCTGTGGAAGCAGTGGCCACGCTGTACACCTTATCGTCCATGGCCAGGGTCCATCCATTGGTAAAGCCGCCCTCCCTGCTCCGAAATCTCATGGCCCATTGATCCAGATATTTTCTCACCGCTGCCTCATAGCAGCCCCGGCGTTCTCCTTCCGCATAATGGCACGCTGCTGCCAGGGCCGCCACCATACTCCCCACATCCGCCAGATTCATCCAGTTGCTCCGGCGCACTTTCTCCAACTCTTCCTCTGTCAGGAGCGCTGTGGGCGTTCCCCTGCAGCTCTGGGTAAAGCCGCCCTCCGGCATCTGCTCCGAGACAAACCGGTCCAGCATCCCGAAGACAGCATCCCGGTACATAGATCTGTGCAGAAGCGCATAGCCTGCCAACAACGTCCGGACAGGATAGGACGCCGTGTACCATAACCGCTTTCCCTCCTCAAAATCCCCGATAAAACCGTCGCTGCGGCGCACCTTCAGCAGCCATTCACAGATCTGTTCCAGCATGGCCCTACAGTCATCGCTTCCCTGCTGCTCTACCTCCTGCCGGACGGGAAGCTTATCCGGAATCCCTTCCTCATAGACCGGAAAGGGCACCGTACCCGCCGGGCCGTATACATCCATACCGTTTACAAAATATTCTCCCGGAAAACTCACCGCCAGGATACCGCCGGTATGTTTCACCTTGGCAGAAAGACAGAACTTCTCCCCTTTTCGGGGCTTAACCCAGCTTTTTTCCGTATAAGTTCCCTGCAGGCGGGGTGCATAGGCATCCGTACTGCCGAACCACACTTCAAAAGGCTCCGGCTCCTGTACCGGATCATAACAGTAAAGCTTCAGGCAGTATTCCCCTGCGGGAAGCCCCATCCGGAATTCTCCTTCCCTGCCGTACAGGCAGTCCCGCCAGGGGGAACATTCCGTTTCCGAAAACCAGCGGTTCCTCATCTCACAGACCCACAGAAATGCCGGAGTCTGGTAAAGCCTTTCAATCTTGATAAATCCCGGGTCATGGGGGACAAAATCATTCCCGAAATCAAATCGCAGCAGTCGTTCCATGTCTCCATCCTCCCTTTTTCGCAAACAACTCCGTCTGCAGGCGTCCCCGGCCTCCGTTTTGCTGCGTGCATGCGTCCGTCGCTCCGTCGGCCGTGGGGAAATCCTGAGAGACTTATTTAAAAATACTTTCCGCCTCCGCCATGATCGTTTCAATATTCTGCCAGCATTCATTGTGGGCTTTGGTATAAGCCTCTCCGCCCGCTGCCATCCATTCCTCCACAAAAGCGTCATATTCCTCCAACGGCCTGGCTCCGGTGATGAAATCAATGAAATTGGTCTTATACAGCGTATCCGCTTCGGCTTTATATGCCGTCCCCACTTCATCCGGAACGAATTTCCCCAGATAAGAGAAATAATTTTCGCCATTCACCAGTGTGCCTTCTTTGCCGTATTTATTCAGCTCTTCAATATTGCTTCCCTCAAACAAATCTCCCACAATGGGCGTATAGGGAATTCCACCCTGCCAGAAGGTATTGAGGCCGGAAGGGCCGTTGTTTGCAGCGTCCGAATATGCAGGAAACTTCTGCGGAACCCTAAACTCGTTATACTCCCAATGGGTTCCCTCCACACCGCAGCGAAGTCTGGCACAAACTTCAAAATCCGTACTAATCAAGTCATAGAGCTGCAGCACCTTCTTTAATTTTTCTTCGTCAGCGAGCAAAGTTTTCCCGAATACCACCCGGTTCGTGTACCTGCCCCAGTTCATGTAGCCATAGTCGCCATCCTCTCCTTTGGGCGCAGGTCCCGACACCACCTCCGCCTCCGGCGTAAGCGCCAGAAGGCCGTCATAAATCGCATCGCCGGGCTGCAGGTTATAATAGGTGGTATCCACCAGTGCCCCCACCTTGCTGTTGGCCCATTTTTCCGTGCGGCCTACTCCGTCCACGGATATAAACTCCGGATCGATCAGGCCCTTTTCATACCAGCTGTGCAGTTTTTCCAGCGCTTCCTTTCCCCTGGGATCAGTAATGCCGAATTTCAGCGTCCCATCCTCTGCCAGATTCCACATACCCGGGAAGATCCCGTAAGCCCCGAACAAGGAAGGGAACAGATTGGGGGTGGAATCCTTGCCGCGCAGGGTTGTGCCATAGGTATCGTCCACCCCGTTTCCGTCCGGATCATTGAAGGTAAAACGTGTAAGAGCCTCTTCATATTCCTCCACGGTCTCCGGTACCTTATCAATTCCCACAGCCTTCAGCCAATCCATCCTCCAGCCGTTGGTAAAGTTGTAGGTCCGCTCCCCGGTCACAATGGGCAGTCCGTAGATCAGACCGTTATCCAGCACCAGGCTCCAGGCGCCTGTGGCATCACATTCCTTCAGGTCACTCACAAATTCCGGCATACACTCTTTAATCAGCTCCGGCGCCACGCCGCCCAGCACTCCCTGTTCCAGATAGGAACGGTACATGGAATCACTGTGGCAGTGGAAGATATCCGGAATCTCCCCGGATGCCAGCCTGGGATTCAGGATATCCCAGTAGCTTCCGATCTCTATGGCCTCTATCTTGAACTCCAGACCCGGAACCAGAGAATTCAGATAGTCCAGTGTCTCGTTTTTCTCGTCCACAGGTCCATTCACAGGTACGGCCAGAGTCACCTGCCAGGTCTGCTCCTCATTCGTTCCTTCACCCTGGGCGGCTTCCTGGGACTCTGTGCCGGAACTCTCCTTCACTTCCGATGACTGATTCCGGCTCTCTCCCCCGCTATCCCCTGCCTCCTGTCCGCAGGCTCCCAGCGCACCGGCTGCAAGTAACGTACACATCAGCAGCGACAACAATTTCTTTCCTTTCATACTCTGTCTCCTTTTCCTTTAGTTCCGCAATTTCCTGTGAAATGGCATCTGTGTTCCGCCGCGGCAAAGCTCCTTTTCACTACCGAATATTGCAGCATGTACGGTTGCTTTATTCTATTCCTGAACGGAATGGAATCCTTCTTTATATTGATGGGAATTCCTGAGAATGCCCCCTTTGGCGGTTCAAATAGAAATGTGAAACTTTTTTCACACTATCTCCCCTCTGCCTTTACTCCTTTACGCCTCCCAGCATAATTCCCTGCATGAAATATTTTTGTAAAAACGGATAAACCAATACGATAGGAAGTGTACTGATCAGAATCAGGGCTGCCCTGACCGTTGCCTCTGTGGGTTTTGAAGTCATATCCATCATAAAGCCTTCCTGCAGCATGGCCATCTGCTGTTCCACCAGAACCCTGCGCAGCAGAATCTGGAGGACGAATTTCGACTGGTCCCGGATATAAAGCAGGCAGTCAAAATAAGCATTCCAGTGATCCACGGCCTTCCACAGCGCCACTGTGGCCAGTACCGGTTTAGACAGCGGCATAACAATCCTCCACCACACATACAGTTCTCCCGCCCCGTCGATTCTGGCCGCATCCTCCAGACTCTGGGGAATAGAACGCAGAAAATTGCGCATGATGATCAGGTTATAGGCGCCCACTGCACCGGGCAGGATCATGGACCAGATGGAATCCGTCATGTGCAGCGTCTTTGTTATCAGAAAATAGGAAGGAATCAACCCACCGCTGAAAACCATGGTAAAGAGGATTGCAACCGTGAAAAATTTTACACCGATAAAGTCAGCCTTGGACAGCGGATAAGCAGTCAGCGCCGTAAGTCCTACCGATATCACGGTTCCGAGTACCACCCGAACCACACTGTTCCACGCGCTGTTCCATATATTCTTGGAAGAAAGCACCTGTCTGTATGCATCCAGCGTTGGATTTGCCGTAAACAGCCTGATACCGCTCCTGGCCGCATCCGCTCTGGTGCACAGGGATGTGGCGGCCAGTTCCCAGAAGGGCACAAATGTCACTGCTACCACCAGAAAGACACAAGTGTAACAAAATATGATCAATGCCCTGTCTGCCGCACAAATTTTTCGTTTCGTTCTCCTTTTTCCTCTTGTCTTCATCCGCTTTCCCGCTCCTGTCTGTGCGCTGCCCCATGCCGTTTTCCCATTCTGTTCTCAATGAGATGCCCGGATCTTAAAACAGGACAGATTCACCCTCATTTATTCTCTTTGTCACAAAATTCACTGTCATCACCAATATAAAATTCACTGTTGACTTAAACAGTCCCACTGCTGTGTTAAAGCTGTACATCATCTGGCCGATTCCCATACGGTACACATATGTATCTATAATATCTCCCACCGCATATACGCTTGGATTATACAGATTAAATACCTGATCAAAACCGGCGTTCATCAGACTTCCCGCCTGCATCAGAAGCATGATGGAGATGATCCCTTTCATGGAAGGAAGGGTGATATACCGGATTCTCTGAAGGCGGTTGGCCCCATCGATCATGGCTGATTCATATTGTTCCGGCGGTATGGAACACAGCGCCGCCAGGTAAACCACGCTTCCCCATCCGATCCCCTTCCAGATATTGCTGACCACCAGCACGGTGCGGAACCATCTCACATCCGCAAGAAAATAAACCGGCTTCCCTCCCAGCATTTTGATAACCTCGTTGACCATACCTGTTCCCGGGGAAAGGAGATTGCTGAGAATCCCTGCCACTACAATCCAGGAAATAAAATGCGGAAGATAGCTGATGGTTTGAGCCGCCCTCTTGAAGAAGCCCGGCTTCAATTCATTCAAAAGCAAGGCCAGTATGATCGGCGCCGGAAATCCGAATACCAGATGCAGCAGACTGATTCTCAGCGTGTTGCCCAATACCCGCAGCGATGAGGCATTGGACAGAAATGCCCGAAAATGCTTCCATCCCACCCAGGGGCTGTCCCAAATGCCCAATCCGATATTGAAATCTTTGAAGGCAAGGACCAGTCCGTACATGGGACCATAGGAAAAAAGAAGGATAAAGGCAAAACCCGGCAGGAACATCAGCAGCCTGGCCCTGTTTGCCCGCAATCTTTTCCCCAGTGGTTTCTTCTGTTCCATCTTCGTCTGCATCTTTCTCATCTGCTCCCGCCTCTCTCCTTGACAACTTGTTTCCTTGTTCATTTTTCATCATTATAATCACTTCAAGCGCTTATTTGAATGATATTTTCCGCAGTTTCATGATACATTATGAAGTACATAACTTTTTTGAAGTCATTGTGCCTGTTTTATCTTGTTTTTCCGCCCATTTTTTATCATTCTTTCCAGTTTCTTTCTTGCATTCCGGAACAGCCGGTTCACCCTGCTGTCTCCGGTCTGCATATCTCCGGTACGTTCCAAATCGGAATATACCACACAGCCTTCAAAATCCTCCAACTTGGGCTCCTTTGTAAATCCCAGCGGATTGGTCATGCGGTTGATCTTGCATACTCTGATTTTCATTACAATACCTCCTCAAGTTGTTCTGATTGTACACAATTTCACCAATAAAACGAATGATATATTCCGCATTTTCATGAAGTATTATGCTCTCCCCCAAAAAATTGTACAAAAAAAGGGCATGCCCTGTTTTATGCATCCCCTCCACTAATTTGATTTGTATTCCATTTATATAATCCGGCGCCTTTGTCCCTGCGCTATCCCCCGCTTGTCTGACCTGTTCCCTTCTCCTTCAATACATGGAACAGCCGTCCGACTCTCTTTGCGGTCAGGAAGTACTGCCTCCGTAAACGCTGGGGCTCATACCCACAAGCTTCTTAAATACCCTGGTAAAATGCTCCACATTATTGTACCCCACCCGTTCGGCAATTTCATAAACCTTCAGGTTCGTGCTTTCCAAAAGCTCCTTTGCCCGCAGAATCCGATAATAATTCAGATAATCCGCAAAATGAAGCGCAGTCTCCTGATAGATCAGTTTTCCCATCCATCCCACGCTGATTCCCAGATATTCTGCCACATCCTCCGCCCGCAGATTATTCTCACTGTAATGTTTTTCGATACATTTCTTAAAACGAATCAGATATTTGCTCTGGGCATCTTCAGGCTGTTTCTCCTGATTCCGAAGAACCAGCTTTTCAATTTCCGCATCTTTCCGGGCAGTATCTCCATGCCTCCTGTCCTGCTTCAGCCTGTCCAGGAGGCAAAGCAGGGTCTCTCCATCATATTCCTGTTTCAGCAGATAATCATTAGCCCCCAGCCAAAAGGCAGTCCGCACATATTTGAAATCGTCATAGGCGCTCAAGACAATAACCCGCACCTTCGGATAGCGTTCCTTTACGGCACAAATCAGCTCGATCCCATCCATTACAGGCATTCGGATGTCAGTAAACAGGATGTCCACACGTACCTTTTCCATCTTCTCCAATGCCTGCTTTCCGTTGATCGCCTTACCCACGATCAGATAGCCGTTGGCCTCCCAGTCCAATATACGTTCCAGGCCTCGAAGTATCAACTGATTGTCGTCTACCAGCATTACATGAATCAAAATATGCCTCCTTTTTTAAATCTCTGTAGTCTCATGATTCCTGTGAAGTATGGGAAGAAAGAGCCGAATCCGGGTACCCGCCCCTTCGCTGTCTATGAGCAAATCATATGGGCTGCCGAAATTCAGCCGAATTCTATCCTTGGTGTTCCTCAGTCCCACATGGCTGATCATCCCTTCCCTGGCCTGCCCTTCCAATATTTTTCTCTGTTCCTCTCGGGAAATACCGCAGCCATGATCCCTGACCGTCAGCAGCAGCACTTCCCCTTGCTTCTTTGCCGATACCTCAACCCACACCTCCCCGGATTCCGGATCCGCTCCGTGGAACACGGCATTTTCCACAATGGGCTGGAGGATTAGATTGGGCACCAGCAAATCCTGTATCCCTTCCTGCACCTGGATCTGCTGAGAAATCAGACCGCTGTGACAGGCATTTTGAATGCTTAAAAAGGTTTGTATATTTTCCAGCTCAAAAGACAGGGGCACAAGCATTCCTGCATAACTTACCGTATTCCGCAGCAGCCTGGAAACATCTCCCAGCATTTCCCCTGTCTCCTCTGCCCCTTCGATCACTGCCAGAGAACGCACAGACGCCATAAGATTGTATAGAAAATGAGGACTGATCTGATATTGCAACGAACAAATCTCCAGATTTTTCTTCGCCTTTTCATCCTCTATCGTCTGGGTAAAAAGGGAATCCAGCTGCTCTACCATATGATTAAAACTTCTCATCATATTCCCCATTTCATCCCTTCTGCCGGATTCCAGACGGACCGTAAAATCGCCCTTTTCCGTATAACCCATGGCCCGGCTCAGCTCCTGAATGGGTCTGGATATGCTCTTTGACACAAAAGCCGAAACCAGAACAGCCAAAACCGCGCACACCAAGGAGAAGAGCACCAGCATCCAGATAATGTTCTCCACCTCGCTGTTATAGACTGAGTAAGGAATGCAGCGGATCACCTGATATTGATAAACAGGAGAGATACTGTAGATCATCACCAGACTCTCTGTTCCCAGCGAGACAGGAATAACTCCCTTCTTCTCCCGCATCTCTTTCTGCTGTTCCTGAATCATCCGATGATAAAGCTCCTGCTCCTGTGCCTCACAACGTGCCGTCACTACCTGTCCTTCCTGATTCAGCAGAAAGAAAGCGCTGTCCTCCTCGTTCTGCGCTATCACGGAAGAAAATTTTACCGGATCAACAGCAAAGTGCGCAACGCCAATCTCCGCCAGGTTGCCCTTATCCGCCACATCCTTGATCAATTTTCCGAACATCATGGCTTCCCGACCGTCCCCCATGGAACGAATCCCCTCCGCCACCACTGCCCCCAGGCCCATGTTCTCAATGAAACATGGATCCTCCTCCATAAATCTGTCCAGATTCAGATGATATTCGTCCATCACGGCGCAGGTATATCCGTTTTGTGCAATGACATAAATACCGGATACGGCATCTCCTCTTCCGAAAATTCCACCTACCACCTTATTCATATCCTGCATGGCCCTCCACCGTGTACCGTCTGAGCTGGCAGTACCCAGCTGATTCACGGCATGCTGAAATTCCCGCTGGGATATTGCCATATCTATATTAACGGTCAGACGCTGAAGCTCGTTATCAACCACATGGGCCATAGATTCCACAAATGCCACTTCCGTCTGGTTCATTTTCTCATACAGGTTTCTGCTTGAAATACGGTAAGAATAGATGACTGCCATCACCAGCGGAATCAGTGACATGGCCAGCAGAATGCAGATCATTTTGCTCCGAAAACTTTTCATGATAACTCCGTTTCGTATACTTCCCGCCGATTTTATTCCTCCAACCGGCATTCCCTGCAGCGTTTTCTTCTCCTAATCCGTTACTTCCATTTCCGAGCTGTCCGTCCGAAGCAAAACCTCCATCTCTGTCCTCCGCCGTATTCCCTGCCGTTTCCCCGGAGTGGCTTACGGATGTATTGCCGCTGTTTTTTCTCCTGCGGCGCCGCTTCCTCCAGCTCCCAGCCTCTCATAAAGCCATTTTCCGGAATCGCTGAGGTCTTCCAGGGTAAACCCGCTTACCTTGCCGCAGCTGCTTTTCAGGATGGCGGAAGTCTCCGCTTTGTTAGAGAGATTCCAGGCCACATAGCTGATCCCGTATTCGTCCAGGAGCTCCGCCCACCTGTCCGCCTGCTCTTTATCAATCGCTCCGTTTCCGCTGGCGTCGCAGATTCCGTATTCCGACACGAAAACAGGAAGCCCCGCTTCCACAGCCTTCGTCATGGCATCCCGCAGGGAGTCCGTGTGGGTGGCCGCATAAAAGTGCAGCGTATACATAATGTTGTCATAGGCCGTAATAGGATCTGCCGCCGCCTGCTCCACATACTGGCACCAGTTAGGCGTGCCTACCAGAATGAGGCCGTCCTCGTCCTCTCCCCGGATCACCTCTATAATCTGCTCCGCATATTCCTTTACGTCGCTCCAGGAGACGCCTCCGTTTGGTTCATTGCATATCTCGTATATTACATTAGGAATTGTAGAAAAATAATTGCTTAGATCCAAAACATATGTTATAGTTGGCT
>CAJUJN010000103.1 GCA_910586775.1 uncultured Acetatifactor sp. | reverse complement strand
ACAGAGGATGAGCGTGCCAGAATGTAGAGGGAATTAACTAGCGGGAACTACGGATTATTTAAAAAGAGATCCGGATTCTGATATAAGGTTGGATGATTATCGAATGTCACAGAAAAATCCTCTCCAAACGTTAAAGGAAGCAGATAAAAAGGCATATTTAATGAACAAGTATGTTCCGGATATTGCGTTGTTGAAAGGGGATGGCAAAAAACGATATATCGCAGTATTTGATGTGAAATATCAGAATAGTAGAAATTCCGTATATGCGGAATCCAGAAGACATAATTCTCATCAGCTGCTTTTTTACACATTGCTTTTGAATGTAAGAAAATGTGGGTTTATATTTCCCATGCAAAATACGGATGATGAGTCTGGACATATAGATTTATATGCGTTGAACATTCAGACAGGGGATGCGATGGATTCCAGTGAGCGTGAGTATACACAATGGACGTCGGGGAACAATTCAGGATCTGATAATCGATTGGTTGAAAGGATTATGGAGTACGTTAAAAGAGATAGTGATAATTTAAAGACGGAACGTGGTGAGGATAATGCCTGATGTACTTACTCCGGAGCAACGACGAAAAAATATGCAGCATATCCGGGCAAAGGATACTAAAATTGAAATAATACTTCGAAAGGCGCTTTGGAACAGAGGATACAGATATCGTAAAAATTATAAGGACCTTCCGGGGAAACCGGATATTGTATTACTGAAGTATAAGATAGCTATTTTCTGCGATGGAGAATTTTTCCACGGAAAGAATTGGGAAATTTTAAGGCCGCATCTGGAACAGAGCAATAACGGGGAATTCTGGATTAAGAAAATATCCAGAAATATAGAAAGAGATGACGAAATCAATAAGCAGCTTCTGTTCGTGGGGTGGACTGTTATTCGATTTTGGGGAGATGAAATTAAGAAGAACACAGACGGGTGCATTAAAGTGATTGAGGAGGTTATCTTTGATCTTGCAATAGATGACTGGAAAACGAAATAGAAAAAATTCCGATTTCCCCATTGACTCTAACGTAACGTCATAGTGCTTGCCGTTACTCAGGCAGCCCCGTTACATAATGATATCATTACGGCAGGGCCGGATACGGAACCGCGAAAGGCGGAGCCGAATATGCGGACAGTACACGAGGTAAGCGAACTCACAGGGATAAGTGTCCGGACACTTCATCCTGGAATCAATGTACAGCACATTTGGGACCATTGTCAATACGAAACGCTGAAAACTATGACTTGTGACAGAGGCATATTAGTGATAAAATGAGACAGGAAAGACACAGATGCCCTGAAGCGGCGGAAAAACGGGAAAATTAAAAAAATTTTAATGTTTCTTTTCGTGACGCATGTTAAAATATGTGGTATAGTGCAAGGAGTTATCTTTTGCTGTATATACTCGTGAGCGCATTCATTTGCTGTTTTCGGGTTCCGATTACGGAAGCGCTCATTTGTTATACGTTTCGTTTGGCAAATATTTTAAGCTGTGAGCATATACTCAAGACCGCCAGGATTTACAAATTTGACCAGGGTGAGCATATATGGCCGGCGGTCTTAAAGCCACTGTGTAGTGGCTTTGTTGTAGTTTACTGCAAAATTCATTGGAGTGCAGTATAAAATGCGAATCAGTGGAACATGGAAAGGGCTGCAAGCTTCATATGGATAATAAAAACGAGAATGAAATGGAGCAGATTCAGCGGGGCCTGGAAGATTTCCTGGAGAAGGAACTGGGTCAGAGGGGAACAGCGGAGTCTGCGGGGCGTGGGAGCCGTACAGGGACTCAGTCTGGCCAGGTGTCAGGACGGCGGCAGAGTCCGGAGGAATCGGTACGGATAATCGGACAGCGGCAGGATGAGGATGAAATCGATTACGGACGGGAAAGGGGATATTCCCCGGAGCCTGTCCGCGGCCGACACGACGGTTATCATGGGAGAGAAGACTACATCCGGGAAGAGGAGCGGCGTCGGCAGGAAAGCCTCGGCCGGGGGGATGGATACCCCGGAAGCGGGGCTGAAGAGGATGAGCAGTATTTCCGGGGGAGAGCCTATGACCATGAGCAGGGAACGGGAAGCGGAAGGCGCGGATACAGCAGAGCGGATTCCGACCGAAGGGGGTATGCTGAGGAGGAAGAGGAACCGGAGAGTGCCGTCTACGATTGGGACAGTGAAGCACCCCGCCGCCGGAATTCCGGTCAGCAGCGGACGCATGCCCGCTCGGATTCCGACCGGGAGAGAGTATCTTACGACCGGGATTATGAGAGTGGGAGTTTCCACCAGGGATACGGGCGGGAGGCCGATTATAACCGTTCCGGCTATGCGCGGGAGGATAGGGATTCCCGTGGCTATGGTCAGGAAAGCAGATATCCGGCTCGTGACTATGGCGATGAGGATAGAGATGCCCGGACATCCCGCCGGCGGGGGAAAAATATTCCTGCTGGAAGGCAGGACAGGGGCAGGGAGCAGCATTCAGGAAGAAAGGCTCCCGGCAGGCAGGCACAGCCCCGTGAGGAGGATTATCAGGTGGCAAAAAAAGCAGCGAAATCTCAAAAGTCTCAAAAGAAAAAGCGGAAAAAGAAGCATCGTCTGCTGAAATTTCTGATAGCGGTTGCCGTTATATTTGTTCTTCTGGGAGCAGGGCTGTATCAGCTGGTAGGAGTAGTTTACGGGAAAATGACTTATCATGAGATTGCTTCCCTGACGCAGGCGCCCATGAAAGAAGACGGCGTAGTCAATGTACTCCTCATAGGAAACGATTCCCGCGAGAACGGAGAGGACGGCCGCTCCGATGCCATGATTCTGCTGTCCGTCAGCAATAAGACAAAAAAGATATATATGACTTCTCTTCTGCGGGACATGTATGTGGATATTCCCGGACATGACGGAAACCGGCTGAATGCGGCGTATTCCTTCGGCGGTGCGGAGCTGCTGATGGAGACCATCGAGCAGAATCTGGATATTACTGTAAACCGTTACGTATTAGTGAATTTTGAGGCGTTTGCCAGCCTGGTGGATGCGGTGGGCGGAATTGAACTGGAGCTGACCAGTGAAGAAATCGAGTATGTCAACGGCTATCTGGTGGAGTACAATATCCTCACAGACAGGCCCCAGGGTACAGACAATATGGATACTTCCGTCAGCGGTCTGGTGCATCTGAACGGACCCCAGGCGCTTGCCTACAGCAGAAATCGTTATCTGGGTACGGATTTCGGAAGGACCGACCGTCAAAGGAAAGTATTGACTGCGGTAATCAGAAAGCTGCCCTCGACGCTGGTCTCCAATCCCAAAGGGCTGATGGACGGACTTCTGCCCAACCTGACAACCAATCTGACCAGGGGAGAGTGCTTCAGCCTGAGTCTGATGGCGGGAAAGATGCTTACATATGATATTGAATCGGACAGCATTCCGCAGCCCGGAACCTATCGGGATGTGACCATTCGCAAAATGTCGGTGCTGGAAGTGGATTTTGACATCAATATCCGGTATCTGAAGGAGAAGCTGTACGGTGAGTGAGTCAGGGCGTACAGCGCATTGAAACGGTATGTGCCGGGAAAGGATATGAGGATTTGGCGTCAATGAGAAAATGGCAGCGCGGACTTTGACCAAGCCGTGGAACAGAAGGAGCCTGATAAGGGCAGTACAGATGCATTGATGGTTTTCGATGCAGGAAAGGGCAGGAGGAGTGTATGGATCTCATAATATTTGTGTTTATTGCTTTTATATGTATAAATGTAGCGGTAAAGATATTCAACAGTGAGGAGAGAAACAAGGTTTTCAACAAACGTCCCATTGAGGTGGCGGACGTGAAAAAATATAATAAATTCTGCGGGTATCTGGTTATCGGCTTCTGCGTGGCCGCTGAGATTACTCTGTATGCAGGGAAAATATTCGGCGGCCTGATCAGTGTGCTCTGCACTTTGCTGCTGATCGGGGAAGCGGTACTGGTAATGTTCATCTATAATAAAGCAGAGGTAAAAATGCTGAAAAAAAGGTAACAGGTATTGTCTTATGAAAGAAAAAAGAGGTGTATTGCTTACCATATTGACAAGCGCGCTGCTGCTGGGCGCCTGCGGTAACCAGGATGCCCTTCCGGCTTCGGTGGCAGAGCTGGAGACTGTCCCGATTAAGCAGGAGAGCGATGGGGAGAATGGCACATTGCCGGAAGGCGGTGCGGAAACCGGTGAAGAGGATAGTGCGGCCGGCACGGCGCCGGAAGGCGCCGGAAAAGACAGTGCTGCGCAACTGCCGGAAGAAAACAACGGAGAAAGCAATGCCTTGAACGAAGCCATAGCAGACAGAGAGAACGGCGCTCCGAATGGGATATCAGGCGACAGCGGCGGAAATCACTCTGCTGGTACGTCTTCGGACGGTAACGGTCAGGCATTGCCTGCGGGAGGGCAGGCGGAATCCGGTCACTCAGAAACAGATTCTGACCTTGCAGGCGACGGAACACTGCCGGGTGAGGAGTCGGAAGAAGTTAAGATTACGATTTCCGCTGCCGGGGATGTGACCCTGGGTAATTATATCGGTCAGGGCTATGAGATATCCTTCCGCCAGACTTACGACAAGGGAGCCGGCGACAGTTATTTTTTTGAAAATGTGGCCGATATTTTTTCTGAGGATGCTCTGACACTGGTAAATCTGGAAGGGCCGCTGACCCGTTCGGAGGACTTTCGCGAAGGTCAGACGTACTGCATTTCCGGTGACCCGGAATACGTCAATATCCTGACGGCAGGCAGTGTGGAAGCAGTCAGTATGGCAAACAATCATCGTCTGGACTATAAGGAACAGGGAACCGCCGACACAGTGGAGGCGCTGAAGGGGGCGGGTATCCTGTATGCCTATGACAATAATTACTGTATGTATGAAACGGACGGCATCCGGATAGGCATTGTGTCCGTCAATGAAGTAGGACAGGGAGCCGGCGTGGAGAAATATCTTCAGGAGGGCATTGCACAGCTTCGCGGGGAAGGTGCGGAGCTGGTTTTCGCATGCTGTCACTGGGGAATTGAGCGGGAATATTATCCTGAAGAATATCAGGAAAGTCTGGGAAAGAAATGCATAGACTGGGGATATGACCTGGTGATTGGACATCATCCCCATGTGCTGCAGGGAATAGAGGAATATCAGGGGAAATATATTATTTACAGCCTGGGCAATTTCTGCTTCGGGGCAAACCGGAATCCGCCGGATAAGGACTGCATGATTTTCCAGCAGACCTTTACTTTCGTGGACGGGGAAATGCAGGAAGATAAGGAAATCCGCGTGATACCGTGCTCGGTGAGCTCTGTGTCCACCCGGAATGACTACAAGCCCACACCTGCGGAGGGAGAAGAAGCGCAGAGGATTCTGGATAAGATAAACGAATGCAGCCGGGATTTCGGGGTGGAATTTGACAGTGACGGGTATCTGAAGGAGTCATAGCCTGCTTCCCGAAGGGAATATTTCCCGTGGGTCCGGCGCACAGCTGTCCTGCAAAATGAGCAGGGGAGCCCGTTTTGGCTACGCGGTTTCCGCAGGCAAGATACGGTACTTTTAAAATAAACCGCATTGTATCAATTTCATACGCAATACAAATTTCAATATATGGAGGAAAACGGCAATGGAAAAAAGAAAACTGGAAAATCTGGGAATTGAGACTTCTTTACTGGGATTCGGGTGCATGCGTTTCCCGGTGACGGCGGAAGGAAAAATTGATGAGCCCGAAGCAGAGCGGATGTTGGACAAAGCCATTGCTGCCGGAGTGAATTATATCGATACCGCATATCCCTATCACAATGGCGACAGTGAACCTTTCGTGGGCAGGGTGCTGAAAAAATACGACAGACATTCCTTCTATCTGGCGACAAAGCTGCCCTGCTGGAATGTGTCGAAGAAGGAAGACGCAGAGCGGATTTTTGAAGAGCAGCTGACACGGCTGCAGACGGATTACATAGATTTCTATCTGATGCACGCATTGAGCGGCGACAGCTTCCGGAAGATGGCGGAACTGGGTGTGGTGGAAGTTCTGGAGCGGCTGAAGGCGGAAGGCAGAATTAAGTATCTGGGCTTTTCTTTCCATGACAGCTATGAGGCATTTAAGGAAATCCTGTGCTACAGAGACTGGGATTTCTGCCAGATTCAGCTGAATTACATGGATGCGGAGAGCCAGGCGGGGTTGAAGGGGTATCGCCTCACGGAAGAAAGAAACGTGCCGCTGGTGATCATGGAGCCGGTAAAGGGCGGTTCCCTGGCAGCATTTGCGGAAGATATCACGGGGAAATTCCGCGCTCTGGACCCGGAGGCTTCCGTGGCCTCCTATGCGCTGCGCTGGGTGGGAAGTTTGCCCAATGTGAAAGTCATTCTGAGCGGTATGTCCACCATGGAGCAGGTGGAGGATAATCTGAAAACTTTTACGGATTTTCGTTCCCTTTCGGACGAAGAGACGAAAACCATCGATGATATCGTGGCGCTGATCAGGAGCCGGGTGCAGAACGGCTGTACCGCATGCCGGTATTGCATGCCATGCCCGGCAGGCGTGGACATCCCGGGCAATTTCCGGGTGTGGAATACCTACCATATGTACCAGAATTATAATATGGTTAAAAACAGCTGGGAGAAGAACCTGGGAGACGAAAAACAGGCAAAGAACTGTATCAAATGCGGTAAATGCGAGAAAGCCTGTCCCCAGAAGCTTCACATCAGGGAGGACCTGGAGAAGGTGCAGGCGGATATGGAAAAGAAGGAATTTGTGTTCTGAGAAAACGTGTTCCGGAAAAAGCCGGGGCGGAAGAGAACGGCTGAGGTTTTGCCGGGCGCTCGCAGGAGGCCGGGGGTATATCCGGCTGCTCTGCCCTGCATAATTCCAACGGTAGGACAAAGGGCAGCTGCGCTGCCCCGGACAGCATGTACTGCGGGGCAGGATACGTCGGCGGCAGATGCATATTCCGGTGTTGGCCATAGAGTGAACAAGACGACTGCAAGTATGTGGGATAAAGCGGAAAGGAGGCTGGTTTTACATATGGAGAAAGCGTTTAAACTGGATTTTGAAAATGATAAAGCGGGAAGCCTGTATGTAAACTGCTGCGGCTGCTCCCAGACGGAAGGTCTGCACAGTTTCGGACCGGCTTCCAAACCTCATTACCTGATTCATTACGTGCTCAGCGGCAGGGGGCTGTTCCGCTTTCACGATAAAGAGTATCGATTGGAGGCCGGCTACGGCTTCCTGATACAGCCCAATGAACTGGCATTTTATCAGGCGGATGAGAAGGAACCCTGGAGTTATCTGTGGGTGGGCTTCGGGGGCAGCCGGGCGGGAGAGTATCTGGAAACCATGGGATTGTCAGCCAGACATCCCATTTTCTCCTGTGACAGAGATCAGGAACTGTATGCCATCGTACGTGATATGATGGAACACAATACTTTCGGAATCGCGGATGATTTAAGAAGGAACGGACAATTGGGTGTATTTCTCTCCATCCTGGCGGAAAGCGCGGGAGTGGTGGCAAAGGACGAGGAAGACAAGGGAAATCAGTATGTGAAGAAGGCGGTATCCTTTATTCAGAGTAATTACTGTAATCCCATCAAGGTAACGGATGTGGCGGATTATGTATGCATCAACAGAAGTTACCTCTACACACTCTTTCAAAGCTATCTGGGGATGTCTCCCCAACGATTCCTTACCACATTCCGCATAACGAAAGCGCGGGAACTGCTGGATTCCACATCATACCCCATAGAAAGTATCGCGCTTTCCTGCGGCTACAGTGACGCGTTGGTCTTTACCAAGGCCTTCCATGCCATGAAGGGCATGTCTCCTTCCCAGTACCGCAGACAGAGTCATCGGGAGAATTCACGGGAGCAGCTTCAGGAGGTGGAGCATCTCATCGCCCAGCTTCTGAAATCCCAGAGTAAGATATAGAAAGTAAAGGAATAAAAGAATGAGGATTTTATTATTACTGCGGGGAGCGCCCGGCTGCGGCAAGTCCACCTGGATTGAGCAGCAGGGGCTGAAAAAGTATACATTATCAGCAGACGACATCCGTCTGTTGTGCCAGAGCCCGGTAATGTTGGCGGACGGGACGGAAGGCATCAGCCAGTCCAATGACAGCACTGTGTGGAAGACACTGTTCAGCATTCTGGAAATCCGAATGCAGAGAGGCGACTTTACGGTAATCGATGCCACCAATTCCAAGAGCAGCGAGATGAACCGGTATAAGGAAATGTGCGAGACCTACCGTTACCGGATTTACTGCGTGGACTTCACGGATGTTCCCATAGAAGAGGTGAGGCGCAGAAACGCAGAAAGGGAAACTTTTAAAAAAGTGCCGGAGGAGGTTATTGATAACATGTACTCCCGGTTCCGGACCCAGAAGATTCCTTCCGGTATCAAGGTGCTCGGGCCCGATGAGCTGGACAACATCTGGCTGAAGCTGTTTGACATGTCATCGTACAAAAAGATACATCATATCGGTGATATCCACGGCTGCAATACGGTTCTTCAGAAATACCTGGAGGACAACGGCGGCCTGAAGGACGATGAAATGTACATCTTTGTGGGGGATTACATTGACCGCGGCGTGGAAAACGCGGAGGTGGTGAATTTCCTGCTCTCCATCATGAACCGGAAGAATGTGCTGATGCTGGAGGGGAACCACGAGAGATGGCTCTGGTACTGGGCAAATGACTGCACAGGCAGGTCCAGAGAGTTTGAACTGATTACGAAGCCGGTTCTGGATGCCGCGAAGATCAGTAAGAAGGACGTAAGACAGCTTTACAGGAAATTCGGTCAGTGCGCGTATTACAGGTATGGAGACAATATCTACCTGGTCACTCATGCGGGCCTGAGCACCATGCCGGAAAACCTGTCTTTTGTGGCCACGGAACAGATGATTAAGGGTGTGGGCAATTACGATGATTTCGAGAAGATTGCGGAGACCTTCTTTGATACTACACCGGATAATTGTTATCAGATTCACGGACACAGGAATACCAGGCATGTGCCCACGATGGTAAACGACAGAGTGTATAACCTGGAAGGGCAGGTGGAATACGGCGGCTGCCTGAGATGCGTCCAGGTGGACGAAACGGGAATTCACTGCATTGAGGTGGAAAATGAGGTATACAGGACGCCCGAGATGCAGGAAGAACAGTCTGTGGTCAGCAGCTCCGTGGCGGACACCATTATTTCTCTCCGCGGCAACAAATATATCGTGGAGAAGAAATTCGGTAATATTTCCTCCTTCAATTACACGGACAAGGCATTCTATGACAGAGCCTGGGACGCCCAGACTGTCAAGGCAAGAGGTCTGTATCTGGATACAATGAAGGGCAGAGTGGCTGCCAGGTCCTATGATAAATTTTTCAACATCAATGAGCGTCCTGAGACAAAATTTGAGATGCTGCAGCATAAACTGCATTTTCCTGTCACTGCCTATGTAAAGGAGAACGGATTTCTGGGGATTGTAAGCTATAACGAGTACGAGGACGCGCTGCTGGCGGCCAGCAAATCCACTGTGGACAGCCAGTACGCAGGATATTTCCAGGAGATGCTGAGGAAAAAGGTCACTCCCGAAAACCTGGAGAAAATGAAGGAATATGCAAAGGAAAAGGAAGTGTCCTTCGTGTTCGAATGTGTGGATATGGAGCATGACCCGCATATTATTGAATACCCGGAGAGCCGCCTGTTTTTGCTGGATATCGTATATAACCGGATGGATTTTGCAAAGTATGAATATGACGATATGTGCCATATAGCGGATGCGCTGGGACTGGAGCCTAAGAAGAAGGCTTATGAAATTGCGGACTGGCAGGAATTTTTTGACTGGTACCATGATATTCTGGAAGCGGATTACGAATACGAAGAGCATAAAATAGAGGGATTTGTCATCGAAGACAGTGTCGGATACATGACGAAGATAAAGCTTACTTACTATAATTTCTGGAAATACATGAGAAGCGTATCCCACGAGGCCATCAGGAAGGGTTACATCAGTAAGACGTCTTCACTGGTAACACCCTTGGCAAACGAGTATTATGCCTGGGTGAGGAAACTGCATGAGCATCCGGACAGGGACAATATGCCCAGGGACATCTGTACGCTCAGGAGATGGTTTTATGAGGCTAAGGAAAGCGTAATACAGGAGAAGAAATCGTGAAGCAGGAGACATTCCGGCTGGAAGAAGGCGAGTGGAAGGAAGCGCGTGAGGCAGGAGAAGAAATCGTGAAAGAGGAGACATTCCGGTTGGAAGAAGGCGAGTGGAAGGAGGCGCGTGAGGCAGGAGAAGAAATCGTGAAAGAGGAGACATTCCGGTCAGAAGGAGCCGGGTGAAAAGAGGCGGGAGTTACTTCTCCCGCCACTGCTTATCGCTTCCGTCGGACCATATAACCCTGTTTCTGCCGCTTTCCTTGGCTTCATAGAGCATGTTGTCCGCTATTTTCAGATAATTGTCATACACGTCATCGTTCTGCGGAATCAGCGTAACGCCTCCGATGCTGATGGTGACCCATTGGGAGACAGGAGAATTGTGCGGAATGTGGAGTTCCTCCACCGCTTTCCGGATCTTCTGGAAATAATGGAAGGCTGCCTCCGCCTCCATTCCCACAATGATCGCCACAAATTCTTCTCCGCCGTAACGTGCCAGAAAGTCCGTGGCGCGCTGCAGATAGGAGGAAGCGGTGTTTGCCACTGACGCGATGACCTTATCTCCGGCCGGATGCCCGAAAGTGTCATTATACAGCTTGAATTTGTCGATGTCAAAAATGCAGACACTGAAAGGCAGGCCCAGTCTGCCGGCTTCTCTCCATTTTGTGATACTGTATTCCTTGTAGCGCCGCCTGTTGGCGATGCCTGTGAGCTGGTCCATCATGGCCTGCTTCATGAAGTGCATCTGATAGCGGAAGAGTTTGATATGGGTATTGGCCCTTGCCCTGACAGTGATGGGGCTGAAGGGTTTCGTGATATAGTCCACCGCGCCCAGCGTGAGACCCCTCTCTTCGTGCTGTACATCCGAAAGCCCGGTGATCAGAATCACAGGGATGTATTTGGTCATCATTGTCTCCTGAAGTCTGCGCAACAGGGTGAAGCCATCGATGTCCGGCATGATAATATCCAGAAAAATCAGGGAAAATTGGCCGGACTTTGCAAGGTTCAGACCTTCCTCGCCGCTCTGGCAGGTGGTTACCTCATAATCCTTGACTAATATAGATTTTAAGTATTCTGCCTGAGCCCGGCTGTCGTCAATCACCAGTATATGATCCATAATGTTCGCTGTATCCTTTCTCGGGCGGCGCATTACAGGGCGCCGTTAATGGGTATCTGTAGAATCGGGTTATAGTTGCTTCTCTCTGCTTTCTGTAATATCCTGAGCTACATATACTACGGTTTTGGGAATATCCTCCTCGTCGGCCTGTGCCAGCACGGCAGTTGCGCGTATCCAACGGAAGGCCAGGGTATCGTCCTGCGGATTATCGGGCAATTTCCGGTAGGTGACTGCTACGTAGGGACTCCACCATCGGAGAGAACGGCGCCAGTTGGCAAGGTTCATAACTTCAAAATATTCCGCGCGGTCATCCGGATGGACGAAATTATCTGCATACACTTTCAAGGCAGTGGTGCAGTTGACCGCGCTGCCCAGTACATCCCCTATCTTGCCCAGCTGGCTTACGGCGCGGAAGGTATCATGCGCCAGATCGATATAGTAGGTGGAGAAAAACAGGCTGCTCAGGCCGCCGATGATGTAGGATCTGTCCTGAAGTGCCTGAAGCTGAGCCTCCTCCTGCTGTTTTTCCGCGGTAATATCCTGGCCGAGGATATTGACGGAAACCTTGTCATCCTTTCGGTTGTAGATGATATGCTGCTCTATCCAGTGTACAGGCTCGCCCTTCATACGGTACTGGCAGATTTCCTCGGAATAGTTTTCCGTTTCGGCGGCTTTTTTTCGGAGATGCTCCAGGGAAAGGGCATTGCTGTATTTTGTCACATCGTCAGGGTGGACATGACTATACAGAGCCTGATGCATGTAGTAATCATAATCCCCAATCAGAGGGTTTGACAGTTCATTTTCATCATGCAGGCAGAACTGCTCGCACTGTCCGCTTTCCAGGTGGACTGTATTCATCTTGCTGTAGCGGGATTTGAGGATGGCTGCCATCTGCATATCCCTTTGACTGTGGAACAGTTCCCGGCGTATTCTTTCATCCATATCCTGAAAGGCAAGGATGGTATGGCCGTGTTTCTCCTCCTTGTGGTTTCGGTGGGCCGTAACAGAGATGTAGCGGTAGGCCTCACCGACTTTCCATTGACAGAGCAGCTCCGTTTTCTGTTCTTCTGTTTTGCCGGACTGTTTCAGGCTTTCCAGGGAAAATTTCTGTTCAAATGCTTTCTGGTATGCAGTGTGTAGTAAGGGGATAATCCGGGAATGCACCAGATCATCCCAACAGGGGAGCTGCGACAGAGGTATATCATTGGAATGTCCGTCTACGAGAACGGGCTCTGCAGTTCCTTCTTCCAGGTCGATATTGTAAATGCGGAAGCTTTGCTCTCCTACCGCACGTATCAATTCCATGTTATGCGAATTGATTTCCTCACGCGCCAGCCCTTCACGCATGGTGTCATGAACATCCATGATGCAGAAGATGGTTTTCTGATTGTCTTCATCATAGTCAAAGCATTTTACAACCTCAATCAGATTCCAGCGAAATTCGCCCATGCGCTGACGGCGGTAAATGCAGGTCAGCTTCTGTTTGTCGGATTGCAGGACATTTTGCAGATGTTCCGGACAGATGAAAGAGATGAAGCGTTCTTTGTCATCGGGATGAATGGCGCCGCTTTCTGCCAACTGTCTCATCTGCAGAGAAAAATTGGTGGAACTGTTTTCGTTGAGCCATGCGTCAGGCTCCAGTTTCAGGATATCATAGGTGTCATGTTTCAAATCAACCCGCAGAATCTTACGGTATATATAGCCGGCAGTCTCCAGGCGGGGCGTGACCGTAACTACAAAAGCCGGAATGGTATCCTGCCACATTGTTCTTGTAGCAACCATATCCACTACGCCGCCGAAGGTGGGATTGTAGCTGATAGAGCGTCCTTCCTGACTGTTTTTGATTGTCAGAAGCGGACAGTTGCTGCAGGAACCGGTCCATACTTCGTGACAGGTCATTCCGGGCCGAACCTCCGGTGAAACAGTATGTACCCGTTTATTATAATATAATATTTTATGATCATCTTTCCGGATGACATAGACGGCAGTTTCCGGCATGGCATCCAGAATTCGCTCATAGTCCTTGCTTTCCAATTTTTCTCCTCCGAATCTAATGTAAGCTGGCATTGTGTGATTCTGAGACTGTATACATGCCAGTTGATTTTTAAAATTATTTATCTTGTACTATAGCATGAAAATAGAAGACAGTCAACTGATTTGCACGGCTGATTCAGCGAAACTAAAGCGTGAAAAAATAACAGCCCGCGAAAAATCGCCTGCAGGCTGCTCCCGGAGATGATACGATAATTTTATAATCTATCCCTCAGGAATACATCTGAAATTTATGTCGGTAAATAATTCATGGTAAAATAGATTTGTCCAGGAATTTGTCCCGAAATACAAAAAGCCCACACACATGGGCTTTTGTAATCGGCGCGACAAGATTTGAACTTGCGACCTCTGCGTCCCGAACAAAGTGCCCGCACCTAAAAAGCACCTATACGTCC
>CAJUJN010000102.1 GCA_910586775.1 uncultured Acetatifactor sp. | reverse complement strand
GAGGGCTATATATTGTCAGGCTTTAAAAATATTCAAAAGTTGTAAACTGGTGTATCACTAAGAAGAAAAAGATAAAGTAGTAATAATCACTCATCACGTACAGCACATATTCAATCACGGAACAATTGCTGCCGTCCAGGATGCGGAATTCATAAGAAGTATAAAAGGAAAAACAGCAACCATAAGGAGCAGCCTGCCGTTTACGCAATAGAATTCCCTGAACAGCTTTATTAAATAAAACTTCGTTATGTTCAGCATAAAACACCTCAATCCATCAGACTCTCCATTCCCTTTAACCTGTAGCAGATAAAAAGAATCACTGTCACCAAAAACAATACAAGAGGACCTGCCAGCAGCCCCGGAATGGTAATAACATTACTGCTCAGCCGGTTGGGGTAAAAGGAGGTGCAAATACTCCATGCCGGAACCTGTAAAATGGCAGTTACAAAATTCTCCAATACCGAATACACGAATGCGCTTGTCATTGAAACAAATATATTCCTGGTAATCATAGTAATCCCGATTGCAAACGCCGCATAAGCCGCTGCCAGCACGGCCTCTGCGATATCACTGGCAATCATAATCTCTTCCCGTTGATAAACCCACCACTTCATATCCCCAACTTCAAAGTCCGGAACCGTACAGTGCAGCGCCTCCAACATCATTTCCAGGCTTTCCTGCAAAGAACCTTCCTTTTTCTGCTTCAGGACAGCGTCAAAAAAACAGCAGCTCCTGTTTTACCCTGGGGTATGCCGGATTAACCATGCCACGGAATCTGCGGATTTCCCATTCTGCCTGATCCCATTTATTATATTCCAAAAGGGTGCTGATCCGCTGCCGCAATGCCAGAATCTCTGCGGAATCCGTCTCCAACAGTGGCATATTCCATCCCCCGTACTTCCCGTACTGCTTCGCCAGTCTGTTGTAGTTTTCATAAGAAGGCTTATGGATTCCCTTCTCTATTTTTTCCAGCTGCCGGGGTGTGACTACCAGTTCATTCCCGTCAAATACCGCATTCTCCCTGGATATCCCATAGAATTTCCTGAGCATTTTCAGGACAGTCCCCACATCCCTGATATTGTCAATGGAAATCCCCTGCCATATCCGGTACCCGGGATAACCGAACCATTCATAAACTATCCTGAACATATCCCGAAATTCCCTGGCCTGTTCCAGATAGCCCTGCATCCCGAAAGCCATTGCATCCAACCCGCACAAGGCATCCAACAGAGGCAATACATAGCAGTGGCAGCCGTTTCGGCGCAGCATTTCCAAAGCTTCCCGTCCCCGGCTCCTATGCTTTCCCCGGGCAGCCCCGGCATGACCGGGGAACCCGCAGGCTTTCCGGATGCACAGGCCTGCCGGAGCCCCAGGGCTGCCGCCTGGGGCAGAATCATTACCATTGCACGTTCCTTCCAATTGTTCGCCTGGGGATATTCCCACACGGACTGCCAGAGCGCCCATGCCCTGTCTTCGCTGCCGTCCAGAAACAATGCGGCGCTGACCAACAGGACAGCCTCCAGTTCTCCGGGAGACAGCCGGCATTTTGCCAGATACTGCTCCCAGTCTCCCTGAATGGTACAGTCCGCTGCCTGTCTGGCCTTATCCAAAAGAACCGCCGTTTCGTTTTTTATACGTGCCTGTTCCTGAATCTTCTGTCCCTGATGCAATGTGTTCCTCAATTTTGCCTCCACATGTGACAGCATCAGCATAACCTCCGCCTTCAGCAGAAACCGTTCTTCCAGAGGTTCCCGTTTTGTATATTTTTCCCGGTATTCCTTCAGTTTCTTCTCCGCAGCTTCCGGTTTGCCCGGCACCAGCAGGCAGATATCCTCCCGCATCCGCCATCGGTCCAGTTCGTCACCGGAAGACAAGGACTCAAAATATTCCGGCAGCACTCCCATCCGCAGCATCAGGGTATCTCCTGTCAGTTTTGTCCACTTGGTTTTACCCTTTTCCACCTTATCCAATGCTGTCCGGCTCAGGATTCCGGAGGACAGTTCCTCCAGCGACAATTTTCGTTTCCGTCTCTCCTGACGGATTACCTGACCGTATACCCTGTTATATTTCAGTATCAATTCCTGTTCACTGATGTGCTCCATTCCTTTATCCCTCCCGAAAATCGGGCAGAGCCTTCCATCGGATCTGCTTCATTCAAAAGTTATATCGGCAAAGCCCAAAAATGGCACCGCGCTTATTCCTCCGCGATGCCATTTCCTCAGTTGTTATGCGCTATACTCAATCGTTATTCGTCACAACCTCGCCATGTCCCAGATTATATGTAATCTCACCTTCCAACTCCACCTTCAGCACGGTAACCAACGGGTGCATCTGCATCTTGTCCGCGCGAATCCAAAGCGTGCCCGGGATGCCGCTCCAGGGCAGGGAACCGGTGTAATCATAGGTAAGCTCTTCTCCGGTATGAAGCACGCTGATTTTCTTCACCGGAGTCTTTACACCTTTCACACACAGAAACTCTGAGGGCTTATCATACACGAAGAGATATATGGTCTTCTTGTCCGCGGACAGGGTGCTGCCGCCCAGGAACTGGCTGTAGCTTAATCCCTTCTCCGTCTCGTAGATTGCTTCCTCATTGTCGTGGATAAACTGTCCCAGATCCTCCAACACCTTCACCTGCCTCTCGTCCAGGGTGCCGTCCTCCTTAGGCCCCACATCCAGCAGCAGCTTTCCGCCCAGGGTCAGACAGTCGCAGAACATGCGGATTACCTGGCGGCTGGTCTTGTAATGGTTATCGGAAGGGCGGTATCCCCAGGAGCTGTTGATGGTGGTGCAGAATTCCCACACGCCCTCAGGCCCATGCAGCGGAATCCCCTGCTCCGGCGTCTCGTAGTCGCCATAGCCCTGAAGGCGGGAATTCACAATGACATTGGGGTTCATGGACTGGAGATATTCCTTGAATTCCTTCGCCTTCCACTGGTTTGCGCTGCGCTCCCAGTCGCCGTCAAACCAAAGCAGGTCTACCGTGCCGTAGTTGGTCATCAGCTCACGCATCTGATTGTTGTTGAACTCCAGGAACTCCTGCCACTTCTCCGGCTCCTCCGGTCCCCCTGCCGGGGTGGCAAATACATCGTTTAAATGGTTCTGCGGGTCATCACCCTCCGGGTAAACCGTTCTGTAACGGGGATCCGACCAGTCAATCAGGGAGAAATAGATTCCAACCTTCATTCCCGCTTCCCTGACGGCTTCCGTGTACTCTTTGATGATATCCCGCTTTGCCGGTGTCTTCTTCATCACACTCAAATCGGAATACTGCGTATCAAACAGCGCCACGCCGTCATGGTGTTTTGAAGTCAATACCACATACTGTGCTCCGGCACGCCTGAATAAATCAGCCCATGCCCTGGCATCAAATCTGGACGCCGTGAAGCCGTCGCACTGCTTCATGTAATCCTCGTAGGAAATTCCGCCGTTGTGGAAAGACCAGGACTCCGACACATCTCCTACGGCATAGATACCGTAGTGGATAAAGATACCCAGTTTCGCCTTTTTAAACCATTCCTGCATCATAATTTCAATCCTCCTATATATTAGTTCCGCATATGCCCTACTCACTACCAGGCATAAGCAGAACAATTTCTGTCAAAAATGCCCGACCGGCAATTGTTCCAGGCACTGATTCGGGCATGGGCTGTTATAAGTTCCGCATCCCCCTCCTCAGCACCAGCCTTGGGCAGAATGATTGCTGGTCAAAATGCCCGGCCGGCAATTGTCCCTATACTGACAGGCATATCATAATGCTCTCATATGCAGCTTTCAATTCGATATATACCATCTTATTTTAAATGCTTCCAAATAATCATATCCGCGTCAGCCCCTGCAGCGTCCTCAATGAGGTATCCTCCGTCACAGCCAGCCGGATGCCCGCCGCGTGGCAGTACCCTTCCAATGGTGCCAGGAACAGATGTCCGCTCCGGGTAATCTGTCCTCCCATGCAAAGCACCTCCGGATGAAAACGCTCCAAAAACGGTGTCAACGCATCCCACACCCGAGTGCCGAAAATGAGAAAGCACTGTCTGGCAGCCTCATCTCCGTTCTGAACGCGCCGCGCCAGCTCTCTTCCGTCCAGCTCAACTCCCAGCTGCTTTCGGGTCAGCTCCATCAGGCCTCTGCGCGAAATATAATCGTCTATACGCCCATCCATAAACGTCATATCATATATACAGCCGTTCTCAGGCACTCCCGATGTCCCTGGCGGAGCCAGCTTTCCTTTCACACCGAAAGCACTGCCGCATCCGGTACCGATACAGACAAAAAAGGCTTTTGCCGCTCCCAGGGCCTCTCCAAATTCCATCTCCCCAAGCGCATATGCTGCCACATCGTTCTCAAAGCAAATATGCATCGGAGATATCCCCAACCGTTCCGCCAGCTCCCGCCGCAAATTTACACCGTGGAGCCGGTCATATTTATCCAGTCCCCGGAGCAGGCAGATACCGTTTTCATAGTCAAAAGGACCGGGAAAAGCCAGCCGGATGCCAGCCACCTCTGTTTCGGAAACCCTTACCTCCCGGATAATCGCCTCAAAATGTCCCAGCAGTTCTTCCGCGCTCCGTCCCGCCTCCGCGGGAAAGTACCGTATCCCGTCATCAAATATCCCGCCCTCCGCATCCACGGAAGCCGCCTTAATCTGTGTCCCGCCTACATCAAGGCATACAAATATCTTCTTCATATAATGAGCTCTCCGTCTTATATGCAGTGATTCTTTCATTGAGGGCATTATAACATCTGCGGCCGATTTTGTAAATTCATATTTCAAAAACTATATTTTTGTATTTACTATTCGTGATACAACGTTCGTTTTCTTATCTGTTAATCTCTATCAGAAAACTGCTTCTGCTGGCCGGATAGTAGCTTTCCGTGTACTCCACCACCTGGCCGCTCCGGGTGTAGCCCTGGGACGTAATAAACGCAGTAGGCTCGAAGGGCGTAATCTCCAGTCCCGCCGCCACCTCTGCCGGAGGCATGGCCACCTCCAGCTTTCTGGAGGCATGCACCACCGAAAGCCCCCTGGCATCCAATGCTTCATAAAAGGAAGTATCCGTAAAATCCATCTCCGGCATCTTGGGAAACAGCTTCAGCGGAACATACAGGGACGTATACACCACCGGCGCATTGGAATACATGTTCTCCAGATGCCGTATCCTGACCAGGCGTGTAACCTGCGCATCCGCATGTATTTTCAGGGCATTTCCCACTTTTTCTCCCGCCTTTTCCGTCTGGATGCAGACTACCCGGGTGCGCAGAATACGGTTTTTCTTCCTGCTCTCCTCGCGGTATCCTGTCACGAAAGTGGTGGATTCATGTACCAGCTTGGGCTGGGCCACAAAGGTACCGCTGCCCTTCACCCTGGTAAGCCGGCCCTCCCTTGCCAACAGGTCCAGTGCCTGCCGCACCGTCGGTCGGCTGACCCCCAGAGACTGCGCCAGCTCGTTTTCCGTGGGTATCCTGCTTCCCAGCGGATACTGCCCGCTGGCAATCTGTCCCCGAAGCTGCTCTGCTATTTGAGCGTAACGTGACTGCATGATCTGTGCCTCCTGTTTTCAGTTCCGCAGTTCCCTCGTCCTGCACCATGCATGGCATCGGACAGGGCTGCTGTTTACAGTTCCCTATCTGCAAGTATTGTATCATATTTCATTGGAAAAAGCTTCGATTTTTTTCAATCAGTTTTTAAACCTCCGCTGGCTTTAGGATAGGAACGCGATAAGGTATATAATAGTTAAAGTATTTATCCTGACCATTTTACCATTAGTTGTAAATGCATATTATCATTTTGTAATATATGTATTGATATATTTCACAAAATCCTGTATTATATATTCTGCATAACGCCGAATACTGTCTAATGTAATCATGCGATTGAACCAGTCAGCGTTATGCAGTCTGGTTTCAAGGGCAAGTGAAATCGTTAAGCAGTATAAATTATAATTACGGTTTAAAGGTCCGGCAGACAGGCCGATTCAGCCCCGTCATACAGACCTGCAAAATCCAATGCGATACAGAAAGGACATCTCTATGACAATTAAATTCGGTAAATCAGAACTTACATTATCACAGCAGGGCATGATAACAGACATTACATACCGGCAGACATCCGTTTTTCCGAAAGGAGAGCTCTCTTACCTGATCCGGCTTTTCCGGAACGGCTCACCCTGCGAGGTCAGCAATGTAAGCCAAAACGGCAGTCTGCTCACCTACCGCTTCAAAGAGACGACGGACAAGGTTTCCCTGCAGTTTACCTGCAAGGAAGACTACACGGCGTTCGAAGTGACGGAATGCCCGGAAAGCTTCGATTTCCTGACCATAGGGCCCATTGTCACCAGGCTGAATGATGTGGTGGGAGACGTGGTGGGCGTGGCACAGGGGGAAGGCGCCGCAATCGGCATACAGAGCCTGCACCGGAAATTGCTGGCCGGTTTTCCCGACGAGCTCCGGCAGCATGCAATTCACACCACAGAAGAAACCACCTCCGCCCTGACCGTAGGCAACAGGGATACCTGTACCGCAACGGCTTACGCCATGCCTTTCGGCAGCGTCCTGCAGCTGTTCTGCGAAAACAGACGAAGAGACCGGGTCAAGACAGTATGGTATGCCGAAAAATGTGTTCCCGCACCTCTGCTTGACCGCGAAGACGCGGATATCAGGAGCTGCCGCTTTGCGCTGCTCTCCTGTCCCGCACCGAAAGCCCTTGCCGTCATTGGCAGAATAGAAGAAAATGAAGGCCTTCCCCATCCCATGATAGACGGAGAATGGGTAAAAACATCACGGAAGGCCACATATTCCTACCTGATCGGAGAATTCGGAACCGACAATATCCTGCGTATGCTTTCCTACGCCAAAAAAGGCGGCTTCTCCTGTCTCTATCATCCGGAACCTTCTGACACATGGGGCCATTTCGAGTTGAGAAAGGACCAGTTCCCGGAAGGGGACCTTTCTCTGAAAAGCTGTGTGGAAAAAGCGGCGGCAGAGGGGATTAAAACAGGCCTTCACACCCTCACCACCTTCACCAAAACAAATGACAGCTATGTGACACCGGTTCCGGATAAGGGCCTGAAAGCCATGCTTCCCGGCACGCTTGAAGCGGATATCACGGCAGAGCAGGCGCAGTTTTCCGTCACCGGCCTTGCCGGACTGGCATACACGGCTACTCTGAATTGTATCAGAATAGAAGATGAGCTTCTCCAATATTCCGAATATGAGACGGTATCAGAGAATGTTTTCCTGCTGAAAGGCTGCATAAGAGGCGCTTTCGGCACGCATCCCGCCGCTCATAAAAAGGGCTGCTCTGTCTGCAGGCTGACCGACTACCCCTACCACACCCTGTTCCCGGATATAGAACTGCAGGATAAATTTGCGGACAGAATCGCCGAATTGTATAACCTGACCGGTGTAAGGCAGATTTCCTTCGACGGACTGGAGGGCTGCGAATGGACCGGGGAGGGAGAATATGCCATCAACAGCTTCTGCATGAGATGTTATGAGCAATTTGACCATACCGTGATAAACGATGCCTCCCGGCTGCACCATTTTCTGTGGCATATGAACACAAGAATGAACTGGGGCGAGCCCTGGGGAGAGGAAATGCGTGCCGGACAGGTGGAAGGAAGGATGCGGAACCAGGAGTTTTTCCGAAAAAATCTCTTTCCCGCAATGCTGGGCTGGTTCCTAGTCCGAAAGGCCAACCGGAAGTTCGAAGCCAGTACTCTTATGGATATGGAATGGGCTCTGTCCGAGGCTGCCGGATTCGACGCCGGATTCGCCCTGAGCGCCTCCTGTGATACTCTGGATTCCCTGGGCACCACGGAGGAAATCCTGGAAGCCATCCGGAACTGGGAACTGCTGCGCTATGAGAACCGTTTCGGCGACAGTCTGAAAGAACTGCTGAAAAAACCGGAAACGGAATGGCATCTGGAAAAAGAGGATGAAAGCACTTTCCGGCTCTATCCCATGGCAATCAGCAAGCCGCTGGTATGTGATCTCCTGGAAATGCAGCCGGGACAGCCCGGAGGTTCCGACTGGAGTTTTGCACAACCCTTTGACAGACAGCATTTCTCTTTCCGGATGAAGGTGGACGGATACGGTTATATCGAGAATCCCAGGTTTTACAATGAGAGCGGTGTGATGCAGTTCCGGACAGCCGTAAAGGGAGGCCAGTATCTGCTGTTTGACGGCCTGAAAGCATTCGTCACAGATAGAAATTACAATAAGCTGTCAGAAGTCTCCTACACCGGAAACTGCACTGTGGAAAAGGGAAATGCCCGGCTGAGCTTCGGATGCTCCTTCGGCGGAGACGAGGGACCTGAAGTCAAGATGCGAGTGATTACAAAATCCGAACCTTATATCATTACCAGAAAACAGCACTGATTCATAGCAATCATACGTTTTATCATTGCAGCTTCCCTGCAGCCCTGCTGTAAACAGCCCCCCCGAAGCCGGAAGGGATGCCTGACAGCCCGCTGCAGGAAAGCAGAGTCCAGCTTGAAGACATTTCGCGTAATAAATCAGGAGGCAATCTTATGCACAATACATACCCGTTTCGTCGTTTTCCCGCAATCAGAATCACCGGTCACGAAAACTCTGTCGCCGCAGACAAACCTGCCATTCTGCAGCAATTCCGACACTCGTGTCAGAATAGAAGCCGCACTGTCATCATCGTGGAATGTTATCCCGGTGTGAACCAGAACGAACTGTTGGAACTGCTCGCTCCGTTGGAACCGGCTGCAGTCATCCGCAGCGATGAGCTGGCGCTGCCCCCGGTAGAAATCGACGCCCAAATCCAGCGCGACCTGACGGACGACCCTGTCTTCGGCATTATGACCACAAGACGTCTGGAGGAATTTTTCCCCGAAGAAAACCTGGCAGCGGCCAAAAGCAAAATAGACACCGTAAAATCCGGCATCGTGCTGGTATACGGCGTAGGTGCATCACTGGTATACGAAGGCGATATTGTGGCGCTGGCGGACATCACACGCTGGGAAATCCAGCTGCGCTACCGGAAAGGTCTTTCCAACTGGAGAACCGCAAAGACAAACCTCCCCAAAAACGAAAAATACAAAAGAGGATATTTCGCCGAATGGCGATGGGCAGACCGCATTAAGGACAGACTGTTGCCCAGGATGGATTTCTATCTGGATATGACTGCAGAACATGAGACAGCCATGGTTTCCGGAGAAGCTTACCGTGCCGCCCTGGCTCAGACCGTAGAACAGCCTTTCCGCATGGTCCCCTACTTCGACCCGGGCGTGTGGGGCGGAAACTGGATGAAAACGAATTTCAATCTGCCCGAAAACGGCTCCAACTATGTCTGGAGCTTTGACGGCGTCCCGGAGGAAAACAGCCTCCTTCTGGACTTCGGCGCCGGACGCCCCATCCAGACCCCCGCGCTTAACCTGGTTCACACCCATCCCCAACAGCTGTTGGGAGACAGGGTACATGGCCGCTTCGGCGCCGAGTTCCCCATCCGTTTCGATATGCTGGACACCATGAACGGCCAGAATCTGTCCTTACAGGTGCATCCTCTGACCGAATACATACAGCAGAATTTCAATATGCATTATACCCAGGACGAAAGCTATTATCTTCTGGATACCCGGGGAGACGCCCCCTGTGTCTATCTGGGCGTCAAAACAGGCGCTGACCCGGAGGCCTTTGTGCAGGCTCTGGAGGAGGCCCAGGCGGGCGGCAGGCCCTTCCCCGCAGAAGATTTCGTCAACCGGATTCCCGTGAAAAAGCATGACCATGTGCTGATTCCCGCCGGTACGGTACACTGCTCCGGCGCCGACACCATGGTGCTGGAAATCAGCGCCACCCCCTACATTTTTACTTTCAAGCTGTGGGACTGGGGCCGCCTGGACCTGGACGGCCGGCCGAGACCCATCCATATAAGTCACGGCGCCGCCAACATTCAGTGGGACCGCAACACGGAATGGGTGAAGGAAAACCTGGTCAACAAGGTCACAATTGTGCACCGGGATAAAAACGGCACAGTGGAACGCACCGGGCTTCATGAGAGAGAATTTCTGGACACCTTCCGCATCAGCACGGAAAGCGATATTCCGGTCCGCCGCAACGGCAGTGTCCATGTCATCAATCTGGTTGAGGGAGAAATCGCTATGCTGACCAGCGAAACCGGCCATTTCCGGCCATTTGAGCTGCACTATGCCGAGACCTGCATCGTGCCCGAGGCGGCAGGCCCCTACCACCTCTGCTCCACAGACGGCAGGCTCATCCGTGCCGTCATCGCCTGTGTACGCAAATGAACCACCCCGTAGCAAGCTACGGGGTATCCGCTCCTGGCTTCTTCTTTCCGAACGCTGCAAGCAGCGGGGGTATTCGCCCAATATTCGCCCCAGTTTCGCTTAGTTTCGGCTTCAAAACACATGCTGCGGGAACCGGAAATGCCTTACCGCAGATTGTTTAAGATTTGGATAACCTGCGACAATTCCTCCGGCTTTACCCGATCCGGAAAACGGTTCTCCAAGACACAATCCGTAAAATAGCGGATTTCGGCGGCATAGGCATCACTCTTCGGTAGATTGATCCCGCCGGTGTCGCCTTCCGCCGCTTCCGTGAGGTCCGTGACCGTTCCGTCTTCCACGTACAGCATGCACTGTTCCTTCTCATAGGCGAGAATGGCTTTCTCAAACTGGAACCGGAAACTGGCCGTAAACGGCAGCGGCGCCGCAAACCAGGACGCCTCCGTGTTAACGAAAAAGCCCGGAAATTCATATACTACACTCATGTAATCCTGATCGGGACGCTTTACCCGGTGAAGCTGCGAGCCCGAGGGTGCGCCGAACGCATACACAAGGAAATCCAGGTCATGGATATGCAGATCATAGGGCACCAGACCGCTTCGTTTTTCATCCTTCATCCAATTGTCCCAGCTCCACTTCGGGATTCCGCCCAGGCGGCTCATGGAACCGGACAGCAGTTTCCCGTATTTTCCCGAATCATACAGCTCCTTCAGCAGCATATACTCCGGCCAGAAGCGCAGCACCTGAGCCACCATGAACTTTACCCCGTTCCTGCGGGCGGCATCATAGACACGCTCCACATCTTCCCCTTTCAGGGATATGGGCTTCTCGCAGATGACGTGAATCCCCCGCTCCATGGCGCGGACGGCATAGTCCGCATGCAGATAGGTCGGCAGGCAGATATCCAGAATATCCAACTGTTCCCCGTCTAACATTTCTTCAAAATCCGTATACAAATGCTTGTCCGTATGCTGTTCCAGCCGCTCCGGCCGAATATCGCAGAGCGCTGTCAGCTGTGTCTCCTCCGTGGCTTCCCAGGCCGGGATATGCGCTCCGCTGATTCCGCCGACTCCTACCATTCCTACTTTCAGCATGCCTGCTTCCCTCCGTATATCTCCGAAATAATCTGCTCCAGATACACTCTTGCATCCAGAATATCCTTTAACTGCTGCTCGCCGCTGATCTCTCTTTCGATGGTTACATGGGAGTCATATCCCAGTTCATGCAGCCGGGTAAAAAGAGCTCTGAAATCCACTTTTCCCTCTCCGATCTTTGCCTCCGTCCCCAGCTCTCGCCCATTGACAGGATACAGGCCGTCCTTGGCATGCAGATTCCGCACATAACGCCCAAACACATCCAGGGCGTCCACAGGATTTGCTTTCCCGTACAGAATCAGATTAGCCGTGTCCAGGTTTATCCCCAGATTATCGCAGCCCACCTGCTCAAAGCAGCGCAGCATTGTCACCGGGGTCTCCTGTCCGGTTTCAAACAGAAGATACTGCCCGTTTTCCTTCAAATGCTCCGCAACCGTGCGCACGGCCACGCAGAAGCCGGCAAAATTGGGATCGTAAGGATTTTCAGGTATAAAGCCCATATGGGTAGCCACGTCCGTAACCCCCAGCAGACGGGCAAAATCTGCCCCGTCACAAAGGTTTTTGACCCGCCCTGCCCGATACTCCGGCGGCACCAGTCCCAGAGTGAGCTGGCCGTCATAGAAATTCCAGACCTTAGGCCCTTCCCAGCCGCACCAGAATGTGGATACCTCAATGCCGTACTCCTGCATCAGTGCCTTCGTCCCGACAGCATTTTCCTCCGTCCAGAGAGCAGGCTCCCAGGCCATCAGCTGACAGGAGCTGAAGCCGTTCTCCCGCAATGCGGCAAACTTTTCCTTCAATACCTCCGGGGATGAAAAAGTGACACATGTACCGATTTTCATAAACTACCTCCTTGTTTTATGACATTTATGTCATATTTGTAGTATTGCAGCTGCCAGGGCCGGTGCGCTGCCCGGAGCCTGCTGCCCCTATGGCTGCATATCCATTTCCTGCTGAATGTAAACCTGCTCCTCAATGAGCCCGATTCCCATGAAAACAGCCCATACATAGGGCGCGCCATAGACATTCAGGGTCTTGGGCCCCACGATTTTTTTCGGGGCGCCATCCCCTGTCTGGTCCTGAATCAGTTTTTCGTAGGCTTTCTCAAAAGTGCTTCTGGTGATGGAGCGTTCCCGCCTGTCAGTGAACAGTTCTCCGCCTTTGATGGTGTAAGTAAAGGGAAGTCCCTTTTTCGTCAGAAATTGTTTGCCCTCGTGTGCCCGTATCTCATCCCACAGGCCGGGGACGGTTATCTTTGAAGTATTAAGTTTCATATGCCTCCTTGTTTGCGTTCCACTATCTGCAGAAACTCGGCAACAGTTATTGTTCCGTACGGTTTCTAATCAAATGGTACTCGAAACGTGAGGCATTGTCAATGCATTTATTCCGGCTGTTTTCCATTCCTGTGTCTCTGAGCCCCGTTTTCTACAAATAAAGCAGGAGGAATAACCCTGGTTTTGCTGAGGCATTCTTATCCCCGTGCCGTATTCAGACCTCATTTGTATTTACGTTTCATATAATTGAAATTATTTATTGACTTTTGCTCTGTATCTGTATATAATGATTGCATCAAGGGTAATCGACATTAAGTGCGCGTTGCACATTCGGGCATTCTCTGCCATGGCAAATTTCGCCATTTTACTCATGTTAAAAAATTGAAAAGGCAGAGGACGCTATCCACAGTTTTCTCTGCCGGAAAAGGAGAATTCTATGGAACCTGCATGAAAAAGAGAAACTGCAAAAAGGAGATTTTTCGTTATGACACCACGAAAAGAACACCGCTATACAGTAGCGGACATTGAGGCGCTGCCTGAAGGCGAACGTGCCGAACTGATTGACGGCAAAATGTATCTGATGGCATCGCCGACACTGGACCATCAGAATATTCTGGTATGGCTCAGTGGGGAGATTTTCAACTACATAAGGGCACATAAGGGAAACTGCAGAGTCGTTCCTGCCCCTTTCGGGGTGTATATCAAAAAGGATGAACACAATTTCTTCGAACCTGACATTTCTGTCATATGTGACAAAGACAAGCTTGACCAGAAGGGATGCCATGGTGCCCCCGACTGGGTGATTGAGATAGTGTCACCCTCCAGCCGCCGGATGGACTACCGGCTTAAGCTCCCGGTATACAGGGAAGCCGGCGTCCGGGAATACTGGATCGTGGATTACCACAAGAAGATGATCAGTGTCCACTTTTTGCAGAATCCGGACGCGCCGTTGACTTATGGCTTCTATGATATCATAAAACCCGGAATATACGAAGATTTCGAAATAGATTTTTCTCAGTTATTGGAATATCTAAGATAACCTTTATATTTCGCTGCAATATTAGTCTGACCTGAGTCGTCCGGATTCCGGTTTCTGTGTTACTATTCACAGCCGTTTTACTGGCATGACGTTACTATTCACAGCCGTTTTAC
>CAJUJN010000101.1 GCA_910586775.1 uncultured Acetatifactor sp. | reverse complement strand
TAAACGGGCATAGGAAAGAAAACATCTCACTTGTATTTCAGAACTACAATCTGATTGATTACCTTACGCCAGTTGAAAATGTCAGGCTTGGCGGAAAAGAAGATGCAATGGGTTTATTAAGGTCAATGGGGATGGATGAAACCCAGAGCAGGCGTAACGTCATGCAGTTATCCGGCGGGCAGCAGCAGAGGGTTGCCATAGCGAGGGCACTGGCAAGCAATGCGCCTGTCCTGCTGGCAGATGAGCCGACAGGGAATCTGGATGAAGATACTGCGAATGAGATCATTGATATTTTTTCAGAGCTGGCACATGAAAAGAACAAATGCGTGATTATGGTTACGCATAGCAAGGAGCTGGCACAGAAAGCGGATGTCATTTTGACTTTGAAGAAAGGTTCTTTTCAAAACGTGTTGAACTATAGTTAGGAATTGAGTTGTTATACTTTATTGCGTATTTTGGCTGTAAGTACTATAATACTTGTGAGTTGAAAGTTTGCAGCATTAAGAAGCAATAGGGTATAATATCCCAATAAAAAAACGGGGATGCCTCCAATACTTCATGATTGCCACCGGAAACTTAATAATGGTGATTTTAAGTTATGACAGGCTATCTCCTATGGGCGTAGGAGGTAGCCGCCTTACTTTTTATAAAGGCAATCACCAGACTATCCCTACGTTGTTCTAATCTGACTAAGATTATTTTATCATATTCGACAGGATTAAACAATCACTAATAAAAAGTTGTTTGTATTTGTAATACAATTGAAGGGGAGGGAGCATCGAACTGGCGGCTTTGCGCGGAACCGGTTATGACGGGCTGACAATCGGCATCGAAACGGCGGATGACGAGGCGCTGCGACTTACGGCTGCACCTTGAAATGTCCGGTCACTACTGCCAAGTGTCCAGATACAACACGCATTCTTATTTTTTTGCTGGAATCTGCCGATAAAATAGGTGGACGGGAAATGATAGCCCTTATTGGTAATAAAACATTGATACGAGGTGAGTCAGATTGAATATAGCGGTTTGCGAAGTACGAAATGTTGGATAGATTAGGAAATTTACAGGGGAGGGTAAAATAATGCAGGTCAGTTCGCCCAATGGCTCATTGCAGAACAGATATTTTTCAGGGACAGGAAGCATAGGCGGTATCCATCTGCCCGACTTTAATGATAAATATGTTTTCTCCAAAAAGAAAAGCGGCATCAGTGATGAGGAATACCGGAAGCAGATCAGGGAACAGGCATATGAGGATTTTGCAAAAGGGCAGTTCCAGAACAAATCCGAAGGGTTTAACAGGCTGATGAAAAGCTACACATCGGAAGTGTCCCCGGACAGAAAGGGGATCATCACTTCCGGTCTGAAAGCTGTTTCTAAAAACAGGCAGAATGTGCTTAAGCCCATAGATTTTGTGGCGACGTTGCTGGAAGGGAAAGTGAAATATCAGAAACTGCCATCAGGAAACAGCGATTACATAGAGTTTTACGATAAGAACGGGGAGATGGTGGCGACTTATTCCAATAATGGGTGGACGATGTATACCACCAATGCGGAGGCTTCCAGACAGACGGAAATGTGCATGATTTATAACGAGGCATGGGGAAACGCAAAGAGAGGTATTCCTCTGGCGGGTAAAGAAGAGGTGAATGTGGAAAATCCGCAGAATAGTTTTGACGCCAAGGCATAGCAGGAAATAAAACATATGGGTACATATTACCCAATAAGGCCACAGTCTGACAAGGCAGGGTGGGCATCCCCGGCGTTCCGGGGAATCGCGGAGCAGGAGAGATAAGTAACTCAAACTTCCCACATCAAAAATAGGCACAAACACTTGAAAAATCAAGTAAAATCTTGCATTTATTTGGTGTATTGACAACAAAACAGCACCTGAATCTGGTATAATATGAATAGCGAGTTCACCAAAATACCAAGAAAGAGGTGCTATCCATATGATAACAGAAAACCGCCAAAATGTGAATACCGAAAATACAGTAGAATGTCAGTTTGGCAATGCAATCAGGGAACTGAAGATCAGCAGCCTCCTGAAAGCCTCTAATGTCCGAAAGAAAAAAGGCGGAAGCGTATGCGGTTTCTGCAAAATTATTTAGTTTACAAGTGTTAAAGACTCGTCAGGAGCCTGCAGTTACAGCGGCTCGGTGACCCTTCTGAACGGCTGCCGGAAGCCGCCGGCAAAAGTTTTACCGGTTTTTGTGACAAAAACTGTAAAAAACAGTTGACGTACGGGACTTTTGTGATATAATAAGAATGTGTATATGCCATGTGCAGTACATAAATAACCCAATCAGTCATGGTTGCTATGAGGGACTGAAGGGAGGGTCGGGTGGACATGTCAAACGTAATCGTAAAAGAAAACGAAACATTAGACAGCGCTTTACGTCGTTTTAAAAGAAGCTGTGCTAAAGCTGGTATCCAGCAGGAGATTCGCAAGCGTGAGCATTACGAGAAGCCAAGCGTAAGACGGAAGAAGAAGTCTGAAGCTGCAAGGAAACGTAAATATAACTAGGCGACTGATCCCCGGCTTATGTAGCCGGGGATTTTGTATACGGAAACTCATGCTGTTTCTGCCGTTTCCGTATGATACCTGCCGTGCCGTCCAGGAGCTGTTCTGTGTATCGCTGTTGAATCCGATCCTGAAATATTGGTACAGATACGTCTTTTAACGTTTCCGGCATGCTGTGCCTTCAGCAGAATTTTGGCATGACAGACAGATTACCGGCATATATTCAGCCGCATTCTCATATTCTTATGACAAAGAGAAGGAATATGGAGTGTGGTATTTTTATGTTTGGAAAAAAATTCCCCTACATAAGCCTGGCGGGCAGCTGTCGCGTATCCATGTCTGCAATAGTCGTTAAAAAAGCCTGCAGTAAACTTTCGGTACTGGTCATGGCGCTGATTCTTTCCTTTTTCCACGCCATACCGGTGAATGCCAATGTGGCAGTCTCTTCCCCGTCGGTGATACTGATAGAAAGCTCCACCGGAGAAGTGATTTATGAAATCAATTCCACAGAGCGGAGAAGTCCTGCCAGCATCACCAAGATTATGACGCTGCTTCTCACGTTCGAAGCCATTGATTCTGGGAAGATCAGCCTTACGGACCAGGTGGTCACCAGCGAGTATGCCAGTTCCATGGGCGGCTCCCAAGTGTATCTGGCACAGGGTGAGGTACAGACTCTGGATACCATGATCAAATGCATTGCCGTATCCTCCGGCAATGACGCCAGCGTGGCTGTGGCGGAGCACATCGCGGGCAGCGAGGAGGCCTTTGTGGCCCTGATGAATGAGAAGGCCCTGGAACTGGGGATGGTGGACACCCATTTTGAGGACTGCTGTGGGTTGAGCGACTCAGACAACCATTATACTTCGGCCAGGGATGTGGCGATCATGTCCAGGGAACTGACGGTAAAACATCCGGATATTTTCAATTATACGAAGATATGGATGGAAAATATCACTCACGAGACCAGACAGGGAACTTCCACCTTTATGCTGAGCAGTACCAATAAGCTTCTGAAGCAATATCAGTGGACCACGGGTCTGAAGACAGGCTCCACCTCAAAGGCAAAATACTGCTTTTCCGCTACTGCCTCCAAAGACGGCATAGACCTGATTGCAGTGGTGATGGGAGCGCCGGATTACAAGACCCGCTTCGGAGATGCCCAGGCGCTGTTGACTTATGGCTTCAGTGTGTGTAATATTTACATAGATGAAAATCAGGACGCTCTTGCACCCCTGCCTGTGGAGGGCGGCACCGCGGAGGAGGCCACCATACAGTATCAGGGAGAATTCCGTTATCTGGACATAGAGGGCAACGACCTGTCCGCCGTGGAGAAGGTGATGGAACTGCCAGAGACGGTGCAGGCACCTGTGGAAAAGGGCGCGGAAGCAGGCCGGGCAAGGTACCTGCTGAACGGAACGGAAATCGGCAGTGTGCCGGTGGTGTATGCGGAGGATGTGGAGAAGGCCTTGTATACGGATTATCTGAAGAAAATATTCGGAGGTTTTCTTTTATAGAAATATGCAATGACGTGGGCCGATGTCATTTTTTTCAGGGAGATGCGTGACAGGGGGGGAATGCCTGAATGGGACGAAGGCTCAGCCCGAGGGTCCTGAGCCTGGCAGGGAGGTGCTGAGCCTGACCCGAAGGCGTGAGCCTGGCAGGGAGGTGCTGAGCCTGACCCGAAGGTGTGAGCCTGGCAGGGAGGTGTTGAGCCTGGCTTGAAGGTTCTGGGTCTGGCTCGGAGATCCGGAGTCTCGCCCAGGGATAAGAGCAGTTAACGAAACGGAAAACAAGAGGTAGGATAGAATGGATATTCTGATCACCATAATAGTGATTCTGGCAGTGGCGCTGTTGTGGGTCATGCTCTACGACAGTAATCGCTTTGTCATAAAAAGATATACGGCGGAAGATAAGCGCATACAAAAGGCCTGCAGGGCGGTTCTGGTGACGGACCTGCACAACAAGCGTTACGGCAAGGATAATGAGACATTGCTCGCGGCAATCAAAAATCAGCATCCGGAGTTCATTCTCATTGCCGGTGATGTGCTGACGGCGAAGCCGGGCGTCTCGCTGGAACCGGCACTGCAGTTTCTCCGGGCGCTGGCGGGAGAATATCCGGTCTATTACGCCAACGGGAATCATGAGCACCGCCTGAAGCTGTATCCGGAGACCTACGGCGATATGGCGGAGCGGTACGCTGCGGCGCTGAAGGAGATAGGAATTGAGCCTCTGGTGAACAGCCGCATCGATTTGCCGGAGTACGGAATTGCGGTATACGGTTCCGAAATTGACAAATTTTTTTATAAACGTTTTAAGGTGAGGAAGATGGACGAGGGCTATCTGCCCCAAATCCTGGGACAGGCACCCGGAGAACGTTTTACGGTATTGCTGGCGCATAATCCGGATTATTTTTCACAATATGCCGCCTGGGGAGCAGACCTGACCATGTCGGGGCATATTCACGGAGGCGTGGCACGCGTGCCCATCTGGGGAAAAGGAGTGGTATCCCCGGCATGGCGTATGTTCCCCAAGTACGACGGAGGCGTCTTCAGAGAGGGAGAAGCCGTCATGCTGCTGAGCCGGGGACTGGGAATCCATACCATTCCGGTGAGGGTGTTCAACCCGGCGGAATTGTGGGTGGTGGATTTCAGGCCCGCGGACTGATATGCGGCAGGTATACAGTCCTGGAAAATCTGGTTTTGGAAAAAGCAGATTTTGAGTCATGCATGCCGTGTACAGACTGCTGCTGACATTACTGCAGAATTACTATAGAAACATACGTTTTTCTTGAAATAAAAGGAAAAAAACGGTACAATAAGTATCCGGGCTGTAATCAAAGAGCCGTAACAGGAATTGCAAATACAGTGCGCTTCTGTTATCGAAAGTATAAAATGTGAGGACACCATGGCGATATCTGTAAAACTGGAAGTATTTGAAGGTCCCCTGGACCTGCTGCTTCATCTGATTGATAAGAATAAGGTTGACATATATGATATCCCTATCGTGGAGATCACGGAGCAGTATCTGGACTATATTAAGCAGATGGAAACCAGCGACATGAACGTGATGAGTGAGTTCCTGGTGATGGCGGCCACCCTGATAGACATAAAGTGCAGGATGCTGTTGCCCAAAGAGGTGAATGAGGAAGGGGAAGAGGAAGATCCCAGACAGGAACTGGTGCAGAAACTGTTGGAATACAAGATGTACAAGTATATGTCCCTGGAACTGAAGGACCGTCAGGTGGACGCGGCCAGGAACCTGTACAGGAACCAGAAGCTGCCGCCGGAGGTTGCCATGTATAAGCCGCCTGTCGACTACGAGCAGCTGATAGGGGATATGACACTGAGCAAACTTCATGGAATTTTCAAATCCATCCTTCGGAGACAGGAGGACAAGATAGACCCTATCCGAAGCCAGTACGGCAATATTGAAAAAGAAGAGATCGATATGGACGAGAAGATGCTGTACGTGGAAGCATACGCCAGGGAACACAGGAATTTCAGTTTCCGAGGTCTTCTGGAGAAGCAGGCAGGCAAGATGGAAGTCATTGTCACCTTTCTGATTATTCTGGAGATGATGAAGACCGGAAAGATTGTGATCAGCCAGGAGACGATTTTCGACGATATCATGATTACTTCATTATTATGATATTTTGCACCAAGTGGTGCACAGGTCAGATCCCTGTATGGATGATTTGTGCTTTGCAGCCCAAGTGATGGATTTTGCAATGTAATTCACAGAATTGTTCTGGCAAAAGTACGGTTGGCTTTTTTGTTATTTCATATTACTGTAAAACAATTCGACGCGCAGTATAATATAGACGGAAGGGACGAAAATGAAGAGAAGAAAGGCCGAAGCGGTCATTGAGGCAGTGTTGTTCACCATGGGGGAATCCGTGGAGATCAGCCGTCTGGCCGATGTGATAGAAGAAGACGTGAAAACCACAAAGGGTATATTGAAGGAGATGGAGGAGCGTTATGCCAGGGAGGACAGGGGCATCACTCTGACTCATTTTGACAATGCCGTACAGCTCTGCACAAAGGAGGATATGTATGAATATCTGATCAAGATAACGAAAGCCCCCAGGAAGCTGTCCCTGACGGACACTGTGTTGGAAACCCTTTCCATCATTGCGTATAAGCAGCCGGTGACCAGGGTGGAAGTGGAGCGGGTGAGAGGCGTCAACTGTGACCACGCAATCAATAAGCTTCTGGAATATGATTTGATTACGGAACTGGGGCGGCTGGATGCTCCGGGGAGACCGCTGCTTTTCGGTACTACGGAACAGTTCCTGCGCTGCTTCGGCGTGAGGAGTCTGGAGGAACTGCCCGAAATGAATCCGGTCCAGATGGAGGAATTCAAACAGCAGGCCGAGGCGGAGGCCCAGCTTCAGCTGGAAGTATAATGGACGCATAAATTTTCCGGGAAGTACAAAGATGGACCAGGTCTGTAACATATACTTACCTGCTATAAGTTTTTGTCTGGCAAATGTTTTTCCGTGAGTATAAAATGTAAAATAAGCCTCATATATTATTATAAATCCCGTTGGAAGATGGAAATGATGAAAATGCGGATGAAAAAAATAATAAGAGGCTTTTTTTGTGCCTTTTTTCTGGTGCTGTCCGCCGTGCTGCCGGTTCATGGAGAGGAACTGGAACTGTATGCCACTGCAGCCGTGCTGATGGACGCGGATTCCGGAAGGGTGCTGTACGGAAAAAACGAGGATGCCGTCATGGCGATGGCGAGCACCACCAAGATTATGACCTGCATCGTGGTGTTGGAGACGGTGTCACAGGACGATATGCTCACGGTATCCGCCTATGCCACCAGTATGCCCAAGGTCAAGCTGTACATACAAAAGGGGGAGCAGTATACAGTCAGGGACCTGCTCTATTCCCTGATGTTGGAATCCCACAATGATTCTGCAATGGCGCTGGCCGAATATGTGGGGAAACAGTTTCTGCCGTCTGAACTGCAGGAGAAGGATACGGCGGATTACACAGCGGAGGAGAGCAAGATGGCCATGGCTGCCTTTGCGGCACGTATGAATCAGAAGGCGGCGGAACTGGGCTGCTGGAACACCTGGTTTATCACGCCTAACGGGTTGGATGCCACGGAGATTATCGTTCAGGAGGACGGCAGCACCATTCAGAAGGAGCACTGCACCACAGCCGGGGAGCTGGCTCGTATCCTGTGTTATTGCATTAAAGAATCGCCCTGCCGGGATGCATTTCTGGAGATTACGCGCACAGGCAGTTACAGTTTTTCCTCCAACGGAAGAACGTTTTCCTGTACAAATCACAATGTCTTCCTGAGTATGATGGAAGGCGCCCTGACAGGGAAAACCGGATTTACGAACAAAGCCGGCTACTGCTACGTAGGCGCGTTGGAGCGGGACGGAAGGACCTTTGTGGTAGCTCTGCTGGCCTGCGGCTGGCCGAACAATAAGACATATAAGTGGAGTGATACCAGGAAACTGATGCAGTACGGTATGGACAATTACTTTTACAGAAGCTTCATGGAGGAAGGAGTTGCCTTTGACGAAAGTCTGCTGAAGCCTATACCGGTGCAAAATGGGCAGACGGCCCGGCTGGGGGCGGATGCGTTTGTGGCGGTACGGTTGGTGCGGGAGGAGGCAGAGATCACAGCCGGGATTGCGGAAGAGAAAACAGGGACAGAAAGCGGTACGGCAGAAAGCGGAACAGAAACTGCGGGTGACATGGCAGGGAATGGAGCAGGAATTGCGGGTGATGTGGCAGGAAGCGGAACCGGAATTGAGATTAATATGACGGGAATCGGCGCAGAGAGCGGTATCAGGAATAACGGGTTGGTAGGGTATACAGGTGCCGACAGCGGGAAAAATCTCGACGGCCTGTTAATGCGGGCAGACGAAAATATCAGCGTACAATACACAATAGAAGAAAGCCTGACCGCCCCCGTAGCGAAAAATATGACTGTCGGCAGTGTGGTATATATGGTGGGCGATACAGTTTACCGTACAGAAATAATCGTCACGGCGGACGAACTGGGAGCCGTGGACTCCAAATGGTGTCTGCGGCAGATTCTGGACAGATTTCTTCTTCCGTAGCACAAATCTATATGACATATCGCGTTTTACCTGCCTGTTCCGAATGGAACGCAGGTAATTCCGGTATTTCTTTTTTATCATTCTCCTGTTTCAGAAAAAGTTCCCGCATATATGATTATTATACTCGTGAACGCATTTAATTGCCGCTTTCAGCTCTGGATTGCCGCGATGCGTTCACTCGTTATATTCTGCAGACGGCAATTATTTGCGTCTGTGGGTATAATTTACACTCATTTGAGAATTCTTTAAAACGAAAATGTTACTACTCCTGTTCCCAATCGATTCCTGGATAAAGTTCTCCTGTCCGAATAAAAAATCTACTGCTTTCACGCCCTTTTCCATATCCGAGATAGCATGAAGTTTAAGGAGCAGGCTGTGATATCAGTCCCGCAGGATAACTGTGATATCCAGGTGTTGAAGAATGTGCATCCTGAAGATATTGAGGATATATCTGAACGTTATCTTCCTTATCCTGGAACGGAATTAGACTCAGATTCGGCGAAGAGAATAAGAATCCTTGATATTGGAAGCGGGAATTATACATATACCCCCGGGGAACTGGACAGGATTATTAAAGACAGCCCCGGCCATGTACTGGATGTGATTGTGAAGGGTATGGAGAGGCTATGCTTCAAGATAGATGTGCCTAAAGAGGAAAGAACGCAATGTGTTCAGAGAGTAAGAGCACAGAAAATGGGATATTTATTTGAAAATATGGGGCACATAAGCCTGCAGGAAGAACACCGGAAGACGGAGGAGCAGCGTCGGAGAGCAGAGGAGGCCGAGGAAAAGCTTTGGGTTGCAGAAGAAACGATAAAGCAGTTATTGGCAAAAGATAATCGGCAGCCGGCAAAACTTATGTAAAAAATTATGAAAAAATTGCAATTCGTCCTTTGCGAGTTGCTTTTTTTATGTTATACTGTTACAGACAATGACCATGGGGGCCTTTGCGGTCTTGCTGTTACGATGAAGCCCCGCTGTCAGGTTGTTTGTATTTATTTATTATAAATGGAGGACTGAGAGCATGAGTACTACTTCAAAAGCGAGCCAAAGAATAACAGCTTTGCTCGATGACAACAGTTTCGTTGAAATCGGCGCCCTTGTAACGGCGAGAGCTACAGATTTCAATATGAAACCCAATGAAACTCCTTCCGACGGCTGTATCACCGGCTACGGAGTGATAGGTGGTAAGCCTGTGTACGTCTACAGCCAGGATGCTTCCGTGATGAACGGAACCGTCGGTGAGATGCATGCCAGGAAGATTACCAATCTCTATGATCTGGCGATGAAGACCGGTTCCCCCGTGGTCGGCCTGATCGATTCCGCCGGCCTGAGGCTTCAGGAGGCAACCGATGCACTGAATGCCTTCGGTGCTATCTACAGGAAGCAGACGGACGCTTCCGGCGTTATTCCTCAGATTACTGCAGTATTGGGCAGCTGCGGAGGCGGACTTGCCCTGTTCCCTGCATTGACGGATTTTACTTTTATGGAAGAGAAGAATGCAAAGCTTTTCGTTAATGCGCCCAACGCGCTGGACGGAAATGTAGTCACCAAATGTGACTCTTCCAGCGCCGCATTCCAGTCTGAGGAGAGCGGCATTGTGGATGTAGTGGCGGACGAAGCAACGATTCTTTCCAGAATCAGGGATTTAATCGCATTCCTGCCTTCCAACAGCGAAGAGGGAAGCGATATCGTGGAATGTACGGATGATCTGAACCGTGTGAGTGCCGAGATTGCAAACTGCGTGGGCGACACCAGTGTGGCGCTTTCCATTCTGGCGGACGACAATGATTTCTTCGAAGTAAAGGGCGGCTATGCCAGGGATATGGTGACCGGCTTCCTGAAGCTGGACGGCGTGACGGTAGGTGCCGTGGCAAACCGCAGCGAGGTATGTGACGAGGAAGGCAATGTAGCTGAGAAGCTGGATGCCGTATTGTCCAAACAGGGCTGTGAGAAGGCCGCAGATTTCGTATCTTTCTGTGATGCTTTTGGGATTCCTGTACTGACTCTGACTAATGTGAAGGGATACCAGGCCACCGTATGCTCCGAGAAAGGAATCGCAAAAGCTGCATCAAAGCTTACTTATGCTTTCGCAAACGCTACGGTTCCCAAGGTGAACGTGATCGTGGGCAAGGCGCTGGGGACAGCTGCCATTGTGATGAATTCCAGGGCAATCGGTGCAGATATCACATTTGCATGGCCCGAAGCACAGATCGGTACCATGGAAGGCAGGCTGGCTGCCAGGATCATGTATGAAGGCCAGGGTGCTGATGTCATCAATGAGAAGGCAGCAGAATATGACGCACTTCAGCTCAGTGCGGGAAGCGCTGCCAGGAGAGGATATGTGGACAGTATCGTAGAGGCGGCTGACACCAGGAAATATGTGATCGGCGCTTTCGAGATGCTCTTTACCAAGAGCGAAGAACGTCCCGCAAAAAAGCACGGAACAGTATAGAAAGGGTGATTATAAAATGAAGAAATTTTTGACTTTACTCTGTATGATTACCTGCATCTTCGGACTGACCGCCTGCGGAAGCGGAGAACAGCTGACAGAATATGAGCAGCAGAAGGTGGATTATGCGCAGAAGCTGGCCAGCGAGGTGATAGTACCCATGCTTTCCCAGTTTGAGAAGGATGCTTATTTCGATGAATATACACCGGAAGAGGTGGAGTATATGATCGGAAGCCAGTACAGCCTTAATCTGAAGGGATACGGATTTACCAGGGCGGTGTCATCATTTGCTTCTGCCAAAGAAGATATGGGTGCCATCACAGGGGTTGGCAGTACCTCGGCTTCCATTGACGGAAATGAGATCATTGTGGAAGTAGAGGTTACGGGAGAGAAAAAGAATGCTACCGCAGAGGTTATTTTCTCCAACGACAGCTTCATGTATCTGGAGTCTGCGGCCCTGAATCCGTCTTCCGGCATGGGAGAATTAATGGGAGTGGCAGCTTTGAATACCCTGATTGGTATGGGTACCGTATTCGGTGTGCTGATCCTGATCAGTTTGATCATTTCCTGCTTTAAGTTTATCAATAAGGCACAGGACAATGCGGCGAAGAAGAAAGCACCGGCACAGGAGCCCTCAGGAGTTGACAATGCGCTGGCGCAGATCGTGGAGCAGGAAGCAGCGGCTGACGAAACGGATGATCTGGAACTGGTAGCTGTCATTGCGGCGGCGATCGCTTCCAGCGAGGGTGCCGTTACCACCGACGGATTTGTAGTGCGCTCCATCAGAAGAAGGAGATAGGTGCCTGCGCGGCGGGAAACCGTCGAAAGCGGCAGGACGGAATGATGATACAAATGGAATGCTTTTTGCTTTGCCGGGAAGAGATTTACCGGAGAGCAGGAGCACGGGACATGAAAGGTCAGGAAGTACCGGAAACGGAAAATAGACTCGAAGCAATTATATTTAGGAGGAAATCGAAATGAAAAATTATACAATTACCGTCAATGGCAACGTATATGATGTAGTGGTGGAGGAAGGCGCATCCACAGGCGCTCCCGTTGCGGCAAAGGCTCCCGCGGCACCCAAGGCAGCCCCTAAGGCGGCTCCCGCGGCAGCACCCAGGGCAGCAGGCGGAGCAGGCAGCATCAAGGTGGAAGCAGGCGCTGCCGGAAAGGTCTTCAAGCTGGAGAAGAAAGTGGGCGATGCCGTTAAGAAAGGCGATGCCGTAGTGATCATCGAGGCGATGAAGATGGAAATTCCTGTTGTGGCTCCTGAAGACGGTACTGTTGCCAGCATCGATGTGGCAGTGGGCGATATGATTGAAGCAGGCGCTGTATTAGCTACCCTGAATTAATCGGAAGGAACGGATTATGTGCAGTGGGAGAGCCGCGGGGCTTTTTCGATGAGCAGGCTGCAAAGCTGTTTCACTGTGACAACAACAGGAGGTCAACAAATGGAATATATAAGTTCTACGCTGAACAACCTCATTCATCAGACTGCCTTTTTCAATCTGACCTGGGGCAACTATCTGATGATAGCGGTTGCGTGCTTTTTCCTTTATCTGGCTATCCGGCATGAGTATGAGCCCCTGCTCTTACTTCCGATAGCCTTCGGTATGCTGTTGGTGAATATCTATCCCGACATCATGCTCCATGCAGAAGATGCCCCCAACGGTGTGGGCGGCTTACTGTACTATTTCTATATACTGGACGAATGGGCGCTTCTGCCGTCCCTGATCTTCATGGGCGTAGGTGCTTCCACGGACTTTGGTCCCCTGATTGCCAATCCCAAGAGCTTCCTTCTGGGCGCGGCGGCGCAGTTCGGTATTTTTGCAGCTTATTTTGGGGCAATTGCCCTTGGGTTCAACGATATGGCGGCAGCTGCCATATCCATCATCGGCGGCGCTGACGGCCCTACATCCATCTTCCTGGCAAGTAAGCTTGGACAGACTGCAATACTGGGACCTATCGCCGTGGCAGCTTATTCCTACATGTCACTGGTACCCATTATCCAGCCTCCTATCATGAAGCTGTTCACTACAGCGGAAGAGAGAAAGATCAAGATGGGTCAGCTGCGTCCGGTATCCAAACTGGAGAAGATTCTGTTCCCCATCATTATCACCATCGTGGTATGTCTGATCCTTCCTACCACGGCTCCTTTGGTCGGTATGCTGATGCTGGGCAATCTGTTTAAGGAATCCGGTGTTGTAAGACAGCTTACGGAGACAGCTTCCAATGCCCTGATGTATATCGTAGTTATCCTGCTGGGTACTTCCGTAGGCGCTACTACCAGTGCGGAGGCATTCCTGAACTGGGGAACTCTGAAGATCGTGGCTCTGGGCCTGATTGCATTTGCTTTCGGTACGGCTGCGGGTGTTCTCTTTGGTAAGATCATGTGCAGGGCGACTCATGGCAAGATTAATCCTCTGATCGGTTCTGCCGGTGTGTCGGCCGTGCCTATGGCGGCCCGTGTATCCCAGAAGGTTGGTGCGGAGGCAGACCCCACTAATTTCCTGCTGATGCATGCGATGGGACCTAATGTGGCCGGCGTTATCGGAACCGCCGTTGCGGCAGGTACCTTCATGGCTATCTTCGGAGTATTCTAAGCAGTGCTGAAATGAGTTGATTGATGCCGGGATATACTCGTGAATGCGTTTGGGATGATTCTGTGTTAAAATTGTATTGCAGAAGCACTTATCTGTTATACACTTTAGCCGGCAAATGTCTTTACCGTGAGAGTATATTACAGTGTGCGCAACAGGCCTTGCGGGGCGGCAGATTCCGCGGTGCACTGCGACTGTAATGTATCCTGGCAGGAATGTTTTATGTAATATATAATATATGGAGGAAATTCGTAAATGTCAGAACAAGCAAAAAAACCGATTAAAATTACGGAAACCATACTGCGTGACGCTCACCAGTCTCTGATTGCTACGAGAATGCCTACCGATTTCATGCTTCCCATCGTGGAGAAGATGGATAAGGTGGGATATCATTCCGTGGAGTGCTGGGGCGGCGCTACTTTTGACGCTTCCCTTCGTTTCCTGAAGGAAGATCC
>CAJUJN010000100.1 GCA_910586775.1 uncultured Acetatifactor sp. | reverse complement strand
CAGAGCAACCTGAATGCCTATATCGCGGAGAGCATCAATGGTATCCGGGTAACCCAGTCCTTTGTCCGGGAAAATGAGAACAACCAGATTTTCAACGATCTCAGCCGCAATTACCGGAAGGCGTGGATGCGGGCAGTTAAATTCAATTTCACCATGGGTCCCAGTGTGGATGTCATCTCCGCTGTTACCACATCTTTTATCTATGTGCTGGGCATCCGTTGGATTCTGGCTCCCGACGCCACACTGACGGTAGGCGTACTGATTGCCTTCACCGCCTACATAGGACGCTTCTGGGCGCCTATCAATACTCTGGCAGGTTTTTATAATTCCCTGCTGACAGCCATCTCCTATCTGGAGCGGATCTTTGAGACCATCGATGAGCCGGTTCTGGTCAAGGACGCGGATGGAGCCACAGACATGCCGCCTATCCGGGGTAAAGTGGAATTTAAGGATGTAGCTTTCAGCTACGAAGAAGGGCACAGAATCCTGGAAAATATCAACTTTACGGTAAAGCCCGGTGAAACCTATGCTTTTGTAGGTCCTACCGGGGCAGGAAAGTCTACTATTGTCAACCTGATAAGCCGTTTCTACAATGTAGATTCCGGTCAGCTTCTGATAGACGGAACGGATATTTCCACGGTAACCATCCATTCCCTGCGGAGCCAGATGGGCGTAATGATGCAGGACAGCTTTATCTTCTCGGGAACCATCATGGACAATATCCGCTACGGCAATCGGGAAGCCACAGACGAAGAGGTCATCGCCGCGGCGAAAACCGTATGTGCCCATGATTTCATCAGCCAGATGGAGAACGGTTATTACACGGAAGTAAACGAGCGGGGCAGCCGCCTCTCCGCAGGACAGCGGCAGCTGATTTCCTTCGCCAGGGCGCTTCTGGCCAACCCAAAGATACTGATCCTGGATGAAGCCACTTCCAGCATTGACACGGAGACGGAAATCCTGCTGCAGAAGGGCTTAAATGAACTGCTGAAAGGACGTACATCCTTCATCATTGCACACAGGCTTTCCACCATCAAGAACGCCGACTGCATCATGTATGTGGATAAAGGCGGAATCCTGGAGCGGGGCACTCATGAGGAACTGCTGGCACAGCGGGGCGCTTACTATGGGCTGTATATGTCCCAATATGATTTCCTGACCCAGGATGCCATGACCCAGAATATTGCCGGGAAGGAAATATCTTTGCGGTTTGAAACGGCTTAAGGGCACTTTTATATGCAATTCCGGAAATGCAGAGACATCTGCTGTCCTGTAAAATGAACAATGGAGCTTAGTAAAACCCAACAGGAAAAGGGCCGCAGACGAAATCAAAACGTATTTGCGAAGATTTCGTCTGCGTTTTTTTGATTTTCAAAAATGAATACGGATATCATTCCATAGGAGAATACATCAGCCAAATATGCAAAACAGACCGGAACAAAAACAGGTAACCGTATGTACAAAACATTTTAATACGGCCTTTCTTATCTATACTGCAGACCGCCAGGATTTACAGTGATGCCTCCGGGAAAATACCTGGCTGGCGGTCTGCAGTCGGGTTGTACTGCAAATTTAACCGGTGCGCAGTATAAATTATACCGCGAATACAATCAAGGGTGCTTTTGTAAGGCATCCTGAATTTCCTGCGGTGACAGACCGGTCAGTTTCGCTGCCTGTTCGACGGAGCAGCCGTTTTGGAGCATCTTTCTTATCAGGCTACTGCGTTCTTTTTGTTCACCTTCCTTAACACCTTCAGTGTGTCCTTCCGCCCGTCCTTCTTCACGTCCTTCTATCCGCCCTTCTTCACGTCCTTCTATCCGCCCTTCTTCACGTGCTTCCGCACGGAGCAGCCGCAGGTGTTTTTTCTCATTGTATTCAGTCAATAGCATTTTCTTTACCTCTGCCCTAAACATCGTTAAGGTATCCTCCAGTATCCCGTGTTCGATGCAGTACTCCATTGCGCTGTCAACAGCCAGGTCTGTGGAGAGGCCATTGCGCTGGAATTCTTTTATCTTGGCAATAAAATGGGCATATTCCCCCAGGAGCCCGCAGACTTTTGTCAGAGCGGCATTATGCCCATGGTTAATGTTTAAGACGCGTACCTTCAGCTCCAGGCTGGAATCGCGCTTATGCCCCTTTTCATCCTGAAAGGCGTCAGACAAGTACAGGAACTGCTCGTCCGGAATCTCTTCGTTCCCGTTGTAAAATACCACACATTGGGGCGCGGGGAGTTGAATCAGTTTTTTCCCATAAAGAGTTGCCTTTTCTCTGGCGGCCAGCACCTCGTATTCCGCAGCCAGGTAAAGCAGGAACCGAAGCGGCATGTTGGGGCATATGGTGCTCTGATGCTCATACAGATTCAATGTACCGATGAGCAGGAATGCCAAATCGTTTTTCATGGACATATAGACCACATTTTCCAACGTAACGATCTGCAGGGCGTTTTCGTCCTGGTAATTGCTGTGATTCAGCGCGTTGTAAAGCTGCAGCAAGGCCTTGCGGTCATTTTCGAAAAGATAACAGAAAAGCCTGTCCTTTACCTTTCGATTAGCAAAAAAATGAGGAAGCTGCAGGCGGAATAACCGCTGTCTTCTGGAGTAAAACTGCATTTTGTTTTTCATTCTGTCTCCTCTCCGAATAAGCCGGCAAGAAGACATCTACAGATATTACAGCCTTCCTGCCAGCGTGTGTGAAAACTCCGGCAGAAACTGCCCGAATGTGCGATTCGCACCCTTCACAGATTTGTGGGTGCCATAGAAACGGCACCCTGATACCGATAAATTCATCATAATAGATTGAGCGTGTTTTGTCAACCGTTTAAAGCGTTTTCTTCTTCCTTTCCCAGAAAATCACAGCTCATCCTCCGGCATGGGCTTCGCATAGTAGAATCCCTGAATCCTGTCCAACCTGCGCTCATGGGCATTTTTTACCTGCGGTGCCGTCTCGATGCCCTCGGCTACTATGCTGTAGTCATTTTCATACATGATATCTGCCGGCAGCTCTATTGTCTTTTGCCCCTTCCGCTCATCATTCATTATCCTGATCAGGGACCGGTCAAATTTGATGACCTCAAAGGACAGTTCCGGCATGCTGGACAGATTGGAATAGCCTGTCCCGAAATCATCCAACTAAAAGTGGACCCCCTTCTCCGCCAGACGCTCCATCACTTTCCGGACCTCCGCAAAATCATCCATGCCAGTCCGCTCCGTGATCTCGATCCGCAGCCGTGAGCCGTCCAGATGGTATTTCTCCAGATTGTCCTCAATGCGCCGGATAAAAGAAGGATCCAGTATCTGCTGTCCAGTCAGGCTCCCGAAGCGGTTCCCATAATTTGGAGACATTTCCTTACATATTCATCATAGAACAACAAGAGACGGTTGTCAATCCATGCTCGATATCACAATCCCCTGACACGCTCCGCCAGCGCCTCCCGGTCCCCGCACTGCATCTTCTCCAGGATATGTGTCATATGCTTCTTCACGGTAGCAGTGCTGATGTACAGTTCCCGCCCGATTTCCACATTGCTCATGCCGGAAGCCGCCAGGCGGGCCACCTCCGTCTCCCTGTCCGTCAGGCCCAGGGAACGGAGGGCGAAATAGAGCCGCTGCCCTTCCGCTTCCTTTCGTTCTTCCTCGCTGTCCTCCGGCTCTTCCATATAAGAGACAACCATTTGCTCCAGTCTGCCCTTTACCGGAAGCAATACCAGAAGAAGAACCGCCGGATACAGGAGATACAGGCTAATAATAGCAAATATCGGCCCCATTGCAGCTGTATTCTCTATATGGTAGAACATATCCACCAGCGGAAAAACAATGCACAGGACAGTTGAAAGTATAATGGACTTCTCCGCATATTCCATGGCCTTTAATGCCTTCTGCAGCTCCATCCGTGAGACGCTCATCTTCCTGGAGAAAGCAATCCGAAAGCCTCTGAAGAAATCCTTCTCCATCCTGGCCAGATAGATTACCAAAGCGGCAAGTATGATTATGGGACCCAAAATCCATCCATCGATATATTTGATATAAAACTCTTTGAAACTTCTGATACCGATTCCCGACGCAATAACATAATACATAATCAGCAGAAAACAAACGATCCCCCAGAGTCCCCTGTTTCCAAAAAACTTCCTCACCTTATTTTCCTTTTTCTTCATCTCTATACCTCCTGGTTACGCTTTGCCGCGCATATCAATCAAAATTCTTGACCATAGAATCCTTTTTTCTTTTCTTCCCGGCCACAGTGCATCGCCGACTGCGGCTTAAGAACCGCCAAAACCTGTGTGCCTGTATGCAACAGTTCAGTTTGATGAAAATCCCCTGATCCGCTCCGCCAGTGCCTCCCTGTCCTCGCCCCCGCTTTCTCCAGAAATTATTTCATCTCCATTCCACATTCCACCTGTCCTTTCCTCTTATTCCTTTCCGCGCCTGCCCCGCCGGCACTTTAGTACAGGCCGGATACCAGACGGGGCAGACGCTGTTTTCCTTTTCCCGGGCATGGCAGTCCATAGCCGCCAGTACCTGACCTTCCCGGAACGGATAACCCCCAGCCATCTGCAGATGCCATCATTTTACCAAAGGCACCTTTACATTTACAAGGCGTTTTCCTCTACCACCTGCCAAAAAGGGGGTGGTATCTTTCTACCACCCCCCGCAAATCTCCCTATTTCAGCCAAAATCTTTCACAGAACTATCTATTTCAAATCCCCAACAGCATCGCCGCAAACCTGAAATACACCAACAACGACAAAGCGTCCACAATCGTTGTAATAAACGGGCTGGCCATCACCGCCGGGTCGAAGCCGATTCTCTTGGCTCCGATGGGCAGCAGGCATCCCACCAGCATGGCCATCAGCACCGCCGCCACCAGCGTCAGGCACACCGTAAATGCCACCAGTATCCCCACCCGGTCAAACAGCATCAGCTTTGCGAAATTCGCCACCGCCAGCGTCCCGCCGCAGAGAATGGCCACTCTGATTTCCTTCCACACCACTCTTGGCACGTCACGATAGGTAATCTCCCCCAGAGAAAGCCCACGGATAATAGTCACGCTGGCCTGGCCGCCCGCATTCCCCCCCGTGTCCATCAGCATGGGAATGAATACCGTCAGCACCGCGCACACGCTCAACGCATCTTCAAAGGAAGCAATGATAGCTCCCGTAAAGGTGGCCGACACCATCAACAAAAGAAGCCAGGGAATTCGTTTCTTATAAGTCTCCCCCACCGAAGTCCGCATATACGGTTTGTCGCTGGGCACGATAGCCGCCATCTTCTCCATATCCTCCGTGGTCTCCTCTTCCAGGATATCCACGATATCGTCCACGGTTATAATGCCCACCAGGCGGTTCTCATTGTCCACCACCGGCATGGCTGTAAAGTCATATTTCTTAAATTGGGCGGCAACCTGCTCCTGGTCCATGAGGGTATTGACGGAAATCACGTTTTCATGCATGATATCCGCGATCAGTTCATTCCCCTGGCTGAGCAGCAGATAGCGCAGGGCCACCGTCCCCACAAGCTCCCGTCCCGTGTCCAGCACATAGCAGATATTGCTGGTCTCGCTGTCAAGGCCTATGGCGCGGATACGCGCAATGGCCTGATCCACCGTGAGATTCTCCTTCAGAGAGACATACTCCACGGTCATAATGCTGCCTGCGGAATCCTCAGGGTAGCGCAGCAGCTGATTCACCGCCTGACGGGTGTCCGGATTAGCGTTGGCCAACAGGCGCTCCACCACGTTAGCCGGCATCTCCTCCAGAAAATCCGCCGCGTCATCCGCCATCAGATTGTCGATGACGCTGCCGGCTTCTTTGTCGGAAAGGGAAGTGATAATGAATTCCTGGGAATCTGTCTCCAGATAGGAAAACACATCCGCCGCCAGATTCTTCGGCAAAATACGAAACACCTTCAGCATGAACTCCGACTCCAGCTCTTCCATGAGAAGGGCAATGTCCGCCTCGTTTAAATCGGTCAGAAATTGACGGAGATTCGTATACTGTTTGGCATCAAGAAGCCTGATCAGTTCCTCAAGTTCGATCCTTGTTTCCATAGCATTTCTCCTTATGTGGTTTTTTTACCGGGCTGCAACTTCGACCGGGAAGAGGGTTGTCATTATTCTTTTTCTGACTCTTCATGCAAAACCACCACCTTTCGAAATACTATTTTTATCAGCCTGCTCTGGCGCCAATCTCACAAAACCGTCCCGCGACGCGGCTTTACAAAGCCGGTCTTCCGTACCGCAACAGCACCTTCGCTGACATCTACCATTTTAGTCCCCGATTTCCTCTTTGTCAATAAAATAAATATCCTTTTCTTTTACGAATTCCGCCTGACCGTTGGTAGATTCCGCCGCTTCCCGCCGCAATCGCTCCAGCTTCTGCGCGGGAACCTCCAGTTTCAGCACAATCCGCTCTCCATAATCCGAGGAAACCGGCTCCAGCCCCAGATTTCCCAACAGATACAGTATCCTGCCTATCCAGACGTAGTCGGTTGTGATCCGCACCAGATGCCCGTAACACATCCTGCCTGCTTTACAATTCTTCAGCCCCTCCTTCACCGCCTGGGTGTAGGCACGCACCAGTCCACCGGTCCCCAGCAGCACGCCGCCGAAATATCTTGTCACCACCACCGCAGCATTCCGCAGTTCGGCGCCTGTCAGCACCTCCAGCATGGGCCGCCCCGCCGTTCCGGAAGGCTCCCCGTCGTCGCTGCAGCGTGTCAGTTCTCCCCTGTCTCCAATGATAAAGGCATGGCAGTTATGCCTGGCATCCCAGTACTTCTTCTTCATTTCCTCCACAAAGCGCGCCGCCTCTTCCTCGCTTTCACACTTTCGCAGCGTGGCGATAAAACGGGACTTTTTCTCTGCATATTCTCCCTGGCCGCCCTCCAGAAGCACGCGGCAGGCATCCGTCTTTCTGTCTTCCATATTCCTTAATCCAATTCCGCATCCGCCCTGTACCATGTCCCGGCTCATTTCCGGTCAGAGACATATGCATGCCGTTCCCTCCATGTTACCGGCAAATGCTGTTTTCATTTTAGTCCTGTAATTCCATTATTGCGGAACAAACAGCTAACAATTTATTTTATCATAATTTGTCCAAAATGTGAAACAATTATTAAGAAGACAAAAAAAACTTTATTTACATATCATTTTTTGATATAATGGAAATCGGGCATTTGTATCCACAAATTGTTTTTACAGAAAGGTGGGCATATGAATTATGGAAAAAGAGGTGTCCGCGCAAAGCAGCGGGCACTGAATGCCAAGTCAAAAAAGTGGGGGCGCAAACTGGGAGTTTCCCTTGTAAAACTGAGCCTTGCCGCCATGATCGGAGTCGTAATCTGCGGCATTTCGGCAGGTCTCGGCGCATTCAAGGGCATTCTGGCTTCCACCCCTGAAATCCGTCTCGGCGACGTGGTGCCTTCCGGTGAGGCAAGCATTGTCTATGACTGTGAGGGAAATGAGATCGACCAATATGTCAGCATCAATTCCAACCGTATCCAGATCAACAACTGGGACCTGATTCCAAAGAACCTTGGAAATGCTTTTGTAGCCATCGAAGATGAGCGCTTCTATCAGCACAATGGCATTGACATCCAGGGAATCGCCCGGTCAGCCTATCAGTTTGTGATTACTATGGGCAAGGAAAAGCAGGGAGCAAGCACCATTACACAGCAGTTGTTGAAAAACACCGTCTTCACAGGCTGGACTGAAGAAAACAACAATATGATCAAGATGGTAAAGCGTAAATTACAGGAACAGAATCTGGCTCTGGCTATTTCAAAGTACTACTCAAAGGAAGATATTCTGTTAAACTATATGAACGCCATCAATCTCGGTCAGAATACCCTGGGCGTTGAATCCGCTTCCCAAAGGTATTTCGGCAAGTCCTGCAGCGAGCTGACGCTCTCCGAGTGTGCCGTCATCGCCTCCATCACCCAGAATCCCTCAGGCAACAACCCTATAAGCCATCCGGAATCCAACAAAAAGCGCCGTCAAACATGTCTGGAAAAAATGCTTGAATTGGGTTTCATCACAGACGCGGAATATGAGATTGCCCTGGCGGACACCGATGCTGTGTATGAACGGATCAGCGCTTATGATGCTGATTACCGCGTCAATACCAGCACCACTTCAGGCTCTTATTTTTCGGATGCCCTGTTTGAGCAAGTGCGGGAGGATCTGGTCAATATTGCGGGATATTCCGAAACAATGGCTGAAACACTGCTATACGCCGGCGGACTGCGCATTGAATCCACCATGGACCCGACAATCCAGAGTATTTTGGACGAAGAGTTCGCCAATCCTGACAATTATCCTGAAAATGTAAAATGGTATCTGAATTACGCGCTCACCATTTTTTCAGCCGACGGAGAAAGCCATAACTTCAGCAAGGAAAATATGATGCGCTGGTTTAAGGACAACCAGGACAAGCGTTTTAACCTGATATTCAGTTCACAGGATGCCGCTTATGAAGCAATTGCACTCTATCGCACAACCATGCTGGCCGAGCTCGGCATAGCCGATAATGAGGACAATTATATCGAGACTATCTCCATGACTCCCCAACCCCAGGCGGCCATGGTTGTGGAGGACCAGTCAACAGGTTATGTAGTGGCTCTCGTGGGCGGACGCGGCGTCAAGGAAGGTCGGCGGACACTGAACAGAGCAACCTCTTCAACACGTTCCCCCGGCTCCACCTTCAAGGTATTGGCTGCATTTGCTCCGGCTCTGGACAGCGCGGGACAAACCCTGGCTACAGTGTACAATGATGCCGCCTTTAATTACGCCGACGGCACACCTGTAAGAAACTGGTATAAAGGCTATCGCGGCATCCAGCCCATCCGGGAAGGAATCCGTGAATCCCTGAACATTGTGGCCGTTAAGACCGAAACTGTCATCACTCCTCAGCTGGGTTATGATTATCTGCTGAATTTCGGCTTTACCACACTGACAGACGGCATATGGATTAAAAATTCCAGCGGAGAAGAAAAATTCTTTACAGATATAAACCAGACACTGGCTCTGGGCGGTCTTACCAACGGCGTCACACCTTATGAGCTTACCGCCGCCTACGCCGCCATCGCTAATTTGGGCAATTATGTAACGCCCAAACTCTACAGCAGAGTTACCAACACGGACGGCGACGTACTGCTGGACAACACCGTCCCAGTCTCCAGACAGGTTATTAAGGAAACCACTGCCTACCTGCTGACAGATGCCATGGTGGACGTTGTGACCACAGGTACCGGTGCCGCCTGCAATTTCAACCGGAATATGGCTATCGCCGGAAAGACCGGTACCACCACCGACTACTGGGATGTATGGTTCGCCGGCTTTACCCCCTATTACACCTGTGCTTCCTGGGCCGGCTATGACAATAATGTAGAAATGAGCCGTTCCAGTGGCAACAGAGAGGACCATGTGGCAAGGGATCTGTGGCGCGCCGTCATGTCGAGGATTCACGAAAATCTCGCCAACGAGGAGTTCACCAGACCCCAGGGAATCGTCAGTGCCTCCATATGTACCCAGTCCGGCCTGCTCCCCATTCCGGGAGTCTGCCCCGCCAAACACATCAGGACGGAGATTTTTGCCGAGGGTACCGTACCCACCGAAAGCTGCACCGTACACTATAGCGGCGAGCTCTGCGACTATGACCACATTCCCGCATCCCCCGGCTGTCCGTTCAAGGTGATAGGCACCTGTGATATGCCTTTGCAGGAAGACCCGGCTCTGCTTTCAGGCAACCCGGCGCTGACAACAAACCCGGACGGAACGGTATCGCAGCCCTCTTCCACCGGATTCTGCCAGCATGATGACGCTTTCTATGCAAATCCGGATTATCAGGCCATTATCGATGCACAGAGCTGGGAGATTCAACAGGAAAAGATTGCTGCAGGTATAATTCCTCCTGAAGGCGAATAAAAGACGCATACCACTATCTGCTTTCCGGATAATGGCATAATATGTCTTCCGTAAACATACAGGAGCCCTGGCTGCTAAATGCCATGGCTCCTGTTTCTTTATCCTTCTGAAATTTACCAGACTTTTATTGCCCCGGCACACCATCTTCCTCATAAAGCTTTTGCGCCATCCCGAAGCTCCGCCCTGCTTTCCGCATTTATGAATCTTTCAATGCGTTAATTTTCTCCTGGATATCGTATATTCCGCTCCGCGCATTGGTGATTGCCTGGCACCGCTTCTCAAAAGAGGCTTCCGGGGCATCACTGTACTTCTCATAGTACAGTTTTCCTATCTCCATGTAGTTTTTCTTCATTACCTCCTCACAGGCCGAAATCTGACTCTTCAAAGCCGCTGTCCCGGCCAGTACCTTTGCTTTGTCAGCTACTGCCTTTCCTCCTGTGCTGATTGCATCTCCCATTTTCCCCAAAAAATCCATTTCACAGACTCCTCTCTGCTATTTCTTCTATATTTAGTATATCCCGGATGGTTCCTGCTGTCTACCCTGAGACAGGAAGACTGCTGAAAAACTGCCCCCGGCAGGAGCATGAAGCCCCTTGCAGAAATATTTGCAGAAAAAAATAAATTTCTGTTGACAAACCTCATCTTCCTTGCTATAATATGCATTGTGGTTGTGAGGAACACATTCACCTGCTGCTGTGGCTCAGTCGGTAGAGCGTCGCATTGGTAGTGCGGAGGTCACGGGTCCGATTCCCGTCAGCAGCTTGATAAAGAGAAGCAGAAATTCGGAAAAGTCTGAATTTCTGTTTTTTGTATAATACAATGTCCTTAACCTTCACTCCTTTTGAAATGTTATCTCCAGGTAGCAGTCTCCGTTGCTCAATTTTTCCATGTTGTCATACAGCATGATTCTTAAAATATCAGGCACTTCCCTGTTCCTATGTATAACATATCTGCGTATCATTTTAACAGTGCTATCTTCCGAAAAATCTTCTACCGGAACCACTGCTGTCAGGCAAACAGTAGAATAACCGGAACCGCTGCCCGCAATATAACGTACAATACTTACATCGTACATAGCCTGTCTGTAATTATAAAAATCCATATAGACAGCCATTGCCGTTATCGTTATCAACAGCAGAATTCCAAAATGTATTTTCTTTTTCATAAGTCAAATCCCCCTAAAACAGTAAAACTCTTGAAAAGTACAGTGTATGACATTCCTTCTCATCCTACTTTATCCTACTTTATGCGATAATTCAATATAAAATCGCACAAAATGATATAGTAATGGGAAAAGGAGTTGTACCATGAAACCACTAAAGACAAAAGTAAGCATTACGCTTGACGCAGATGTTATTGATGAAATCAGGAAATTAGCTGAAGAAGATGACAGGTCATTTTCGCAATACATAAATCTCGCATTGAAAGAATATTTGAGAGAAACAAAGCCGAAAAAAGGGAAATTGTATGTCTGACACCATCTGTTCTGTCGGTTCTTTTTGCATGCATTGGATTAGCGTCAAAAGGGAAGTATTTGTCCGAAGCAAATAATCATGGCAAATACTTCCTTTTGCAATCTCAATCTCCAGGGTCCCCGGTACTCAGGCCTCTACTCCCAACAGCCTCAATTCAGCTTCAACCTGCTCTTTAGTTCCAAAGCAGATTCCGTGAATGCCGAGTGCGTTGGCAGCATTCACGTTGGCCATGGTATCATCAATAAATACACTTTCTTCTGCCTTCAGCGAATATCGGGACAACAGCAGCTGATAAATTTCAGCGTCAGGTTTGATGATTTTTTCCCTGTAAGACAAAATGCCGCCATCTGTAAATGGCATAAAATCCAGAGCATCACTACAGTCTTTATAGGCCTTACCGGAGAAGTTCGAGAGATAGTATACTTTATAGCCATGTGCCTTTAAGCTCTGTATCCAGGGAATTGCATAATCGCGTTTTATCACCATGCCGTTTACATTGCTGAAAGCCAGACGAATCTCGGATGCAATCTCCGGGTCCATTTTAATAAATTCCTGCAGCAGTTTTTCAATGTCCCATACACCTCTGTCCACTTCATTCCAGAGCGGCGTCAGCACGGATGCCTTTGCAATCCGGTCTGTAGTTTCCTCGTCAAAACCCTTATCTGCCAGAAAATCTTTCCATCGAAAATCTGTCAGTACATTTCCAATATCAAATATAATATTCCGAATCATATGCGTATTCCTTTCTGTTATTGCAACCATCATATCGCATGGCTGAAATAAAAGCAACCTTAAAAATGCCGAAAAAGATGAAGTAAATATTATTCCGGGCAACAAATGAGACAGAAAAAGCTTCCGGAACAGGCTGACCAGCCTTCTTCCGGAAGCTTAGCTTACAGTCCCTGCTACAGGTATTGGTTCTGGGATTTTTTCATGATGAACCTCACATGATAGCCCTTTTCATCACAGACGGCGCGAACCACGTCTTCAGCAAGCTCCTTGAAATTGTCATTGATACAGATAATGCATGTATTCTTGTTTCTGTGAAATATGGATGTCTTCGGCCAGCGAATATAGTAGGAAATCCTTTCACGCAAAAGCGTTTTCTCGACAAGACGCTTGCACTCCGGATCTGTAATTTCGCAAAATTCAATTTCATTATTCACCTTGGTTGAAGTATATAACGGCTGTTCCATGATTGGCCTCCTAAAGTATGGGGCATATCGCCCGAATTGAGTTTGAAATTATTAACTAAGCTTATTATAACAGATTTCATGACTTTTTCAAGTCCCTGTTGTACATCGGCAGGGCTTCAGGCTTCGCTCCTGCAGTTCTTTTCCATAGAAGTCTATATCGATTGTGTGGTCTGTTTTCAGTGGCGAAAACTATTCTATCACAAGAGAAGGCTCTCTTTTTGCTCCATTTACTGGATACCACTGATTTCCATTTCCCGCTATTAACTTTACACTACTGTCATATTTGTTTCATCCTTTGCCTCATCAGATCAGTTTCAGGAATTCGCCCACCACCCTGGACATATATCGGTTCCTCTTATAGAAAAAATTCACATTCCGGACGGAGCCGGGATATCCCAGTTTATAGAAGACAAGGCTTCCGTCGTCCGGCATGTGCCGGATCAGTACATCCCCGTTAAAGGAAATCCCCATGCCGTATCGAGAAAGGTTATACGCCGTAATCTGCTGTGTCAGCTCCAGCCTGACTTTTGGAAAAAAATGCCCGCTTTCCCGGCAGATTTTCTCCGCACGAATCCGGGTATCATTGCCTGCTTTTAACAGCAAAAACGGCTCTCCCCGGAAAACCTCCAGCGGTACGGACGGAACATCAGGCTCCAGATGCCTGTTCACTTTCACATCGGAAATGGCAAGCGCGTACTCCTTCAGTTTTTCATTGGATGCAAAATGCCTGGGCACCACCAACAGCATATGCTCCTGACAGAAAAACGTTTTTTCGTATACCGCATCATCCATTATCTGATTGTCTATCATCAGGTCCAGCGCTCCCGAAAAAAGCTTTTCTCCCAACTCAGCAGTGGGTGCCTCCATCAGTTCCACATGAATCAAGGGAAAATTCTCCGTAAAACGGGAAAGCAGCGGCGGCAGCACATAGGACGCAAACAGGTTGGTGGCACCTATAACAATATTTCCGCTTTTCAGCTCCTGTATATCCTTGACATAATTCTCAAATCCCTGTTCTACCTCCATGACACGCTCTATGGAACGGATATACTCCTTTCCCAGTTCCGTCAGCTGTATGGGATTGGAACTGCGGTCAAACACCGGAAAGCCAATCCGGGCCTCCGTCTTCTTCACCGCGGCGCTCAGAGACGGCTGGCTGATAAACAGATTTTTCGACGCTTTGGAAAAACTCATTTCCTTATACACTTCGTAGACATAATCCATTCCCTGAAACATTTTCTCTATCCCTCGCTCTCGTCAGTCATATACGTCTTCATAATATATCTTTCAACCGCCGGCATCATATAGTTCATAACCTATATGAATTATATTCTTATAAATATTTGAAAATATTGTACCTCCGATATATAGTTAAGTCAAGCCATACAAGTCCGGTTCAAACCTTTCACCACACACTGCCCTCACGGTTTTATACCGGCAAAACAATTTGCGCAGCAGTTTATCAAGAAAGCCTGAAGCGGCCGGATGGCCAAATAACTGCCGATTTTGCGGAAAACGGCTTTATGTCGCCCGTAATCACATGATTTTACGAAAACGGAGAGAAAATATGAACCAATGTCATTTAGTTAGTGATGCAAGAAAGGTATGTCCCTTTCTCAAAAG
>CAJUJN010000099.1 GCA_910586775.1 uncultured Acetatifactor sp. | reverse complement strand
GTTTCCCGTCAAGGGCTTCCGATTCGTGGATAACGATTTTCTCCACAAACTCCCGTAACAGGGTAGGGGTGAGTTCCTCAAAGCTGGTGTACTTGCGTACCACTTTCATAAACTTTTCAGCATTTGCCGTGGCTTCCAGCCTCCTGTGGCTTTAGTCTCAATCGCCGGGAGATAAGGCGTTTTATCCTATTGATTTAATTGCCGCTCCATCATACAGCCGAATTGCCCGCGCCGTTCTCCCTCCAATAGCCCCTCTCATCCCGGTCCATCAATTTTTCGGATATCATATCACGGCGTATGGTACAGAAATCATCGTTGTAATCCGCAATGATAATATTGACCTCCCTCTCCGAATAAATTCTGCCCGGCTCGAAGACTTTGATGATTTCCTCCAGCACAATCCTTTCCTTTTTACGCTGGGCAGGAATAGATTTCAGTTTCCCGTATTCGAAAAAGGCGTCCAACACCTTCTGCCGGTACGCCTGTTCCCGCCTGGCCTGAATCTCGGCTTCATCCGACTGTTCCGCCAGAATGGAAAGGATTGACACTTTAAATGTATCCCGGCAGAGAGAATACATGGTGTAATACTGTGTCTTATAAGAGGTGACGGCTCCCACCTCCGACAGCTTTTTCAGATGAAAGGAAATCGTGGCCGGCGTCAGGCTCAGGCGCTCTGCCAACCGCTCTACGTACATATCCTCCAGCGTCAGTGACTTCAGTATCTGCAGCCTGGATTTATCAGCCAGACATTTAAAAAGTTTGATTGCATTTTCCTCACTCATATGCTTACCTCCATATCCTTTCGAAAGCGCTTCTGATCTCATTCAGGGCTTCCAGCTTGACCTGCTCCTGCAGAATCCGCCTTTCATCATTGTGTTCTGTCGCCTTTGTCATAGATTCCTTCCAGGTTTCCGTAAACAATGTTAATCTGGAATCAACAAATTGAATTTGTTCGTCCTCATTTTCGGATATTCGTTCGGAAGCCTGAACTATTGTTTTGATTATCTGAAATATATTTCCCCTGATTTTCTCGAAATCTGCCTCGTCTCTTCGGTCATCCTCAATCAACCGGACAATATCAGCCTGCACTGCAGAAGTTCTTTCGTCAATGTAGCCAATAAAGTTCTCCTTTTTCTCAATGTTCATAACCATGCCCTCCTTCAACGTTTAAATGATCTACCAATTCATTATACTTCTCTACCATACTTTTACTCCGTGTAGAACTGTACCGGATAAATGCTAGTATAATCCACTTTAATTAACCATATGTTTAGTTTCGTGCCTAAAACAAATATAACCAAAGTAATCCGTTGCTTCGAACATAAGGATATTAAAATGATGTTGGGGTCAAAACTACTTGCAAGCCGGAATTGTGTTAATTGCATGAAAATTGTTTGGTAAATTGCCAGATTTCATAATTGTAAATTATACTACATAATTAATACAATTTACTCACTGATGACCTTTTGGCCCTGGCATCATTAAAATTGAGTTATACTAGTTTTTAATTATACATATATAATTAATTATGTCAATATTTATTTTTACATTTATCTAATTATTTTTTATAATTTTAATTTTATCTCTTATTAACGACTTTAAAGTCTTTATTTTGGTACACTATGTTGAACCAATGTCATTTACTTAAGAAGCCGCTAAGGTTCAGAACAACATGAATCGCCACAGCTACTGTTAACTTAACGGGATAAGATAGCACTAATGCCAAAAACGGAATCAGAATAAGGATGGTATGGGAATGGCTGAAGCATAAAAACTCGCGGCTGGCAGAAAAAGGGCATGGCAAACAGACGGAAGCACATTTCTCAAAAAAGATGCATCCATCCGTTAAAAGGTGTATAATAAGGTCTGTGGAGGTTTCTGCCCTGTTTTAATTCCGGTAACAGAAACTGATGGGAAGCTTGAACCGATGCTGGCGGGCAAAGGTCCTTCCGGGCCTGACAGGTTCGATATTCCGGGCTATCAGGCCCTCCACATCCATTTCTGTCCTGCCGTCATGGATCCGCAGGAAATCCCTGCAGATCTTGAAAGCTTCCGCAAAGTTCACCTGGTATCCATATTTTCGTCCCCCGCTGTCAATGGGTACCCCGGATATGATGGCGGAACTGAAGTTGTGCAGGATGGCACGCGCCCATATTTCCTGGACGATGTACTCATATTTTTTTGAGTGGAACGCTTTCAGGCATAATGGATATTTCAGGTCACGGAATGAATTCTCCTCGTTCCATCTCAGGTGGTACAGCTCCTTGAAATCCTCAAAGTCGAATTCCTGTTCCGGGAGGTTTGTTATGATGTTTTCAAAACACCCGGGCGAGAGCTCGAACCTGACAACACGCAGGGAAATGTCGTATTCGCCCCAGGGACCATCCAGGTAGTCAAGAGGGACAGCCTTGCATATATACCTGTAGCGTTAAGACAGCAGCGGGCGGGAGTGTTTCTTTTTCGACCAGGTCCTGGTGAGGATGCGCTCGACATGGCAGTCCACCTCCTTAAGCCCGTCGACACTGCGTCCGAGTATGCCTCCCAGCTTTTTGTCATTGCAGCGGATGAGGAAGAACTGCCCGTTCTCGATGACATGGGCAAAGTTATTGTAGGAAGCGTAGCCCATATCGGCAAAATATATGGTGGGGGGGACCGCTTTTCCCGGCAGCATCGACCATCCCGCAGAAAGCGGCATATTCGTTCCTCTTCCTGCCAGGCTGGACCACGAGGTCGATGAACCTTCGGTCGAGGATGGAATAAAAGGCATTGATGTGGACCTGGTTGAAGCCCCTTGTGGATTTGCCGTTAGGTTCAAAGAAAGTGTCGGCATCATCAGGGTTGCGGAAGATATCGGCAGCAGACCCGTCACAGGCAATGAACTGGTACTTCCCATTGAAAAGCTTCTTTTGCAGCCTGCTGTTAAATGTGTAGAGAAGGTTAGCGAGTGCATCGTTGATAAGCTTCCGGCGCTGCCTGTAGAAAGCGGCCTTGGACGGGGCATCCGTGGTGCGGCCGAAATAACGGTAAAGTTCCTCTTTGATACAGTCAGCCTCCATGGTGAGGAGCATCATCAGGGTGTCATGGAACCCCATCTTCCGGTTCCTGGTGAAGTCCCTGCCGGGGTTGACGGCATACTTCCCAGGGTCAGCGGCGATCTCGTTGACTGCCGCCAGCAGCAAAGCTTTGATAACATCAGAATTTTTCATAAAGTGCCTCCTTGATCAGGTGAATGTTAAACAGATGGTTCCTAATCAATTGGCTTTTTTGATGAAATTAAAAAAGCCGCACATTTCAGGCGGCTTGTCAAGTCTTTTTTCAAAAATATTTTTTGAGTTAGGGGTGGGAAAAAGCAGATTCCTGATATTTAACAAAAATCTGCTTAAGTAAATGACATTGATGTTGAACTGAAACTCATTTTAGAGCGGCTCATAAAATTGTCCATAAATTTTTTAAACATATTGCACGAAAGGGAGAATTGTGTTATGATAAATTCGATTTCAGTCAAGTACTTGACTACTCTTTTTTCGGAATATTCGGAGACCCTGTCCGGACAGGGCGTCTAAATTCATCGCATCCGAAATTATTTATTTTGTTGCGTCGGCTTTTCGCTATTGATCCAATTATTATAAACAAGCTAAGTACAAGCAGACAGGGGACTTTCTTCCATCTTGTAAATAACAGCAAGGCTGCCAACGAAAAACTTAAATCGAAAAAGAAATATCTACGCATCAACAATTTTATTTCACTTAAATGAAGGAGGAATTTCTTATGACAGATAGTGAAAAACTCGATCTCATCCTGTCAGGGATGAATGAAATGAAAACAGATGTCCAAAGTGTGAAAGCTGATGTCCAAAGCTTGAAGGACGATGTCCAAAGCTTAAAAACCGATGTCCAAAGCTTGAAGGACGATGTCCAAAGCTTGAAGGACGATGTCCAAAGCTTGAAAACCGATGTCCAAAACTTGAAGGACGATGTCCAAAACTTGAAGGACGATGTCCAAAACCTGAAGGACGATGTCCAAAACCTGAAGGGCGATGTCCAAAACCTGAAGGACGATGTCCAAAACCTGAAGGACGATGTCCAAAACTTGAAGGGCGATGTGCAAAGACTGGAAACGAATATGCAGCAGATGCAGACTGATATCGTCGAAATCCGGCAAAAGGTAACCAAAAACGAACTAATCATCGAAAATGAAATCCGAGTCAACATTCAGCGCGTTGCAGAGGGACACCTGGATTTGTCACGAAAACTGGACGAATGTATCAGGTTGTCTTCTGAAACCCGGAACCGCCAGGAAATACAGGATATTTACATCAATATGCATGACACTAAGCTGAAAACACTGTAAAGCAGCATTCCCGCAGCCGGCACAAAACAGAAAAGAGGAACCTGTACGCCTGAAACGAACAGTTTCTCTCTTTTCTCAAAACAACTCCTGAACTACCTGCAGCAGTGAGCATAAATCTGTCCTGTACAAATACAGCCGCATCCTACAGCTTCTTCAGGAAATTTCCATCCACACTGACCCCTTCATTGATAACAATGAATGCGTGCGGGTCATGCTTATGCACAATCGCCTTCAATCGGCCTACCTCATACTTGGACAGCGTGACATAGAGCATATGGGACTCCTGATGGGTATAAGCGCCCTGGGTAGTCCATTTTGTCATGCCCCTGTACAGTTCATCGAAGACCGCCTTCTCCAGTTCCGGCGTATCGGCCTTGGTGATGATATTTGCCTCCACATTGATATTCTGGGTATGTACCCTGTCCATGGCGGTAGAGTATACTGCCGCATAAATAATACAGTACACCACAATCTCCACATCAAACAGGAAGAAACATATCCCGTACAGCACCAGATTCAGCATAAGCCCGGCCTTGCCCACGCTGAAGTCCTTCTTCCACCTGGCCAGAATCAGCCCAACCACATCCATTCCGCCGCTGGAGGAAGCCATCCGGAGCATCACGCCGATCCCGCTGCCGGAGATAATGCCGCCCACTACGCAGGCCGCCATTTTGTCCTCCACAATCACCGTAACCGGAATGACGGACAGGAACGCGGTCATCGCCGTAACGGTGACCAGCGTTTTGAAAAAGAATGTCTTTCCCAGCCTGGTAAACGCAAGTATAAACAGCGGGACATTGATCATATAATAAATCAAACCGGCTACATCAAAGCCCCCGAAATCCAACCCGAAATATCTGCTCAGCACAGTACGGATGACCTGGGAGAAACCCATGACACCGCCCGAGTACAGCCCTGCCGGCACAATAAACAGGTTCACACCCAGCGCATACACAAAGGCTGCCACCACACAGAGCAGCGTCCGCTTTGTCTCGTATAAAATAAAATCTTTTTTCATGAATGTTCTTTCTTTCATGTTATCCCAACGCCTGCTCCACTTTCTGCTTTAATTCTGCTGCAGGCATGGCACCTACAAAATTCGCCGCAGGCTTCCCGCCCTTAAAGATAATGAATGCCGGAATACTGGATACCCGGCAGTTCTTCGCCAGCTCCATGTTCTCGTCGATATTGCACTTTCCGACTTTGATCTTTCCCTCATATTCCGCCGCAATCTTAGCCACCACAGGCCCCATCATCTTGCAGGGATTGCACCAGTCCGCATAGAAATCCACCAGCACGGGAATGTCCGACTTCAATACCTCTGCCTCAAAATTGTCTGTTGTAAATTTGTATTCCATTTTTTACCTCCTGTCCGTTTCACCGGGCAACACAATCAATGCCTTTTCTGCGCCGCCTTCCGCAGCAATCGCCATAAAACAGCCTGTTCCCGCTGCCCTCTGCAGCAACCGTCACAAAACAGCTGTCTCCGCTGCTCTCTGCAGCAGCCGTCACAAAACAGCTGTCTCCGCTGCTCTCTGCAGCAGCCGTCATGAAACAGCCTGTCTCCACCACAAGGTCTACGCAGGACCGGCAAACCTTCAGCTACACATTCGTTTACAGTTTCTCCTGTTTCCGCACAATAATATACTTGCAGATAGGATTCCCCATGGAGGAAAATTTTTCCTCATATTCCGTCATGATATTGCCCTGCATCAACCCTTCATCGCCATGAAGGTCATACGTAAATACTTCCATCTCCCATTCCGGTGAAGCATTCAGTTCCTCCAATGCGAAATCAAACAGCGGACGGTTGTCCGTCTTGAACTCCAGCCTGCCGCCCGGCTTCAGAATCCGGGCAAACCGCACCAGGAATTCCCGGGAAGGAAGCCTGCGTCTGGCATGCCTGTCCTTCGGCCAGGGATCGGAAAAATTCAGATAAATCCTGTCCACCTCTCCCTGCCCGAACACTTCCGCAATGTTCTCCGCGTCCATCCGCAGAAATTTCAGGTTCGGCAGTTCTTCCCGTTCCATCTTGTGGACAGCACGCAGCAATACACTGGAATATTTTTCAATGCCCACATAATTGACATCGGGATGCAGCTTAGCCATAGTATGTATAAATTTGCCCTTTCCCATACCTGCCTCTATCCGGACAGGGGCATCGTTTCCGAATATCTCCTTCCATCTGCCGGCACATTCCCGCTGAATCTCTTCCTTTATCACATAAGGGCTACCTGCAATCACCTCCCTTGATCCTGTAATGTTACGCAATCTCATTTTTCTTTACTGCTCTTTCTTTCCTTTTTTAATCTCTCATGTCTATTACTAACTGTACTTTAATTTTCAACACTTGTCAATCACAAAAGTCACTTTTAAAGCTTCTCGCTGCTTTTTTCGCCCGCCTCCGTATACATCATCATGAACGAGCCGCGAAACTGTCGGAATTTGTCGGAAAATGACAAAAATGCCCCCCGCCAAAAATTTCCTACAATATATTTTCATGCAAAACAATTTCATGCAAAATATTCGTGAATTACCATGACAAATAGTGTATAATAAAAATCAGCCGCCGGAAAAAGCGGTCACAATCCAATTACAGAAAGGTCAACTCATGCTGAAACAGATTCGACATAGATATTTACACCGCCTGCCCGCCTTAACGGGCCTGCGTTCGACAGTTCGGAAAAAACTGCCGGGCTTATTTCTTCTGACTGCTGCCGTACTGACCGCCAGCCTGGCGCCCGTCGCATCCATCCCTGCAAAAGCTTCCTCCGAAGCGGAGCTGCGTCTGGAGACCCATCGCGCCATGGGCATCCAGTCCAATGACATCCCCGGCTGGCCGGAAGGCCCCGTTGTGGGAGCAGAGTCTGCCATTTTGATGGAAGCGGAGACAGGCACCATACTGTATTCCAAGAATATACACCAACGCCAGTACCCCGCCAGCACCACCAAGATTCTCACCGCATTGATCACATCGGAACGCTGCGGAATGGATGAGACCGTCACTTTTTCCTACGATGCTGTCTTCGATACTCCCCGGGACAGCAGCCATATCGCCATGAATCCCGGTGAAGAGCTGAGCATGGAGCAGAGTCTGAATGCAATTCTGATCCGCTCGGCCAACGAAGTCTGTTATGCCGTAGCGGAACATATCACCGGAACCACGGACTGGTCTGTTTTCGCTGACATAATGAACGAAAGGGCTGAGGAGCTGGGATGTCTGGACTCTCATTTCGTAAATCCGAACGGCCTGCCGGACGAAAATCATTATACCACCGCCTATGACCTGGCCATGATAGGCAGGGCTTTTTTTGCCAATGAAATGCTGTGCAAGATTACTCTGTCCAGGCGGATTGACTTTCCTGCCACGGAGAAGCTTCCCCTGGGCAAGCTGGAAAATAACATTATGAAGATTATACCCGGCGGGGAGTACGCCTACGAGTACCTGGTGGGCTGCAAGACCGGATATACCGACATTGCCAGAAGCTGCCTGGTGTCCTGCGCGGAAAAGGACGGACTGAAGCTGATCTGCGTGGTGATGCATGATGAGGCACCATATCAGTACCAGGATACCATCGCCCTCTATGAGTACGGTTTCTCCAATTTTGCTAAAATAAATGTGGCGCAGACAGAGAACAAGTATAACATTGACAATACAGGCCTGTTCTACAGCGGGAACGATATCTTCGGCAGTTCCCGGCCCTTCCTGTCCCTGAACCAGGATGATTTCATCCTGCTTCCCAGGACAGCCTCCTTCGACGATACCGAATCGTCCATTTCCTACGACACGGGAAACGAAAACCAGGCGGCAGTCATATCCTATACCTACCAGAAGGTTCCCATCGGTTCCGTCAGGGTCAGTTTTTCGGCCAACAGAGAAGAGAACAGCCTATTCGACGTGCCCCCGGAGGACATGCAGCCCGTTCCGGAACCGGAGCCGGAAAAACCCGTCATTTTTGTAAATGTGGTTTATATTTTTATCGGAATGGGATGCCTGGCAGGTATCGTACTGATTGTACTGCTGGTTCGCGCAGTCTTGAAGAATTACGTCTTTGCAGACCGGAAGCGCCGCAGCAAAAGAGGGAAAAACGGGAGAAAGGAATGGAGGAAGCGAAATCGGCGGATGTACAAAAACAGGAAATGATTATGTGACTGAATTTTCAGCGGTTTCAGAATTGGAAGCTTCCGAATTCAGGAAGCCGCTACTGACACGCATATGTCAATGCATAAATCATATTTTGAAGTAAATTGTCAGGTTCAGGCGTAACCCTGAACGAATAAAAAGAGAACAGGGTGCAAATCCGTTCCTGCAGATTCCGCACCCTGTAACCAATGATTACAAATCAGCCTTCCCGTGCATCCGGTGCTGTTGTTGCTGCCTTTTGGCATGCTCGCAGCTGTTTTTCAAAATTGCCGCCTCCTCCGGCGAAATCAGTCTGGTGGTTTTGACAATATATATCTTCTCATCAACTGACTTCCGAACCCTGATTTTCCCCTTCAGATAGCCATGTTTTTCACAGTAAGCCAGGCAATAATAATTCCTTCCATTGGGCGTGAACCACCGGATTTTCTTCCTCAGATTCCTGTGGCAGAGATAGCATTTGCTCGACACTACCTCCCTGTCTTCAAAAGCTTCCGCCCTGTCCCGAAACCCTCTGGAAATATATTTTTCATAATTGTCAAATTGAACCCTTATCTCCGCCTTTTTATTCAGCGGAGGATGAAACACATCGTAGGACACATTTTTCAGGACGTCGGGCTTCACCGCCAGAATTCTTGACAGTACCTTTGCCGTATAACAGGCATCTCCATAAGCCCTGTGAAAGGAAATATCCTTCTCCAGCTCCAGGAAGTCAACGGCATGCTCCAACGCCCGCCTGGACTTTCCGTCCTCAAAAGCAAGACTGAACAGCTTCTGTACATCCAGATAGGCAATAGGCCCCTCCGCCAGAGGCTCCATACCATAAAATTTCATATTCCGCTGAAACTCTGTCAAGTCTGCGCTCCCCCAGGTGCAGAACCAGTACTCCTCCTCTGCGCACCATTCCAGGAAGCGCTCTGCCGCCGAAACGAACGGGCTGCCGTTCTCTAACTCCTGCATCTGTAAATGCAGAAGCTTGCCCGTAGCCCAGTTCATCTCATGGTAGACAGCCGGTTTGACCAACTCGCTGAATGTGCTTTTTCTGACACCACTGTCATCTAATTTCACCGCACCGATCTCAATGATTTCAAAAGGAAGGCATGCCGTTTCCTCTTCCAGGCCGGTACTGCTCTGATTCCACTCCAAATCAAATACGATGTAATTCAATTTTTATGATCCTTTCACGTATTGATGTTCGATCCACGTATGCGCCATGGATATCCAGGAGGTGCATTCCTCCTGAAGGGCACTGCCGCCTCTGTCCAGAGTCAGACGATTGGCCAGGGACAGGCCATGTCCGCCGCAGGGATACATATGAAATTCCGCCGGTACACCCGCCCGTTTCATTGCCCCCACAAACAGCAGCGAATTCTCAACAGGAACGGCATTGTCCGTAAAAGTATGCCAGAGGAAAGCCGGAGGCGTCCCTGCCCCCACCTGGTTCTCCAGGGATACAAATTCCAGTGCCGGCATTCCCAGTTTTTCGGAAAGCGTCTCTTCCTGCCCGCCCAACAGCTTGTCGAAAGAGCCTCTGTGGGCATATTCACCGGATGTAATCACAGGATAGCACAAAATCATGCCGTCCGGGCGGAAGAGCGTCCGGTCAGCTTCTTCATCCCCTAAAGCTTCCGCCAGGAAATCCTTCTCCCAGAACACCCCAAGGGAAGCTGCCAGATGTCCGCCTGCGGAACATCCCAGCACAATGATTTGCTTCGGATTCACATGCCAGGCCGTCGCATTCTGCCGGATCAGGCGGACACTGTATGCCAGTTCCGTGAGCGCCGTGGGAAATACGGCCGGCGCACAGGAATATTTCAGCACGGCGGTATGATATCCCATGGCCAGAAACTGCATCGCCAGCGGCTCTCCCTCCCTCTCGGAAGTCCACTCATATCCGCCGCCCGGGCAGACCAGGACCAGCGGCCTGTCGGCTACGGCTATCTCCTCTGAATAATCCTGAATGTAGGTTGTCAGTTTCGCTCCGGAGCGTGAGCCCTCCAGTGTAATCTGATGTGTGTTATAAATCATGTTTCCGGCCTCTCTTTCTCTGGTTGTCTGTTTCTTCTCCCGCGTTTTTCGGAAATTCACCGGCATTCTGCCGCAGGAGAGTGTAGTATATTATACCCGCGTTATACCCGCGAACCTGTTTCACTGTCACTTTCTTAATGACTTTCTTAATAAGCCCGTCCCCAGTATACCATCTTTTTCGCCGGTTTGCCACAGCATACACAGATATCCGAAATATGCTCCTGCTCAAAAGGCATGCAGCGGCTCGTCACACTCAGTTTCTCCTTAATCTGAACTTCACATTCCTCGTTTCCGCACCACATTGCCTTTACAAATCCGGATTTTTCATTAAAAATTTTCTCGAACTCTTCCATGGTGACAGCGGTATAGGTATGGGAATCTCTGTGCGCCCTGGCACGCTCCAGCATCTCTTTCTGGATGGTCTCCAGCAATTCTGCCGCTTTTGTCTCCAGTTCGTCCAAACTGACTTCTATCTTTTCTCTGGTGTCTCTGCGGCAGATGACGCATTTTCCTGCTGCCAGGTCTTTGGGACCGATTTCCACGCGGATGGGATAGCCGCGCATCTCTGCTTCCGCAAATTTCCATCCCGGAGTCTTGTCCGTGTCGTCCACTTTCACCCGGAAATTCCTGCTCAGCACATCACGGAGCCGGCAGGCTTTATCCAGTACCCCCTCCTTTTTCTGCTGGATGGGCACAATGCAGATCTGAATCGGAGCCACTCTGGGCGGAAGCACCAGGCCTTCGTTGTCGCCGTGTACCATGATGAGGGCACCGATGAGACGGGTGGTCATGCCCCAGGATGTCTGGTGCACATATTTCAGAGTATTGTCCTTATCTGTAAACTGGACACCGAAGGCATGGGCAAAACCGTCTCCGAAATTGTGGGAGGTCCCTGCCTGCAGCGCCTTGCCGTCATGCATCAGGGCTTCGATGGCGTAAGTGGCAACCGCACCGGCGAATTTCTCTTTCTCTGTCTTCTGCCCTCTGATAACCGGAATTGCAAGCACTTCCTCACAAAAATCCGCATACAGGTTCAGCATCTGGATGGTGCGTGCCTGGGCTTCTTCTTCCGTGGCATGGGCGGTATGGCCTTCCTGCCACAGGAATTCCCTGGAACGCAGGAAAGGCCTGGTCTCCTTCTCCCAGCGCACCACTGAGCACCACTGGTTGTATACCTTCGGCAGGTCCCTGTAGGACTGAATGTCGTTTTTATAGAAATCGCAGAACAGAGTCTCCGAAGTAGGACGCACACAAAGGCGCTCCTGCAGAGGCTGCAGTCCGCCGTGGGTTACCCAGGCCACTTCAGGTGCAAAGCCTTCCACATGGTCCTTCTCCTTCTGCAGGAGAGATTCCGGAATGAACATGGGAAGGTATACATTCTCTACCCCTGTCTCCTTGAAGCGGCTGTCAAGCTGCTTCTGAATCAGCTCCCAGATTGCATAGCCTGCAGGTTTGATGACCATGCATCCTTTTACGGAAGTGTAGTCTATCAGTTCCGCTTTTTTTACCACATCTGTGTACCATTGCGCAAAATCCACTTCCATGGAAGTGATTGCTTCTACCATTTTCTTGTCTGCCATTTTTTCCTCCTAATTTAGTTCCGCATCCGCCCTTCCAGTACCCAGACATGGGCAGAGCATTTCCGGCCGCTAAATGATGCGTCCGTAAATCCTCCGGGGTACTGGACGGGCTCCTGCTGTTTTCCAGTTCCGCATCCGCCCTTCCAGTTCCCAGACATGGGCAGAGCATTTCCGGCCGCTAAATGATGCGTCCGTAAATCCTCTGGGGTACTGGACGGGCTCCTGCTGTTTTCCAGTTCCGCATCCGGAGTTCCAGTACAAAAAAACGCCGGAATTCCATCCCCTAAGGGACCGGAAATCCGGCGGTGCCACCCTGATTGACGCGGCTGCGTCCATCTCTTCTGCCTTTAACGCCGGCCTGCGCCATGCTTTCGTCCCGGATTATCATATCCGTGCCTGCAACCCGCGCTACAGGCGAACCTCGCATGGAAGCTCCAAGGCAGGTTCCTGACCCTCTGCATAAGAACCTCTCAGCCACACCCGCTCTACAGCCCTGCACTATGCTGCCGGATGTCACGTTCTCTCTCTGGAATGCTTGTAAGTCTGTACTGATCCTCTTCACAGCCTCTCTGTATGGATGTGATTATAGTGCAAAACAGGCGGAGTTGTCAAGAAAAATCTTTGAATTACCGCTCTTCGCACGCCTGGAAAATGTAAAATTTCAAATAGTATGTCTGGTCCGCCGCCCAAAGGATGGGATGGTCGCAGGCCTGGGTGCGGAATTCCACCTGGCGGAGCCGCTTATGCGCCCCTGCGGCAGCTTCCCGCAATGTTTTCGCAAAAAGTTCCGGCTCCATAAAATGAGAGCAGGAACAGGTCACCAGGAAACCGCCGTCCTTTACCAGCTTCAATCCCCTCAGATTGATCTCCCGGTAGCCCTTTACCGCATTTTTAACGGAATTGCGTGATTTTGTAAACGCAGGAGGATCCAGAATGACCACATCGTATTTCTCCCCCGCCCGCTCCAGTTCCGGGAGCAGTTCAAATACATCCGCACATCGAAAATGTACCTTCTCCTCCAGGTGATTGAGCCTGGCATTCTCCTCCGCCTGGTCTATTGCCACCTGGGAAGCGTCCACCCCCAGCACACTGTCCGCCCCTGCAATCCCGGCGTTCAGCGCAAAGGAACCGGTATGGGTAAAGCAGTCCAACACCTTTTTGCCCTTGCAGAAAGGATGAATTGCCGCCCGATTGTTTTTCTGATCCAGGAAAAAGCCTGTTTTTTGTCCCTCTTCCACATCAACCATGTATCTGACACCGTTTTCAATGATCTCTACTTTTGTATCAAAAGGCTCCCCGATGAAGCCTTTGACACGCTCCATGCCCTCCTGCTGGCGCACTTTGGCGTCGCTGCGTTCGTAAACTCCGCGGATATGGATTCTGTCCTCTGACATCACTTTCTTCAGGGCATCTACGATTGTCAGTTTCCAACGGTCTATCCCCAGCGCCAGGGACTCCACCACCAGCACATCGGAGAACTTGTCCACCACGATTCCGGGCAGAAAATCCGCCTCCCCGAATATCACACGGCAGCTGGAAGTATCGATGGTCTGCCTGCGGTATTCCCACGCATCCCTGACGCGCCGCTCTATAAAAGTTTCGTCTATGACGGCATCCTTTTTCCGGGACAGGAGACGGACTGTAATCTTTGATTTTGTATTGATATAGCCATAGCCCATGCAATAGCCGTCAAAATCATGAATGGCCACCACGTCCCCGTTCTCAAAGTTTCCCTGGATTGATTCTATTTCATTGTCATACACCCATGCGCCGCCTGCTTTCAGGGTGCGCCCCTCTCCCTTTTTCAAGCTTACGATTGCCTGCTCCATCTTTATACCCCCTTGCCCGGTTTGACGGGTACCGGTTCGAGTTTTCCTGGTCAATATTCGCCGCTACTTTCCGAACCGCAAATACGAATTTTCTCCAAACTTCCTGCAAATCCCATTATCAGAGCCGTTATGTATCGTACCATATACGTATATTTTTTTCAATATCTGTCATGGTTAGCAAGTCTGCCTGATTACAATAAATACGCTTCTAACTGCAAATTTGCCCGGTTGAATCTCGTGTGCCACGATGTTTACTTAAAATTCACCAAAATTCCTTCCACAATATTATTTATTTTTTCACTTGACAACCGGGCTATTTTTATTTATTATATAGTGTAGCTGTTGACAAAGAGTTCTTTGTATCAGAGCGGCGCGTGGCTCAGCTTGGTAGAGCGCTGCGTTCGGGACGTCAAGGTGCAAGTAAAAATTTCATATTTTC
>CAJUJN010000098.1:4208-14382 GCA_910586775.1 uncultured Acetatifactor sp. | reverse complement strand
TATTCTTACTTTGATTCAAAGCCGGAATTGCAACAGCAATCAGCATAATTCGCCAAAGTAAAGATAATAAAGTCGTTTACTATAAAACAAACCCAAAGAACAAACTTAAAATAAACTAAAAATAACTAAAAAAACTAAAACAAACTCAAAAATAACTAAAATAAACTAAAAAAAACTAAAATAGACTAAAACAAACCCAATAACAAACTATATTGCCGCCGCAGGGACTGCCCTGCAGGCAGGACAAATTCCAGGGCGGCATGTTTCGGGGAATTGCGGCAAATGTATTACAGGGCGAATGTCCGGAAATGGCAGGGGGCCACCCGGGGATTTTCCGGTGCCCATGTGAAAAAGGCAGGCATTTCCTCAGGAAAGGAGAAAAATGAGCAAATACAAAATGATCAGCCCCGCAGTACCCAATGTACCCTGGCAGGAGGGACCGGAAACTTTCACCGGCGCTCCCGTCTGGAGATATTCCGAAAATCCCGTCATCGGGCGCAATCCGTTGAAGAATGTGGCCAGGATTTTCAACAGCGCGGTAATGCCCTATGAGGACGGTTTCATCGGCGTGTTCCGAGGGGAACAGAATAACGGAATTCCGTATATTTATATGGGCAGGAGCCAGGACGCCATCCACTGGAATTTTGACGAGGAGAAGATTCCCTTTGTGGATGAGGAGGGTAAGCCCTTTATGCCCATATACGCTTACGACCCCAGGCTGGTGAAGGTGGAGGATACCTATTACATCATCTGGTGTCAGGATTTTTACGGCGCTGCCATCGGCATGGCGAAAACACAGGATTTCAAGACATTTACAAGGATTGAGAACCCCTTCCTGCCCTTTAACCGCAACGCTGTGCTCTTTCCCAGGAAGATTAACGGGAATTTCTGTCTGTTGAGCAGACCTTCCGACAGTGGACATACGCCCTTCGGAGATATCTTTTTGAGCGAGAGCCCGGATCTGGTGTACTGGGGAAAACACAGGCATGTGATGGGCAAGGGCAACGAGTGGTGGGAGTCCTTAAAGATCGGCGGCGGCGCTGCTCCTATCGAGACCAGTGAAGGATGACTTCTGTTCTACCACGGTGTTAGCGGCACCTGCAACGGTTATGTGTACAGCATCGGCGGCGCTATTCTGGATATCGATAATCCGTCTATTGTGAAATACCGCTGCGAAGATTTCCTGCTGACGCCGGAGCAGTGGTATGAGGAGAGGGGATTTGTGCCCAATGTGTGCTTCCCCTGCGCCACCATCCACGACAGCGAGAGCGGGAAGATCGCCATTTACTACGGCGCCGCGGACAGCTATGTGGGACTGGCGTTCACCAGGCTGGACGACATTACGGACTATATCAAGGAGCACAGCAAGACCACCGACTCAGACAGGGAGATCGGGAAGCGGTAAGGAAGGCGATTCCTAAGGGACTTGCCGTGTCCTGAGATTTTCAGAAATGCGGAAGAGGCCGCGGGAATTTGGGGTGAGAGGCAGGAGCGCTGCCTGTCGCCCCGGTTTTTTATGAGAAGAGTATGCGAATGCCTGACCGGCGAAGGTTTTCAGGGGAAAAACCTACGATTTTTAGGGTATTGATAATCGGAAGGAGCACATATCCTGACGCTTACGACGAATTTTCAACCGTTTAGGAAAAAAACAGGAATGGGGATGGAAACTGCTTATAATGGGAGGAAAGAGAAAGGAGAGTCAAAGTTATGAAGAAGACGATAAGCATTACATTTCTGGAATTGGAAAAATTACTGAAAAAGCGAGAATTTCTGTTCGGCCTGCTGATGTCACTGGTCATGGGAGGCGGCATGGCATACGGCGCGTATGCGTTCCCGGAGAGCTTCGGGGTGCACAATGTGATCGCGTTCTTCGGGAACTTTTCCAGCATCCTGATCATGTTCCTGGCGGCAAAGAGCCTGGGGGAGGAGTTTGATTTAAAGACAGCCACCTTTGTTTTTGCGTCAAGGAGCACCAGAATCCAGATCGTCACCGCGAAGATTGTGAGCATAGCCCTTGCCAATCTGCTGATTGGCCTGTGCGGCGGCATTCTGTATGACGTTGCCATAGTCATCTGCGGGCAGCCCTGGACGGCGTCTGGGTTGTTAGCGGTCATCGGGAAGGAGATCCTGATCTATATGATCTATGGGTTTGCCATAGGCGCCACCGCGGTGATGATCACCTGTGTGCGCAACAGCACGATTATGCCTTTTATCTATCTGATTGTGCTGTTCTGGGTGATGCCCGGCATCCTCCGGATGATGGGGCAGAAGATAGCGGGGCTGGATAAAGTGATGGATTACGTGCTGTTCTGCCAGTCCGATCAGTTCCTGCTGTACCAGGACTGGAGTGTCAGGAATATCGCCTTGTTCTTGGTCACAGGCGTTGCGTTCTCCATTGTGGGCATGGGTATTTTGCAGAAAAAGGATTTATAGTGTAACGGTTCGGCTCTGCCCGTGTCGAACCGGAAGTCAAAGAACAAGCGGAATCCATTATGGCAAGGCTGGGTGTCCCGGCCTCTGTCGTGATCAATATGCTTTATAAACAGATTATCATGACCAGGAGCATCCCTTTCCCCTTGACTGTCCCTGACGAACCAGTGGCACAGGACTCGATGACCGCGGCGGAATTCAACACAATGATGGAGACTGGATTATCACAGGCCAGAGCCGATGAATCACGTTCTGTATCAGATGTCTTTTCAGATTTAAGGAAAGGGCTGCAAAAATGATAGAAGTCTCCTTCAACATATATTTAAAGTTTAATACGTATCAGGTACACGATTCCGGAAAGGAAAGTGTGTGCGGTGGCCTGTCTCGCGTATTCGGTTTCCGCTCCTTTACCGCATACGACCCCGTCCCATTGGCAGAGCGCATCATTCACGAAATCCGCACCTGCTGTATGAACAGCCCGTCTTCCATCAGGGTTTCATGAAAAATATTGTCATAGCGGCTCAATAGTTCCGACACAATGTGGAGGCCCAGACCATGCCCATCCCCCTTTGTGGTTACGTCCTTTTTATGCATCTGCGTCACGGAAAGCCCCCTGTCGATAAACGAATTCGACAGGATGAATACCACATCCTGCCCCACCTTGCCAAGGTGGAAATTCAACACAGGACGCTCCGTCTCCAGGCAGGCCTCGATGGCATTGTCCAGATAAATCCCCAGCATTCTGGTCAAATCCACCGTATCCATATGGACGGAATCGATTTCGTCCGGGATATCGATATTCACTTCGATATCCTGGTTGACGGCCAGGAGCAGCTTGGTATACAGGATGCTCTTCAGCTCCAATATCTTCACATGCAATAAATGGTTCAATGCGTCATTCTTCTGGGAGAGATTCTTCTGCATGGGCAGGATATGCTCATAGAAAAAGTCCCCCAGCTCCTCATATTTCCTCTCATCGATATAAGCCGCCAGCGATGCCATGATATTGATATAATCATGCCGGAAAGAGCGCAGATTATTGTACACCATCTCCAGGTTCCTGGTGTACTCGTTCAGGTTCTCCAGATACTCCACTTTCTTCCGGGCCTCATAGCCTTTTCTCACCGTATGCAGCACAATAAGAATCATGCTGAACGTAAACAGAAAATAGAGCACAAGGGAAGCCACCATCAAAAAGAACTCCCTGTGGGTGATTTCCACATGATCGAAGAAAGAAGCCATGGTGAAAAGCATAAACGCGCAGAGCAAAAGGGTCAAAGCGATAAAAAGCAGCAGCTTCCTGCCCATTTTTTCCAAAATGCCAATGAGATATTTCCGGAACAGCCGTCTCACCAGATAAAGGACAGGGAAGGACACTGCAATTGCGCAGATTTCATATACTGTCAGCAAAAAGGGATTGGCATTCAGCTCCTGAATGGAGATGTCCCAAAACAGATTGCCTGCAAACGTTATTAAGTTCAGAATGACACAGTTTATGATATATCCCATGGGAATATAATAAACGGTATATGGCTTCTCCGTGAACTTCACCAGCAGAAGAGAATTCAGCGCCAGCGTAACGAACAACAAAGAAGTAAAGTTCAGATACATCTGCACAAAAAAGGGCACTGCCATCAATACGAAGAACACAGGGTATTTCCTTGCGGAAAGGTACGGATGGGCCAATATGAAAATGCTGCAGGTCAGCAGAAACGCAACCAGTATGGACTGGAGCCAATAGAGTGATGCGGTATCCATAAAGTCTCCCTCCCTTTCATTTTGAATTAAATCTTACGCTTGTAGCAAATCAAATGCGGCGCAAAGGACGAGGAACAGGAGAGCCGGCGGGATGGTGCCGGCCCTTTCCGGAAAGCCATAACCGGAAAGGATTCATAGTGTCATTTGGTGCTTGTTTATAGATTTCGTCTGTTCCTTGTGTGCAATATTGGAAATCTCGGTGGTATTGCGTAAATCCTTAATAGGCATAATAAGTGGCATGGCTTTACTCCTTTCTTTGTCATAATTATAGCATATTTATTGTATATTTCAACGCATAGGATTATCAAATAGTTCCTCGGGCTATATCCTGGACGGGGAGGAGTATTGTGTAAAACTGCCGGATAGCGGCGTTGCCAGAATCTGTCTTTATGCCGGGGAGAGGGAAAGTCTGGGAGCGGGGGGCCGCGGTGAGGGGCCAGAAAGCGGAATGGTTGAGGAATGCAGGGCAGGGGCCGGAATTACAAGCCATTGGACTGCAACCGCACAGATGCATATATTTCAGCATGCTCATGTTGAGCGACTTGCCGAGAATCCTTGACACCTTTTTCGGCTCTTCCTACAGCCTCAACAGCCTGCATAAAATCCGGTAGCCTGCACAACTCATCCAATCAGCACTTCCTTCCCCCGAAATGCAAAGCCGTATCTCCGAATCCTGTCTGCGGAGATTCCTTTCGCCTCCAGGGCTGCTGCATATTTCATGTCTTCAATCTGCTTCAGCGCTGACTGCACGGTATCCTCCAGTGTCCTCTCGCCGTCTTCCGGGTCATGGACCTTGAATTCCATGATGACTGCATCTTGGCCCGGGTCTTGGGGCTCCAACATCACGTCATATCTGCCGAACCCGCTCTCTCTGTTGGAAGTGACCAGATATCGCCCCCGCAGGTCCACCAGCAGTCCCAGCACGAAGCCGTGGTAAAATCGCCCCGGCTCGTTTGCTTCGGAGGGCCTGTTCCCGCTGTCAAAGAAGCTGAAGGTGTCCAGGGCCACCCGGTTCATATAGCGGTTCATCTCACGGAGGTTCCCCTTTAGAAGCGCTTTCACGAACCCATTATAAGCCGGGGTATATTCCTTCAACCATTCATCCACCATCCCTTCGAACATGGACCTGACCTCCCTGTTCGTCAGCGCCAGGTCATATTCCGGCCGACCTCTTTCCGCATCAAAGACAACCGAGTCCACCCGCAGGTAGCCGCTGGCAAGGAGCAGGCTCCAGACGGCGCTGTCCTTATAATCCAGCTGGTTGAAGACGACCTGCTCATCCAGCGCTGTATGGTAGGTCTCTCCATTCAGCAGGCGCTCCATCACCATCTTCACCTCCGGGCCGCCCTCACGGATCAGCTTCCCTGCCAGACTGTTGGAACTGGTGTTCGCCCAGTAGGCGGCCAGCTTGCCCTTGTCCAGGAAGTTCAGAATGGACCAGGGATTGTAGATGTCCCGCCTGCTTCCGAAGACAAAGCCGTCATACCAGCTCTTTACATTCTGCTTCTCTTCGCCAAGACCATATTCATCCAGTGCGGCAAACACCTCTTCCTCCGTAAAACCAAAGGAATCTGCGTATTTATCGGATGTGGCAGTCACTACCTCCAGGTTGTTCAGGTCTGAGAACAGCGATTCCTTGCTGATGCGAGTGATTCCGGTCAGGATTGCCCTGTCCAGGTAAGGGTTCGTTTTGAACGCGGCATTGAATAATCCTTTCATGAAATCTGACAGCTCCGCCCAATAACCGTTCAGATAGGCCTCCTGCATGGGCGTGTCATACTCATCCAGCAGGATGATGACTTTCTTTCTATAATAACGTGATAAATAATTTGATAAAGCGTTCAGGGAATCGGCGGCCATATAATCTTCCATTTCAACCGATATTTCCTGCCAGGTGTCTCTCTCGTCCTGGTTCAGGCAGCTGCTGTCGGCCAGGAAAGCATATTTATTGTATAAGTCCTTGATGATTCGGCATATCTTCTTTCTTGCGTTGGGGAAGTCGGTTTCCTTTACTTTGGCAAAGGACAGACTGATGACAGGGTAGGTTCCCTGCAGCTGCCTGTACTTCCAATCCTCGTCAGAGGATTTGAGCTCGTCAGAGGATTTGAGCTCGTCAGAGGATTTGAGCTCGTCAGAGGATTTGAGCTCGTCAGAGGATAGGGTTTTGTCCTGCCAGATAGAAAGGCCTTTGAACAGCTCCCCTCTGCCTGCATAGTCCACAGAAAAGAACTGTTCCACCATGCTCAGGTTCAGGGTCTTGCCGAAACGTCTTGGGCGGGTAATCAGGGTGACTATGTCATTGTTCTCCCACCACTCTTTAATGAACCCGGTCTTGTCAATATAAAAGCAATTCGATTGGATCAATTGCCCGAATTCCTGATGTCCTATGCCTACCGTCCTTGCCATGGATACCTCCTGGAAAATATGTGCCATGGTTACATTTTAATCTATTCACTGGAAAAGTCAATGGGATTCGCTTAGGGTAAAAATTTACTGTATTGTCAAATCAACGTTTCAATGTTAATATCTGCACAACTAACAGAATTTTCTGGCAGGAGCAGTGAGGGGCGGAGGATGTGGATGGAGGATAAGATGGCGCGTTGGCGGAGGCGGTTTTTTCCAGGGAGCCGAAGCGCAGGGCTGTACAAAGGAGAGAAAGATGCTTGATAACAAAGGGTTTGATTTATGGGCGGATGGATATGACAAAAGCGTCGGGCTGCCGGACGAGGAGGGCGCTTATCCGTTTGCGGGGTATAAGCAGGTTTTGAATGAAGTTTACAATAGAGTGTTGATTGATAAATGTAATTCCGTGCTGGATATTGGTTTTGGCACGGGCACTCTTACCAATAAACTGTACGCGCAGGGCTGCCGCATCTGGGGACAGGTTCAACTCCGTTTTGTCTGGCGAAATAGTCTCTTATGACGCCCGCGGTAAGGAAGTGTCTACAAATAACTGATATAACTGATACAAGTTTAAAGCTGTTTTCCTTGTATTTCCGGGCTTTTCTCTAAAGAAGTTGTATCAGTTTTTTCCGACAATTCCTAAGCAGTATGCCAAAGGGCACAAGCCTCATGATTCTGTCATAATTAATGGGGGGAGCAAAATACATTCTGCCTCCACCATATTTCTTTATGCTTTTTTCATCCGTAATAATCTGGAATTTCGGCATATCCTTGCTGTCGTTCAGCATCGCGTTGAAATCTTTTTTTCTCCTCATTTGCCATAGATAGGCACCTCCTGAACATAAACATACCTCAAAGAAGGCATAGAAGCAATGAAACGGATCAATCAATGCTTTCATTTCTATAGTCTGTGTGAAAAAAGGTTTGTTCAACTTTAAATTCATTGACAAGCATCTGTCCCGTGACTATAATTAACTTAATATTTAATCTGACATATTAAGGAACTGTAGGGACGATTTATACTGCTTAACAGTTATAATTTCCGAGTAACCCGACTGCATAACGCCAGCCATATGCGTTTAACCAGTGCAGTACGGTAAATTCTGGCGTTATGCAGTATAAGCGCTGTCGGCAGAATCGGGGGATGTTCCCGGGGGCGTTTAGGTGAAAACAGGCTCCGGAACCGGAAATGTTCCGGTCTCGGCCGGGTTAGGAGGAGTATGGCGAAAGTAAGGATGCAGGATATAGCGTGCCAGGTGGGGGTCAGTGCGGTGACGGTGCACAATGCGCTTACAGGGCAGAAGGGAGTCAGCGACGCGGTGCGGGAGAAAATCCTGAATGCGGCCAGGGAGATGGGCTATTTTCAGGATCAGCGGAAAAATACCTGTCTGCGGCATGTGGGGGTGGTGATCTCGGAGAAGTGGCTTGCGGATTATACCACCTTTTATTGGAAGCTGTACATGGAAATGGCGTTAGAAGCTCCTAACAGAAACTGCATGGTGACAGCCGAAATTCTGAAACATGAGACGGAAGAGGCGCTGAAGCTTCCCAATTTTGTGGGGGAAAATGCGGTGGAGGGCCTGGTGGTAATGGGGGAGCTTGGCAGGCAGTACATCGATTTTCTGCGGAGCTGTGTGAAGATTCCTGTCATCTATCTCGATTTCTATTATAAGGAGATATCTGAGGATGCGGTGGTGACGGACGGTTTTTATGGTATGTACATGGTGACGGAATATCTCTATGAAAAGGGGTTTCGCCGTATGGCCTATGTGGGTTCCATCCATGCCACAAGCAGTATCATGGACCGCTTCTGCGGTTTCCAGAGAGTGCTGTTGGAGCACGGGCTGTCCCTGCCGGAGGAGTGGCGCATGGAGGACCGGGACGAGGCCGGGGAGATCATCCTGACGCTGCCGGACACGCTGCCGGAAGCTTTCGTGTGCAACTGCGACCTGGTGGCGATCAAGCTCATCGAAGAACTGGAAAGGCAGGGCTACAAGGTGCCGGAGGATGTGACTGTGGTGGGGTTTGACAATTATCTTTATCCCGGCCTGCCGGACCGCCGGATCACCACTTATGAGGTGGACATGAAAGGTTTGGCGCAGGTGGCTCTGAAAAAGATTCTGAAGCGGATGGAGGATCCCGGCGCCATGAGGCGGATGGATCTGGTGGCGGGGCATATCGTGGAGAAGGACAGCGTCCGCCCGCCTCATTTGGCGGAAAAGCGGTAGGACGGGCCGTGAGTTTCCAGAGCCATCTTGGAGAATTATCTGAAAACATAGGGCATGTGCTTTGAACATGTCGATCCGGATGTGTATCGGTTGTTAGACCATTTAAAAACGGCATAAAGCGGCCTGTCATTTTGCAGAATAATAATGGCGCTTCCGCTTTTCCGCAGGCGGTTTCATCTTTTTAGCACAGCATATTTTGCAGTTCCATAAAGGAATGCTTAAAATTGGGTGAATTTTGTGTGTCTTGTTTTTTCCCGTAATGCTGTGTATAATAAAGACAGAAGCGCTGCGCTGGGAATTATCGGAAAATAACTGATATAGCCTGTGTCGGAAAAAGCCCGGAAATACAACAAAAGCTGCCATGAACTTGTATTGGCTATTTGTAGGCAATTCCCTGCTACAGGGTAAAGTGCCGGAATGAGGAAGATTTGCGGGAGACAGGAGTGACCGTGTGTGCAGGGCAGGCAGAATGGGAAAAGAGGAATTCACTATGGAAGAAAGAAGAAGGACAGGCACACCCTACGATGATGTGTTCCGTACACTGCTGAACGACTGCAGCAGCCTGATCATTCCGGTTATCAACGAAGTGTTCGGAGAGGCATATTCCGGAAAGGAAGAAATCGTGTTTGCGCAAAACGAGCACTTCCTGAACAGACAGGATGGGGAGGAAGAGGAACGGATAACAGATACCAGTTTCAAAATTGTAGGAAGGGAAACCAGGAAATACCATCTGGAATGTCAGAGCAGCCCGGATAACAGTATGCTGATACGTTTTTTCGAGTACGACACACAGATTGCCCTTGATGATGGAGTAAGGAGCGGAAACGTGCTGACGGTAACATTTCCTCACTCGGCAGTACTGTTTCTAAGGTGCAATTCCCGCACTCCCGATGAGATGAAAATACGGATGATAACTCCCGGCGGGACTGTGGAGTATCGTATTTTTGTGATGAAGTCCCGGAATTATACCATAGGGGAGATTTTCGAAAAGGAGCTGTTGCTGCTGATTCCCTTCTATATTTTTTCCCATGAGCATTTGTTTGGGGAATATGAGCAGGATGAGACGAAATTAGGGTTGCTTATAAACGAATATAAGGAAATCAGAAGTCATCTGGAAGAATTGTCGAAGCGGCAGGTGATCAGTGAATATGCGAAATGCACCATAGTTGACATGTCCAACAAAGTGGTGGAAAACCTTGCAGGAAAGTATGACTCTGTCAGGAAAGGAGTGAAAGCTGTTATGGGAGGAAAAGTTTTGGAGTATGAGGCAAAGACAATAAGGGATGAAGGCATGAAAGAGGGAATGGAAAAAGGAATGGAAAAAGGAATGGAAAAAGGAATGGAAAAAGGAATGG
>CAJUJN010000098.1:0-4108 GCA_910586775.1 uncultured Acetatifactor sp. | reverse complement strand
GGAATGGAAAAAGGAATGGAAAAAGGAATGGAAAAAGGAATGGAAAAAGGAATGGTAAAGGGCATCAAAGGGACTGTTGATATATTAAAGAATCTGGGTTTTCCGGCGCAGGAGATTCTGGTTCAGATACAGAGCCAGTACGGTCTGAGCCAGGAGGCTTCCAGGCAATATTTGAAGTAATGAAAAGTCTCTCCCTGATTGGCGGCAGCTTCAGGGGGCAGATATGGTAAATATCAGACAAATATCGCAGCTATCGAATTGGGGCTGTCGGGAAATGGCATCCGAGCACAATATATAGCATGGTTTTCAATACACCATAGCATATATTGCAGGAGGCGGTCGTTTCCCGACAGCCTCAATTGCGGATATCCTATCATAATGTCTGATGCCAGGACTGCCGGTTCTTAAAATACTTGATAATTTATGAGGTTCCATTTTTTTCTGCACATCTGATTTACAGGGTAAAACAGGTCAGATTTTCCGGGTATTCCTAAAATAACTTTTCCTTTATCATAATAAATAGAATTCAAGGGCGGCATTGCGGGATTATAATATGCCCAAGACTTAAAATAAAGTTAAATCATTAATTTATAAACACTCCAAAGTCTTTTTAATCACTGTAAAACATAGCCCATTTTAGCTAATATAGACAAAAAAAGGTGGTTTTCACTGAATTAAATAACCGCATTTTGTATAAAATGTCAAAAATTCACTTTGCTATTGACGAAATAATTAATTAAGAATATAATTAAATTAATCTAAAATATTAATTAAATAATATAAATAAAAGGAGGAGAGATGGATGAAGAAACGGTTGAAAAAGAGTCTGACCAATCTTCTCGCTGTCTGTATGGCTCTGTCCTTTGCCTGTCCGGGAGGGCCCTGGGCCCTGAAGGTTCAGGCCCGGACGGATCAGTCTCTGGAGGAGTATAAGGATGTGCTGAATTATACAGCCGAGTACCTGGATTTCAGGGAATATCAGGAACAGCATCAGGGAAGCGCCTGGCCGGAGGATATGTATGTCCTGGAGGGCGGCGACTTTGTGCGCTCCGAGGGCAGGGAAGAGCCGGAGGTTCTCACGGATTATGAGGGCAGGGCAGGGAAATCGGTTCTGACCCGGGATACGGGGATGGTGGAGTATGAGGTGGATATCCGCACCGAGGGGATGTACCAGATGGCTCTGACCTATTATCCTGTGGAGGGAAACGGTTCTTCCATTCAGAGGGCGTTTTTCCTGGACGGGGAGCTTCCCTACAAGCAGCTGTCGGAGGTGGAGTTTTCCAGGGTATGGGTCAATTCGGTCAGTGAATGGGCCTCCGACAACCAGGGAAATGACCTGAAGCCCACCCAGGTGGAAGCGCCGGAATGGGTGGAGAGCCAGCTTTACGACGCGGAGGGGTATGTGGTGGAGCCCTTAAGCCTGTACCTGACGGCGGGGAAGCACACGATCACGGTGGTTTCCCAGAGGGAGCCCATGGTTCTGGGCGCCATCACCCTGAAAAACGAGAAGACGCCCCTGGACTATCAGGAGCAGTACCAACAGTGGTTTGGGGACGGGGGGAAGGATACCTCCGGGCAGTTGGTGGAGATTCAGGCAGAATATGCGGAGAAGAAATCTTCCAGCATGCTCTATCCCACCCAGGACCAATCTTCTCCGGCCATCGTCCCCTACAGCGCCAGGGCGCTGAAGAACAATACCATCGGCGGCAACAGCTGGAGCCATACGGGGCAGTGGATCGAATGGGGGTTTGACGTGGAGCAGGACGGATTTTACAATATTGCGCTCCACGCAAAGCAGAACTTTGTAAAAGGTATTTATGTATCCCGGAAAATCCTGCTGGACGGCCAGGTGCCTTTCAGCGAGATGAGCCATTACGGTTTTACATACAATTCTGATTGGGAAATGATCAAACTGTCGGATGAGGCGGGAGAGCCTTACCGGTTCTATCTCACCGCAGGGCATCACACGTTGCGGATGCACCGGGACTCTCGACTGCGATATCTATCTGACAGACCCCCAGTTCGGCATTCCCGCCGCGCTGAACGGCTATGCCCAGAAGATCTCCAGCTATGCGCCGGCAGATTCCGACATCCTGAACGACCAGGTAGTGCTGCGCCCGTTTAACGCGCTTGGCAGCAATGAGTACCTGATCTGTACTTCCGACAATTACATCATCCCCAGCGGCGCGTGCTATATCTACCCCGGCAAGCGGGTCTATCTGTCCCAGAGCGGGAAGTTCAGTGAGGCGGCGGAGTATGCCGGTACCCCGAAGCTTATTGCCCTGACGGAGAACGGCTGCCTTTTTGACCCTGAGCTTGCATTCAGAGATCAGGCGCCCTGGCTGTGGTTCTGCACCTGGAGCGGGGAATTTGTGATCCGCAGCGGCATGCCCCTGCTTTCCGAGGAGTACACGGAGGAGGCCATGGTGAAGAAGGTATATGATGACGAGAGAGTTATCACACTGGATGAATTGCCGGATTGGAAACATTATAGCAGGGATTAGGTGATGCAGTCGGGCCTGTGAAAGCAGGGATTGTTTCCGGAAACCTGGGGCGGCGGGGGTGGTGCCCCTGCTTCTATTTCCGGTTTTATGACGGCGCCTGATTGGAGGCGTTTCTTTGTCCGTTATCAGGTAAGGGGCTGCCGGGAAATGGCCCTGGAATCGAAAAGCTGGGAACATTTTCCGGTCTTAGTGTATAACAAGAGAGCGCTCCTGCGATAGGTAACGAAAAGCGTCAAATGAATGCGCCCGCGAGTATAGAAAAAGCTTGACTCTCAAATCTTACTGATGTAATATTTAAGGATAGATATCCATGGGATGAGGAGGCAGGGAGGAAGCGGTTATACTCACAGGGATGAAATTTGCCGCCTTTGTCCCTGGTTTCTCTCGCCCGTGAGCCGGGCTGCATGGCAAGTTTTGGGGCTGCGGGTGCATATTGCGGAAAAGGAGAAGCAGGTTTATGAAAGACGGCAGGAATTTTATAGTCAACTGCCTGTTGGGAAGGGGCTTGCCCGTGTTTGGAATAACGATGTTTCTGCTGACGGGATGCGGCAGGGAATTTCCGGAATTTCCGGAGTTTTCGGAGGTGCCGGAGGCTGCGGCGATATCCACAGAGGGCGAAGCATATTCTGATGGAGAAAAAGATTTTGCGGATGCGGAAAGCATTGCGGCAGTATATGAGGACATCTGCCGGGAGGCGGCAAAAGCCAATGTGCAGGACAGCCTGGAAGTGACACGGCGCATTGTCGCCGGGCTCGGAGAGAAGGGCTATGTGGCTGTTGACAGCGAAAATCAGGTGGATATGGCAGGGGCAGGGCAGGTGGCAGCGTTCTGTAAAGCGGTGGAGGAAAACAAAAAGGATAAGCTTACAATCCTGCAGGTTACGGGAAGGGGCTTCCGGAAATTTGATCTGCAGACAGAGGGCGGCGAGGTAAATATCATCAGGGGATACTACCAGTATGGCCAAAACGGACATCTTCAGAACAGAAGCACCGCAGGGTATCGGGCTGACGTATGGCAGTATACGGAAGAAGGGTATTTGATTTTTGAGGGAAATTATTTCTCGGAGGAGAATTATGTGCTGACATTGAGCGGCACATCGGAACATACGGCGCTGCGCGTAATGCCATTGGATGAAAAATGCAGAGAATGGAACAGAAAGTATCTGCTGCCGGTTGGTTATGGGCAGAATAATCTTTTTCTCTGTGATTGGACGGAAAGCGATTACGGAGATCTGGACCTTTATGATATATTTGACAAATTTTATCCTGTTCTGTACGGGGAACCTGTTCCTTATGGCCCGGATGCGGATTTGACGGCGGGGACAGTGTACATGATACCGGAAGAAATATTCGAAAAAGTGATTATGACATATTTCAATATCGATACAAATACCCTGCGCTCCAGGACAAACTATAGTCCGCAGCATGGGGCATACGAATACAGGCCCAGGAGCTTTTATGAGGCAGAATATCCGGATATTCCCTATCCGGAGGTTGTGGGCTGTACGGAAAATCCGGACGGAACCGTTTCCCTCATGGTCCATGCGGTGTTGTCATTCGGCGGATTATTTGGAGACGTTTTCATCACTTTATTTGAAGGTACTT
>CAJUJN010000097.1 GCA_910586775.1 uncultured Acetatifactor sp. | reverse complement strand
GGCGTCCCGGAAGCCCTCCCCATGGAGCTTCGGCAGTTTCCGGGTCTTGTGCCTGTTCATACAGCTCCATCAGCTGTGTCGGTCAACACAGGACATATACTGCATAACGCTGAATACTGCCTAATGTAATCATGCGCTTGAACCAGCCAGCGTTATGCAGTCTGGTTTCAGGGCAAGTGAAATCGTTAAGCAATATAAATTCTCCGTCATGCCTCTGTCCCAAAGGGGTGCTGCCACCCGTCTATAAAAACAAATTGCGCCCCACATGCCGGGCAGGAAATCCTGTCGAACATCCGGCGGCAGAGCTGTGAAAACTCTGCATCCTCTTCTGCCCTGTCCAGGTTCCGCAGCAGGTACAGGTACAAAAATACTGCCACCGGAAACGGCGTCTCCTGGCTGATTCCCTTTCTGCAGACAGCTTTTGCCATGTGCTTCTCCGCGCAGTCCTCAAAACCGTCGATTACAGACAGTAGCCCTGTCCAGGGATTCGGTTGGCGGACAGGCATTTTGTCAGTCAGACTCCGCACTTCTTCCCATGCCGTCTCCTGCACGGAAACGCTCCTGTTGCCGCTGTCCGTGATTCCTTTCCTGCGGATTATGTATGTTTCCATATGGCCTTCGGGACAGGAAGCTTCCTCCCAGAGTTCCGTATCGAACATGGTTGAAAGATATCCGAATTCCGGTTTCACGAATGCGAAAGGCGCCCCTGTCACATAATGGATGCTGTCCCTATGGGAAGAAAAATCATACCGGCAGAGAAAATCCAGTACAGCCTCCTCCGCCACAGCCAGGCTTTCCCGATACACATCCATCACTTCCCGGGACATCCCCGCTGCATAGGGCTGATAGCTTTCCGAAATCCATGCCCCCATCCACTCCCACAGCTCCCCCGCCTGCGTTGGCGGCTGTCCCATTGCGATTTCCACCAGATAGGGGAAAACCAGATAGAATGCCGGGTATATGGTATTCGACTCACAGATGCGTTCGCAGAGTTCCGCAAAGACATCGGAATCCATACCGGTATCCGGGCACTCCCGAAACTGCTCCACCAGTTCCCGGATGCCAGGCTCCGCACCGATCTCCTCTGCCTGTCTCCAGGCTTCATGCCCAAATTCTATCTTTCTCATTTACTCTTCCATCTTTCCATCGTGTTGATTTCCGGCCTGTATTCCGGTCCCCGCCAGATGCCTCCAAAAATCAGCGGCGCCCCATACCCATGCAGCAGGTCCGCCATATGGCAGGATAGGTACCTGTCCCTGTCGCTCCCCTGGTACAGCCCCCACTTCCCGGCCGCAGTAATCATGTAAAGCCGGGGTCCGTCAATCCCTTCTTGTCTTTTTGTCCAGGCCGTGGTAATACCGCATGAACCGGCAGACATCCTCATAAGTTTCCCTGATTGCCTTCCTGCGGTTCTCTGCGTCCGCGGTCTCCCTTGTCCTGATAAAGAGCTGCGCATTGCGGTACATCACCGCCATAGGATCCCTGGTGTCATTATACGCTTCCGGGCGCTCCTTCAGACGTTCCTCCACATATCCGGAGTTAAACCGCACACAGGATGCAAGGCGTGCATATCCTTCCTCTTCCTTTCCCGAAAGCAGGTCCCATACGCCAAACAGATAGTCGTCCGCCCTCCAGGGATCCGGCTTTCCCTCTGTATCCAGATTCCACATGGGCCTGGCGGTTTTTGGGTCCCACGGCCCTTTCTCCGTGGCTTTCAGATAATCCCGGCGCTCCTTTGCAAAATAGGTCTCCAGGCTGTCAATCTTCTGCCATTCCGGCAGCACGCCGTCTGCCAGGTAAGTCAATATGTCGTCAAATTTTCTGTTGATGCTTTCCACCATGGCCGCGTCCACAGCTTCCAAACCGTACTGAATCACGCCCCACCCGTTATCCATCTTTTGGAAATAATCCCCCTGGCTGATATGGCCCGGCAGGCCCAGGATGCCATACTCAATCGCATAGACAGGACAGAGGTAACAGCTCATAGCCTCATATCCGCCGCCTCTGAAATAACCGATAAACTGGATCCGGGATACCAGTCCGTTCTTTTCCCGTACAAAGGTTTTGGGACCTGCTTTTTTCATGCCGTATGCCTTTGCGGCAGAGGCAATCTTTGCCTGCAGGTTCTCCTTTAAGCGCAGTTTCAGTTCCTCCCCGCACTCTTTCCACTGTTCCGTTGTTCTTGCGTGTTTATAGTCATAAACCTTCGCCGGTTTCTGTCCGGGCGGCGTCCCCAGCAGGCTTTTCCAGTCAAAAACCACGGCTTCTGCCGGATGTCCCTCCAGATATTCCTCCCACGGCCGCCTGGCAAAAGCCGTATTCCTGTGGTATGTTTCCATGCTCTTTTGTCTGTCACGGTCCTCCTCTTCCCTGGCTTTTTCCTCATAATAACCGGAAGTCTTTACCGGACGTCCCTGGGCATGGAAATAGTAGGCAACGCCGCTCTGGGTCTTTGCCATCCAGTAATAGTCTGCATTCCATAAAGCCGGCATCATCCTTCCCCGGTCTCCACGGGTCAGGTTCTCTTCCAGCCTGGCCTTATTGCTGTTCCACCATTTTTCCCATTCCTTCGGTTCTACTTCTCCCGCCGCAACACGCAGGAACATCTGTTTCATCTCATCCTGAAAGCCCATCTTCTTTCTCATTCCTCCCCGATTTTTTCCGCTACAGCGTACTGATAGCCCGCGCTCATGCCGTATGTCCCGTTGGAATATATCTTATAGTCCCTACGGGACTCATCCCCGGGAATGGCGTCCAGCTCTTCCTGGGAAGAGATCTGTTTTACAACCTCCGCTTTCCCCGTTTCTGCGGAATGCCCTTCTTCCATTTTGCGGCGGAGTATGTACAGCGGTCCCTCATATCGGGCGGCGAACTCTGCAGGCACATGGATTGCCGTGGCATAATTGCTGTCAGCAGCGTTTTCCGTCACCTCAAATATGCGGGAAACCAGCCGATATGCCTCAGTGCGGCCTTCTCCCCGGCTTACCCTCCACTGTGCCTCTCCCTCACTGATTTCAACGATATCCTCTATCTCATAGGGAAGCCGTGAAATGATGGTGATTCCCTCTGACTCCAGGGACCGGAACGCGAAGAATCCATCGGACATTTCCTGCCCCTCTGTCCCCTTATCCCTTAGACAGGTCCGCCTCCACTCCCGGAAATAGGGGAATCCGCCGATATCAGGGTATTTCTCACTCAAATCCACGAACTCCGCTTCCGGCGAAGCGTACAGGCGCAGGTTCCATTCCATATAGCCGCCCTCACATATGGGCCAGTCCTCCGCATCGAAGGCAACCGCCTCGAGGGATTGCTCCATGGACAGCCAGGAATCATGGAATTCCAGATTTTCCATCCGGGCAAGCAGCTCTTCCGCAGACTGCCCCTCGAAACAGAAATCCACCATATTCGCATGGTCATATCCCTTCTCCCGCCATTCCGCAGGCGTGGCCACACTGTAGTTCGGGGCATCTTCCAGGCGGAACACCGTCTCCGCCCTGTAGGCCGGGGGAAGTCCATAGTTTTCTGTCAGATACCCTTGCAACGCTGCATCTATTTCCTCCCTCTGGTAATTATCCCACAAGACAGACTCGTCATCCACATCAATGCCCACGCAGAATTTCCTGTCTCCGTGTTCCATGAAAACCACCACGTTAGGATTCACACTGGGAGCAAAGAAGTCATTATATGCCTGGGTCCAGTACCCTTCCGCTGCTGCCTCTATCCCGTATTTTTCCGGGATATGCGCAGCCGCCCTGTCCTCTGCCACGCTCTCTGCGGCTTCCAGGATACGCTCAATCTCCCTGCGGGTCTCCATCCGCCCCCTGCTGCAGCCGGTCAGCAGGGACAGAACCAGCAATACCGCCGCAGCCACAGTTCTGCATCCTCCAGGCTTCTGCTTCCGTTTCCCGGAAAGCGCCTTTGCCTTTCTCATCCGCTCCGCTTCCTCCAAAAAACTGTGTTTTCTTCATATGCATCCATTCCCATCGCAATCAAATACCCCTAAATTCTGCATATGGCCCACTTTACAATTGAATCCCGCCGCTCATCACTTTTTCCATGAAATCCTCAAAGGAATCGGCAACCGTCTCACATTCCTCAAATTCCGGCTCTGTGCCATAGACAACGGAACCGTCTTCCATGGAGAACGCATAATAAGCATAACCGCCGTCCAGGGACAGGAAAAAGGGCAGATGCCTGTCCCAGAACTGCCGGATTTCCTCTTTCCATCCGGCGTCGTCCCCTGCCGCTTCCAGGCTGAGCAGTTCCCACTCATTCCACTGCCAGGCCTTGTCTCCCTGTATATCATAATCTTCCGCACATAAGAACCAGGCGCGCTCGTCTTTGCGCACCATGCTTTTTATGATAGCGATAAATCTCACCCAGCTTTCCGGATAGCCGGTATATCTGCTTTTCATTGGCTCAGGCAGGCAGAGTTCCTGCTTTTCATCCGCTTCTGCCGTCCAGCCCCGATTTTCCAAATAAGCTAAAAATTTATCTGTCATTTTACAGTCTCCTCCAGAAACAGCAGCACATCCTCATGAGTAACGGCAAGAACCCATTCCGTCTCTCTGTGAAAGGCTCTTCCAAAAATCTTTTAACGATTTCCGTGGCCCCATTGCTTTAGGCTACTCTCCAAAATAATACCCTTCCATCCCTGTCAGCACGGACGTCTTCTTCCCGCATTCCGGGCATACATAGGTGCCGAAATAATAGGCCAGGAGCTCTTCTCCTTCCTCGTCCTCCAGAAGGTTCAGCAGATTGGGCAGCCACAGCCTTACATCCTCCAGGCTTCGGCCGTCCCACTTCCCCGAAGGCGCCTTTGCCCTTTTCATCCGCTCCGAGAGTTCAAAGTAGCCCACTTCCATGTCCTCATCGCAGTTTTCGCATTCAGGACAGACAATATAGTATGAATTAAATCCGGAAAGGGAAAGCATATAGGCAAGCTTCTGTTCCCCGAGAATCGCCGTGACAGCCATGGCAAACTCCCGTCTCCACTGAACCGCCTTCTCCCGGACACAGTCCAGGTTCCCCGCCAGGAAATCAATGGTCACGGCGCGAATCCGCAAGCCTGCGTTCCGGTAACTTTCATAGATGTCCTCCTCGTCCGGCCTGTCCCCGTATACATCCGTGGCCAGAAAGCTTCCCGCTGCCATGATGCCCCGGAACACCCATTTCAAATCCTTTTCCCTTTCCCATCCCTCCATAAGCCTGGCCAGATAGGGCAGTGCCAGCCAGGTAGCCGGATAAAAGCTCATCTGGTGCCACAGGTTCTCGCAGAGATTGTCAAAGGCAAGTTCATAGTTTGTTTTCGGCACGTTTTCCAGGCGGCGCAGCTTAAAGGTTTCCGGAGCCTTGTCCCTCTCGCCTATCAGGATTACAAGATAGTCTTCTATATTTCCGTATGCCCCTCTGTAGGATTCCCACAGGGGAGAGTTGAAATCATGCAGCACATAAGGATACTGGTCCTGCTTCCTCTCTGCCGGTTGAAAGGGTACGGCAGGCCCCAGCTTTCTCCTGGTTCTCTTTTTTCTGAAAGCCTTTTTCCAAAAGCTGGCCGCAGCCTGCTTTTCCATATCCGCCTGCTGTTGCCACTCTGCCTGCTGTTGCCGTTCCGCCCGCTTTGCCTGCTCTGCCTGCTTTTCCAGTTCCGCCCGTTTTGCCTGCGCAGCCTGCTTTGCCTGCTCTGCCTTCCGGATATGTTCCGGCAGAAGGACTTCCTTGATTCTGCAGTTTATGAAGCAGTCCGCATTGGAAATCTGGCTGCCCTCCAGGGAAAGCCTTTCCAGGCGGAAGGGCTTCAGGATTTCCTCCATATGCTCCAGCCCGGAGCAGTTGAGCAGGCTCAGGCTCTTTAGGCTATACAGATTCCCCAGGAAAGCGCAGTCGATTATGCCGCAGGCTGAAATCTCCAGGCTCTCCAGGGCTGTACAGGTGGTCAAAAAGGAAAAATCCTTCACAGGCATGGCAGAGATAGCCAGTTTCTTCAGCCTTGACATCTTTCCGATTATGCTGAAATCCCCCCTTACAATCTCAAGCCTCTCCGGCAGGGCATCCTTCAAAGGGTCCATCAGCTTCTGGAAGACCGGCCTGCCGCCGCAGGACAGGTTCTTAATCTTCTGGAAGTCATAAAGGCTCTCCGGCACCCTGCCCAGGGCCTGGGCCGCATAGGTAAGCAGCGCAGGGTCTATTTTGATTTTTTCCAGTTCCATATTGCATTCCTCCTCCGCTATATTTTTAAGCCGCGCCTGGACAGGCCGTTGTCGTCATCATCCGTGCTGCACCGCCGGGCGGCATGTTCTGTCTTATGTACTTTCCCTTTCAGCACAGCTTCCCGGCTAATCTCTCCAGTTCCCCTTTCGTCATGGGCGGAATCAGGATATGGTCTCCATCAAACTGCCTGACGCCATATCTTCCAAGCTCCTCAATAAAGCGCTCATAGGGGAACAGCCCCTCCATCACACGCTGCTCACTGTAAAGCACGAACTGGACAAACCCTTCCGTTATCTTAAGTTCGCCCAGATTCAGGAACCCGTCGGCACGGACAGGGAAAATGCTCTCGCATTCTTCTGTCAAAGCATAAAAGGCCCCTATCTCCTTTGTGTCATTCTTCTGAAGAAGCCTCGGCTTCGCATAATAGACATCAAGCGCCTGGAGCCCGTGGAGGGTCTGCTCGAAATCCGAAAGATCCGTACATGTCTCCCAGGCGGCCACCTTATCCTCCGTCAGCGTATATGGCCACCGGGCCAGGGTAAGGATATGGCTCGCGAACTCCTTATTCCCGCAAAAACGGTTCAGCGACTCCCTGCTGAACGCGGCAAAATTCGTGCAGGATACACTCTTCATAAAATCTCTGCATGGCGGCATAGATATCCTCCCGCTCCTCTGTCTCGATGGATTCCTACACCGGCAGCAGCGCCTTCCTTGCCGCTGCCAAAAGCGCAACGATAAATTTGACCCGACAACCGCGGAAAGTTGTCGGGTCAGGATAGCACAATCTATCGCTATTTCGTCAATTCTTCCAATTCCTCTATCACCTGTCCGAATACATCCAGCGCGTCCTGGATAGGCTGGGCGCTGGTCAGGTCCACGCCGGCGATTTTCAGCAGCTCCACCGGGGGCATGGAGCAGCCGCCGGAAAGGAACTTCTTGTAGCGCTCTACGGCAGGCGCGCCCTCTTTCAGAATGTTGTGGGCCACGGCCACGGCAGCCGAGAAGGAGGTGGCGTACTGGTACACATAGAAATTGTAGTAGAAATGAGGGATTCTCGCCCATTCCACGCCAATCTCCGGATCGGACACCATATCCGGCCCATAATACTTGCTGTTCAGGTCATAATAGACCTTCGTCAGGGCTTCTGCCGTCAGGCTCTGCCCCTCCTCGGCCATCCGGTTGGTAATCATCTCATATTCCGCGAACATGGTCTGGCGGTACACGGTCCCCTTGAAGCTGTCCAGATAATGATTCAGCAGGAAAGCCCGTTCCTTCTTGTCCATGGTGTGGGCCAGCAGATATTCCATCAGCAGGATCTCGTTGCAGGTGGAAGCCACTTCCGCCACGAAGATCCGGTAACCGGCGTACATGGGCGGCTGGCCATGGTTGGAGTGCCAGGTGTGCATGGAGTGGCCCAGCTCATGGATCAGGGTGAACAGATTGTCCATATTGCCTGTATAGTTCAACAGGATATAGGGATAGCTGTCATAGGATCCGGTGGAGTAGGCGCCGCTGCGCTTGCCTTTATTCTCATACACGTCAATCCAGCGGTTGGCAAAGCCCTCCCGTACTACCTGCAGGTAGTCCTCTCCCAGGGGAGCCAGGGCCTTCAGAACCGTCTCTTTTGCTTCGGCGAAAGGAATCTCCTTGGAAACGCCGGCGATAATGGGGGTGTAGATGTCGTACATATGCAGTTCGTCCACACCCAGCAGACGTTTGCGCAGACGCACATAGCGGTGCATCTTGTCCAGGTTCTGATTGACGGTATCAATCAGGTTCCGGTACACCTGGGAGGAGACGTTCACTCCGTTCACGGCCGCCTCCAGGGTATTTTCATAATGGCGGGCCCTGGCGTTGAAAATCAGCTGCTTGACATGGCCGCTGTAGATGCTGGCCAGGGTGTGGGAATACTGTTTGTAGACGCTGTAGAACTTTTCAAAGGTCTCCCTGCGGACCCGGCGGTCTGCCGATTCCTCCAAAGGCACGAAGCGCCCCTGGCTGATCTTTACCATCTCGCCGTTTTCATCTTCCACTTCGGGAAACGTCAGGTCCGCGTTGTTGAAGATGGCGTAGGTCTGGTCGGGATTGCTGCAGATCTCGGAGGCGTCGGCCAGCAGTTTTTCCATCTCCTTGGACAAAATATGGGGCTTCAGGCGCAGGGTATCCTCCAAATCGATCCGATACTCCTCCAGCTCGGGGCATTGCCGGTAGTAGTCCTCCAGCCGGGCGGCCTCCAGCTCCAGAATCTCGGGGGTGATGAAGGAGATGTCGCTCCCAATGCCGGCTGTGATGCTGCCGAAGCGCTGGTTCATCTCCTGATGGGTGTCGTTTCCTGTATCCTGGTCGCTGAGGCAGGATACGTACACGCCCAGATGGTGCAGTTTGCGGTACAGGGCCGTCTGCTGGCGCAGGGTGTCAAGAAGGCTCCGGGCGCTTTCGCATACATGCCCTTCCTGATTCGCCAGCTTTTTGCCCATCTCCCGGGCCTGACCTAAGTCCGCTTCCCAACTTTCCCGGTCAGCGTACATCTTGCTTAAATCCCAGGTGTCCTCCGTGGCCACCTGATTTCTTGTGGGTAATGTTTTTGCCATGGCAATGTCCTCTCTTCCATAGAATATTTTGGTATGGTCTGTCAGTTATAAGATAGCATACTTTGGGAAAATAAGCCATATTTTCCTGTATCTCCTGCCTTGTCTGCCCCTGTGCCTCGCAGAGCCTTTTGTACTCCCCGTCCCGGGCGATCAGCTCCTCATGGGTGCCCGTCTGCACCGCCTCCCCGTCCTTCATCACCAGGATTCTGGCGGCAAGCTTCACCGAGCCCAGGCGGCGGGTGACGATGACCGCCGATTTATCCCGGGTGTTTTTTGTAAACCGATTATAAATCATTGTTTTTTCGCATGTACCGATGACGGCAGTGGATCCGTCCAGGATAATCAGGCTATGGCTCCTGAAAAAGCCCTGGCGATGGCAAGGCACTGCCACTGCCCCCCGGAGAGTTCCACGCCGTTTTTCCCTGAACAAATTCTAATGTTCCAGCCTATGTTTCTTTTTTCATCGTTATCGACCACCTTTCTTCAAAAATGCAAGTTATATTATACCAATCAAGCTTCCCACACATCATGTTAATGAAAACTGATAATCACTCATCTTTTAGCCAGCTAACAGTCTTCCTCCACGTTACATTCTATACCATCTTCCTTTATGCAGTCTTTTCAGAAATTCCTGTCTCGCTGTGCCGCAAGGCACTTACTCTACTTTTATAGCAAACCCATCATAGATTCCAACCGGAACTTCTTCACCAAAGTCGTACTGTTCCACTGTATCTTTCTCAAATCCATAAACCATCGTCATCTGTTTATCAGGATCGACAATCCAATATTCCCTGACTCCGGCAGTACGATATTGAAACAATTTTGCCATATAATCCCTTGGCTTACTGCTTGGTGATACAATCTCAATTACCCAATCAGGTGCACCATGACATCCTTTCTCATCTAATTTAGACAAATCACATATAACCGAGATGTCCGGTTCCACATAATTAATATCATCTTCATTCAAGAAAACTGCAAATGGAGCTGCCAATGCTTCACATTTTCCTTTATTGCTGTCAATATAGTTTGATATTGCCTGGTGCAGCTTTCGGCTTATTTTTTGATGCTTCCAACTTGGCGGCGCCATATAATAGATTTTTCCGTCAATCAGTTCTGCCCGTTCCCCATCCGGCAGCGCATAAATATCATCTATCGTATAAACATCTTCTTTTTTCAATGCATCCATCCTTACACCCCCGTCACTCAAATATCTAGTACACCGGTTCATAACAAGCATTGATTGCCTGACTCATAACCGGCCCCCCATCTCTGTAATCTTTTCTGATTCCGTTTCCGCCCTGAACAGTGACAGCCACAGCAGTGTTTCCTACTGAATCAGTATACCATATCCAATGGCTGATTTCCATAAAGATTTATGCAGCGTATAGACGCATACCAGATATCTCACATCATGCCGTTTCCTTATCGTGACAGGCCACCTGCTTTTCTCTGCAAATGAATAAGATATCAAAAAAACTGTTGACTATTACGCAACGTCATAGTTTATACTATTCCCAAGGGAGGAAATCCAAATGATGACAGTACACGAGGTAAGCAAGCTTGCTGGCGTGAGCGTCCGCACACTCCAGTATTATGACAAAATCGGGCTTCTGCATCCGTCAAAATACAGCGATGCCGGGTACAGATTATATGCAGATACGGATTTGGAGCGGCTGCAGCAGATTCTGCTGTTCCGGGAATTGGAATTCCCGCTGAAAGACATCAGGAAAATCATGGAAAGTCCGGATTATGACAGGAACAAAGCATTGGACCAGCAGATAACGCTGCTGAAGCTAAAAAAAGACCATTTGGAGAACCTGATAGCCTTTGCGCTGCATGTGTCCGGCGAAAAGCATACGGATTTTTCGGCATTTGACAGGAGCCGGCTGAAGGAATACGCCGCCCGGGCAAAAGCCGCATGGGGAGATTCCCCGGAATATAGGGAGTATGAGGAAAAATCAAAAGCCCGAACACCTGAGGAACATCAGATTCTGGAGGAACGGTGCATGATGATATTCCGGGAATTTGCTGCGCTCAAAGGCACTGATCCATCCTCCGAAGCCGCCCGGGCACTGGTCATAAAGCTGCAAAACTTCATGACAGAACACTTTTATAAGTGCACGGACAAGGTTCTGAGCGAACTGGGAAACATGTATGCCGGCGGCGGGGAGTTTACAAAAAATATCGACGCGTCCGCGGGTGAGGGCACAGCGGTATTTGTGAAAGAAGCCATACAGGCTTATTGCGGCTGAGGCCGGAGAACGGGAGGAGACTATCATGATTGTGAAACGTGTATATTCACCGGATGTTTACAGAAAAATAATGACTGCGGCTCCGGAGAAAAAGGAGGACATCTACCGCTACGAATTGATGCGCCCTTTTCAGGGCAAATGGGATTGCTATCATATCCCTCTCAAAGCTTCTAAAAAAGGCGCTTATGACATCATCATGGCGAACGACAGGCTGGGGATTTTCCCGCCGTCCAAAGTGGACCTGACGACAAAGGACTGGATTGAAGCCATTTCCAGTCAGAATCTATGGGATGCCTGTCAAAAGTCCATCGAGAACGCTCTGGGACGCTTTCTCAGCAAGGGAATCGAACTCAAGGTGCAGGAGTATCTGTTTTCTGTCTTTTTGGCTAATCCGGAGAATGCTTATACGAAAATGAACGAGGGCTATTGCGGGGACGGAGGTATTCCGGGCTTTGTGATGGGATGGCTGGTTCCCACGGAAAGCAATCTGAAAAAGCTCCCTGCCGCCCTTGCCCATGAGACAAATCATAATGTCAGGTACCAGTTCATCAAGTGGACGAAAGATGTCACCCTTGGAGAGATGCTTGTGGGAGAGGGCCTGGCGGAGAACTATGCTACGACGATACATGGGGAAGCATTTCTGGGGCCGTGGGTGAGCAAGACAGATCCCGAACTGTTGCCGCTGATAAAAGAAATCATCTATGACGGCCTGAACACAACGGGCTTTGAGAACATCACCGCCTATCTGTATGGCGATGAAATGGCCCGGATGCAGTGCTTTCCCGAAGCAGGCCTGCCTTATTGTGCGGGATATGCCGTGGGGTACCATCTGATCAAATATTATCTCCAAAAGACCGGCATCAGCATTGAGGAGGCTACCATTCTTCCTCATGATGAGATTTTGAGGGAGGTTGAAGAATTTTGGAAAGGGTGAGGCTTCACACCGTAGAGGGATCTGGGTTGCGTCCTTCCCGAAGATGTGTTCATGGAAGCTTCCCTGGAAAAGGTGCTGTCACCCAATGCCCTGATTGCAAAGTCAAAGGGCATTGGGTTGGACACGGATTTTTCCGCCGACTTTCCCGCGGACGTCATGGAAAAAGCCCTGTCCAACATCCTCTCCAACGCGGTCAAATATACGAAATCTCCCGGGAGGCTGCGCGTCTATTTCAAGGGCAGAACGGTTGTGTTCGAAAATGAATGCGAGCCTGTCCCGTCCAATCTGCTGCCGCACATTTTTGAGCCGTTCTACCGGCCGAACTTCTCCCGGAGCCGGAGCCAGGACCGGACGCTTCATCTGCTCCCCTCAGCCCTATCCCTCTGAGCACTTCCCCTGTATCCATTTCCCTCCGGTCATATTCCAGCTCCTCCAGCGGAAACGGCAAATGCTCCCTGGCGCTCAGGCCGTCCCCGGATTGATAGCTCCACTGGATATGGGAATGGCCGAACAGATAGATGCCGTTTTCCAGCCGGGAAAAGGTGTCCTGAAATTGTCTGTCGTTATCAAAATAGCTATGGATATCCGCCCGGAATCTGTCCCGGGGCACATACTTGTCCCGATATCTTGCCGCGACCTTCGCAACCGCCCATTGTGGTACTTCTTCTCTTCTTTTCCCTTTATCACAAAGCTGGTGTCCGTGATCCGCTCTTCCTGGTTTCCGTCCTGCTGGTTCAGGAAATGCTCATTGGGCGAAAATATGATTCTTTCATTCCCTGTATAATTCTCTCCGAAGATTTCGTTTATCATTGGAATGATCAGGCTGCTGTATTCGTTCAGCAATGTGTGGAACACATCGTCGTAGGGTGTGCTGGTTATCCTTGCGTCTCCCATTGTCCTCTTTTCTTTCTATTTTACCATGCTTCGCGGATTTGCTCAGCGAAAAACATGCATGATTTGTATATTTCTATTCTTCTCTCACAGGCCGCGCCGGAGCATGCTCTCGCGCCCTATGCCGGTTCCCACCATAATTGTACCACGGAATCCCCGTTTCATCTTGGAGTACGTTTTCGCGCCCTATGTTGGTTTCCGCGGCGCCTGTACGGTCTGCGGCTTCTGTCGGGAAGCCCTGGTTGCCGCTTCTCTACGGTATCGCCCCATGACGGGCGACCTTCCTCTTGACGGAAATCCTGTGGGATACATTTTGGGATATGTTTTGCCCTGGCCGCCTTCCTCCCCGGATGCGGGAAAAGGCTCCCGCCCAGTCCGGAGATATGTATGCTGTCCGCGTCCGCGAGGACGCATGGTTTTTGGTCTATTGATATAAATAGAACGAAATTAAGTAATCGCAGAATATCTGGACGGCATCTTCTCTGAAATGCCAATGAAATCTCAAATTGTCAGCGCTTTCCGCCCCCGCAGCAGCCGAGGGCGACTGGCGAAAGCAACCGGCCTGGACAGGACTGCCCTCATCGCGCATTCATGGACGTTATATCGACATAATAGTCTACCAAATCCCATAACCAATCATTCAGATTCGAGAAGAGATAGCCCAGCTTTTTCGCTTTATCCGTGTTGATGCTATAGTCTTGTTCGCCATTATATGGCGCTGTTTCACCGGAGGAACTGATAATCGGCTTTTTCCCTGTCTTCGTTTCCACATAATCGAGAATCTCTCTGATAGACACAGTATTATCAGAGCAGCCATTTATCGCTCCCTCAAAGTCCTTGTCCACAAGATATGCCAGGAACTCACCCGCTTCCTTTGCATGGATCAAACTCATCCGGCTGTCCAGATTGTCAATATGCATGGGCATACCTTTGATTGCATGTTCGATGTAGAACAATAGCCTTTTTGTATAGTCATCTTTACTTGTGACAAAGGGGGATCTCACCGCAATCCGTTTTCTGTCTCTGTACTCTTGCCATAAAGCGCACTCTGCCTGTCTCTTGATTTCATCATAGGGAAAATCTGACCTGTTGCACCAGACAAGCTCCTTATGTAATCCATCAAATAATTCTTCCCGCGTATCTATCACTTTTGGTTGATAGACTGCAGTACTGGACATGTGTATATATTTACCGGAGCTGACTGCCTCCATCATATATTTGATATCATTGGAGCAATAGCCTAACTTATCAATCACGACATCAAATGTTCTTCCGGAAAAGGTATTTTTTAAGGATTCAGGATTGGTTCTTTCAATTTTGACCCTTTGTCATCCGTTCATCCGCCCACCAGGAATCCGGCTCCTCCCTGTCAGAATCGCCTCCATTTCCAGACCGAACCGGGATGGAGACCATTCTCCGAAGCCCTGTCGTACCTCCGGGAATCGCCGAAACTTCAGCGTCTCAATATGGCAGTCCTTAAGGACTCCTCTCAGCGTTTCCCCCAATTTCCGGGCAGCACCCCTGTGCCAATAGATTTTGACTGCACTGCTGTCGTCTCTATTCCTGTGCCGACGGCACTGCCATCGGCACCTGTCCAATCTTCTTTGCCCCGCTGCCGTCGGTCTTCATCCGGTAGAAGGGATGGGGCTTGCCCCCTATGTATACTTCCGCTATGATCTCGCCGCCGCTGATTTCATAAACCAGTGCCAGATACGGGATTTGGCTCTCCCGGATTTCCTGTCCCTCTTCCGGATAGCGGTATGTAAAGATTGTCTCTTTTCCTGTTCCCTCCAGCGCGATTCTATTCAGCCTGCAATGTCATTTAGTTAAGTATTAGGTTAGATTCTGCGAGGGAGGTCTAACCTATTTTTATAAAAAAAATATAAATTTTCTTTCAGAGGGTTGACAAAATACCTAAAATGTGCGGCC
>CAJUJN010000096.1 GCA_910586775.1 uncultured Acetatifactor sp. | reverse complement strand
GGGTTACCCGGATACCATTGATGCTCTCCGCGATATAGGCATTCAGGTTGCTCTGTTTGTTGGACTGAACCTGCCATGCCCTGCGCTGTTTCTTCTTAATAAAGATGATTACCAGGGCGAGCAGGGGCAGTCCGCAGAGGCAGATAAGGGTCAGCCTGGTGTCACAGATCAGCATAAATATAATAATGAAGAAAAGGTTGCACAGATCTGTGACGGTATTTACAATGCCGTTGCTCAAAAGGTCACTTAAGCTGTTTACATAGTTTACCACACGCACCTGTATCTTGCCGTGGGGCCTGTCGTCATAGTAGGAAAAGGGCAGTTCCTGCAGGTGGTCGAAAATGTCGGTGCGGATGGCGTGTATGATATTCTGGCCCACTATGGTCATGATTTTTGTCTTGAACCGCATGGCGATGGCGGAGTAGGCTGCCACTGCCAGGGTCAGGAGAGAGACAAGGGTAATTTTGCCCATATCCTTTTCCGGGATATAGTAATCCATGATTCTCTGAAAGAAAATGGGAATCATCATGGTCAGGGCAGAAGCGCTGAGCATCAGGATGATGATGCCCGCCATTTTACCCTTGTAAGGGGCGACGTAGCTAGCCAGGCGCTTCAGCTGCCTGACGTCAAAACTGTCTTCAAGCACCTCGTCCATATCATATCGGTTTCGTGCCATGGTATATATCCTCCTAAATTTAGTTCCGCGTATGCCCGCCCCAGTACCAGTCATGGCAGAACAATTTCCGTCCCAGGTGCAGTGCCGGAAATTGTTCCGGGCGCTGGTCGGGCATACGCTGTATTCCGGTTTCGCATCAGCGGATCAGTGTTTTTTTGGCAGTGTTCATCAGTTCATAAGGTATTTCGCCGTACTGGTTGCGGAATGCATTGGCATAGTATCCGTTTGCCGCCACCAGTTCGTCATGTGTCCCGTGTTCGATGATGTGCCCGTTATCCATGACCAGTATCTGGTCGGCATCCCGGATGGAGGAGATGCGGTAGGCAATGATGAATACGGTGCATCCCTGTTTCACGGACTTGAGCTGGTTCTGGATATAGCTTTCCGTCTCCATATCCACGGCGGAAGTGGTGTCGTCCAGGATCAGTACGGAAGGGTCCTTCAGGAGCGCCCGCGCTAGGGAAATTCTCTGTTTCTGGCCGCCGGAGAGTCCCACGCCCCGCTCACCCACGATGGTATCGTAACCTTCCGGCAGTGCGGAGATGAAATGGTTGGCATCCGCCATGATGGCGGCGTGTTTTACCTGGTCGAAGCTGCATTCCGGCCTTCCGTAGGCGATATTTCCCTCAATTGTATCCGAGAAAAGGAACACGTCCTGCATTGCCATGCCGATATTGTCGCGGAGGTCATACAGATCCAGCTCCCGTACATCCTTCCCGTCCACCAGCACCTGTCCCGAGGTGGTGTCATAAAAGCGGCAGAGCAGGTTCATCAAGGTGGATTTCCCGGAGCCGGTGGAGCCGATGATGCCTATTTTTTGCCCGGCTTTGACCTTGAAATTGATATTTTTTACTATATCGGTGTCGTCGGCGCTGTAGGACACGTTCCGGAACTCTATGTCGCCGTGAAGTCTGGCATGCTGATGGACCAGGGCGGGGGCATAATCGCCGGTTTGGGGCCAGGATGTCGTACCGTCTTTCGGCCTGCCGGATGTTGCTTCAGAAGTGCCGGGACGGGGGATGTTTCCGGCAATTTCAGCAGCGCGGCTGCTGATTTGTTCTGCAGCAGTTTTGAGAGTGCTGTTATAGGCTCGTTTTACAGCAGTTTTGAGAGTGTTGTTGTCGGCTTGTTTTACAGCAGCTTTGAGAGTGCTGTTGTCGGCTTGTTTTACAGCAGCTTTGAGAGTGCTGTTGTCGGCTTGTTTTACAGCAGTTTTGTGAGTGCTGTTGTCAGCCCGTTCTGCAGCAGTTTTACCGGAGGCGGCAGAAGTCTGCACAACGGATGCGGACTGTTCGGAAACAGGCGGTTTCACCTTGGGCTCTTCACTGTAAGTAGCATATATTTTTTCCACGGAGGTTACGAAATTCTGGATATCGTTGACCCACCAGCCTGCCATTCTCAAAGGGCTGTTCAGCATCCACAGGTAGCCGTTGGCCCGCACCAGGTCGCCCAGGGTGATCTCCTCCAGGACAGCCATATAGCCGCCGTAAAGCATCAGCACCACGGTCAGGGCGTAGGACAGGATCTCGAAGATGGGGATATATTTCATCCACACCCGTGAGCTTTTGATCTGGGCATCGCGGAATTTGTCGTTTTCTTTCCGGAACTTTTCTTTTTCATATGCTTCTTTGGCAAAGGCCTTGACCACCCGGTTGCCGCTGATATTTTCCTGGACAAAGGCATTCAGCGAGGAGAAGCACTCCCTGTTCCTCTGGAAAGCGGGCTTTACCTCCTTTGACTGCATGAAAGTGGCAATGGCGGTAAAGGGCAGTACTGCCAGCATGCACAGCGCCAGCTTCGCATTGATGGTAAAGAGCATCAGCAAAGCGAAGGCAAACAGCAGAACATTCTGGTAGACGGCATAAATGTCGTAGGCCATAAAGTGCCTGATGGCGTCCATATCCCCTGTCTGGCGGCTCATCAGGTCGCCGGTGCGCTTTCTGTTGTAGAAGTCGAAATCCTCGTCCAGAAACTTGCGGTATACCTTGCTCCTCATGTCGTAGAGAAGTCCCTGGGAAGCGGTCTCGAAGACCAGCTGGTAAAAGAAGCGCAGAATGCCGGTGAGCAACGTCACTCCCAGCAGGCAGGCAATCAGCTTCGGCAGCGGGCTGTAATTGCCGGCCAGGACCACATCGTCCACGATGATCCCCGACAGGTAGGGATTCACGATGGACAGCGCCGCAATAAGCGTGGTCAGGAAGAGCCCCAGGAGTATCAGTGCCCGATACTTTTTCAGGAAACTGCAGAACCATTTGATAGGTGTCATATGTATTCCTCCCCTGGAATGTTTTTACATTCCATTCGCCCGATTTTGGTTTGTGGGCTTATGGTACATTGTACTTTTCCGGGTACAAAATGAAATGGAGTATCTTGCACCGTTGATGGAAAATCTTGTAACAGGCAATTTGTGTTGGGCGAGAAGCGAAGTTATGTAAAAACAGGAATCCGGTGTGGAAGTCAGGTGTGGAAATTTTGGCGCGGGAATGGAAGATTTTATGGACAAGAGGCTATAAAAATGATATTATCATATTTGTCCGGCTATGGATAAAGAAGCTTTATCGGAATTTTTGTCGGAATTCCCGAGTCGGCGAATCGGAAGCAGTATACTGCCGGTTTGCGCAGAAATTTGTTGTCAGGCGCTGAAGAATTGGCGGTATGAAGTATTGGCGGCAATATCGGCCGGCATACAGGTATAACAATTCGGGAAGAGCGCCGGATTATTTTCCCTGTACCGGACCGAATCATGAAGAAGTGAGGGATAATCTATGGAACCCATAAAAAATACAGAACAGTCCAGAATCCGCAATTTTTGTATCGTGGCCCATATCGACCACGGCAAATCTACCCTGGCGGATCGTATCATCGAGCATACCGGCCTCCTGACCAGCCGGGAGATGCAGGCTCAGGTGTTGGACAATATGGACCTGGAGCGCGAGAGGGGCATTACTATCAAGGCCCAGGCAGTCCGTACCGTGTATAAGGCGAAGGACGGAGAGGAGTATATCCTGAATCTAATAGATACGCCCGGCCATGTGGACTTTAACTACGAGGTCAGCCGTTCTCTGGCTGCCTGCGACGGCGCGGTTCTGGTGGTGGATGCGGCCCAGGGGATAGAGGCTCAGACCCTTGCCAATGTGTATCTGGCGCTGGACCATGACCTGGACGTGATTCCTGTCATCAATAAGATCGACCTGCCCAGCGCGGAGCCGGAGCGTGTCATAGAGGAAATCGAGGATGTGATAGGCCTGGAAGCACATGATGCGCCCCTGATTTCCGCCAAGAACGGCATTGGCATAGATGATGTGCTGGAGCAGATTGTGAAAAAGATACCTGCCCCCAAGGGTGATCCGAAAGCGCCCCTGCAGGCTTTGATTTTTGACTCCCTGTATGATTCCTACAAGGGCGTGATCATATTCTGCCGGATTATGGAGGGAACCGTTAAAAAAGGAACGATGATCCGTATGATGGCCACCGGGGCCAGAGAAGAAGTGGTGGAGGTAGGCTGTTTCGGAGCCGGACAGTTCATTCCCTGTGAGGAGTTGTCCGCCGGAATGGTAGGTTATATCATGGCTTCCATCAAAAATGTGAAGGATACTGCGGTGGGGGATACCGTGACAGACGATAGCAATCCCTGTGAGAATCCTCTGCCTGGCTATAAGAAAGTGCAGTCCATGGTTTACTGCGGCTTTTATCCGGCTGACGGCGCAAAGTACCCTGACTTGCGGGATGCCCTGGAGAAGCTGCAGCTCAATGACGCTGCCCTTCAGTATGAGCCGGAGACTTCCGTTGCGCTGGGATTCGGATTTCGTTGCGGATTCCTGGGTTTACTGCATCTGGAGGTGATTCAGGAACGGCTGGAGCGGGAGTATAATCTGGACCTGGTAGCCACCGCTCCCGGCGTTGTATATAAGGTGTATAAGACAAACGGCGAGGTGATTGAACTGACCAACCCGTCAAACCTTCCGGACCCGTCCACCATCGAGCATATGGAAGAGCCGGTAGTCAGCGCGGAAATCATGGTGACCAGCGAATTTATCGGTTCCATCATGGAGCTTTGCCAGGAGCGGCGCGGGCGTTATCTGGGGATGGAATATATGGAGGCAAGCCGTGCTCTGTTGAAATATGAATTGCCGCTGAATGAGATTATCTATGACTTTTTCGATGCATTGAAGTCCCGCTCCAGAGGATATGCCTCCTTTGACTATGATATGAAAGGCTATGAGGAGTCAAAGCTTGTGAAGCTGGATATTCTGATCAACCGTGAGGAAGTAGACGCGCTGTCGTTCATCGTCCATGCGGATTCCGCTTACGAGCGGGGCAGGAGAATGTGCGAGAAGCTGAAGGAGGAGATACCCAGGCATCTCTTCGAGATTCCCATTCAGGCGGCAGTGGGCGGCAAGGTCATCGCCAGGGAGACGGTGAAGGCCATGCGCAAGGATGTATTGGCGAAGTGCTACGGCGGCGATATCACCCGGAAGAAGAAGCTGTTGGAGAAACAGAAGGAAGGAAAGAAGCGGATGCGGCAGATTGGGAATGTGGAGATACCGCAGAAAGCTTTTCTGAGCGTGTTGAAGTTGGATGATGATTAAGAGGCTGTAAAGAGGTGCCTGTAAAAATCCCACTGTCAGGTGTTCCGGTTGTGAATTGATTCAATCGGATTGCCGGACGGTGGGATTTTTACAGTTTATGCAGTTGCGGTGCTGTATCTTCTGAAATAAGCCGCTAAATGGGCCGCAGGCTCATCACAATTTCATCGTAATCCGCTTCCGGGATACAAATAGCATATGCGAAGTCGGCATGCATGATATTTCATGGAGCGGATTTTTACGGAGATAATATTATTCAGTACAGAATCATAAACGGTCAAAATAAATCAGATTTGTATAAATCAGCCAAAAGTAAATCAGGAAGTTTGTGAATTAGATTGATTTATTTTGAACGAGTTTGATTGTATAATACGGTCAATTAATAAATAAAATGACAACTACGGAACAAAAACAGCAGCGGCCGCTTCTGTAGAGGGCAGTTGCGGCATAAAAACAGGAGGAGCAGGATGATTTACACAGTTACATTTAATCCGTCTCTGGACTACATTGTATCGGTGGGTGATTTTAGACTGGGGCTGACGAACAGAACCGACTCCGAACTGATGCTGCCAGGCGGGAAAGGCTTGAATGTTTCGATGGTGCTTGGAAATCTGGGGATAGACAATACGGCATTCGGCTTTGCGGCCGGATTCACGGGAGACGAGATTATCCGCCGGGTGGAGGAGATGGGTGTAAAGGCCGAGTTTATACGGATTCAGAAAGGCTTTTCCAGAATCAATCTGAAGCTGAAATCCATCGACGGAACTGAGATTAACGGCTGCGGTCCGGAGATCAGCACAGAGGCGGCAGGACAGCTGATGGAGAAGCTGGACAGCCTGAGGGAAGGGGATGTGTTGGTTCTGGCGGGTAGCATTCCTCATTCCATGCCGGACGATATTTACAGAAGGACTATGGAGAGGCTGGAGGGCCGGGGAGTCATGGCAGTAGTGGACGCCACGAAAGACCTGCTGGTCAATGTGTTGGAATATCATCCGTTTCTGGTGAAGCCGAATAACCACGAATTGGGTGAGATATTCGGAGTCACGCTCCGCAGCAGGGAAGAAGTCATCCCTTACGCGAAGAAGCTGAGGGAAATGGGAGCGGTGAATGTGTTGGTGTCCATGGCCGGTGAGGGCGCGGTTCTGGCGGCGGGAGACGGCAATATCTACCAGGCGCCGGCACCGGAAGGAAAGCTGGTCAACGGCGTGGGCGCAGGCGACTCCATGGTGGCGGGCTTCCTGGCAGGATGGATGGAACGAAAAGAATACAGACATGCATTCCGCATGGGGATATCCGCCGGAAGCGCAAGCGCATTCTCGGAACTGTTGGCAACCAGGGCGGAAATTGAAGCAGTGTACAGGCAGATGCGGGACTGATTTCCGGAGGTTAACATGAAGATATATAAAGGGAAAAGTGTATTTGGCGGCATCGCCATAGGAAAGATTCAGGTATACGTCAAAGGGGAAAAGCAGGTAAAACGCGTTAAAGTGGAAGATACAGAGGCGGAAATCCTCCGTTACCGCCGGGCTTCGGAGGAGGCCATGGTCCAGCTGTCGGTACTGTATGACAAGGCCCTTCAGGAGGTGGGGGAAGCCAACGCGGCCATATTCGAGATTCATCAGATGATGTTGGAGGACGGGGATTATCATGAGTCCATAGAGAATATTATTCATACCCAGGAGGTGAACGCGGAATACGCAGTGGCCCAGACGGCGGACAATTTTGCGCAGATGTTTGCTGCCATGGAGGATGAGTACATGCGGGGGCGGGTTGCGGATGTCCGGGATATTTCGGAGCGACTTCTTTCTATCCTGCAGGGAGAGGCCGCGGAGAAGGTGAGCGTCAGCGAGCCGGTGATTATCGTGGCGGACGATCTGGTCCCCTCCGAGACGGTGCTGCTTGACAAGGATATGGTACTGTCCTTTGTGACCGTTCACGGCTCCCGAAATTCACACACGGCGATTCTGGCCAGAACCATGGGGATTCCTGTTCTGGTAGGCACAGAGCTGCCGTTGGATGGGATGTTGGACGGAACGCAGGATGGAAAAACAGGCATCGTGGACGGTACGAACGGAATTTTCTATGTGGAGCCGGACGAGGAAACCTTGAGCAGGCTGCAGAAGGCCGGGGAAGAGGAGCAGGAGAAGAAAGCGCTTCTCCAGACATTGAAGGGGAAGGAAAATGTCACTCTTGACGGAAAAAGCATCCTGTTGTATGCTAATATAGGAAATATAAAGGATATGGCGACCGTACTGCAGAATGATGCAGGGGGCATCGGGCTGTTCAGAAGCGAATTCATCTATCTGGAGCGGGAGGATTTCCCTTCGGAGGAAGAGCAGTTTCAGATCTACCGGACCGTGGCGGAGATCATGGGGAAGAAGCGGGTGATTATCAGGACTCTTGATATAGGAGCGGATAAGCAATGCGATTATTTCAGGATGGAAAGGGAAGAAAATCCGGCCCTTGGCTGTCGTGCAATCAGAATCTGCCTGACCCGGCCTGAGATATTCAAAACTCAGCTGAGAGCGCTTTTCCGTGCAAGTAAGTACGGGAAAATAGCAATCATGTATCCGATGATCACCAGTGTGAAGGAGGTCCAAAGGATCAGGGAGAACGTGGAGGAAGTGAAAGCGGAGCTGACAGCCCAGGGCATAGAGTACGGAGAGCCGGAGCAGGGTATCATGATCGAGACCCCGGCGGCTGCTATTGTCAGTGACCGGCTTGCAAAAGAAGTGGATTTCTTCAGTATCGGCACCAATGACCTGACCCAGTACCTTCTGGCAGTGGACAGACAGAACCCGGCTCTGGATGAGTTTTGCGATATCCATCATCCTGCTGTTTTGCGGATGATTGAGCTGGTAGTGGAAAATGCCCACAGGGCAGGAATCTGGGCGGGAATCTGCGGGGAACTGGGAGCAGATCCGGAGCTCACCAGAGATTTCCTGGCAATGGGAGTGGATGAATTGTCCGTATCCCCGGGAAGAATCCTGCCGCTCCGTAAGACCATACGGGAGACGGATGTCTCGGAATATAGGAAAACATGGCAGAAGAGTTGGTGAGTGTAGATTTTAACGTTTGTAAACATGTGGATTCTCGGAATTTCGACCGGCAAAATCAGACGTTATGTCAGAAAGGTACCCGGGAAAGCGGGGAATCGGCAAAAGCGGATTTTATATCCGTTGTGGAGATTTCCAAGGGAAGCAATATGAAATACGAGCTGGACAAGGAGACGGGGATGCTGATTCTGGACAGGGTTCTTTTCACGGCAACCCATTATCCGATGAATTATGGGTTTATTCCCAGGACCTACGGGGATGACCATGACCCGTTGGAGGTTCTGGTGCTTTGCTCGGAAGCCATTGAGCCTCTGACTCTGGTGAGAAGCTATCCCATCGGAGTGATGCGGATGGAGGACAGCGGCCTGGGAGACGAGAAAATCATTGCTATTCCCTACGGGGACCCTGCTTATATGAGATATACGGATATTTCCCAGCTGCCGACACATATTTTCGAGGAGTTGAAGCACTTCTTCTCGGTTTACAAATCCCTGGAGGGAAAGACTACTGTAGTCAATGAATTCGGCGGGGCGTTGGAGGCAGTGCAGGTCATTGAAAATGCACTGGAGAATTATAAGGAAAAATTTGGTAAAGCCTGACGGAGGAAGCCCTTTGGAAGAACGATACTGCGATATAAAAGAACTGGAGTTGTATTTTCACATCCCCTTCTGTGTCAGAAAATGCTTTTATTGTGATTTCCTGTCCGCTCCGGGTGATGAAAAAGTGAAAAGAAAATATATGAAAGCGCTTCTCACGGAGACGGTGGGAAGCGCTTTCCGCTATGCGGACTATGAGGTGGTCAGCATTTTTATCGGGGGCGGAACACCTTCAACGGTGCCGGCGGATTGTCTGGAACAGCTTATGGAGGCAGTCAGGATGCATTACCGTCTGGCGGATGGAGCGGAAGTAACTATGGAAGTCAATCCGGGAACGGTGTCAGGGGAAGCGTTGCTGCGGTTTCGCAGGGCAGGCATTAACCGTCTCAGCATTGGTCTGCAGTCTGCGGATGAAGAGGAACTGAAAGCTATCGGCAGAATTCATACCTGGCAGCAGTTCCTGGAAAGTTATGCCGCAGCCCGCAGGGCAGGCTTTGACAATGTAAATGTGGACATTATGAGCACTCTGCCGGGACAGACACTTTCCGGTTACAGGGGTACCCTGCATAAGGTGCTTTCCCTGGAGCCGCCGCCGGAGCATATCTCTGCCTACAGCCTGATTCTGGAGGAGGGAACGGTTCTTTCTGAAAAATATGAGAAAGGAGAGTTGACACTTCCTGATGAGGATACGGACAGGGAGATGTACCGGGAGACGAAAGAGATACTGGCTCAGGCAGGATATGAGCGGTATGAAATATCCAATTATGCGAAAAAAGGATATGAATGCCGACATAACTGCGGATACTGGAAGCGGAAAAATTACGCGGGCTTCGGCATCGGTGCAGCTTCCTTGGTGGAGAATGTACGGTTTCATAACGGTACGGATTTAAAGGCATATTTGGCGGAGCCATTGGGATGCAGGGAGGAGATTCAGCGGTTGGGAGAGCAGGAACAGATGGAGGAGTTTCTGTTTCTGGGCCTGCGGATGACGGAAGGCGTCAGCTGCAGGGAATTTACCAGGCTCTTCGGATGCAGCATGGAAGATATTTATGGCGAGGTGATTCGGAAGAATATTCGTGACGGGCTGTTGTGGTATCGGCCCGGACCGGGGGAAATACACATGAGGAATGGGCGTTGTAAGGCGGATGGCAAGTACACAGACAGCGGCCGGGACGCGGAATCGCCGGGCAGTGGTGAGGACGCGGAACTGTCAGTCACTTGTCAGGACGCGGAATCGCCGGGCAGCGGCCAGGACACGAAATCGTCGGGCAGCGGCCAGGACACGGAACCGTCGGGCAGCGGCCAGGACACGGAACCGTCGGGCAGCGGCCAGGACACGAAATCGTTGGGCAGCAGCCAGGACATGAAATCGTTGGGCAGCAATCAGGACGCGGAATCGCCGGGCAGCGGCCAGGGCATGGAACCGTCAGGCAGCGGAAAACATGCCGGGGATATTACTGCCTGCGACAGATTTCTTGCGCTGACAGACAGGGGACTGGATGTGAGCAATTATGTGATGGCGCAGTTTTTGTTGTGAAAACCCGGAAGCTTCAGAATTTTGCCTGAGCAAATCGTACAGTCAAAGTAAGAATTTATGTTTATTTATGTAATCAAAAACAAATATTATCGTAATAAAGTTTATTTGAATACGATGCTTCATGACAGGCACCATGAATCCGTCCCAAACATAAGATATGGTAAGCGTAATCTATGGGGGATTCATTTTGGAAACGTTTCAAAAGCCGTTGACTCAGGAGGAGGAGGCTGAATATATCCGCTTACTGCGTGATGGTTCCCCTGAGGAGGCAGGGCGGGCACAGAAGATACTGGTGGAGCGCAATCTGCGCCTGGTGGTACACATTGTCAAAAAGTATCAGAATGCGGATGAAGATATAGAGGACTTTATATCCATAGGCTGTATCGGGTTGATCAAGGCAATCAGAACCTTTGACGAGAAAAAGGGACGCCTTGCCACTTATGCCTGCAGATGCATCGAAAACGAACTCCTGATGTTCCTGAGAGCGAAAAAGAAATCCTCCCGGGAAGTTTCTCTGTTTGAGCCCATCGGACAGGATAAGGAGGGGAACGAGATCCACCTGGTGGATGTGATTGAGCAAAATCAGCCGGATATCGTGGAAAGTATGGAGCTGAGCGGCAATATCAAACGGCTGCTGGCACTGATGGATACAAACCTTACCGAAAGGGAACGGCAGATCATTATCATGCGTTACGGACTCTACGGAAACCGGGAGGTGACCCAGAACGAGATCGGGGCGGCATTGGGGATTTCCCGGAGTTATGTGTCGAGGATCGAGAAGAAAGCACTGGGGAAGTTAAGGGAGAAGTTCAAAGAGAGATAAAGCATAAGGAAGCAACAGGGGCAGTCTATAGACGGTTGTTCTCTGTTGCTTTCTATTTTTTTGTTGTAAAGGGCAATAGAATTCGGTATAATAACGGTGGAGACAGGGCAAATATGGTTGACAGACATCATGTTATATAAAGAGCGGACAAGAGGTTCATATGGAGAGATTTTCCGGTAATTATATTGACTGCTATGAAAAAGTCATATCGGTTCGACAGATATATCAGATGTATCGGGAACGAAAGATTGTTTTTCCAAAGGTTCCTTTGATGAGAAGATACAAAAAAATAGAGCGCATCTCCGAAATCTTAGAAATCATTTTGTTGGGATTTACTCTGCCGACGGTCTATGTTTCAGAGCGGCAGGATGGGAGTCTGCTTGTCCTGGAGTCAGAGGACAGACTCCGGTGTCTTATTGGTTTTTTGGAGGGAGGCTATCCTGTCAGGGGGCTTGAGTTTTACCCGGAACTGGATGAGTGTGGAATAGAACAGCTGGAGCAACAGTTTCCCAGAAGGATATCCTGGTTATATGACTATAAGTTTTCCTTTCTGATTATCGAGTACACAACGCCGCGGTATATGCATATACAGATGGGGAGCTATATCGAGAGATGGAATTTTACCAGGGAGCAGGGAATCAGGAATGAATTGTATGGAGAAGAGCTGGAACGGCGTTTGATATATATGGAGCAGAGGCTCTGGGAATCTCCTGCATTTTTCAGCAAAGTTTCTTTGAATCGACAATATATGGTACTGCGAATTCTGATGTACCATTTTACGTACACAGGAGATATCCAGATAGGTCTTGGGGAAAGTTTGAATATTCAGCAATTGTTGGATTGCACGGCAGTTCTTATATTGGAAAAGGACAGCCATTGGCTAAACGATACGGCTGACGCTTTTCGGAAAGCAACGGGAGAACTTCTGGATTGGGAGCAGAGACCATATTTTCATTTGGGCCTGGAGAAAGAGAAAGGAAAAGAGCGGCAGGCGAAAGTGCTTGGCTATCTTTATAATGTGGTATGGATATGCCAGGAGAAAGAATGTGAAGTACAGTGGGGGTTAGAGCGGGTGATTGACGACAGAATGCTTTGGCGGGATATTGAAAGCGGGAAAGCAAACATGGCCAATATCCGAACACATTTTAAGATGATAGAAGAGAGGTTACGGTAAATGCTGAACGGTGTCAGAATACAAGGGTTTAAGTGTTTCCAGGAAGTGGAAATAAGATTTTCCAATTTTACATTGTTGGCGGGAAAGAATTCTACCGGAAAATCCACTGTAATTCAGGCTGTCCTCGCATTGTACCAGGACAGTGCCAGTTCCCTGGCGGGAAAGTATATGAATATCGGAACGGTCAATGAGGTAAAAAACTGGATTGCAGGAAGCAGGAATATATCTCTGGAGGCTGTGTATGAGCACCGTGGAAATGAACGTTCGTACAGTAAGATATTCAACGATGAATATGAGAAAAGGAAAGGAACGGAATTTCCGGATGAAATAAGTGTCCGCTATCTGACAGCGGACAGAATCGGTGTGGAGGACACGTATCAAAAATCTCTGGAAGGGAGAGATAAAATAGGGGTTCGATGCGAATATGCGTTTTTTTACTTGGCAGGACATAAGGATGAGGAGATAAGGGAGAAGGGATTCATTTATGACAGCACAACGAAGACGACGCTGGGCGGTCAGGTGGACTATTGGCTGGAGCGGATTTTAGGCTACCGGGTAAATGCGGAAGAGATTCCGGGCACGGAGCTGATCCGTGTGTCATACAGAAATCGTGAGCTTGGAAGAGATATCAGGCCCAAAAACGTGGGAACCGGCGTCAGCTATATCGCGGAAATTATCATTGCCGCGCTTTCGTGCGGAAAGGGTGATATCCTGATAATCGAAAATCCGGAGATTCATCTTCATCCGTCCGGACAGTGTGAACTGATGGAATTTCTGGTTTTTTTGGCCAAGGAAGGTCTGCAGGTAGTGATGGAAACCCATAGTGACCACGTCTTTAATGGGCTGCGGCGGTGCGTCAGCAGTGATCGGATAAATAAAGATAAAGTGAGGATTTATTTCTTTCGGCAAAACGAGGATAAGCTAAGCATACCGGTAGAGATCTTACTGGATGAAGACGGGCATGTACAGAACCAACAGGAAGGACTGTTTGACCAGATTGAGAAAGATTTGGATGTGATTTTGGGGTGGTGAGGATTGGATTTTATCTTGAATGAAAGATCGCTGCATGGGCAGTTTCGAAGTGTAGATGAATTTTTGAAGAGTCTGGGGGCTAACCTGCAGTGCTTCAAGCTGGTGAGAAGCCAGAAACAAGGAGAAATCAGAAAGATTGCGGATTTTTATAAATGTAAAATCACAGAGGAAGTAGGTCTGGGAGATTTAAGGCAGTATCCCAGGTCGGACGAGTTAAGCCGCTTCAGAATTGCCCTGGATAAGGAGATGAGGACAGAACCCTACTGGGACTTGGAGCCGATGCATGATTATGGAATTTCCTACTGGATGGGGGAGGAGGATATGGCTGCTACTGCAGTAGCAGAGGCTGCTGTGCGGCAGGAATCTCTGCTCTCTTTTGATTCGACTGTCTATTCAAACCGCAGGCTTTGTATAAAATGCGGTGGGGATGAGTATACCGTTATTTCCGTATATCGTCCGGCATATCTTGTAGAATGCTTTGGCGAACAGATGGGCCTGGAACGGGATGAATGTCTGAAAGCGCGCTATGCAGGGACGCGTCTGGATTGTACGCTTTTGGAAAAAGAATATGGAACAGAGCATTTGGAGAAAGAAGAATATGTTTTGCTTCTGGGAACTCTGGACAAATTTGTACGACATGAATCATGGGAGAGTATTGGGCTGGACGATGGATTGGAATATAAAAAGTATACGCCAGCCTCGGACGAGGAAGACTGGTTTCGCAATTCGGTATATGGCAACCAGACTATTATGAAATTTCGGTTCAGCAGAAGAATGAGATGTTTCGGATATCGAAAAGGAAATCGCTTTCGGTTATTGCGGATTGAACGGGACCATAAAAAGAGTAACAAAGGATAATCTGCATAAATTTTTTAGCCCTAACTTGACAGGAGAGTATGTGAGCCGGATTGAGAAGAAGGCGCTGGGGAAGCTGCGGGAGAAGTTTGAACAGGGGTAGGCGGCTAAAGAGAAGAAAGAGCGTCAGAAAAGGGATAGAGTCAGTTGAGCCATAGGTGGCCTAACAGGTTCTGTCCTTTTTTGTTGGAACAGCACATATATTTGCCCGGAAAGATGTTTTTGGATTTTGAGAATTGCCTTGTATGTTTTAAGGAAAGCATATATAATATTATCAACTATCCATACAAGATCGGACAAAGTATGGGTAGTTGTTGGAAGCACATTTTATGGACGGAGTATGGGGCAATAGGCATGGCAAGAATTATAGGGATTGGAATTCAGAGTTTTGAGAAGCTGATTACAGAGAACAGCTTTTATATTGATAAGACGGATTTCATCAGACAGTGGTGGGAAAACAGGGATGATGTGACCTTGATTACCCGTCCCCGCAGATTCGGGAAGACGTTGAACATGAATATGCTGGAGAGGTTTCTTTCTCTGGAGTACGCAGGGCAAGGAGAGATTTTTGAAGGATTATCGATATGGAAAGTCGAGAAGTATCGGAACCTTCAGGGAACCTGGCCGGTACTGTTTTTAAGCTTTGCGGATATTAAGGAATTGTAGAAAAATAATTGCTTAGATCCAAAACATATGTTATAGTTGGCTAA
>CAJUJN010000095.1 GCA_910586775.1 uncultured Acetatifactor sp. | reverse complement strand
CATGACGATCAGATCCTTCCCCGGAATACATGCCCATCCGGGATTTTCCTCCGCCGCGATGTGTCATCACAGGCAGCTGTTTCTGGCATGGGCGCGCCTCCGATTCCTTTCACGTCACTGTGTATCCTGTCCATCGTTAATGGCAAAAGAGGATTTTCAATGGCAAGACAGGATTTTGCAATGGTAAGTATCGCGGTAAAACGGGATTGAAAAAAACAAGATGCCCAAACAGAGTGGCGCCGAATTTCAATATAGCGCCCATGACAGCCTCCTTCATTCCTTCGCCCCTCTCTTATACTTTTTATGGAAATACATGGAAAAGCTCTGGTGGAATTTTTTGCTGCAGGTCCTGCTGATCCCCAGCCTGTCCCCGTTGCTCATGGTCAACTCGTTCTGCATGATCTTTGTGACAGCCCTCAGGTTCACGATGTAACTGGTATGCGCGTACTCAAATCCCCGCGCGCAAAGCTGCGCATACCAATCCTCCAGCCGCTCGTTGCTCTGCAGCGTCTTCCTGCCCCCCGCAGCGCCGGCTTCTACGGTGAGCCTGCTTCCCCTCTTTGTCTTTTCAATGTAAAGAATACTTCCGACAGGGACACGCCGCGCCTCCCCGTCGCTGGCCACTTCCGCCATCTCCCTGCGGCTGCGCCGTTTCGTTTCCAGCAGAAGCTCCCCGATATCCCGCATTCTCTCGTCTATGTCCGCGCTTTTTAACAGGTAGCGGTAGGGCTGCACCCGGAAATGCTCCGGCTCCGGCAGAACCACCCCGGATACAAAGGCAATCACAGCATTCTCATTCTTTTCCCTCAGCTTCTGCGCTGTCTCATATCCGCCCATTCCCGCCATCTGCATGTCCAGGATGGCCAGCTGGCAGGCTCCGCAGCCTGACTGGAGGAAATCATCGCCGCTGCAATAGGTGCCGCAGGCCATATCTGCCGTAAATTCTTTGCAGGCTTCTATATCCTGCTTCATCTCCTGCAGAAATGCTTTATTATCGTCCACGATCGCTATGTTTATCATTTTGGGTTTGCCTCCTCATGAACAGCTGACCAAAGCATACCGATGTATATGATCGGCTGAATTGTTCCTGCTAAAGTATAGCACAAAGCCTGCCAGCGTTCAATAAACTGCCGCTTGCGGTTCGCTCTGTTCCGGTAACAGGTAAAAATCTATGCAATAACCGTAATACGGACTCTGTTCGTTTCGCAAATGGAGTTTTACCCTCCTATTCCTCTACATTCAATATTTTCATCAATTCGTCTTTTTGATTTTGAACACAGCTTTCTACAGCTTTCATGATTTCATCCTCAGATATGCCCGGCGGGAACATCTCTTTGGGCACTCCGTGGTCAAACATCGCAGCATATTTTTGTTCCGATTCAAATTTCTTATCATCAAAGCCATTGATAGCTTCAACAAATAAAAATTTTCCATCTGTGCGGTTGCAATCCACAGGTGGAAAATTTTACAGCTTCTGACTGAAAATACTCTTATACCCTTCCCCGTAAATCTCCGTGGCACTGGCGATAATGGTAAATGCCCTCGGGTCCTCCTGGCGCACAATCTCCTCCAGCTTCGGGGAGAGATGCTTCTTCACGACACAGAGAATCACATTTTTATCCATACCGCTGTAAGCCCCCTGACCGGAAATGTAGGTGGCGCTGATATCCAGTTCCTCCAGCAGCCGTTTCACGATTGCCTGGTGACAGTCGCTGATGATAAAGAACATCTTCGCTCCGTCCCGCCCATACAGCACCATGTCCAGAAGAACAGAGTTGATAAACACCACCAGCCCCGCATACAATGCCGTATCAATATCCTTGAACACAAATGCGGAAGCCGACACAATCACTGCGTCCGTCAGCAAAAACAGCAGCCCGGTCTTCAAATAGGGAAGCTTCAGCCGCAGAAGCTTAATGATAATATCCGTCCCGCCGGATGTGGCACCCGCCTTGAAAACCATTCCCAGGCTCACTGCCATCAGAGCGCCTCCCACCAGCGACGCCAGCAGAGGGTCCCTGGTCAGTGCTCCCAGGGGTGCCAGAAAATTCGTAAATACAGACATCATGGCAGTACAATACAGAGTTGACAGAATAAACAGCCACCCGAACTTCCACATCCCCAATACCAGTATGGGAACGTTAATGATAAACATACAGGTACCAGTCTCCAGACCCGTTATCCGGTTCATAATGATGGCGATACCGGTGACTCCTCCAGGAGCCAGGGAATTCGGATCCAGAAACAGGCTGACTGCAACGGCATAGATTGCCGCAGCTCCTGTAATCGACATATAGTCTATACATCTTCGCTTTAATGTCTTCTTTTCTTCGTATTGGATTTCGTTCTGCTGCTCTTTGCTGATTTTCATCTCTCCTGAACACTCTTTCTCACACACTTAATTACCTGGGAATTGTCAGAACATAACTGATACAACCCTGTTTAGGAAAAACCTTCCCCGGGAACTGTTAACACGCTTTCTGTATTTATCAAAATTTGCAGAATCGGTAAAATTTCAGATGAATTGAAGATTCCACAAAGTAAAAACCACCCATAAATAACATGCCCAAATATGAATACAATATCAATCCACGCAGGTTATCATATGGGTGATTCCGGAAATGCAATCCGTCCCGTACAGCAGAACACATTACATTTTTATCCTATGTATCCAGCCGCTCCGGACTCTCAGAAACTGGAATTTCAGAAACTGGAATTTACCTGTCTGGGCTTGTAACCGGCCTCCTCCAGGGACGTCATGATCTGGTTCTTGTGCTCCGTGCCGAATGCTTCCATGGTTATCCGCAGTTCCACAGCCGTATTCCGGTTCGTGGTAACGAACTGATTGTGCTCCAACTCCACCACATTTCCGTTAGCCTTGGCGATAATACCGGAAACTTTGTACAGCTCACCGGGCTTATCAGGCAGAAGAATGGATACGGTAAAGATTCTGTCGCGCATAATCAGCCCCTGCTGTACCACGGAAGACATGGTCGTTACGTCCATATTTCCGCCGCTCAGGATGGAAACCACCTTTTTGCCTTTCACATTCAGATGCTTACAGGCGGCAACCGTCAGAAGACCGGAGTTTTCCACGATAATCTTGTGATTTTCCACCATATCCAGGAAAGATACTACAAGTTCGTGGTCTTCTACCGTGATGATGCCGTCCAGGTTCTTCTGAATATAAGGGAAAAGCTTGCTGCCGGGAGTCTTAACCGCCGTACCGTCCGCAATGGTAGTTACCTTCGGCAAGGTGACCACATGCCCTTCTTCCAGGGACATCTGCATACAGTTTGCTCCTGCGGGCTCCACTCCGATCACTTTTATCTTGGGATTTAACAGTTTGGCCAGAGTAGCCACTCCTGTTGCCAGCCCGCCGCCTCCGATGGGCACCAGGATATAGTCCACCAGCGGAAGCTCCTTGACGATTTCCATGGCAATGGTTCCCTGTCCGGTGGCTACCGTCAGGTCATCAAAGGGATGGATGAAAGTGTAGCCGTTCTCCTCCGCCAGCTCATATGCCTTTGCACATGCCTCATCATACACATCTCCGTAGAGCACCACTTCCGCGCCGTATCCCTTGGTGCGGTTCACCTTCATCAGCGGCGTGGTGGTAGGCATGACAATGACGGCCTTGGTGCCGTACGCCTTTGCCGCATAGGCCACACCCTGGGCATGATTTCCGGCAGATGCGGTAATCAGGCCCTTGGCACGTTCTTCCTCGGACAGCGTACATATCTTATAGTATGCGCCGCGAAGCTTATATGCGCCTGTCAGCTGCATATTTTCAGGTTTCAGATAGACCCTATTCCCTGTCTGGGCGCTCAGGTACTCACTGAACACCAGTTTGGTTTCCAGAGTAACCCTCTTTACTACCTCGGAAGCCTCCTCGAATTTCTCCAGAGTCAGCCCCTCTTCCGAGTAAAGGTCTTCCTCCTGAGCCTCTTCCATGAACTGCCCGCCTTCCATTGCCTCACCCTCCGCCTGAGGAATCTGCTCCTTCACGACAGTCTCCTCCTTTCCTGAAACTTCGTTTGCCTGTGCTTCTTTTGCCATTTTTCTCCTCCTTGAAAAATTTTGCTCATCCTTTATGCAAAATATATCCTCCCGGAATCTCCCAACCGCCTGGCATGCGGCTTTTTGGCACCCATCCTCTCCGATTGCCCCGCCGTTCCGGACATGCTCCCACTCCAATACCCGGATTCCGCTGCCAAAGATTCCGAGAGTCTATAAAATATGGGCTTCCGCTTCATCCCCCTCTGTTTTCACATCAAACAAAGCATTCACAAACTCGTCCGAATCAAACTTCTGCAAATCGTCAATTGTCTCACCCACACCGATATACTTCACCGGAACCTTCAGTTCGGACTGGATTGCCACCGCAATCCCTCCCTTGGCAGTCCCGTCCATCTTGGTCAGGATGATGCCGGTCAGGTCGGCAACCTCTCCAAATTCCCTGGCCTGTACCAGGGCGTTCTGCCCGGTGGTGCCGTCCAGTACAATCAGATTCTCCCTGTGGGCATCGGGAAATTCCCGGTCCACAATGCGGTTCATCTTCTTCAGTTCCTCCATGAGGTTCTTCTTGTTATGGAGCCGCCCCGCCGTATCAATCAGAAGCACGTCCACCCCTCTCGCCTTTGCCGCATTGACCGCGTCATAAACCACGCTGGCCGGGTCCGCTCCCTCATTGCCGCCCACCATGGGCACATCGGCCCGCCTGGCCCACTCGGCAAGCTGGTCTCCGGCAGCGGCCCGAAACGTATCTGCGGCGGCAATCAGCACCCTTCTGCCGTCATCCTTGAATTTGCCCGCAAGCTTGCCCACCGAAGTAGTCTTGCCTACACCGTTGACGCCTATCACCATAATCACAGACTGCCGTTTCTCAAATTCGTAGGCATTCTTGCCTACCCGCATCTGTTCCTTGATGCCTTCTATCAGCAGATGCTTGCATTCCTGTGGCTCCTTAATATGCTGTTCCCTGACCTGTTCCTTCAGACGGCTGACAATCTCCGCGGTGGCATTTACCCCGATATCCCCCATAATCAGTATCTCTTCCAGTTCCTCATAGAAATCGTCATCAATGGCAGAAAATCCGCTGAACAGGGAATCAATTCCTCTGACGATGTTATTTCTCGTCTTGGCCAGCCCTTCTTTTAATCTGGTAAAAAAACCTTTCTTTCCTTCGCCCATTCTTCATTCTTCTCCCTTCCATCCGTTTTCTATTACAATACCATTCTGCCCTGTCATCACGGAATTGCCGCACAAAACCGTCACTTTCAATCCCGGTTTTCAACTCTGGAGTCCTGCTTTCCTTTTGCGGTATGCAGCTTAATTCGTCAAATCTTTATCTATCAGGCTGACACTCACCAGTGTGGAAACGCCCTTTTCCTGCATGGTGATACCGTAAAGCCTGTCCACCTGCTCCATGGTGCCCCGCCTGTGCGTAATAACGATAAACTGCGTATTTTTTGTCAGTTTATGCAGATACTTTGCAAATCTTCCCACATTGGAGTCATCAAGCGCCGCCTCAATCTCGTCCAGAAGACAGAACGGTGACGGCTTCAGGTTCTGAATGGCAAACAACAGCGCAATGGCCGTCAGCGCTTTCTCCCCGCCGGACAGCTGCATCATGTTCTGAAGCTTCTTGCCTGGCGGTTGGGCAATGATGCGGATGCCCGCCTCCAGAATATCCTCATCCGGCGTCAGTTCCAGGGTACCCTTTCCGCCACCGAACAATTCCTTAAATACTTTGTCAAATTCCCGACTGATTTCCGCAAATTTTTCCGTGAACTGCTTCCGCATGGCAGCGTCCAACTCTTCGATAATGCCTTCCAGAGTTTTCTCCGCCTCCACCAGGTCGTCTCTCTGGGTTTTCATAAATGTAAAACGCTCCAACAGATTTTTATAATCCTCAATGGCGTTGACATTCACGTCTCCCAGCTTTTTGATCTGGTCACGCAGAGAGACAATCTCCTTCTTCATGGCGGACAGGTCCGTCATCTCCTCGTTTCTGAGGGCAGCCGCGTCGCTTAAGGTAATCTCGTATTCATCCCACATATAGTTGATCTGAGACTCCAGGGTTTCTTCCAGCTTCTCTTTCTGGGCGTTCAGGCGGTATGTCTCCTTGTCCAGAGCCGACAGCTTCTCGGAAAGCTCCTCCCGCCTCGTAAAAAAGCCTTTCTGCCTGGCGGAAAGTTCTTCCTTATGTCCCATTGCCTCTTTCAGCCTGCCCTCGGAGTCACTCTGTGTCTGAAAGGAAGCCGTAATGGTTTTCTCAATTTCGGCAATGCTTAGCAGTCTGCGCTCCATCTCCTGCCTGTTTGACTCCAAAGCTTCCAGAACTTCCGCAAGCTCATCCCTGGATTTAGCGATTTCCCCGTCAATACGCTCCACATTGCTCTGCTTGAACCCCAGGGCCTGGCGCATTCTGTCAACCTTCAATTCCCATTCGGAGACTGCTCCCTGGCTTTCCGTCTCCAGTCTGCGCTCCTCCTCCAGCTTCTGCCCGGCCAGTGTAATCTGCTCCTGAATGCGTGCTTCCAGGGCCTCGCTTTCCGCCAGTTCCTGCCGGATGGCTTCCTTGTCCCTTCTGATCTCCCGGATCTGTCCCTCAATCTCCGAGTTTTCAGTCCGCAGAGAAGCGGCACTCCCGGCTTCCTCCTCCATACGTTCCCTGGCCTGGCTGATATTCAGCCTTGCCGTGTTCTGCTCTATGGACTTGCGCTGAATCTCGCCCTTGAGCGCCTCCACATCCACACGCAGCCTGGTACGTCTTGATTTTGTACTTTCTATATCCCCATTTGTCTCGTCTATGACAATCTGCAGCTTCTTTACCTTCTCCTCCAACTCATCGATTTCTCTCCGCCGCCCCAGAAGATTGCTGTTATTTTTATAGGCACCGCCGCTGATGGCACCCCCGGGAACCAGAAGCTCGCCTTCCAGGGTGACGATGCGCAGAGTATGTCTGTATTTGGCCGCAAGCTTTACCGCATTGTCCACGTTATCCGCCACAACGATGCGCCCCAGCAGAGACGCCGCAACATCACGATATCTGTCGTCTATCCGTACCAGGGTATCTGCTGTACCGATAACTCCCTTCTCGGAAAGTACCTCCGCATTCTTGAACTTCTGCGGATTTCTGATGCTTGTCAGGGGAAGGAATGTCGCCCTTCCCAGTTTATTGGACTTCAGCCAGGCAATCATCTGCTTGGCCGTGTCTTCATTGTCGGTGACGATATTCTGGATATTTCCGCCCAGAGCGGTCTCGATGGCAGTCTCATACTTCTTGTCTGTCTGAATGATATCCGCCACTACACCTATGATACCACGGTTCCTCTCCCGCTGCTCCATGACCTTCCTGATGCTGCCACCGTAGCCTTCATATCGCTCCGCCAGATTGGAAAGCGCTTCCAGGCGGGATTTCTCCCTGTGGTAGGCGCTCTGTGCTTCCCGCAGTCTGGCATCTTTCTGGGTCAGCGTCTCACGGAAGGTGCCCAGTTCTTCTTCCATGGCCTTTTCCCGGGCGCTTAAGTCCCGGATTTCCTCCGTAACCGCCGCAAAAGCCTCCTCCAGATTCTTCAGGCTCTCCTCTCTTGCCGCCTCATCCGACTTGATTCGAAGCAGCCTGGAATTCAGTTCCGCCTTTCTGATGTTCACCTGTTCCATCATGGTGTCGAGACGTCCCATTCTGGATTTTATGGTAGCACGCTTGCCCAATTCTTCGATGATGGTATTTTTGCCGTCCTCCATACCGTTGTTGAGGGTCTCAATCCGCTTCTGGATTTCCTCCAGCTTCTGCCTGGCCTTGTCGGCCAGAGCCGCAATTTCCGCCACTTCCGCATCGGTATCGCTCTTTTCATGCAACAGTTCTTCCCTGTCTTTTTCTTTGGAAACAATCTCTTCCTCCAGAGCCCTGCGCCGGTTGCCCAGGTGAGTCTCACTTCCCTTACCGGAATTAATCTGTTCTTTAAGGACATTCAGCTCGCCCTCCAGGCGCTCTCTCGTCAGGCCGGCATTCGTAACTGTACTTCTGGCCTGCTCGATTTCCGCCTCCAGCTTCTCGATTTCCTCCTGGATACGAGTATATTCGTCCTTTATGCTTTCATATGCTTCCTTTGTCTGGGAAAGTTCCCCGTTGGCAAGCCCGTATTTCTCTTCCGCATCCTTCAGCTGCTCCCGCAGACGGGAATTCTCCAGAAGGAATACGTTCACATCCAGATTCTTCAGTTCTTCCCGCTTGCGCAGATAAACCCTTGCCGTCTCGGACTGGCGTTCCAGGGGACCAAGCTGCTTTTCCAACTCCGACAGAATGTCGTTGACACGGATCAGATTCTGCTTCTCATTCTCCAGCCTGACCTGGGCTGCCGCTTTCCGCCGCTTGAATTTTACGATTCCCGCCGCCTCGTCAAAGAGCTCTCTGCGCTCCTCCGGCTTGCCGCTTAAGATTTTGTCGATCTGGCCCTGTCCGATGATGGAGTAGCCTTCCTTGCCGATGCCAGTATCATAAAACAATTCGTTTACATCCTTCAGACGGCAGGCACTTCCGTTAATCAGATATTCACTTTCTCCGGAACGGTAAATACGCCTTGCCACTGTCACCTCATCAAAGTCAATGGCAAGCTGATGATCCGCATTGTCCAGTGTGATGGCCACATAGGCGTAACTCAATGGCTTCCGGTTCTCTGTACCCGAGAAAATGACATCCTGCATGCTGGCGCCTCTCAGCTGCTTTACCCGCTGCTCTCCCAACACCCAGCGGACCGCATCCGCCACATTGCTTTTTCCGCTTCCGTTGGGGCCCACGATTCCGGTAATCCCGTTGTGGAACTCAAAATGGATCTTGTTTGCGAAGGACTTAAATCCCTGCACCTCAATGCTTTTTAAATACATCCCTTACCTCTCAACTGCAGCAGCGCCTGATATGCCGCCTGTTGCTCTGCCGCCTTTTTCGTCCTTCCCTCACCCGTTCCCAGAAGCTTGTCCTCCATATAGACAGCCACCCGGAACAGTTTATTATGCTCGGGTCCGCTCTCAGTCATCAATTCGTAGTGAAAGCTTTTCTTCAATTTCCCCTGAATCAGTTCCTGCAGCGTGCTCTTGCTGTCATAAAAAAGCTGCTTGTCTTCCAGGTCGGACAATACAAAACGGTTGATAAAAGCTTTAGCCGGCTCCATGCCACCGTCCAGGTAGATTGCACCAATCACGGCCTCCATCACGTCGGATATGATGCTGTCACGGCTCCGGCCTCCTGTGCCTTCTTCCCCTTTTCCCAGCAATATAAACTTTCCGAGGTCCAGATCTCTGGCGCAGAACGCAAGCGACGGTTCGCAAACCATTGATGCACGGGTTTTCGTCAATTCTCCTTCGGACATGTATCTGTTCCGCTGAAAAAGGAATTCACTGGAGACCAGTTCCAATACCGCATCTCCCAGAAATTCCAGGCGCTCATAATTGTTTGTCCTCCGTATTCTCTGTTCATTTGTAAAAGAACTATGGGTCACTGCCTGTTTCAACAGAGCCGGATTGGTAAATTTATATCCGATCCGCTTCTCCAACATTTTCATTGTGTATCGTTTTTCCATTTCTCTATTCCAGTTCTTTCCTGTCGTTCTTCCCGGTATTTCGGGCAGATACTGTTAATTAACGCAAACGAGCAGCCGCATAGCAGACTGCCCTTATCAAAACTCCATATGGCCGGGCATCTTTTTCTCACCGGTCCTGCCCGCCGATATTATATCTTCAGCCCTCTATACCGCAGCCTTGATCAGCTCGACTGCCTCTTCCACGGTGCTGATCTTCTCCGCTTTCTCAGCAGGGATCTCAATGTCAAACTCCTCCTCAATCCCCAGGATGATCTGGAATACGTCCAGGGAATCAGCCCCCAGGTCGTCCACAAAAGTGGTGTCCATTGTGATCTCGTCGGGATCCACATTCAGCACATCTGCAATTACCTTCTTTAACTTTTCAAACTCCATAACATTTTCCGCCTTTCCTTAATTCTCGAGAACTACTTTCTCTTTTATTTTTTGATTTATTTTCTGCTCCTTGAATGCGATGCATTGAAGAATAGAATTCCTGATTTCATTTGCCCTGCTGCTGCCGTGGGTCTTCACCACCAAACCGTTTAAGCCAAGCAGCGGCGCGCCGCCGTATTCCTCGGTGCTAAATCCCTTCAACGTCTTCTTCAGCGCAGGCTTCACCAGCAGAGCGCCTATCTTGCTCCTCGTGGTGCTCATCATTCCGCCCTTAATCTTCTCCACCAGGGCTCCGCTGACGCCTTCCAGCATCTTCAGCACCACATTTCCCACAAAGGCCTCGCAGACCAGAACATCTGCCCCTCCATAGGGAATATCCCTGGCTTCCACATTGCCGATAAAATTGATTTCCGGGCAGTTGCGCAGCAGCGGATATGCCTCCTTGGTCAGGGCATTGCCTTTCTCCTCTTCCACGCCGATATTCACCAGGCCTACTCTGGGATTTCTGACACCGATGACGCTCTCCATATAGACGCTTCCCATCTTGGCAAACTGCAGAAGCTGGGAGGGCTTGGCATCCACATTGGCGCCGCAGTCCAGAAGCAGGCTGACACCCTTGATATTCGGAATCACAGGGGCAAGGGGCGGCCGCTCCACACCCTTGATGCGCCCTACAATGACCTGGCCGCCCACCAGTACCGCTCCGGTGCTCCCGGCGGACACGAAAGCATCACATGTGCCCTCCTTTACCAGGTACATGGACTTCACGATGGAGGAATCCTTTTTCTTACGAATTGCCATCACGGGAGGCTCCCCGGTCTCAATGACTTCCTCCGCAGGCACGATCTCCACCTGCTCTGCATGATAAGTATATTTCTTCAGTTCCTCTTTTATCACGCTCTCTTTGCCTGCCAGGAAGACTTTTACTCTTTTGTCGGCATTTACTGCGTCCACGGCCCCCTTTACCACTTCCACAGGCGCATTGTCACCGCCCATGGCATCTACAGCTACATTCACCATCTCCGCCATCGGATATCCTTTCTGCATTCTGTCACGGTAAAGAGCCCTGTCAGAAAGCCATTCCATACTTATACTTACTCTAACTATAATGTAATATGAATCAAAAAGCAAGTAATTTTTACATAAAAAGGAGCGTTCCTGCGAACGCTCTTTCTCATTGTTGATACTATAAACAGACCTGCCTCAGGCACAGAACCTCCCGCCAGGTACGCAGCTACGATCAATCAACAGCGATAACCTGCTTCTTGTTATAAGAACCGCAGGCCTTGCATACTCTGTGGGGCACCATCAGCGCGCCGCATTTGCTGCACTTTACCAGAGTGGGAGCGCTCATCTTCCAGTTTGCTCTCCTCTTATCCCTTCTGCTTTTGGAAGATTTATTCTTAGGACAAATAGACATCGTTACACCTCCTTATTCTTGTTAAAGATATCCTGGATCACTGCCATGCGGGGATCGGGAACAAAGGTATCGCATCCGCATTCCCTCTCGTTCAGATCCTGTCCGCACACAGGGCATATCCCCCTGCAGTCTTCTCTGCACAGAATCTTCCCGGGCCAGTTGACCAAAATTTCGTTGTGCACGAAAGTCTCTACATCCAGCTGACAATCCTCTGTCAACCCCAGTTCGTCCGCATCCACATCCTCTGTCCCCGAAACAACAGTCCTGTCAAACTGCAGGTCCAGCGCCACGGGCACTTCCGTCAGACAGCGGTCACAGCCTGCCTGCAACGTCAGCTTTAAGCCTCCATCCAGCTTCGCCTTACCGGCTCCCGCGTTTCTGATCCGCAGAGATACCGGACTGCTGGCAATGATCGGAAAAGAACCCATTCTGCTCTCAAAGCATGTCATCTCCAACGGCAACTCTCTGCTGATCTGCATGCCTTCAGATGTCAATACATCAGATAAGTTTATCAACATGGCGGCTCCTATGCATCATGTGGGCACGAATATTATTCACGCCGGGAATCTTTCGCTTCACATACTGCTTTATTATAGCCCGGGTACTTCCGTTTGTCAACATTTTTTTCCAGATTATCGTTTTTTTGAAAATGTCAACATTAAATGCGAAAGTTTTTTTGATTTTTTCGCTTTCAGCAATATGCACAATAAATAGAGCTGTTTTATTGTGCAATTTTCACATGATACAAGTTTTTTGTTTTGGAGTGATGCAGATCCGGATCCGGATCTCTTTCTGCGATACCTAAAAATGGGCGCACGAAATAAAGGCTACCCGCACAACAAACATTTGTTCTATGCCGCAATCTTTTCCAGTTCCTTATTATATAATTCCTCTGCCGTCTTATACTCATGCAGGCGGCGCGGGTAGTTATTGATCCACTCTGCTATATTGTCAATATCTCCCTGCGTCTTATCGTCAAAATTTACACCCTTTGGAATATGACGGCGTACTAATTTGTTTTGGTTCTCGTTGCTGCCACGCTCCCAACTGCTATATGGGTGACAGTAATATATTTTCGTCCTTTTCTTTTTGCCGCGCTTGGATCGCTCCATTCCTTCCCAATCTGCAAATTCCGATCCATTGTCTACGGTTATACTTTTAAAGATTTCTCTAAATTTCTTTCCTAACTTCCTTTCCAATCGGTCTAATGCCTTTACAACTGCTGCCGATGTATGCTCTTTCAGTAAAAATATAATTTCTTTGCGCGTTTTTCTCTCTGTCAGTACCAATAAAGACTTTTTGGAAACGCCCCGCGCCCCTACAACGGTATCCATTTCCCAATGCCCAAATTCCTCCCGCGTGTCTATTTCGTCCGGTCTGTTCTCGATGCTCTCCCCCTTTGTAGCCCGCTTTTGTGTGGTTTTCCGCTTGTGTTTCTTCTCCCCTTTTCTCTTTTCCGGCAGGTGTTTCATTGTCAAATTTAAGAAAACACCCTTATCAATGTAACTGTATAGAGTGGTTACGCATATTGAAAAATCATATCCTTCAGCTTTCACTTTTGCCAGTGCCGCCGCAGGGCTGTACCCCTCATTTATTATGATTTCCTCTATCCGGTCTGCAAATGCCTGCTCGTTTCCAATTTTCAGATCTGCGCCCTTTGCAGCTAAAACCTCCTCTTTATGCTGCTGTGCTATGTCGGGGCTATATCTCATTTCTTTTGTGAGATCCGAATTTAACGCCTCAAACTGTCCTCGGTTTAATTCTCTGTAAATCGTGCTTATATGGAAATGTAGAATTTCCGCGATCTCCTTTGGTGTATGCTTTGCCTTAACCAATACCTCCAACCGCAACCGGTCATTATATGTAAATTGTTTGAATAATTTCATAAAATTGTATCATCTTCCTTTCTGCACACGCCGAAGGGCGGCGGGTAATAGTCTACCTGCCGCCCTTTACACGCGCCAAACTTTTTTAATTCATGTCATTATCAATTAAGCTGTTAATATATTCGTTCACGCTTTTTCCTGCTGCTGCTGCCTTTTTCTTTATTTCCTCCTTTCTGCCCTTTGGCACCGTTAAATTGATCCGATCGTACTTTTCCTTGATATAGTCGTTTTGGTATGCAATTTGGTTAAACTCATTGTTGGATCGCAATTTCAGCCCTCCCTTCTTGACTTTTCCGGCTCCCATGATATAATGTAAATCAGTTAAGGGGCTTTGGTTACTTAGTTACTACTGCTCTTTATCGTCTTTGGGGTTGTCGGTTTGGTCGCTGTCAACCCTATTTTTTATGTCCTTGATTATCTCTAAGACAATGACCGTCACTATTGCTATTTCTGCCAAAACTTCTATTAACTTTATCATGGGGCTTGTTTCCTTTCCTTTGTGCCGCCCCTTAACTGTTTACATGAATATTATAACGCATATTACGCAATATGTCAATACATATTGCGTAATATTTTCAGATTTTATAAAACTGCCTGCATCGCCTCTTTTGCCTCATCGTCCAAATACCAATACCGCCCGAAACCCCTTGTATATGGTTTATCAGAATTTACTTTATATACTCTGTTTTCACTCGTCACTTTTCCGTCAACCCTTATTTGCTGCCAAATCGCGCCGCCGCGCTTTATGTATTCCGTTTCCAATAACTGCCCTTCGTATATCTCCGAAACTGTGGCTTTCTTCCTTTGCTCTGCCGCTGTCTGCTGTGCCTCTCTGATTGCCGTTTGCACCAATACGCTATACTCTGCCATTTTCCCGCCTCCTACATCATTTCTAAAATGGTTTCCAACTGCTGCCGCCTGCCTCTAATCATCGCCGCCGCTGTCTGTGTATCAATCTTTCCCGCTGTCGCCTTTACTATTTCCCTTGCCAACGCCTCAAACGCTTTGTATTCCTCGCTATATGCCAAATCGAAAGCCTTTTCTTTTTCCTCGTTTTCCGGATCGTTTTCATATTCCCGATCGGCTGCATCTGCTTTTTTCTCTGCCTCTTTTAATCTCTCTAATAATTCTTTCATGGTGTTTTACCTCTCTTTCATTTGATATATTTATTATATTACATATTACGCAATATGTCAATACATATTGCGTAATATTTTAAAAATATTTCCGCTCACAAAAATAAAGGGGTATAGCCCGCGCCATACCCCAATATTGCAATTACATTTTCTTTACTGCTCGGAAACCTCGGCATTTATTTTTTTCGCCTCGATTGCCTTTTTTGCCGCCTCTGCCTCTGCTTTCGTCATGCCCTCGGCATAAAGCAGGCTGTACTCCGTCTTGCAGATTATCAGCGATACATGAACGCCCGCCCTTCTCGCCTCTGCTGCCCTCTGTAACGCCTCATTTCGGGCTTTAAATGTACCGCAGGTAACTTTATATGTCTTTTCCTTTTTAAGCGGCTCCTGCGCCTCTCCTGCCGCCTTGCTTGCCTTGTTTTCTGCCATGTGTGCCTCCTTATCTCAACTTTAAAACCTGCCCCACATTGATAACATTCACATTTTTAATGTTATTCAGCTTTGCAAGGGCGGCAACCGTTGTATTATGTTTCCTTGCGATCGCGCTCAACGTATCGCCCCGCTTTACGGTATATATTGCCGGTGCCGATCCGGATCCATTCATAAGGGCATTAACCGCCGCCTGCACTTCGGCGTAATTGTAGCCCGCCGCCTCTAACCGTTTCTTTCTTTCGGGATTGTTGCCCCATTTACCGTCTTTTACTTCCCGCGCCACTTCTGCAACGCTCTTTTTCTCCGGTGCTGCCGGTTTCTCCGGTTCTGCCGCCGTTGCCATGCTCTTATAGTCCGGCAAACCGTAACCCCTGATGTACCTGCCGTTTACCTGCAGATCGCGGTATTCCACCGCATCATTTTTATTTCCCTCGATCACTTTAATAGTGCTG
>CAJUJN010000094.1 GCA_910586775.1 uncultured Acetatifactor sp. | reverse complement strand
ATGGTTTGCGGATGTCTTTACATATACGAGAGATTTACAAAGGAAGATGAAAAGGTAAATAAATACACGGATATATACACAGATAGAAACGCAGGCAACGATGCTGCTCCTGTTGCTTCAACAGAGAATAACGCCCCGGGGTTTTGTGTTGTCGTGGATGCGGGGCATGGAGGAATTGACGGAGGTACTGTCAGCGGCAAGGCAGTAGAAAAGGATATTAACCTTTCGGTTGCATGGAAGCTGAAAGCTATTCTGGAGAATGACAATATAGAAGTTATTCTGACCAGAAGCTCCGATGAAAATATAAGCCTTCCAGATCGTACTTCTGTTGCAAATGACTCCAATGCGGATTTCTTTATCAGTCTTCATTGCAATTACTATGAGGAAGATGCCCGGATAGCAGGCTTGGAATGTTATTACGACAATTCAAATGCGACAGAAAGCAAAAGATATGCAGAAAGTATCATCGACGCAGTTTCGCTAAGCGAGGATATTGAAACGAGGCACGCGAAAACAGAGGGCTATTATGTTTTGCGAAACACGCAAATGCCCGCTGTCTTGGTAGAAATGGGATTTCTCTCAAATTATTCTGAGAGTCAAAAGCTGTTGGATGACGATTATCAGGAAAGTTTGGCACAGAGGATTGCAGAAGGAATTTCCAATGAAATAAAGAGAGCAGAGAATCTGTGAAGAACAATAAAAAGGCGATAGCGCCAAAATTGAGTTAGAGCTGTTGCTTTGAAAAGCGCTTAGAGTACAACAGAAACCAAGTCAGCAATTAAATGATTCGATTATCCGTCAATACGAAAAAAGAATTGAACAGGGAAAACGCAACTTCGTCTGAGGTTCGGACGAAGTTGCGGTCAGACACAAAAATCGGCCGGGAATACATGAGATGAGCATCCGGATCATGGCCTGTTTCAAAAGGAGTGAGGTCAAGATAGATATATCCGCCTTCTCTGACCAGGCGGCAAGCATTCAGTAACCTTAAATATATAACTCATTTCCTTTTCTTACGGAACAGGCTTTTTTTATTGCTAATGCTGCAACAGAGACCATAGCTCCATTCACTTTACGGGCTGAGTGAGGACATTGCACAACACATCGCATACATGAAATACACTTTTTGCTGTCTGCGACTTTTAGATTCTCTTTGCTGATTGCCTGCGCAGGACACTGTTTCGCACAAAGCCCGCAATTTGTACACTCATTGCCGGCCTTTGGAACCAAACCGGCTCCGCCGGCTTTTTTATAGGGACGATTGCCCGGAATTTGCAATGTAGGAGATTTGGTGGAATCACTGTTTATTTTATCTAAAATCTTTTTTGCAAAACCGCTCAGCTCACTCCTGTCTTTTGTATCTGGTCTGCCTGCCGCATACTGGTGTATGATAGAATGCTCTGCAATAGCGGCAATAGCGGCAATTACTTTAAAGCCGCTTTTCTCTGCAACATCATTTAGTTCAACCAAAGTATCTTCATACGCCCTGTTCCCATATACACAAACAATGACGCAGGGGGTATGATTACCGTGGATATTGGAAATTCTTTGGGCGGCAAGACTCGGCACACGCCCGCCATAAGAGGGAACAGCGATAATTGCAATATCTTCCTTTTCTAAGCGAAGTGACGAATAATCTGTTTCCGCATTGGATAAATCAATTTTTGTTACAGGCATTCCCCATGCTTGGGTTATAACTTCTGCGACTTTGCCAGTTCCTCCTGTCGGACTGAAAACAATCTGTGAAACTTTCATATCTGTGCCTCCTGTAATTTTTAGATTTACACCATTGTAGCAATCTTTTGGTGTGATGTCAAGATTTACACCAACGCGGATATATGGTACAATCTCAAAAAGAAAGGAGAAACGCCATGCATATCAGTACAAAATGTTCCGTTGCCATTCATTGCCTTATTTTTATTTTCGAATATGGAGATAGGCAAAAAGTAACCAGTGACCTTTTAGCGTTATCTACCGGAGTCAACCCTGTTACAATCCGAAAAATCATAAGCTCGTTGAAAAAAGATGGCATAATATCTGTTAAATTCGGTACAGGTGGTACGACATTGAATTGTCTGCCAGATGAAATAACATTATACCGCATATGCAAGGCAATAGAACCGAACTTCGCTTCTAAGCTTATCGGACTTCACCCATTGCCCTCACCGTTATGTCCCATAGGGAAAATCATACACAATGTATTGGATTGTTCTTATCAGAAAATCAGCAATGATTTATGTGAAAGCCTAAAGAATATCACGTTTGAAAATATCATTTCTGACTATCATAAGGAAGTGTCTACAAATAACTGATATGAGTTTAAAGTTGTTTTCCTTGTATTCCCGGGCTTTTTGCTCATGTGAGATAAAGAAGTAAAAGAAGTGTAAAAAATTTGCCGTTCCCTGTCCGGCTGACTGCCAGACGGGTCGGGCTTTAGTCGGGCAGTTCTACCTTGCCGACAAAAGAATAATAGATTTCGATTTCCTGTCTGCGGAGTTTCCCCCGGCGTTTCCCGTCAAGGGCTTCCGATTCGTGGATTACGATTTTCTCCACAAACTCCCGCAACAGGGTAGGGGTGAGTTCCTCACTGGCGGTAAGTTTGAGGGCAGTACCGCCAGCGGCGCGGAGAGAGCGTATCGGCGGGCGGTGGAGAAATTGACTGTCCTGTTGGTGGAGACCGGTACGCTCCACGCCGTCCGCTTCAAACGAAAATCGGTGAAGCGGGCAAAAAAGAAAATCGCCGCCGCAGTCTACGAGTATCAGGCAGACTGCGACGGCAAGTGGGGCGAGATTCAGCTTGACTTCATAAGCAACACAGCGGAGATTGTTCGGCTGGCGGAGTGGGATACGATGAGCAGCCATGTGTTTGCAAAACATGCCATTCGGAAAATTTGGACTCTGTCGGAAAGCAGATTACCAGCTAATGCCCTGATTGTGTTGGAACTATAGCAGAAATAGAGTACAATGAACCGAAAAGCTGTCTTGACACTTAAATAGTCAAGTGATAACCTGATAGCGGAATGAAGGAAAAGCGACAGCGAAAAACTTCTTCCTGGTGTGATGAGTTAGCTGCACTTGACTCATCTGATTGAGATACGCTGTTGTCGGCGTTAGTCAAAGAAGGTGTACTCATTTTTCAAAACGGCAAGTATGCGGTTAGACAAATATGCACGGAAAGTCTTTTCTCCGAAAACCCGACCGAGTGGGCATTGAAACAAATTGGCAACGCTAGAATTGGTGATGAGGAAAAAGTGATTTTGAAGCTCATAGAGAAAAAAGAAACGGCCATTTGCATAGAGGATTTTCCGGCTATAGTAAATGATACTTCGTTCAATTGAATCGGCTATAAGGAGGCAGGGGGTGCTTTTTCAACTACTCCCTGCCTCCTTATTGGCTTTGGCAGGATGATTGATATTTTAGCTATATACAGCTGTTTTGCCCAAAACGACAGGAGAAACCGGTTGATTTTATGGAATTCTCCAAATTGGAGAGCCATTCTCCGGCCTGGGGGTTGCATTTAGTGTTCACAAGGATATACACTTTCAATGTGGTGTTTCAAGGCAAGAATGATATTGCCCGCTGTATGTAAAGGGAGGTCAAGATAATGGATCAAGCCAAAATCGGGAAATTCATTTCGGACAGGAGGAAAAAGCAGGGCCTGACGCAGAAGCAGTTGGCGGACCAGCTCAATGTGACAGATAAGACGGTATCCAAGTGGGAAAACGGGTATAGATTGCCGGACGCGTCGCTTCTTCTGGAACTTGGCTCCGCTCTGGAGGTCGATATAAACGAGCTCCTTGCGGGGGAGGAATTTTTACCAAAGGAGCTCCCTCCTGAAGAATATGCGAAAAAAACCGAGAGCAATATTGTCGGACTGGTCAGTGAATTGAACGAAATGGACAAAAGAAGCAGGAGCAGAAGCATCGGTACGATTACAGGTATCTCGCTGAGTGGTCTGGCCCTTTTGATTCTGTTTGCTGCTTCACTGCGGGAGGGGAGCATGGTTGATATGATTGACTTGCCGACAGTGTTTTATCTGCTGGGTTTGAAACTGGCAATCATATCCGTTTCCGGCTGGTTTCATGACTATAGGAACGCCTGGAAAATGTGTCTGCCTGGAAAGCGTCTGTCAAAGGAAGAAATGGAGCTGGCCGTTCAGGCTGTCAGATATGCCGGCGCCTTGACCTTGACATTGGGATGCCTGATCGCGCTGTTAGGAGCGTTCTCTCTGCTCAACTATATGGATGATTTCAGCTTGGTTTGGCGTTCTTTTGCGCAAATCATCCTCGCGTTGCTCTATACCGCAATCATAAAGACCGTCTATGTGATCCTGGCGTTCCGGATAATTCGAATGCTCCGAAATGCCTGAAAAAACAGCGAAAGGAGTAAAAACATGGAAAAGCTGTTGGAGGTCAAAGCCCTGACCAAAAAATATCAGGAAGAATCGATAGAAAACAAAGTTGTTGACAATGTGAATCTGCAAGTCGGCAAAGGCGAATTTGTCATGATCATGGGAGCGTCCGGATCCGGAAAAACCAGCCTGCTGCACTTGCTCGCCGGTATCGATCATTTCGACAGCGGGTCGATACAGTATACCCAATCCGGTCAAACGGCGGATTTCAGCCAGATGAGCGAAACGGAAAAGGCAGTGTTCAGGCGGACGAACATAGGAATCGTTTTTCAGCAGCAATGCCTGATTCCTGACCTTACGGTTTATGAAAATATCATGATGCCGGTGCTGCTGGGAGGGAATCAAAAAGCAAAGGATTCCATGAAGGATACCATCTTAAACCTATGCGGGCAGTTTGGTCTGAAGGAGCATATCCAAAAGTATCCTTCGCAGCTGTCGGGCGGACAGCAGCAAAGAGCCGCGATTTTGCGCGCGGTTATCAACAGGCCGCCGCTTTTGCTGTGTGATGAACCAACGGGAAGTTTGAATTCGGCGCAGTCAGTCATCGTCATGGACTTGCTGGATGAATTGAACAGAAACGGGCAGACGATTCTTTTGGTCACGCATGATGTCAAGGTTGCTGTCAGAGGGGGACGGGTGGTCTATATCAAGGATGGCCGGGCTGCGGGCGAACTGAAATTTACGGATGACGGCTCCTGTCCTGTGGGACATCGGGAAGAGGAACTCATGCGCTTTCTGCAGAAGAGGGGGTGGTAACGTTGAAAGCAAGTTTTACGTGCGCCCTGGCGAAGCTGAGAAGGAAAAAGGTCCCGAATTTGTTTCTGGGAATCTGTATCTTACTGACTGCGGCGCTGCTGGTCAATGCCCTGATTTTGCTGAAAGAACTGGATACGGTGTTCGACAGGGCCTATGAGGAAATGGACGGACCGCAGATCTGCTGCCTGTGGAGCGGCGAGGTAATCTTGCCGGACGCTGTCAGGCAATATCTGGACGGCCAGAAAGGGCTTTTGTATCAGATAACAGAAAACACAAAAACCATTGATTACATAGAAAAGGACGGAACAAGGCTGAGCAATGGCATTCTGCTGGAACTTCCCGAAAGGATCAACAGCGATATGCTTTCGCCCAAAATGCTGAACGGCGAAGAACCGGATATGCCCGGCAAGAATGAAATCTGGATCACAACAAAGATTGCCAATATCCTTGGCCTGGCCGTGGGGGACAGCGTTTCTCTGCAATTAGCGGATAAAGCTGTGACAGTAAGTGTTGCAAAAATCGTTGCGGACCCTGTTTTTGGCAGCAGCAGTACCAACGTGTACCGGATGTGGTGCGGCTCCGGCAGGCTTTCCGAATTCCCTTTGGCTGAGAACAACACAGTAAGTTACCTGGAGATCAGATTTGAGGAATACAGCCGCCAGATGGAGCAGAATTTTATCCATGACGCAGAAGAGTATTTCAAACTGCCCTTGGGCGATACGCTGTATACTTATGAGCGCATCAGAAGCGGATATACGGCGGCTTATCAGATGGTGGGGGGCGGCGCTGTCCTTTGTAAGCGTGGTCCTCGCGGGTATGATTGCCGTACTGACTTTATTTCTGGTCAAGAGCGACATGGATGAGGATGTCAGGAATATTGGCATCTGTAAGTCATTGGGCATGACGGGAATGCAGATCGTTGGTATTTATTTATTTTGCTATGGGGCGATCGGTTTTGCGGGGGCGGTGTCAGGCAGTGTTCTTGGCGGCTGGCTGAGCAGGGGCATTATCACAAAAGTCCTCGAAGATATCGGAATCTATACGGTCACATTTACCGGAACAGGCGGTTATCAGCTCCTTGCGGGGTGTATCGTACTGGCCGCTGTTATGGCAATCTGCTGCTGCGCCGTCTTCAAAGTCCGAAGACTGAATGCTTCTTACGCAGTCAGAACGAGCACATGGCCGTCAAAGAATCAGGGGCCGAGGAAGCCCCCAGGCACATATTATCATGGAAGGGTCTCCTTTGAACTGTATTATGCCATCAGGGGAATGCAAAATAAAAAGCTGCAATATGCGTATATAGCCGGTGTGTCTCTCATACTTGGCAGCCTTACTGTAATCGGCCTGGGCTGCCTGAACGCAGTCCAAAATATCGATCAGGAACCGGAGATATGGGGGTTTATCAAAACGGATATTTATATCACGGCATTGGAAGATACGCCGGTGAGCGGCATATTACCCGAACTGCAGAACGATTCAAGGGTAGCGTTCACCTACGGGGTCAATAAGGTAACCGCACAGTATAAGCCCGCTCCCGGAGCTGCCTGGCAAAGTGCTCCGGCGGAAGTCTACGAGCTGCCTTGGAATGATGAAGTAGAAGACCGGACCCTGTATGGCAGACGGCCTCAGCAGGAAAATGAGGTCGGTATCGGGCTGACGCTGGCCAGGGAATATGGACTGGAGGTTGGAGAGAAGATAGAACTGGCAGTGAACGGAAAAAAGGCAGAGTACGAGATCACAGGAATTTTCCAGACACTTTCCAATTACGGAAATATCATACGGATGGTTACGGATGATTTAGACCAATTCGCAAGGGCCGACGGCTCATACGGAGACTATATGCTCGTCCTCTCAGACGGAACCGATAAATGGGAATACGAGAAGGAATTATCTGAGAAATATGGCGGAAAGTTTTCCTTCATAGCGTCAAAGTCAAATGGAGAAAATATGACAGGCGTTCTGAGGCCCGCTGTCGGAACAGTTTTAACGTTTCTGCTTCTTGTTACAATCCTGACTGCTGTCAATCTGACCTTTATTCTGGTCCGGCGGGAACAGCGTCTCATAGGTTTGCTGAAAGCCATTGGGATGACATCCTGGCAGATATTGAAGATCCATTCGTGGAGGAATTGCCTTTTGGCTCTTGCGGGAAATAGCCTGGGACTTATGCTGGGGGTATTTGTGATTCCTGATTTGCTGACCCCATATGCCCGCTTGCTTGGGATTGCGGAATTTCCATTTGCGAATTCGCTGACAGGAATGACTGTGAGTTTTGTGCTGCTTCCAATCTGTATGTTCTTGGGTACATTTGCAATTGTAAAAACGATCAACGCAGTATTTGTAAAGCAGATGGTGAGCGAATAGGAGACGGATAGACTGATTGAGAGACTGGCCTGCGCCTATGGAGCAGACGAAAACCCGACTGTCCAAGCGCTTTCCCGGGAACGGATTTGAAGACCCTGGCTGAACAAGGACAAGCCTTGGTCAAAGGACTTTCGGGCAAAGGTAAATCCTATAACCGGGCCATTGACCGTATGACATAGGCTCTCGGAATTTCAGACAGGCAAAATCAGGCTGCTGAGAAACCAGGCGGCAGAAAAAGCGGGGAAATCGGCAAAACGGTTTCCGGGAAGCCGCGTGATAAGCGGTCTGAAGATTCCGAGAGGCTATTGACGGAGAAGGGAGGATGACAGACTCTCTTGCTGACACTTCGACAATCAGCCGGGGGGAACAGCTATTGACGCAGCTGCTCCCTCCGCCTGGCATATCCCGACGCGCTGATCAGCAGGGATACCCCGAAAGCCGCGACTGTCACAGCCCCCGCCAGGAAGAGATAGGAGGAGAGGGAAGCCGCCATCGCGGAGAACCCGGAGCCGTCCTCGAAGTATTTGATGAAATAAAATACCGGAACCACGATGAGCATCCCCATGACCTGTGCGGACTGCACCCCGAACCAATAGGTCAGCGGCAGACACACCCCCGTCCACATCAGCGGGAGGAACACCGCCGCGAAGGCTCCCAGGCCCCAGACGACAGGGTCAAAGTTCCGGTACAGCACCGAGGAGGCCAGGTTCAGCGCCCCGGCGCCCAAAAGGCTGATGCCCAGGGTGCAAAGCACGGAGATATACTTGCTGGCCACCACCGACATGTCGCTCATGGGCAGGGCCATCTGATATTTCTGCCAGCGGGCCTTGTCGTCGCTGACGAAGCTCATGACATTCTGCATGCCCACGGTCATGGCCAGCAGGACGGAGGCCATCAGCCCCCCGTAATAACCGGCTTTGCACAGCAGCAGAAGAGAAAAGGCTGCCGCTATAAGTATCAGCTTTTTATCAATACATTTACAGAAAACAGTGAATTCCTTATAAATCAGTCCTCGCATGGTACCCCTCCTTTGATATAGAAAAGCATGATGTCCTCCAAACTGGCGTTGTCCACGATTACGTCCGGATAGCTGCGCCTTGCCGCCTCCTTGTCCCGGACCAGGCATTCCATGGACAGCTTCGTGTCCCGGTAAGTGATATAGTCGTCGGGAGAGAGGGAGGCGAACCGTTCTTTCCCGCATTTCAGGATGCCGTAATGGTACACCAGGTCGTCCTTCTGCTCCTCGAAGACGATCCGGCCCTGATGGATCAGGATGACGAAATCCGCGATTTTCTGGATGTCCGAGGTGATGTGGGAGGAAAAGAAGATGGAGTGCTCCTCGTCCTGGATGAATTCCAGGAACAGATCCAGGATCTCGTCCCGCACCACAGGATCCAGCCCCGTGGTGGCCTCGTCCAGAATCAGCAGCTTCGGCCTGTGGGCCAGGGCGCAGAGGATGGAGAGCTTCATCTTCATCCCCTTGGAGAAGGAGCCCACGGGCTGGTTCTCCGGGAGCCGGAACCTTTGCAGGTATTGGCGATAGAGGGCGCTGTCCCAGCTGCGGTAGATGCCGGAGAGCATCTTCTCCAGGTTGGCCGCCGTGAACACGTCGTGGAAGGTGCACTCATCGAATACGACACCGACGTCTTCCCTGGCGGGGCGGGCAGTGTGCTCTATGCCCAGGAGCTGGATTTCGCCGCTGTCCTTGGTCAGCTCATTCAATATCAGGTTGATGGTGGTGCTCTTCCCGGCGCCGTTTTCGCCGATGAAGCCTACAATCCTTCCTTTCGGTACGCGAAAGGAGACATGGTCTAAGGTGAAGCCGGGGAACGTCTTGCACAGATCCCTGACTAAAATGCTGTTTTCTTCCATGGTGATGTCCTCCTGTCTGTGGTGGGTAAGGGCAAAAGCTGCCCTGTTATGGGTTCCCTGGCGGGTTCCTCTGCCGGTATGCGGCCTTTTTGCTGTATGCGGTTCCGCCGGTGGTTCTGCGTCTGAGTTTGGAGTCCGGCGTCTGTGCCTGTCATTCCTCGTAGAAAAGCCTGAGGATGCCGGCCATCTGCTCGTAGGCGATTCCGTGGGCCTTGCCGATCTCCGCTACCTTCTGCAGCAGCTCCTCCGCCCGGCGCAGCTGTTCCTCCTGTATGAACTCCCGGTTCTGGGGCGCTACGAAGCTGCCTTTGCCGGAGACTGTCTCGATGAAGCCGTCCCGGGTCAGGTCTTCGTAGGCCCGCTGCACCGTGATGACGCTCAGGTGCAGGTCTTTTGCCAGGGCCCGCATGGAGGGCAGAGCCTCGCCCGGGGCCAGGGAGCCGTTCATGATCTGGCTCTTGATCTGGAGACAGATCTGCTCGTAGATCGGCTTATCGCTGCTGTTGCTGATAAGGATTTCCATTTTGTTCTCCTGCTCTTGTCATAGAAAGCTTTCTGTGCGCATCTGCCGGATGTGCTCCCGGGGCCCAGGGGCGTTGCTTTGGAGGGCTTTTTTGCGAAAGCGATTGCCAAAGCGTGTTTGTCAATGCCTTAGCCGAAGCAATGGCAAAACGGCACTGCAGTCCGTGTGCATGTTACATCTGATACGTATCGATTGTAGCTAGCGTACTTAATCGATAAGTACACTATAGACGATTTGGATCGGTTTGTCAATGCCGTTTTTAAAAAATTTGGGAATTTTTTGTTTCAGATTGGTTTGATTGCCGCTGATAGCGGATGCCCTGCGCTTTAGGGACTGGGGGACTGGTAGTAGCTCCCAAAATAGAGTAGAGCGCATAGATTGTTTTCTATACGCTCTGACGCTGTGTAACTTATTCGGTTATGATTTGCGTCGTTGCCTGTTATGCTGTCGGCGCCCGTTCTGCTTTTTCATTTCATTGGCTGCACGCTGTTTTGCACGTTCCAATGGCAGTAAAGCTTTTCTGAATTTCTTCTTGATTCGTTCTTAAGCCGCGCACTATCCGACATCTGCTCCCCAAATGGCGAAAGCCTGAATGCCGCTTCCCGACACCTTGTGGAAGCGCCGGAAAGCGAGGGTTCCGCTCACAGATAAGTGACCTGCACATCGGCATCGTAGGTATGGGGCTCCTTGGTGACCGCCTTATGCCCGAAAGCGATGGCAATCTTGTACTCATAGTCCGCGGGGAAGTCCAGGGCAGCGGCGAAATGCGCCTTCTTCTCCCCCTGCATCGCGTCCAGGATGCAGCCGATGATCAGGCTCCCCAGCCCCAGGCCTTCCGCCGCCAGGGCCATGTTCTCCACGGCGATGCCCGCGTCCAGGGAACCCCATTTGTAGGTGCTGTCGGCGCTGAGGATCACCACGGTGGGCGCTTCGTAGTAAAAGTTGTGGGTGGGGGAAACGATGTCCCGCAGGCGGTTCTTCTCGTCCTCCAGTTCCTTTAAAATGGGATGGTTCCCTTTCAGTACCGTGAAATGCACTTCCTGTCTGTTGGCCGCCGTGGGCGCCTGGAGCCCGGCCTGTATCAGGGCGTCCAGCTGGGCGTCGCTCAACGGCTCGTCCGTATAGCCTCTTGTGGAGCTGCGTTTCTCGATTGCTTCGATGACTTGGTTCATGTAGTCTTCCTCCTTTCCGGTTCTGCATTTCAGTATATTTTATCGAAGGTTCTTTGTCAACAGTCCGTCAATGGTTCGGCGTTTCGGCCGCTATTGAATTTTGGGGGACTCTGCGATATAATGTACCATGTGTGGTTCAGGATATGGATCATAGTCTGGAAAAGTGCGCCGGAAACCGGAGCGCAAAGAATTGCCTGTTGTTGAATCGGACTTTGGAGGAAACCTTTTTGTATGGAATTCATTGATATTTATGACGATTTAGGACAAAAAAGCGGTAAAAGCGAAGAGAAAGGCGAGGCACATAGAAAAGCGCTTATCCATAGAGGTGTCTGTGTGTGGATTATGAATTCTAAGCAGGAACTATTGCTGCAAACGCGGAGCAGTCATGTCATGTTTCCTGATATGCTGGATATTTCTTTTTCGGGGCATATTCAGGCTGGCGAAACTTCTTTGGAAGCTGTCAGGAGAGAGGGACGTGAAGAACTTGGCATCAATATAGACATGTCCAAACTGCAATATCTGTTTTCCTGCCGTGAATGTGGCGGCATTGACGGATATTTCGAGAATGAGATTGACGATGTGTTTCTTTATAGAGCGGATATTCCTATAGATGGGTATTCCTTCTCCGATCATGAGGTAAAGGAAGTAAGATACATTTCGGTTGATGAATTCAAAATGATGGCAGAGTCAGGTTCGCCCATGCTCCTGCCTTATGAAACGCACTATCTTTTTTTGCTGATTGCCTTATACTGCATAACGCTGAATACTGCCTAATGTAATCATGCGATTGAACCAGTCAGCGTTATGCAGTCTGGTTTCACGGCAAGTGAAATCGTTAGGCAGTATAAATAGTCGCATAAGCAGCTTGGCAAATTGAGGATTATATTAAATGTCCCGCGGTTCTTCGAAACGAAGCGTCAGGAACGGTTTTCCGAAAATGGGGCATTAAAAAGAAGCTGTCCAAGGGAGGAGAGAATGGCATGAAAAAGATAAAATTATATCTGATGATTGGTATGATGGCAGTGGGACTGGCGGGCTGCGGGCAGACCGGGAGCCAGCCGGAAGGCCAAAGCGGCGGCCAGGCAGAAGAGCAGACCGGGAGCCGGACAGAAGGCCAGACCGGCAGCCAATCGGAAGACCAGAGCGGTGACGGGACGGAAGGCCAAAGCGGTGGCCGGGCAGAAGGGCAGACCGGGAGCCAGTCGCAAGACCGGACCGGCGGCCAGGCAGACAGCCAGCCGGAAGGACAGGGAGAAAGCCAGGCTGGCCAGCCGGATGCCGGGGCGGACGCTGCCTATACGTTTACGGACGATTTGGGACGTGAGGTCATGGTGGAATCCTATGAGCGCGTGGCGACTCTGCTGGGGAGCTATGCGGATATGTGGATACTGGCGGGCGGGGATGTCTGCGCAGCGCCGGACGATGCTTTCGTGGATCTCGACCTGCCCCTTGGGGAGGATACCGTGAACCTGGGAGAGACCAAGCGCCTCAGCCTGGAGCTTCTGCTTTCCGCAGACCCTGATTTCGTCCTGGCCAGCACCAACACCAGCCAGCATCTGGAGTGGCAATCGTCCCTGGAGGGCGCGGGCATCACGGTGGCCTATTTTGACGTGTCCTGCTTCGATGACTATCTGCGCGTCCTGAAGACCTGCACGGACATCACAGGACAGCCGGAACGCTACACCCAATACGGAACGGATATCCAGAAAGAAATAAACGAAATATTGAGCAGGAATGCCGGAAAAAGCGCGCCCACAGTACTGTCCATGCGCGCTTCCGCCACCAGCATACGGGCCAAAGGCAACGAAGGCAACGTGCTGGGCGAGATGCTGGAGAGCTTCGGCTGCGTCAATATCGCGGATACGGACGACAGTCTCCTGGAGAGCTTAAGCCTGGAGAGCATAATGCTGATGGATCCGGATTTGATACTGATTGTCCAGTCCGGCGATGATATTGAAGGCACCCAGGAGAACATCGAGAACATGTTCCGGGAGAATCCCCTCTGGAACGAGCTGGGCGCGGTGAAGAACGGACAGGTGCATGTCCTGGACAAGCATCTGTACAACCTGAAGCCCAATGCCCGCTGGGCCGAAGCCTATGAAGAGCTGGAGAGACTTTTGTATCCCGGCTCGGCGGAATGAAGCTCCCTGCAGCCCCTCCTATTTTTCAGGGAAATGCGAGATGCTTCCCGTCATGAGATACCGAAAAGGTATCTGCACAAACAGGTTACAATCTGCAATTCTTTACGGCTCTTGAACAGACGGTTGAAGAATTGACAAAATGTTTTCTCCTTGAATTTGGAGAGAATAGGGAGCTGTCTTTTGGAAGATGCCGTGGCCTGAAATCGTTCAACGAACTTTATGACGGCTTAGCGAATTTGGAATGAAACTATCCGCAGCAGAGCCGCGGGGAATAAGGCCCGGAGAGAAGAAACATCGAGACAGGACGGAGGGAATCCCTGTATGTACAGTAAGAAGCATAACCGGCTGCTGCTCGGGTGCGGCATTGCCGTCTGCCTTTTGATTGCGGTGACGAGCCTGTGCCTGGGGAACGTCCATTTCACCCCGGTGCAGCTGATATCCCTTTTCCGGGGCCAGGGAGATAAGGTGAGCAGGAGCATCCTGCTGTACGCCAGGCTTCCCCGCACCCTTGCCTCCCTGGCGGCCGGGGCGGGGCTGGCGGTGTCGGGGGCCGTGCTGCAGAACGTGCTGGCCAACAGGCTGGCCTCCCCCGGCATCATCGGGGTCAACGCCGGGGCGGGCCTGGGGGTGACCCTCTGCTGCGCGATGGGGACATTGTCCGGTCTGGCTGTGTCCTGCGCGGCCTTCGGCGGGAGCCTGCTCACGGTGCTGCTCATCTTTCTTTTTTCCCATCGGACAGGCGCGTCCAAGACCACGGTCATCCTGGGAGGCGTGGCGCTGAACAGCATCCTGAATGCCGTCTGCGAATCCGTGACGGTGCTGGACACAGACGTGGCCATGCTGAGCATCGACTTCCGGGTGGGCGGCTTCTCCGCGGTATCCTACATGCGTCTGCTGCCTGCGGCCGGGCTGATTGCGCTTGCGCTGGCAGTGCTGTTCACCCTGTGCAACGAGCTGGATGTGGTGACGCTGGGGGACGAGACGGCCCAGGGAGTGGGCCTGCGGGTGGGGCGGTACCGCATGCTTTTTCTGGTATTGGCCGCCCTGCTGGCAGGGGCGGCGGTGAGCTTCGCGGGGCTTCTGGGCTTCGTTGGGCTGATTGTGCCCCATTTCGTCCGCAGGTTCACCGGCAATGAGAGCGGGCGGCTCCTGCCCATGTGCGCTGTGGCGGGAGCGGGGTTCGTCACCCTCTGCGATATGGCGGCCAGGCTGCTGTTCGCCCCCTATGAGCTGCCGGTGGGGATATTGATGTCCGTGGTGGGCGGGCCTGTTTTCCTCTACATGCTGATCCGGCATAAGGGCGGGCATGCCGGGTGAGATGTGGTTCCGTGGCTCCTTAGGGGATGAAGCCAGTGATAAATCGGTAGTTTGAAGTTTCTGTTGTATAGAAACATGAATTAAGGAATGAAGAAAAGAACATGGTAGATTTAATACTATTTCCATCCAGTTTTTTCTCTACAAAAAAGATTGATGAGGATTTACAAAGAGAATATGATGCTGTGCGTTCAACGGGACTATATGATACAATATTTTTTGGATATGACAAATGCTTTAACGAAGATAAGTTAGTGCTGAGTGAGACGCCTGCTGCCATGAGAAAAGCTGTTATGCGCGGTTGGATGATGAAGCCAAGTAAGTATAAGCAATTCTATCATAAATTACTTGCCAATAATATAGAGTTGATTGTTGCTCCAAGTGAGTATGAACAAATGCATATTTTTCCAAATGCATATAAGTTTTTTGGAGACGATACAGCATTTATGAAAATATATCCGCTGCATGAGCAGATAGAGATAAGTGATGTGAAAAAATATTTCAATAGATTTCTGGTGAAAGATTTTGTTAAATCCGTAAAAGGCACGGAGTTCCCGAAATTTTTCGACTCGTCTGTTACCCAGGAGGAATTTGATAACTGGATGGAAGTATTCTATAAGTATCGTGGGAATTTGCTTACTGGCGGTATATGCATGAAAGAGTTCCTGAGTTTAAAATTCTATGGCGAAAGGACAAATGAGTATAGAGTGTTTTTTGCAAATGGTGAAATTGTCAGCATAAGCAGGAATTCGGGTCAAGAGAATTTTACGCAAGAACCGCCAAAAGAATTAGTTATGAAATATAAAAATCTCTCCAGCATGTATTATACTGTAGATTTTGCGGAATTGGCGGATGGAACATGGAAGGTAATGGAAGCTGGTGACGGAAGTGTTTCTGGTCTTTCGGAATTTCAGGATGCAGAGCAGTATTTCAGGGCATTATATTATGCTTTGAATGATTAGAAAACCACTGGGGATAA
>CAJUJN010000093.1 GCA_910586775.1 uncultured Acetatifactor sp. | reverse complement strand
TGCAGACCTGTTCTCCCTTTGGCTGGTCCCGGCTGGATCTCCGCTACGGAGGGCTAATCGCCAGGCTTGAGACAGCCGTATATCGTCTGGGACAATATCTGGAAGGCAATCTGTCCGAACTTCCGGAACTGGAGGCGATCCGGTATGAAAAGGACCGCAGCGGGCAGTTTTTGGGAAAGGGAATATGGAAGATCTATGAGGGCTGCGCAACTTTGAGCGACGGCTGATAATTGAGTAGGGGAGATTTTATTCCTACTCTCCGTGCGGCCCGTGCGCCGCTTCAGCGGTAAACTTTCAGGTGCGGGGAGTCGCACTTTGTGCACGAGCCTGGGCATAAAAATCAGCCCCGGAAAATATAAGATTTCCGGGGCTTTTTCTGTGTGGATACCACATTTGTGGGTGGTTCTGCCAGGTCTTTTCCCGGGCATTTTGTGTGTATCATGTTAGAATTTAAAGCGGTGAAGAAAGGCCGCACAAAGGAGGAGGTTGACCAGGTGACCTGTTGGCTTACCGGCTACAGCCGGGCGGAATTGGAGGGCATGGCGGAAAAGACGGTTTCCTACGGGGACTTTTTCCGGAATGCCCCCCAGTTAAACGAGAACAGAAGGCTGATTAAGGGAGTGGTCTGTGGGGTGAGAGTGGAGGAGATCCAGGAACCCCTGATGCAGGAAATCCGCTACCTGGATAAACTGGTGGACGAGCTGGCCAAAGGCAAATCCATGGAAAAAATATTGCGGAAGTAGTTTGTTCGCTTTTCAAAGTTCTTAGCGAACTGACATTGCCCATGAATGCCCCCAAATGCCTGGATCCCCTGTACTATTTCAGTACTGTTTGAGATATTCATTCGGGCTTGACTTTTTATCTCTATTAGAGGATAATGGACAACGTACTTTGATGAGAGGCGGGGAGAGAGCGGAAATTATGGAGACACTGAAGTTCGGTTATCGATATTTTAAAAAGAATATGCCCATGGCAGTTTTGGCGGAAGCTTTAAGTTTTCTGGGAATTTATGCGGAACTGCTCCTGCCGCTGCTGTCCGGTATCCTGATTGATTTTGTGATCCGGAAAGGCGAAGTGCAGGAGGACAGCGGCGGATTCTTCCACTTCCTTCTCACGGGACGTTTCGGAGAGCCGCGGACAATGCAGCTGTTCTTTGCCATAGCGGCAGCCTTTGGTATCCTGATGCTTCTGCGGATCGTGCTGATCTATATCCGGGATCTGATGCAGGAATGGATCGGCCTGAAGCTGGAGACCGATCTGCGGTATATGACTTATGAAAAGCTGATGGAGCTGGATTCCGCCACCATTGCCGAATATAATTCCGGCGAACTGCTGCAGATATTAAACAGCGACACCATCATGTTCAAGGAACTGTTCTGCCACAGAATCCCTTATGTGGGAGACGCAGTTTTTATGCTGGTGATGACTCTGGTGCTGATTGCGGGGATTGACATTTCCTTCCTTATCATTCCGCTTCTCCTGATGCCTTTCCTGGTGAAGTCGGTAATCAGTTTCAAGCGCAGGGCACGGGAGAACTTCAGGGAAATCAGGCAGAAAAGCTCCGAGATGAACCTGACTGTCCAGGAGAATACAGCAGCAGTCCGGATTGTACGTTCCTTCCATAATGAGGAACTGGAGAAGGAAAAATTCAACAGGGTAAATACAAATTTCCTGGATGCGCGGATGAAGCAGATATTGCTTTCCTCCAAATTCGATCTGACCTTTAATGCCATCCGGCAGATTGCCTATATCAGCACTATCGTGATTGGTGCGATACTGGTGATGCAGGGGCGCCTGACTGTGGGGTATATTTTGTCTTCCTCTACATATGTCATGCGGTTCATGAACAATATTACAAGTGTAAACAATCATGTCTTTAATATGCAGCAGCAGACCATAGCGGGAGTGGCTCTGAAGCGGTTCATGGAAAAGGAAAGCAAGGTGCCGGAAGATAAGGATGCAATGCTGCGCTGTGATACACCGGATATCGAGATGAAGGATGTCTCCCTGGAAATGGATGGTCAGGAGATTTTAAAGCATATCAATATCAGCATTCCATATGGAAAAAAGCTGGGGATTGTAGGCGAGACAGGCTCGGGAAAAAGTGTCCTGCTCAAAGCGCTGGTAAGAGTCAGCGATATCACGTCAGGGCAGATTACGATAAGCGGGCATGACATTAAGGAATTCAGTCTGGACAATTTACGGAAAATGTATTCCTATGTATTTCAGGAAGTATTTCTGTTCTCCAATACCATCGAGTCCAATATTGCCTTCAGCCGGGCGGACATTGACGAACGTATGGTGACAAGAGCGGCTACCGACGCGGAAGCAGCCCGGTTTATCGACGCTTTGCCGGAACGATACAAGACGATTGTCGGAGAACGCGGGCTGGGAATTTCCGGAGGACAGAAGCAGAGAATTTCCATCGCGAGAGCCTTTTTGAAAAATGCGCCTGTCTTTGTGCTGGACGATTCCACATCCGCCCTGGATGTGAATACAGAGCATGTGGTGCTGAAAAATATTTATGAACACTTTGCGGAGAAGACTCTGATTATCACGGCGCACCGATTCTCCTCTGTGGTGGACTGCGACGAAATCCTTTATATGAAAGACGGCGTCATCGCGGAGAGAGGGACTTTCCGGGAACTGATGGAGCTGGGGGGAAGCTTTGCTCATATTTACCGGGTACAGCAGGAACAGCAGGCGGATGAGGTCCGGCTGGACCATCCGTCATGACTGCGTATCGAAACTTCGATGGATTGGCTGCGCGGCGCAGGAAAAGTTTACCTGGTGCAGGGTGAATGATGCGGATGTGAAGTTGAAATAAACGATAGTTCCGCTATCAAATTCTGCTTACATTTTGGGACGGCACCTGAATACGCATTTTTGACAGTCTGTAAGTCTGTTGATATACTGCAGACCGCCAGGATTTACAGTGATGCCTCCGGGAAAATACCTGACTGGCGGTCTGCAGTCGGGTTGTAATGCAAATTCAACCGGTGCGCAGTATAAATCAGCAGTCCCGGGGATATGCTTATATGGGCTGGAAGTGAGGAAAGACAATGGCGAAACGAAATACATATTTCGAGGATGAAAAAATAGAAAAAAAGATTGATTTGAAGCAGCTCCGGCGGACGCTTGCCTATATCCTTCCCTATAAAAAGCTTCTTGCCCTGGTCAGCGGCATGATGCTGGTGGCGGCGGTGGTTTCCCTGCTTCCGCCCAGGCTGCTGAAGCTGATTGTGGACGAAGTGGTGGCAAACAGGGATTACCGCCAGCTGGTGCTGGTGGGAGGAAGTCTGGCTTTGCTTGCCGCCGTGGAGATACTGTCTACTTTCGTGCAGGCCAGAAGTATGGGGAAAATGGGATTAAGCATTATTACGAAAATACGGACGGACATTTTTGAGAGGCTGCAGCTGCTTTCCTTCGATTACTTTGACAATCGCCCTGACGGCAAGATTGTAGTACGGGTGACGGAATATATAAACGGCCTGGCGGACTTTTTCTCCAATTATGTGATGATGTTTGCGATTTATATCGTCAAGCTGGTCGTGGTGACTGTATTTATGCTTTCTTTGAGCCCGATGCTGACTTTGATCGTATTTGCAGCGGTGGTGCCCATGATGGCAATCATCTTCCGGCTGCGTTCCTGTCTGCGGAAAATGTACGCGGCCCATCGGGCGAAAAACTCCAACCGGACAGCTTTTCTGGTGGAATCCATCATGGGGGAGCAGATTGTCAAGAATTATAATCGAATTGAGATCAATAAGGAAATCTACCGGCAGATTCATGGAGACAGTGTGAATATGTGGTGGAATATTGTAAAGCGCTCCCGATTGAACGGTCCGGTAGTCCAGTTTTTCTGGCATTCGGGTACGCTGTGCATCTTTGGGGCTGCCCTGGCGCTGATCTTAGGAGGAAATACGGCAATTACCGCAGGAATGGTGATTACCTTTACCAGCTATATGGGGGCATTTCAGGACCCATTGGCCCAGTTGTCCACCATTATCCAGGAACTGGCCCAGGTAAGTTCCAATCTGGAGCAGGTCTTTGATACCATCGACTATCCGGCGGAGATTCAGGATAAGGCTGATCCGGTGATTCTCAAGGATGTCAGGGGAAAGGTTGATTTTCAGGACGTTACCTTCTGCTATGAGGAGAATGCGGATATCCTGAAGCATTTCACGCTGCATGTAAAGCCCGGGGAGACCATTGCCCTGGTAGGTCCCACAGGTGCGGGAAAGACCACGGTGATCAGTATGCTGACCCGGTTTTATGATGTGAGAGAGGGCTGTGTCAGGATTGACGATGTGGATGTGCGGGATGCCAGCCTGTATTCCCTGCGCTCTGAAGTGGGTGTGTTGATGCAGGATCCCTTTATTTTCAAGGGAACCATTCTGGATAATATCCGGTATGGGCGGTGGGACGCCACCGACGAGGAGTGCATGGAGGCGGCAAAGATGATATTTGCGGATAAATTCATCCGGCGTCTGAAGGGCGGCTATGAGCATGTGCTGGAGGAACGGGGCAGCGGACTGTCCGCCGGGGAGAGACAGCTGATCAGCTTTGCCAGGATTGTGTTAAAAAATCCGTCCATTGTGATTCTGGACGAGGCCACCAGCGCCATTGACACGGAGACAGAGTTGTTAATCCAGCAGGCGTTGGAAATTCTGCTGAAAGGGAAGACTGCTTTCATCGTAGCCCACCGTCTGTCTACTATCCGGAATGCGGACCGCATCCTCTATATTGGTAATCAGGGGATTGCCGAGGAGGGAACCCATGAGGAATTGATGGCAAAGAAGGGGCTGTATTATGAGCTGGCCAGATGCTCTTAGGAAGTCTGGCCGGCTCTGTGCCTGTTTTCTTCTGAGTCGGCGGTTTTAGTCCCGGGCCTGCTGCTTATGAGCCCGTGTATGTGATGGAATGCGTAGCGCATTATGTGAGCGCATTTGACTCTGTTTTCTGCTTTGAATTTCTGAAATATGCCCTGTCTGCGGCGGTGATTATAAGTGTTGCCGGCATTGCAGGGTATATCTGCATGATACGCTCCGATATAGTGTAAAATGTGAGTTAAATGCATTTGTAAAGGATTACATTTTGGTCTGGAAATATTCACTGTTATATTGTATAATAATATATGTCTGTTACATAAAACAGTCATAAATTTTATAAAAAGGAGAAGGCTATGGACGGGAATAATCAAGGGCAATACAGTAATTATCAGGACTATACTGCAAATGTACCATATCAGGCACCACCGGATGACAGAGGCGGCAACAGGACAAACGGGCTCCAGATAGCTGCTCTTGTTTGCGGCATCCTGGCAATCTGCAGCAGCTGCTGTTACGGAGTACCGGGAATCATCTTTGGAATTGCGGGTCTGATCTGTGCAATTATCGGGAACAACAAAGGCAAAACCGGCGTAGGGATTGCAGGTCTTGTGTGTTCTGTTATAGGCATTGTTCTGGGCGTGGCAGTATTGCTTTATTTTATCTGGGCGTTCAGTTACCTGGATGAAATAGGCTATCTGGATATGATAATGCAGAATATGAATTAGGAAGCAGCATATTCGAAAAGAAAGTATTTACCGGTCAGTACCACCAGAGTGTAAAGCATAGTTGTTTATACAGGAGGCACCGCTTATTGACAGATAGTTGTGTGAATGGACAGAAAGAGGGCGGAGCAGAAGAACAGGACAAACTGGAGACAGAGTTGTTTCGGGTTGGATTGATTCTTCTGGCGGCAGGCAGCGGAATCTGGGTGTTGTATCACCTGTGGTTTCGCCGGTTTTTGCCCCATGTTCCCTGCTTTTTCTCTGAGATACTGGGGATTTACTGTCCCGGTTGCGGAGGGACAAGGGCCGTGGAGGCACTTCTTCACGGCAGATTACTTCAGGCGCTGTGGTATCATCCGTTGGTGCCCTATGGGGCATTTATCGCGGGAGGCTTTATGCTGACCCAGGCGCTGGAAAGAATCGGGATCAGGAGAATAAAAGGGTGGAAATACCATAACTGGTATTTATATGGCGCCGTTGCTTTAATTCTGGCTAATTTTATTCTCAAGAACGGATTGAGGCTGGGATGGGGCATTACAATGTAACCGGAACAAAGATTTGTACAAGAGACAGGAGCGTAACGAAATGGACAGAAAAACTACTGATATTGTAGCGTATATCACCATTTTTGGCTGGTTGGCTGCTTATGTGGCAGGAGACAGAGAGGATTCCAAATTCCATTTAAACCAGGCGTTGGTGATTAATCTCACACTTATCATACTGGCAGTGCTGACACGCATTCCTTTGATCGGCTTATTGGCAGGATTACTTCAAATTGTGGTATTTATATTTCTGATCATGGGAATTGTATACGCAGTCAGGGAGCAGGATAATGAAGTGCCTCTGCTTGGATGTGTCAAATTATTGAAATAATACGAAAACAAAAGCTGTCACTTGACAGCTTTTGTTTTGTAAGCATAATGAAAGATATCAGTCAGAGCCATATTCAATGGTCAGGTCCGGATCCTGGGGCTCTTCTCCATGCAGAAATGAGATGATGATCTGAACCCGCTTGTAAGCTCTGGAATAGTTCTGTCTTGCATATTCCGCAGTACTTTCGTTGTAGGAATTAACACCAAAAGCATCGTGGTAGCTTTTTACGGCTTCTGTCATATATTCGCTGGATTCATCCGCCAGATTCTCCAGATAGTCAAATTCTTCCGGAAAATCGAGCCTTGCAAATGACTGGAAGACAATATCCAGATCGTCCAGATAGGCAAGGAGTTCATCGGATGCATTATCTGCTTCCGCATCGATGTTGTTGATAGCTGTGTCAATCTCGGAAATTTTGGTACAAAAGTCATCCATGCTTTTTCGAAACTGAGTCAATGCGGTATTTTCACCACAGGCAGATAGTAATATGCCTGTGAATAAGGCTGCTATAGTGATTCGAACTTTAATTTTCAACTGCCAAAACCTCCTTTTGAAACTTCACATAAGTTAAAATCTACCACAATCCGAGTGTTTTCGCAACTATTTTTATGAAAAAAATGGATAAATCAGCCCCTTTACGACTAAAACAGATATGTGGTATCATAGACATTAAGTTTTTCAGGTGATTGAGCAGGGAAAAAGGCGGTCGGTTCCATGGGACATGGAAACTGAAGATATGCCTGCGGAAAGGCATGGATATTCATATGACGAAAAAAATATTTAATGATATGGCAAAATCATATCTGTACCTGGACGGGGCTACCGGCTCCAATCTGGTCAAGGCAGGAATGCCTTCCGGAGTATGTCCGGAACAGTGGATTCTGGAGCACCGGGAGGTTATACTGAAGCTGCAGAAAGAGTATGTGGCAGCCGGAACGGATATCCTGTATGCGCCTACCTTTACGGCCAATCGGGTGAAGCTTGCGGAATATGGACTGGAAGGCCGGATGCAGCCCATGATAAACGAACTCGTGGCCATTTCAAGAGAAGCGGCATTGCAGGCAGATCATCCCGTATATGTTGCCGGTGACCTGACGATGACGGGTGAACAGCTGAAGCCTATGGGGAAAATGGAGCTGGAAGAACTGATCGATATATATAAGGAGCAGATTATATTGTTGGCCGAAGCAGGGGTTGATCTGCTGGCAGTGGAGACCATGATGAGCCTGGCGGAAAGCAGAGCAGCTTTGATAGCGGCAAAGGAAGTCTGTGATTTGCCGGTTATGGTGACCATGACTTTTGAGGCTGACGGCAGGACATTGTACGGCACGGATGCAAAGACGGCCGCTGTGGTACTGGAAGGCCTTGGCGCGGCGGCCATCGGTGTCAACTGTTCCACGGGACCTGCCCGCATGAGGCAGATTGTGGCGGATATGGCAGCATGTACACGGGATATTCCTATCATCGCCAAACCCAACGCCGGTCTTCCCTGTCTTGATAAAGACGGAAACAGCTGTTACAGTATGGGCGCAGAGGAATTTGCGGAAGAGATGAAGGTGTTGGTGTCAGCGGGCGCTTCCGTGCTGGGAGGCTGCTGCGGTACCACGCCGGAATACATCAGACAGATTCATAATGCTTTCGGTACAGGCAGTGTGCCTGCTGTACAGCGGAGAAAGGAAGGCATCCGCCTGCTTGCCTCCGAGCGCAGGACAGTGGAATTTGGAATGGACGGCAGCTTCCTGATTGTGGGAGAGCGGATTAACCCCACCGGGAAAAAAATTTTGCAGGCACAGCTGCGGGAGGGTAATTTTGATAAGGTACTGCAGTTTGCGGAGGAGCAGGAGAACGACGGCGCATTGATACTGGACGTGAACATGGGGATGAGCGGTATCGATGAAAAGGCGATGATGCTGCGGGCCGTTGAGGAAGTAAGCGGTGTGACGAGTCTGCCGTTGTCCCTGGATTCCAGCCATGTGGATGTTCTGGAAGCGGCTTTGCGGCAGTATCCCGGCAGGGCATTGGTCAATTCCGTGTCTTTGGAGACGGAAAAGTATGAGAAATTGCTGCCCCTTGTGAAAAAATACGGTGCGATGTTCATTCTTTTACCGCTTTCCGATAAGGGACTGCCTGAGAATATAGAGGAAAAGAAACAGATTATCGAGACAGTGCTGGCGAGAGCCTGCTCCCTGGGATTGGAAAAGGATGATGTCATTGTGGACGGCCTGGTGTCCACCGTGGGTGCCAACCGGAAAGCCGCTCTGGAGACATTGGAGACCATCCGTTACTGCAGGGAGAGAGGGCTTGCCACAATCTGCGGGCTGTCCAATATTTCCTTCGGCATGCCGGAGAGAAGTTTCGTCAATACGGCTTTTCTGACGCTGGCCATCAGAGAAGGCCTGACCATGGCCATTGCCAATCCCTCCCAGGAACTGTTGGTAGGCTGTGCGCTGGCGACAGATCTGCTCCTGGCAAAAGAGGAAGCAGATATCCGTTTTATCGAGTACACGGGAATTGTGGCGGAGAAAAGAGAAAGAAAAGAGGCAGCTTTGCAGAAGAAGATGGCGGAAACTGTCGCCAGAGGAGACCCTGCAATCGGAAAAGGAGCGAACGATTCTGTGGGAAAAACCGTAGCAGGCGTCAGCGCGGGGCAGTCGGGAAATATTTCCGGAAGCGGCAAAACGGAACAACAGCCGGGAACCGGCTCTGGGAACAGCGAGGGTAAAGCACGTGCGGTGAAAGGGAATACGGAAGCCGAAGGGGAGGAAAGCAGCTGCAGGACAGTGCTGCGGAATTTCGTTCTGAAGGGAAATCGCAACGGCATTGCAGCTCAGACCAGGGAGGCATTGAGCCAGGGAGAGGAGCCTTCCGCGCTGCTGAATGAAATCCTGCTCCCCGCAATCAACCAGGTCGGCGAATTGTTTGACAAAGGTAAATATTTCCTGCCCCAGCTGATTGCCAGCGCCGAAGCCATGAAGAATTCGATAGAAGTATTGGAGCCATTGCTGCGGCAGGGTACGGAAGCTTCGGACATGCCTGCGGTAGTGATTGCCACGGTGGAAGGCGATATCCATGATATCGGTAAAAACCTGGTGGCGCTGATGCTGAAGAATTACGGCTTCCGGGTCATCGACCTGGGCAAGGATGTTCCCAAGGAGACGATTATCCGGGCAGCAAAAGAGAACAATGCACAGATTATCGCTTTGTCCGCCCTGATGACCACCACCATGCGCCGTATGAAGGAAGTCATTGCGTATGCCAAAGCGGAAGGCGTCCATGCAAAGGTAATGATCGGCGGAGCCGTCATTACCCAGGACTATGCGGACGAAATCGGAGCCGACGGCTATTCGGCCGATGCGGCTGATGCAGTAAAACTGGCACAGCGCCTGGTTCAGGGCGAATGATTGCCGCAATAATCAGGCAAAGAAATGCCGGGTGTAAATTATAAAACAGTCTCGCAGCGCAGAGACGGAACTGGAATAAGAAGCTAAAACAGTCTCGGAGTGCAGGCCCCCGGAAGGAATTTCTGGCTGCGCCCTATGCAGACGGAAATTCCTTCCCCACAGGGGGCCGAAGCGCAGAGACGGAACTGGAATAGGAGGAAGAAATTATGACAGGTGCAGACGCCATTATCAAATGTCTGGAGGCAGAGGGAGTTACGACGGTATTCGGTTATCCCGGTGTAGCCATCTGCCCGTTTTACAACAGTATCCTGGACTCGGATATCCGTACCGTTCTGATCAGGACGGAGCAGAATGCAGCCCATGCGGCAAGCGGGGTGTCACGGATCACCGGCCGGCCCGGTGTGTGCGCTGTTACCTCAGGCCCCGGCGCCACCAATGTAATTACCGGTATCGCAACGGCATTCGCAGACAGCATTCCACTGATCTGTATTACCGGCCAGGTAAACAGCGAGCTCCTGGGCAGCGATGTGTTCCAGGAGGCAGATATCACAGGAGCGGTTGAGTCTTTTGTAAAATACAGTTACCTGGTCAAAAATGTGAATGATATTCCAACGGTATTCAAGGAAGCTTTTCATATCGCCAATACGGGAAGGCGGGGGCCGGTGCTGATCGATGTGCCTATCGATATCCAGAATGCTGCCATCAGCAAATTCAAATACCCCGAGACAGTTTCCATGCGCACTTACAAGCCCACTGTGAAGGGAAATGCGGTGCAGATTAAGAAAGTGGTCAAGGAGTTGGAAAAGGCAAAACGTCCCATTATCTGTGCGGGTGGCGGCGTGCTTTTGAGCGAGGCGGAGGATGACCTTCGCAGATTTGCGGAAAAGCATGGAATTCCCGTGGTATCTACCATGATGGGCATCGGTGTCATGCCTACGGATCATCCCTTATATTTCAGAATGGTGGGCAATAATGGTAAAGCGTATGCAAACCGGGCAATCAACGAATCCGACCTCCTGATTATGGTAGGGGCAAGGGTGGCTGATCGTGCTGTCAATCAGCCAGATATGATTACACGGAATAAGGTATTAGTCCATATTGATGTGGACCCGGCGGAAATCGGTAAAAATGCAGGTCCCACCATTCCTCTGGTGGGAGATGCGAAACATATATTCGAAGATTTGGAGAATGAAGAATTCACCTGCCACTGTGAAGAATGGCTGAATACCCTGAATGGCTACCGAAAGATGATGGCCACAAAGCGGAATCCGGACCCTGCATATGTAGACCCTGCCGCATTCATTATGCGGCTTACCGAGAAAATGCAGGATGATGCCGTCTATGTGGCGGATGTGGGACAGAACCAGATCTGGTCCTGCGGTTATGTAAAAGTGCGGAAAGGAAAATTCTTTACCACCGGCGGAATGGGAACCATGGGCTACTCCATTCCTGCAGCCATGGGAGTGAAGGTGGCAGTGCCTGACAGGCAGGTGGTAGCAGTCTGCGGCGACGGCTCTTTCCAGATGTCCATGATGGAGCTGGCTACCATGTGCCAACACAATATTCCGGTAAAAATTGTAGTACTGAAGAATAATTACCTGGGCATGGTGCGTCAGTATCAGCATTTTACCTATCAGGACCACTATTCCGTAGTAGATTTATCGGGAAGCCCTGACCTGGAGAAGCTGTCCGCGGCATATGGCATACCGTTCCTGCGGCTTGAGAATATGGAAAAATGTGACGAAACGATCGATGCTTTCCTGAAAGAAGATACATCCATGTTGCTGGAATGCATTATCGATCCCATGGATCTCGTATAACCCCTCAAACAGAAAACTGAAAAACAGCATCTGCCCGTCCAGTACCCAGAGGAATTACGGACGCATGCACTTGCGGCCGGAATTCCTCTGCCATTACCTGGGACCGGGAAGGGAAGATGAGGAACTGGAATTAGAAGGAGTGAAATATGAAGACTAGAATTTATTCCGTACTGGTGGAAAACCGCTCCGGTGTGCTTTGCAAAGTAGCCGGACTTTTCTCAAGACGCTGCTTCAACATCGACAGCCTGGCAGTGGGTGAGACCGATGACTCAACAGTATCCTGCATGACGATTGTCAGCAGCGGCGATGAGAGAACCATCGAGCAGATTGAAAAGCAGCTGAACAAAAAAGTAGATGTCATCAAGGTGAAAACCTTTGCGGAGCAGCAGTGCATCACCAGAGAGCTGATGCTGATCAAAATAAAATACAACAAGAGCAACCGCCGCGAGATCATGGAGTTATGTGAGATCATGAAAGCACAGATTGTAGATATGTCCAAACATTTTATGATGATACAGATCTGTGACGAGCCGGAACGTATCAAGCTTCTGATCAAAATGCTCCAGACCATCAGTATCGTGGAAGTAGCGCGCACAGGAACTCTGGCCCTTTCCAAGTGCAGTGAAAATGACGAGCACTAACAGGGAAACCCTCTTTGCAAAGGCGACACGCCTTGCGGGTTTGAGTGCATCTTCACAGTAAACCCCCGACTTTCATGCGAGGTGGTGCGGCCGGATGCATGGGAGTTTACTGTCAAAAGGGATAGTAACAGGGCAATATGCCAACAGACTTGAACAGACAATAAATCCAACCATAGGTCTTGCGATATTCTGCCATCTGTGTTAACATAAGCGTGGAAATTACGACAGTTTCAGTAAAGTATAAGAATTTCAGAATGGAGATTTGAAATGAGCGAAACCAAAAAAATTCCTTATAAAATATACCTGGAGGAAAGCGAAATCCCTGCCGCATGGTACAATCTTCGTGCCGATATGAAGAATAAGCCTGCGCCGCTGCTGAATCCGGGAACACTGCAGCCTATGACGGCAGAAGAGTTAAAGGGCGTTTTCTGTGATGAGCTGGTAGCCCAGGAGTTGGATGATACCACAGCGTATATTCCCATTCCTCAGGAGATACAGGACTTTTACAAGATGTACCGTCCCTCCCCGTTGGTAAGGGCTTACTGTCTGGAGGAAAAACTGCAGACCCCTGCTAAGATTTATTACAAATTCGAGGGGAACAATACCAGCGGCAGCCATAAGCTGAATTCCGCTATTGCGCAGGCTTACTATGCCAAAAAGCAGGGGCTGAAGGGAGTTACCACAGAGACCGGTGCAGGCCAGTGGGGAACGGCGCTTTCCATGGCATGTGCTTATTTCGGGTTGGACTGCCTGGTATACATGGTAAAGGTTTCCTATGAGCAGAAGCCTTTCCGCCGTGAAGTCATGCGGACATATGGGGCTACCGTCACACCTTCTCCCAGCACTACCACCGAGGTGGGGAGAAAAATCCTTGCGGAGCATCCCGGAACTACCGGAAGCCTGGGCTGTGCCATTTCCGAGGCAGTGGAAGCGGAAGCTGCCAGAGAGGGATACCGCTATGTGCTGGGCAGTGTATTGAATCAGGTATTGCTACACCAGACAGTGATCGGTCTGGAGACAAAAGCGGCTTTGGACAAATACAATATTGTGCCCGATATCATTATCGGCTGCGCCGGGGGCGGTTCCAACCTGGGCGGCCTGATTTCGCCTTTTGCCGGTGAGATTATCCGCGGTGAGAGAAATTATAAAATCATTGCAGTAGAACCGGCGTCCTGCCCTAGCTTTACCAGAGGTGTGTTTGCGTATGACTTCTGTGATACGGGAAAGGTCTGTCCTCTGGCAAAGATGTATACCCTGGGTAGCGGATTCATTCCTTCCGCAAACCATGCCGGAGGTCTGCGCTATCATGGCATGAGTCCCGTTCTGTCCCAGCTTTACCATGACGGTATCATGGATGCGGTCAGCGTGGAGCAGACGGCAGTGTTCGATGCGGCGACTCAGTTCGCAAGGGTGGAAGGAATCCTTCCCGCTCCCGAGAGCAGCCATGCCATCCGCGTGGCCATAGACGAAGCATTGAAGTGCAGAGAGACCGGGGAAGAGAAGACCATCGTATTCGGACTTACCGGAACCGGATATTTTGATATGGTTGCTTATGAAAAATTCAATAACGGGGAAATGACCGATTATATTCCTGCGGACGAGGAACTAAAGCCGGGACTTGACGGTATTCCCAGATTTCCCGGAAATGAATTTTAATTGGAAGCCATTATGATTGGAAGCATTAAACTGTAATTCTGCAACCAGATTCTGCTTACATTGTCGTGGAATGCTGTAAATCTGTATGAATACTGAATTGCTAACCGGTTGGTAAGTCTATCGCCTTGAATATATGCTGAACTTATTAGACTTACAATCTGTTCTGCAAATCCGGCATTAAAGGACTTGAGTGTGAGTCGAGAATTTATGCGGAACTATAGCTAAAGAGTCTGTATAACTCATAAATTTACATGGAGGACGATATCATGGGACAGGATCATTCAAATAATTATGTGATCTGTATGGACGCTTCCGGGGACATTATCAGAGAAACTGCTGAAAATAACGGAATTGCGTTTGTGCCTATGGAATATTCCCTTGGAGATGAGATGCGCACATCTCAGGGGTGCGAGGAAGAGGCATTGCTGAAGAAATTTTATGACGGACAGCGAAACGGCGACCTGACCAGAACTTCCCAGATATCGCCTTTCATGTACGAAGAATATTTTAAGGATTTTCTGAAAGAAGGTAAATCGGTGCTGTATTTCTGCCTGTCGAGCGGCTTGTCATCTACCTATGAAAGCTCCCTGCTTGCCGCGGAGAGCCTGAAAGAGCAGTATCCCGAAGCCGAGCTTCTTCCGGTGGATACCCTGGCTGCCACAGGCGGCATCGGCATTCTTGCTGAGCGGGCTGTTGAAAACAGGAAGAAAGGCATGCCTCTCAGAGAAAATTATGAGGACATGAGGGCCTTCGTTCCCCATCTGCGTCATTATTTTATGGTACAGGACCTCATGTATCTGAAGCGGGGCGGACGTGTGAGCGCTGCAACAGCCATTGTGGGTTCAGCATTGAATATAAAACCCATGCTGAAAATCGATGAGAACGGAAAGCTGGTGACAGTAGACAAAAAGCGCGGCAATAAGGCGGCAATGTCCTCTCTGTTTACCTTTTTTAAGGAAAACTATAATCCGGAGGTCTGTAATACCATATACATCTGTGATGCGGATACACCTGAGCTTGCAGACAGCCTGGTAGAGAAAGTGCGGGAAGCAGCATCAGAAGTTGTCGTCAGAAGGACCATGCTGTCACCCATTATCGGAGCACATACCGGACCGGGAATGCTGTCCATGATACTGGCATGTTAGACAGAATGAAAAAGCTGCAGTCTCTTTCTGACGGAATGAAATGATTCAAAAATTCAAACCTGTTCCGCAGACTTCTGATATAATGTACTTACGATATCGGAAAGAGATGTGGCAGATGCCTGTTACTGTTCCAAGTCCACCCTCGAAAAAATGTTTTGCTGTGTGAACAAAGTATGACGAGCTTTTTACAGGATTGCACGAAGCGATTGAGGTGTGCAAAGAATAGATTTTTTATAAGGGATGTGGGACGTGTTGATACATCCCATGGTCCTTATTCCATGCAAGGGGAATAGTCAATGGAAAATGTCGGCAGCAATCATGTATTTATTTGAAAAGTGGTTTTATATGCGGCCAGGGAGAAGTATTCCCTGGCCGGTTTCAGGTTTTTCATTTGAAAATTTCCGGGATTGCCGGTAATGTTAATCTAACGAAGAAAAGACTTTACGGACAGCATCATAATAGAAGATTTTTCTGGTAAGATTTTCATCGGGTGTCATTCGGCGGATTATTTGGAGACGTTTTCATCACTTTATTTGAAGGTACT
>CAJUJN010000092.1 GCA_910586775.1 uncultured Acetatifactor sp. | reverse complement strand
GGGAACGGCAAAATTTTTTACACTTCTTTTACTTCTTTATCTCACATGAGCAAACGCCCTTTTTATCCAATACCTTTCATTTACTGTAAGTATTCTTTTTCCCCTTCCTGTGTTACCATAGAATCACCGCAGCGGAATCGGCATGCCGAAAAAACAAACATGCAGACCAGACTTACAAACAACCGGGAGGCTCAGACATGAAACCTGTACTTGAAATCAACGCACTGAAAAAATATTACGGAAAGCCCGCAAACCCCACCAAAGCCCTGGACGGCATCACCTTCCAGGTCATGGCAGGAGAATTCCTGGGCATTATGGGAAGCAGCGGATCGGGGAAATCCACCCTGCTGAACTGCATCGCCACAGTGATACGGCCGGACAGCGGCAGCATTATCATGAACGGCGCTTCCGTGCTGAAGCTGAAGGGCGCAGCCCTTGCCGGATACCGGGGACGACAAATCGGTTATCTGTTCCAGAATTTCGAGCTTCTGGATAACCTCACCGGAAAGGAAAACATCCTCCTGCCCCTGTCCATCCAGAATGTGCCGGAGAAGGAAAGCTGCAAGCGCCTGCACAGCCTGGCCGACTATCTGGAAATCCGGGATGTACTGGATAAATTTCCCGCCCAGATGTCCGGCGGCCAGAAACAGCGGGTGGCAGCCGCCAGAGCCCTGATTTTAACGCCCGGCATTATCCTGGCGGACGAACCCACGGGCGCACTGGATTCCCGGAACGCAAAATCGCTGATGGAGAAGCTTTCCGGTTTAAACCAGGACAAAAACACCACCATCCTGATGGTTACCCACGACACCAATGCGGCAAGTTACTGCCGGAGGATACTGTTTATCCAGGACGGCATAATTTTTCACGAACTGCGCAGAGACATGGAAGCGGAATCCCGCCTGGACTTCTACGAGCGGATTCTCAATGTGACCGCGCATCTGGGAGGAGGAAGCGCAAATGTTTTATAAACTGATCACCCGCAACAGCGCAAGAAGCCGGAAGGAAAACGGACTGTTCTTCGCCTCTTTACTGGTTTCCATTATCGCCTTTTACATTATACTCGCCCTGCCCCGCCAGGATGTAATGACATTCCTGGGCAAAATGGAGAGCCAGGCCGTGGACCGGCTCTTTCAGATGATACCCCTGTTCTTCGGTATGACGCTGCTCATCCTCTTCTTTCTGGTCTACTATGCCGGACAGTTCCAGTTGGAACGGCGCAGGCATGAATTCGGCGTCTACCTGATGATGGGCATGCGCAGACCGAAGCTCTTCCTCCTGCTGTTGGCGGAGGATTTCCGCAGCAGCCTGCTCTCCCTGGCTGTTGGCCTGCCCGCCGCAGTTCTGCTGTCCGAGTTGATCAGCCTGACTACCGCAAGAATTGTGGGCATGGGCATTGTGGGGCATCGTTTCACCCTCTCCCTCACGGCTGTGCTGTGGACTGTCCTTGGTTTCCTTGCCATAAAACTGGGAGCTTTCCTTCTGCTCAGCGGCCGGATTGCCGGACAGGAACTTGGGGCGCTGCTGTCGGACGCGCCAAAGGGAGCCAGACGCCGTTTCAGTGCGACTGTGTACGTTATTTCGTTTATACTGGGCGTTTTCTTCCTTGCTGCCGCCTACACCATGGCCATCCAGGGACTTTCCTGGTATAATCTGAAAAAGATGGGAGCCACCCTGCTTCTGGGCTTTTCCGGAACCATGCTTCTTTTCTTCGGACTTGGCTCCGCAATCGGCTTCCTGGTAAATCACACGGGCAGGAACCGGCGGCTCCATACCTTCACTTTCCGGCAGATCCAGGAGAATATCGTCCTGCGCTCCGGCAGCCTGGCTGTCAGTTCCCTGCTGCTTCTGGCAGCCCTCTGCTGCCTTGGGGCAGGCGCGGCTGTGTCCGGTTATTTCAACAGGGACAGCAATGTATTTTCCCTTTTCGGGAAAACCGACTCCCACATCCTGGATTATACCTTTCCGGAATACCAGGAGGGCGCGGAAACCCTCAGACAGATCGAAAGCAATGACCTGGGCGCCTGTTTTTCCCAGTTATTCGAGATAAACCTGGGACACATCCGCACAGGAGACGGTCAGCAGGGGGACTTTACCATGGAATCCGTCCTGGAAGCCCTGGAGCAGGCGGAGGCATCCCAGGACAGGGATGTGCTGCTGAACAACCTGGGCTATGCCGTCCATCCCTACCTGATTTCCCTCAGCGGCTATAACCATCTGCTCTCCCTGGCGGAACTGCCCGCACTGACTCTGGCGGAAAACGAGGCCGCAGTCTATATGAATCATGAAGACAGCACCCCGGGCCGTCTGGAGCTGATGAATGAAATCCTGGAAAAACGGCCTGCCGTAACCCTGGACCGGGAAACCTTTTATCTCACCGGAACCGTCCAGACCCTGAACCTGGTCACGGACCGCGCCATCTCCCTGTCCTTTGCCCTGATTGTACCGGACCAGGTATTCGCCCGCTATACACAGGGGGATTACAGCACCTACCTGAACGCAGTGCTGAATCCGGAGCTGCTCCGCTCCCGGAGCCTGATGAACGCTATCATGGATATGAACGAACGCCTGGACGAAGCCGGACTGGAATATGAAAGCTACCTCCAAAATATGGGCAGAAAGCTGTTCTATGCGGTTGCTGCAGGCTACCTTACCGTTTATCTCACTGTCATCTTCCTGATTATCGCAAATACGGTAATGGGCGTACAGTTTTTAATGAGTCAGCAGAAATCCGGCAGGCGGTACAAAACCCTCATCCGCCTGGGCGCCTCCTATGAACTCCTCTGCCGCTGCGCCGGAAAACAGCTGAACTGGTACTTCGGCCTTCCCATCGCCGTTGCGGTTATCAGCAGCCTGTTCGGCATCCGCTCTCTGCTCACTGGCATACTGGGTTATCTGACCACAGCCACTGCAATAGAGCTGATGGGCGTATCTGCCACTATGATTTTCCTTCTGGTTGTGGTAGAATCTGTCTATATAGCCGCAGCCAGACGCTCCGCATGCCGTTATCTCCTCACTTTGATGACGCCGGAGCGGGAGGAATAGGGCTGTTGGAAAAAAATTCCCGGACTGCCCGGGACAGGGAGGCTGTGATGAAACGAATTGCCATTGTGGAGGATGAGGTATTTATGCGGGAGGAACTGTCCGAGCTGCTGAGCCGGGCAGGCTACGAACCCCTTGCGGTCGAGAAATTTGAGGACACGGCCCAGGCGCTCCTGGACCTTTCCCCGGACCTTGTCCTCCTGGACCTGAACCTTCCCGGCGCAGGCGGATTCCAGATCTGCCGGGAACTGAAGCGGAAAAGCGCCATCCCCGTCCTGGTGCTCACCTCCCGGGACCAGATGCGGGACGAACTCCACGCCCTGGAACTGGGTGCGGACGAATATCTGACCAAACCCTGCCCGGGGGAGCGGCTTCTGGCGCGCATCTCCAATGTGCTGAAGCGGTTTGAGGGCAGAGCGAACCTGTTGGAAGGCCCGGGCTGCCTGTTGGACCGACAGTCTTATACGCTTTATGTCCACGGCCGGTCCGTAATCCTTCCCAAAAATCAGGGGAAACTGTTGGAACTGTTCCTGTCCCACGGTGACGAGGCCGTAACAAAGGAAGAATTATGCCTGGGATTATGGGGCACTACCCAGTTCATCGACGAAAATGCCCTGCAGGTAAATCTGACGCGGCTGAAGAAAACCCTTGCAGGCCTTGACATGGACTGCCGCCTAATCCCCATAAGGGGCGCCGGCTACCGCCTTGTCCCGGCAAAACAGGAGGATATCACGCAATGACAACCAAAAGGGGGAACCTATGAAACGATACCTGAAACACTTACAGCACGCTCTGCCCTGGCTGCTTGTACTGCTTGGAATGGACGTTTTTTCGTCTTTTCTGCTCTGGGTAGTGGATTCCCGGGCGTTCCCCGCCCTGGCCGCCGCAATCCTGCTGGCATCCCTCCTCCTGTTTTCCGCAGTCAGCGCCGTGCTTGCCTACCGGGGAAACAGCCGCGAAAAAGCTTTCCTGGCCTTTCTGGAGACGCCTGACGAATATCAGGAGGAGCTGCTTCTAAAATGCCTGGGCTCATCACAGGCCCATGCAGTCCGCCTGCTGGGCGCAAATCTCCGGGAACGCCGGGATGCCTGCAGGCATCTGGAAACCCGCCTGGAAGAATACGAGGAGTATGTGGAGTCCTGGGCCCATGAGACGAAGATGCCCCTCTCCCTGCTCTCCCTCTTGTTGGACAACCGCAGAGACAGCCTTCCTGAACCCGTGGTGCGCAGACTGGACTATGTGCGGAACCGCATGCAGGAATTCATAGACCAGATGCTGTATTATGCCCGCCTCAAGAGCGCCCGGAAGGATTATCTATTCGAGCGCTTTCCCCTGCTGCCCTGCATCAGGGAAATTCTGGAGGACTACCGCCCCCTTCTGGAGGAAAAACAGTTCCGGATCACCCTTCCCTCCGCCGAAGCCCATGTATACACGGACCGCCGGGGGCTGCTGTTCCTGATACGGCAGCTCGTCAGCAATTCCGTGAAATACAGCGCCCGGTCTCCCGCGCTCCGCTTTGATTACCGGGAGGACGCCTCCGGCTGCAGACTGGATATCCGGGACAACGGCACGGGCGTAAAAGCCTGCGATCTTCCCTATATCTTTGAAAAAGGCTTTACCGGGGACTCCGGCGAGAACCGGAAACGGGCCACCGGCATGGGACTGTACCTGGCAGCCGAGATCGCCAGGGAGATCGGACTTTCCCTGGAGGCATCCTCCCAGTGGGGACAGGGCTTTGAAATACGGATTTCTTTTCCGAAAGTGGAGACGCCCGCAAATCTCACAAAACTGCACAGAACCGGGTCCGTGGACACATCTCCCATGGAAAGCAGGATTATCTCTCCGAATATCCGTTGATTGATGAGGTAAAGGGCAGGTGAATTATTCCTGAATATGTGGCAAAAAGGCGGGTATCTGCCCGAACCCTGCAAATATCCGGGAAATTATTCACAGAAGCTGATATCCGGAGCTGCAGGATGCCCATAAGGAATGGAGCGCATTCTACTCGGATTCTGATCCGTCTGATCTCTTCGTCCAGCGTCATCCTGGACAGTTCATGGGGCGGTACATCTCCGGCATGCCGGGGCCTCCCTTGGGGCCTTCATAGCGCAGCACCACCACGCTTCCCGGCTTTACCTCCCCGCCCAGGATCACGTCAATGGATTCCTGCTCGCTGTCATACACCACTGCCGTTCCCGCAAAATGCATCATATCCCCAGGCACTGCAGCCGGTTTTATGACACATCCGTCAGGTGCAATATTCCCATGGAGCACCGCCACGCCGCCCTCCTGGGAGAAGGGATGCTCCGCCGTCCGTATGACGTCCCCGAAAGTTACGGTTCCGTCTCCACCCGGACTGCATACCGCTGCTGCCCGGCAATGCTTCTGTCCTTGAACCGCACACTTTCCGGAAAGCGCTTCGTCTTCCTTTGCCGTCCCACTCTTTTCCGGATCCATTCCCCCTTCCTTTGCCGCCTCACTCTTTCCAGGTGTCGTCGCACCATACTTTTCCGCCTCATCGCCGATCCAGCCTTCCATGCCCAGGTTCTCCGCAACCGTCTCCCCCGTCACCGTCATTGCGTCACCATGGAGCCAGCCGCGCAGCGCTTTCATCACGGCAGGAACGCCGCCCGCTTCATAGAAATCCACCATATCATAAGGAGACGCCGGATATACGGATGCCACCTGGGGAACCTTTCTGCTGAACTCGTCAAATGTCTGTAAAGGCAGTTTCCCCAGGCCCGCTTCCGCGTGGATTGCCTGTAAATGCATGATCCCGTTGGTGGAACCGCCGATTCCCATCAGCACCGTAATGGCATTTTCCATGGCTTCCCCTGTCATGATCTGCCTGGATGTGATCCCTTTTTTCACCCGCTCCACTATGGCTTTCCCCGTCTGATACGCATATCGGAGCCGCCCGGCCAGAACCGCCGGAACCACTGCGCTGCCGGGAAGTGCCATTCCCATTGCCTCTGCCAGGCAGCCCATGGTATTGGCCGTCCCCAACATGGCGCAGGATCCTGCGCAGGGCTTCGCCAGGCGTTCGATACGCGCAAACTCCGCTTCATCAATCTTTCCCCGCTGCTTCCATCCCACAGCTTCCGTCACGATATTGCCGTCATAATGCTTCCCCCGGTAAGAAGCCGGATACATGGGGCCGCCGTTCACAAATATCGCCGGAATGTCCAGCCTGGCCGCCATCAGCAGCCCCGGCACATCTTGTCGCTATTATGTGGGCTGAAAAGCGGTAAATGTTTGCGCTCATGAGTACAGCGGAAAACGGTATGGCGCCGGCCCCTTCACGTCCGCTTTCCACTCATAAAGATATCCTCCGCCGCCATCCTCATCCATGGCCATGGTAATATACAGAATATCCCCGCCCTCTCCGCCAAAGGTACAGCAGGACACATTCCTGTCCGGCAGGGGTACGAACTCCAGCTGCTTACCCGTCTTCGGATCATATCTTGCAACGCCGTAACCTCCCCACAAAGCCACCCAAAGCATGCCCTCGCAGTCAATGGCCACTTCATTCGGATTTCCGTTTTATTCTATACGTACTGCCGTTCTTTTATTAGAAACGCCACCTGTCTCCGGGTCAAAATCATAGCTGTCGATCTTCCTTGACGGCGTGTCAATATGGTACATAATGCGGTTATCCGGGCTGAAGGCGATTCCGATACTGTCCCAAACCGGGCCTTCCCCAAGCCACAGCTTCTCGTTTCCGAGCCGTTTTGCTTCTTTTTCACGCATCCTGCTTTCCGCCTCCTGTCCTCTCCATTCTGCAAAAGAATATATTTTTCCCCTTTTCCCTTTTTGTCTGCTATAATGATACAAGCACAGGCTTCACAATGGAATGAATCTATCGGAAGAAAATATGTCATTTTCGGAAAGAGCAACTATGGAGTATTGAATACCGGAAATGCAAAAGGGACAGAACCCAAGCTCTGTCCCCTTACCCCAACGTAATCTTCGCCGACTGAATCACAGGCCGCACCGGGCGCCCTGACAGGTCACAGGGCGGATTGTCCGTCATCTCCCGCGTGATCCCCATAAACATGGAACTCTCCATCCCCTCGATGGTGATGGTATTCCCCTCCAGCGTCACCACCGCATGGAGCGGGTCATTGTAAACCAGAGTATTGCTGATACAGCTTATTTTCTGCCGCAGCTCCTCCGGGTAAAAAGAATGACTGTTGTCGATCCAGTCGTATGACACCGAATTCACATCCCAATAGCACACATTGTCCAGGATGCGGATGTAATCGCGGTGATAATGCCCGTTCATGCACAGGAGCACGCTGCCCGCCTTCCTCCGGTTGGCCCCGTTGATGATCCGCCTCACTTCCGCCCCGTTCTTCACCCCGTCCGCCTCTCGCTCAAAGCTCTCATGACTGACCAGGACGCAGGGACCGGGTGCGGCGGCAATCGTCTCCTCCAGCCAGGCAAGCTGTTCCGGCGGCATATAATTGCAATAAGGGCCGTACTTCGCATTGTTTGCCATGGAAAAGTGAATGTATTTCCCGTCCTCGTAAAAATAGTTGGGATCGCAGACCACCATCCGGTAACCGCCATGGTCAAAATAGTAATGCCCGTCCGGCATATTGTAATACCGAAGAACCTCTTCCCAGGGCGTATTGTCTGTATCATGGTTGCCCAGGGCATGATAGGCGGGGACGGGGGAATGGTTGTATTCCCCCACAAAATCAGCGATCTTCTCCCCCATCAGCGTCTGGGACGGCCCGTGGCAGAAGTCGCCCCCATGGATCATAAATTCACAGCCTGCCTCCCGGGCATGGCACTGCATCCGATGCAATGCGTCCCTGTCCCCGCCCATAAACGCCCCCGGCACATGGTGTAAGTCCGAAAACATCAAAAACTTCATCGTCTCCTCCCCTTTCCGCTTCCCGTCACTGACAGTCCCCACTGGGCATATCAATTATCTTCAATCGTTATTCGTCACAACCTGTGAGCGCATTCATTTGCCGATTTTTGTTCTGCATCTCTTCTCCCATTTGGACATGGGCAATATATCACATCCGGTCGAAATCACGAAATTCGGATATCTGCCGGAATATGTAAGTTATTCCTTTCGGCAGAGTATGGCGCCGAAATATGTCACCGTATTCTGCCCGTTTATATAGCGCATTCCTGCCGTTTCCGCCAGAAGTGATACATTCACGCCAAATGCCTCCAGAGACCCGATGGCCTTCTCCGGAAAACGGCAGGGTTCCCCGGTTTTTTCCCCACAGGAAGGGCATACCCTGCAGCCTCCCGCCCCCAGATGCAGCACCCGGATCCTTCCCTCCGGCTCTCTATTTTCCGTTTCCCATTCCCGGATGTCCTCCATCGCCAGATTCCGAAGCCTCTGCGCCAGGTCGTTGTGCTTTTTCCCCGCCTCCATCATCCCTTCGAAGTCGTAGCTGTCTTCCAATTTCTCCACCGTCTGGTAGATCATGGCCCGTTCATAGGATTTCAGTTCCGCCATCAGCTCTTCGATATCGCCGATATCCGGCGGACACATGTAATTCTTTCCGTAATTCCCGCAGGAGTCGGCTTCACAGAGCCTACGGAAAGAGGCATCTACCGAAATGTCCGCCACCTCCACGATCTCCGCCCTGTATGCACCCATCTCCAAAGCCTGCTCCCGCAGCTTCCCCATCAGACCTTCCATCCAACTTTCTCCTCTTCTTATCCCGGAACCGGCTCCGCGCCATCCCTAACTCTGCCCTGCCCCGCAGCCTTCCGCCAAAATTCAGCAGACGATCTTTGCCACACGGACTACCAGGTTCCTCCCACAGCAGTAAGGCGCCGTATGTACCGTCACGCTGCCGCCCTCCTGTGAAAACGCCGCCTCTTCTCCACTATCCATCCAACGGACACTTTTAATCCTCTCAGACAGTTTAAAACAATCCAAATAGTCCGCCTCTTCAGCAGGAGACACATGCCCGTCCGCCTTCATGGGAAGATTGAAACAGAAAAGATAGTAAATATGCCCGTCCCGCAGCAGGAAATCATCTTCCTTATTTGTGATTACAATCTGCACCGGGCGCGGAGCCCTGATGGCCTCCTCGAAATACCCAACCCACTTTCCCACTACCCCCAATATGGCAGCATCCATTGGACTGATGCTCCCATCTCCCATAGGCCCCACATTCAACAGCATATTGGAACCATCTCTGCAGCACTCCGCCAGTTCGCGTATCATCTGCGCCGGAGACAGACAGAAAATAATGGTTATCCGCCCTGTTATACTGCAGACCGCCAGGATTTACATTGATTCCTCCGGGAAAGTATCTGGCCGGCGGTCTGCAGTCAGGTTGCACTGCAAATTTAACTGGTGTGCAGTATAAATTACCCTTCTTGTTTCCACCAAGTATATCATCTGCCGTCTTATTTGTAAATACATATTTGTATGTTTTTTATTTGCATTGACATGTATTCTCATAGTCCACAGTTCCAAATTCTCAGTCAAAGCCTTTCAGATACAATGTCAGAGTGAAAGACCTGTCATCTTCTTCTATCTGCATATGCCTTTCATACTGTTCAACTACCAGTTGGATACTTTCCATCCCATTTCCATCTCTTTGACATGCCTCTGAGCTATCCGGTATTCCTCCTGCAACACCTCCATTTTCTGCTGCAGCACCGTAGCATTTCCCCACTCTTTTTGCACCGTCATGTATGCCAGGATACTTATCCCAAGAAGCAGGCTTCCCTACAGAAACAGACACCACCAATACATCTGCCCTTCAGAGTACCCGGGAACATATATCTGCTGAAAATAGACCAGACAAATAAGCATCATCAGAAATAAAACCCAGGCTTGATTCAGGTATCTCTATATTTCTCTATCTCTCTCCTTCTATGCTGCCCCCACTGGTATACAGGCTTCATTCCTTACAACAGAAAAACCACATATTATGTGACTACTCACATAATATGTGGTTCTTCCGCAACGGGGAAGACGGGCTGCCGGTGATCATCCTTTATAACTACACGGAGACCAGGGCAAGGTTCAATGCCGTGGAATTCCTGGGGGAATTCAGGGGCTACCTTGAAACAGACTGCTGCCAGGGATATGGCAACCTGCCGGGCATCAGGCGCTGCTGTTGCCGGACACATTCCCCCAGAGTATACCTACACCCTCCACAAACCGTGCAAAATAAGCCACTCTGCCGTACTTATTGCTGGTGACATACTCCTGCCCCTGCAACTTATTGGCAATAATATTCAGCACCGTGGACTTTCCCGAAGCGTTATTGCCGTAAAGCATGGTCACGGGCCCGAAATACAGCCGCCTCTCCGTCTTCTCCGAAAATGCATTGTAGGGATAGATATTCGGATTATCCACCGATTCCTCCGAAAATAGAAAGCTGCTCAGATAAATCACAGTTCGCACCTCCGCTAAGTTTCCTTTTCCCTCCTCTTCCGCACCGTCTCAGCGCCCTCCATAACCTCCCGATACCGAAAGCACCCCTCCAGATGATCATTCACCATCCCACAGGCCTGCAGATGCGCATACACCGTCACCGAACCCAGATACTTGAATCCCCGTTTCCGCAAATCTCCGCTCACCCGGTCCGAAAGCCCGTTTTTCGCTGGAATCTGCCCCTTCTGATGCCCCATGTACAGAATCATCTTCCCCCTGGAGAATCCCCAGAGATACTCGCTGAATGTCCCAAATTCCTCCCGCACCTTCAGAAAGCACCGGGCGTTGTGAATCACCGCTTCAACTTTCCGCCTGGACCGGATCATCCCCTCCGTCTCCAGAATCCGCCGGATGTCCTCCTCCCCGTACTCTGCGATTTTTTCATAGTCGAACCCGTAGAAGCATTTTCGGAATACCTCCCTCTTCTGGATCATCATATTCCAATTCAGCCCGCACTGCATGGCCTCCATCATCAGATACTCGAACTGCTTCCGGTCGTCATGCACCGGAACGCCCCACTCCTCGTCATGATACTTTATCATCTTCTCATTGCACAGACACCAACCGCACCGCTCCATAGCTGTCCTCCCCCTCCTTTTTTCAGGTCCCAACCGTGCATTTCCCATGTAATACGCAAAAACAATTTCCCCCGGCAAACTGCGAAAAATCCACCCCGCATCACATTCCAAACCCAATCTCCCATTATTTCTATGAATACAGATACCTGGATCGGGCTCATCCATCGAGCGCATTCTCTGAACTTATGACCCAGATCATTGCCCGTGAAGTTCAAAATACGCTCAGTCCTTTCCTCCGCCAAATCAAACTCCGTTTCCAGATCCACATAGGAGAACTCGATACCCAAATGTCTTAAAGCGCTCCCACAACGCAGGTGAAACCGGACTGTGTACCCAAGCCTGATAATCCGTATCCTCCAGGCGGTACCCCTTCAACGCATAGGCCCACGCCTGAGCATAATAGCACAATTTCTGAAGTTTTTTATGGGTCATATCGCTTTGGGACAAAAAACAGTCCGCAACGTCAAAAATGGAATACTTCCCTGTTTCCTCCACCTCAATATTCGCTATTTCCTCAGGATCTATAAAAACAAAATTCTCCGTATTCGTTGGAATTGCTGAAGTCATATAAGAATAACCTGCATTATATGGCGATGTGGATATTGAATTAAGTCTGATATTCTGAACTACGCTCATACATTACTTCCCCCTCTCCATTCTCTATTAATACCCGGCTTCTGTCCGAAGAATGATCATGTCTCCATCCTTCAAAATTTATACTGTTCTGTATTGCCGTCTGGCCATCCGACATTTTTCCCCTTGTCACATACCCTTCTGTTGAAAAATAATCCACCGTCTGGTCTCCTGGGATTCAGCGGCGTATACAGGCTGGGATCAATCGGCCCGAGGGTAGCCTGTTTTGTCATCACAATTTCATTTGCGCCTAAACTGATGATTTTACCCGCGCTGTGCGATTTGTGCAGTACAATGATCTGCAGGTTATCCCCATACATTCTAAGCAGGTTTACAATATTCCTTGCAGTTGAAGTATCCCCGCCCCTCGTATACAAAAAAGCGACAGCTTCTCGCATGGCCCAATTTTATCTAAATGATCAATAAAATAATCTATAACGTCAGGAGAAATGTTTCCCGTCAGGTTTTCCCCTTCCTTTAGAATATCACGGCTATGCCTGAATTACAACAGCTCTGACGCAAAAAAAATATAAAAAACCTCCCATTTTATGGGGAAATATGGGAAAATGCGAGATAATAGAATTATCCAAAAAACTATTTTTTCGCACACCCATAAAAGAGAAGAGGTGGTGGTGAGACGAAAAGGAACAGATATGAAAGACATATACTGGGCAGAGGGGATTTTGTGGCCTGCATGTGCATGGGGCTGTTGGCAGAGAGGGGAAAAGGTAAAATTTCAATGCTTTAAGAGACGATATAAAAGTATAAGCGTCAAAGCTGGAATTACAAATGCTTTGTTGCAAAACCACTGAAAAACGGTATACTGAATTCGAGCTTTTGCGAATCCTGTCTAAACGGGGAATGGGGTATTTTATATGAATTTCATTGCGCCGTTAGAGTTTGATGACTTTTACCCCTGGGGTAAATGATTTACCCCCTTTACCCCACCTGTGCGGAATTTACCCCACCCAATTTTCGGTTCAACAAATCGACAAATTGCGCTTTTGTCCGGGTTTCCGGAAGTCGTGGACGAGTGTTCATATACGGTAAAGTAACACACAGGAATTTGACAGGCAGCAGCCCGCTATCCCGTAAAAATTTTCGAAAAACCCAAAACTGTCTCATTGCATGGCCTAAAAGATGACGCTGAATACTTGGCTTTATCTACTATAAATCCAATAAAAGCCTTTGGAGAAGTATCATTTTTCATGCTATCACCAATGCGGCTATTATGGCACTCGGCACTGTATTTTCGACATAAACAGAGTATTCAGAACTTATGACAGAGCTTTTATTCAAAATCAGAATTTTCCGGCGCGGCAGGTTCTGGAATATTCCCGGTGGCAGGCGCGGCTCTTTTCCTTTTGTGCATACTGTTCCATTGTTTCTCTGTCTCATCTCCGCCTGCACAGCGGCTTCAAAGCTCATGCGCCGCGCCTCCGGCCAGATGCTCCGTCCTCCCGTCAGGATAGCAGAATGTCGCCTCCAGCCCTTCGGGCAGCTCCACAAGATAACGCCACACCCCGCCTGCCTTTTCATATCGGAAAGAAATATCCCCCTTCGGCGTAACCGCCTTCCCCTGCAGATCCTCCAGATCCATAGGATGGGGCGCAATCCGGACATGCTCCCAGCCGATGCCTTCCGCAGTCACCCCTGCCATGGTGCGCATCATCTCATACATGGGCAGCGCGCTCCAGGCATGGCACTCGCTGCGGGACTGCCTGGGCGTCTCCGGACAGGTAGTGCAGTCCAGCTCCAGCAGGGCAATCCAGTCATTCAGGCCGTCCCTCATCGCCCCGTACATTTCCGCCTTTTCCAGCGCCCGGAACCATTCGTATGCCGTAGAGAAGGAGCACTTCAGGCATGTTTCCTCCTCTATCGCGCTGGTGAGCAGGGCCTTTGCGGCCTCCCCTTTGACCAGGCCGTTCAAAACTGCCCAGGCCTGTGCATGCTGGGTAAACTGGCTGCACGCAGGCCCCTCCCGGTACATCCCCTTTCCTTCGTCCCAGCACAGCCTCCGGACGCTCTCCAGCACGGCTTCTCTCCGGCCCGCGTATTCTTCCGCCAGGCCCTTCTTGCCCGTCGCGGCGAACAAGCTGCTTCCACAGCCAAGGGCATAGGCGTACATGAGATTGATGATGGCGGAAGGCCCCTGCCGCAGCGCCCTGGACGTCCCGGCAAACTCTGCCCAGTCCGGCTGCCAGTCCACGAATTCCCAGAATTCCAGCCGCCCCACCAGGCCGTCCTCCCCAATCTTCCCGTCAAAGTAATCCAGTATTCTGTCCACATCTCCCCGGCAGATACGCACCGTTTCCCTGTCGCCGGTCTGCCGGTAATACTCCCACAGCATATAGATATAGTGCAGGGAGAAGGTGGAAAGCACCTGCAGATATGCGGAAGGATATTTGCCTGCCGTCAGGCCTTCCGGCTGCATCCCGTAATGGAAATCGATCAGCGCTTTCCTGGCCAGGCGGAAGTCATTGGACAGCGCATAGGTGAACAATGCCTCCAGCCTGGTGTCCATGGCGAACTGAAGCTGCTCGTAGTAAGGGCAGTCCATGTATGTCTCCAGCATACAGTTTCCCAATGTCCGCACGCAGATGTCCCACAGCCTTCCCACCCAGGGTGCGGAAGAACGGACGCGGGAGCCGGTCTCCAGGGGATAGCCTGTCCTTCGGAAGCACGGAGCCAGCATTGTGGCCGCCTCCTCTTTGGCCTGGACGCGGACACGCACAAACCGAAAGGTCCTGACCCAGAAAGGCTCATAACAGATTTCCCCTCCCGCCAGGCGGACGGTATCGGTCAGGCCGGAAACCTCCCCGTTTTCATAGTCTGTACGCCGCAGGTCACAGCCTGGCCCGCCGAATTTCTCAAAATAGGTGATGGTAATCTCTCCACCCCGCCCGCCCTGGAACACATAGCGCGGATACCCGTTTTTCAATACTCCTGCATCCAGGATCAGTTCCAGACCCTCTCCCGGCTCCACAGTGATGCTGCCCTTTTCCAGAAGTCCGGCCGCCTTTCCGTCCACCCTGGAAAAGTCGCGCACAAAGCTGTCCTCCTTCTCATAGAGCAGGGGAATCTCCCTCTCCCTGATTCGGAATTTAGGCTGTACGCCTGCGGAAAACAATGCATTTGTCGGCAGCACCGTATCGGTGGGTTCCGCTTGGGTCCATCCTGAGCCGTCATATCCCCTTTCCTTCCAATGGGCAGGCATCTTTGAAAAGTCGATTTCTTCTGTCACAGCGCCCAGATAACATGTGACATCGCTGGATTTCAGATAAAAGCTGTTGTCCAGCCATACCCGCCAGTCCGCCCTGCCTGTGGTCACCGTGCCTGCCGCAGCGCCGTCTTTATCGAAGATATCCCCTTCCACAGCCAGACGGTGTCCGGCCGCAACGCCCATGACGCCATAGACGGCCGCACGTTCATCCGTCTGAATCTCCGCGGTATTCGGGTCATTATACAGCACCTGCGCACAGAATACATTCCGGCCCGGTACGAGCAGGTCCGTCAGTTCGACGGTTTCGTAGTACTGCCGCTTTTCATCTCCCTTACAGGGACCGGACAGCGCCGGTTTCCCATTGACCCACAGGCGGTACCTTGAGCTGGCGGAGATATCCGCCGTCAGCCGTGCCCCTTCAGGCACTTCCGCTTCACAGCGAAAATAGGCAAAGCGCCCTGTCATATCCCCGTGATAAATCTTCTTCCTCTGGATTTCCTCCATCGGCACCTTCAGCCATTTTGCCTGCTTCCACATATTTTCCTCACTTTCTGCTTTTGACGCTTTCCAGCCGGCCGTCCTGTCTTCGCCATTCTCAGGCTGCCGCCCCTGTCTGTCTTCTGCATACCGTCTGAAAATATGTTATAAAATTTTCTTCGAATTTTCTCCCACAAATCCGATGCATTCCCCAAGGAATCCGACATCCTGATCCGGGCAATCATCGAACCAAAGAAGCTAAATCTCACAAACAAGATAGATTTAGAGAAAGCGGAATGATATAATCTGAATGTACATATTTCCTTATATTTCATCAAATTCCGTTCCGGACTATACTATCGGTAGAGTCAAAAAGCCCCGTTCTATCCAACTCTACCGTTGGTAGGTGTTCATTTTTAAGCCGGATTTATATAATAACCGCAAGCAGGAGGGCCGAATGATGAATCAGATTAAGATTGGAGCTTTTATTTCCGAACGCCGGAAAGCAAAAGGCTGGACGCAAAGCCAGTTGGCAGAAAAACTGGAAATAACCGATAAGGCTATTTCAAAATGGGAAACAGGACGGTCTATGCCGGATTTGTCTCTGTTTATGCCTTTATGCACCCTTTTAGACGTTACTTTGAATGAACTATTTGCGGGTGAGCGCATTGCAGAAGAAAAATGGAAAGAACGAGCAGATGAGGTTCTTATGGACGTGATTACAAATTGGTTAGGACACGACAATAGGGAAAAAGTACATTCCCGGGAATCAAAAGAAAGTGATACAACCCCCGAAAATGTTTTGGAAGTTGAAAATGT
>CAJUJN010000091.1 GCA_910586775.1 uncultured Acetatifactor sp. | reverse complement strand
ACGACGAGCACGGCTGGGATGACAACGGCGTGTTCAACTTCGAGGGCGGCTGCTATGCCAAGGTTATCAACCTGGACAAGGATTCCGAGCCCGATATCTACAATGCAATCAAGCGCGACGCTCTTCTGGAGAACGTTACCGTAGACGAGAACGGCAAGATTGACTTTGACGATAAGAGTGTAACGGAAAATACCCGTGTTTCTTATCCCATCAACCACATTAATAATATCGTACGTCCCGTTTCTTCTGCACCGGCAGCCAAGAATGTAATCTTCCTGTCCGCAGATGCATTCGGCGTGCTCCCTCCCGTATCCATTCTGTCTCCCGAGCAGACACAGTATTATTTCCTTTCCGGATTTACTGCTAAGCTGGCCGGTACAGAGCGCGGTATCACAGAGCCTACTCCTACTTTCTCCGCATGCTTCGGACAGGCATTCCTGGAGCTGCATCCCACAAAGTACGCAGAGGAACTGGTTAAGAAGATGCAGGTAAGCGGCGCTAAGGCTTATCTGGTAAATACCGGATGGAACGGCACCGGCAAGAGAATCTCCATCAAGGATACCAGAGGCATCATCGACGCTATCCTGAACGGCGACATCAACAATGCGCCTACCAAGAAGCTTCCTATCTTCAACTTTGATATTCCTACAGAGCTTCCCGGCGTAGACACCAACATCCTTGACCCTCGCGATACTTATGCAAATGTAGCTGACTGGGAGACCAAGGCAGATGATCTGGCTAACAGATTTATCAAGAATTTCGCGAAGTATGAGGGAAATGAGGCAGGTAAGGCACTGGTAGCTGCAGGTCCTCAGAAATAAAAACACCTGAACGCAACAGTTCTGTTAAGGAATTGAAAAAGAAACCACCGGTTCATGCAGCCGGTGGTTTTTTATAAATCTCTTTCTCACAAATCTTTTTTCACAAAATCATAGTTACTTTTCCGCAAAATTGATAAAGCTGATATTCATATTCACATAGCCCACAATGCCGTCCACGGAGCCTTCAAAATCATACTGCCACATGGAGAATTTATAGGGATAATCGGGAATGTCCGCCGGCTGGGACAGCCATACGTCATAGGCTGTCAGCTTGGACATATCGATTTCCTTGATAAGCCATTCCTTATTTCCGTAAATCATGGTCTTCCGGCCTGTGGCGGCGATGGTGTCCAAGAAAGCCTTGGCGATATCTGTCTTCTCTGCACGGGTCAGATTCTCCGTCCTGGCAGTATCATTTTCCACCAGTTCCATGTCATAAGCCACCGGGTAGGCAAGCTGGTAGTCGCCCAGATTTTCAATGACCATATTTGCCTCTTCTATGGCTTCCTCCTTATTGATGGCCTGGGAATAAAAATATACGCCCACGTCCAGTCCGGCATCGGTTGCACGCTTGATATTATCGCTGAAGTATTCGTCCAGAATCAGCTGTCCCGAGCCGTACCCTCTCGCCCCTACCCGGATCATGACGAAGTCAATGCCAGCTTTCTTCACCTTTACAAAGTCCACATAATCCTGATATTTGGAAATATCAACCCCAACATAGGAGGTCTGTTTTCCGTTCTCATAGTACTTCATCAAATCAGACTGACATACCAGTTTTGTGAAATCATATTCGTGCTTCGGCAGATAGGGACTGATTAGAACCCATTCCTCCTCGCCGTCCGCATACTGCACCAGAGTATGCTTGCCGTCCGTGGCTGGGTCCGGTGCCTCTTTTTCCGGTTCCGCTGTAGGTTCCGGCGTAGGAGAAGCTGTTGGCTCCGGATACATATCCCAGAAATCCAAATCATCCGGATGCAATGAGCTGTTTGTCAGCAACTCCTCTGTATCAGGATAAACGATACCGGGAGACGATGGCTCTGCCGCAGCCTGCACCGCATTATTCTGCTGTGTACTTCTGGAAGGTGCGCTGTTTTTCTGATTTAAGAGCAGCACCGTCAGCAATATTACTCCCACGAAAGCGGACACCGCCAGAATCGACATCACCACCGTAAGCGTCATATTTGAATTATCGTCAAAATCATCCGGCATTTTCATAATACTTGTCTCCTCCCTTTTGTATCCTCTCTTTTGTCTGCACGCAAAATATGCTTTTCTCTATGGCCCGCCTCACATTCTCTGACCATTTGGCTCACATCATTCCATCCAGGCATCATTTTCTCATTCCGCCTTCTGCCATCTTATTATGATAGCGGGCAGGGATACACCTGTTCTGCTTATATATTGCTCCGAATATTTACTATACCTTTGTAATACATTTCTTGGGACACTTTTCAGCACAGGTTCCGCAGCCTGTGCACTTCTCCTGGTCGATTGTGGCATGAAAATCCGTTACCGTCACCGCCTGGGCAGGACAATTCCTCACACACAGCCCGCAGCCGATACAGCCGACCTGACATGCCTTCATGGTCACAGGCCCCTTATCCGCAGAACTGCAGGAAACCGCATATTCTGCTTTATAAGGAATCAGTGAAATCAGATGCTTCGGACAGGCCTCCACACATTTTCCGCAGGCCTTGCACTTCTCCTTGTCTACCACAGCCACGCCGTTTACCACATGGATGGCGTCAAACGGGCAGGCCTCCACGCAGCTTCCGAAACCCAGACAGCCGCTGTTACAGGACTTGGGTCCGCCTCCTGGCACGAATCCCATGATGCGGCAGTCATGATGTCCCGTATATTCATAATCCTGTTTTGCCTTCTCACAATCTCCCTTACATGCTACAAAGGCAACTTTTCGCTCCGCAGTGTCCGCTTCCACGCCCATGATGGCAGCAATCTTGCTGCCCACCTCCTCGCCGCCTACGGGACAGCCGTTCACAGGCGCCTCTCCCTTCGCAATCGCCGCAGCCAGACCCGAGCAGCCCGCGTATCCGCAGCCGCCGCAGTTATTTCCGGGCAGAGCCGCCAGGACAGCCTCTTCCTTCTCATCCTTCTCCACATGAAAACGAATTCCGGCCACGCCCAGAAACAGCCCCACAAAGATGCCCACTACGCCCACCACGGCTGCAGCAGACAAAATCCCTGTTATACTCATCATCCTGCTCCCTTCTTATTCCAGTTCCGTCACTTCCCTCCAGCACCCATTTCCGGGGAGCAATTTCCATCTGCAAAGCAACGCAGCTGTAAATTCTCCCGGGTGCTTTCGGTAAGTGACTGTTTTTTATTCCAGTTCCGTCACTTCCCTCCAACACCCACTTCCGGGGAATAATTTCCTGCTGCAAAGCAGCGCAGCTGTAAATTCTCCCGGGTGCTTTCGGTAAGTGACTGTTTTTTTATTCCAGTTCCGCCTCTTCTTATTCTTCTTATAATAGTCCCGAGAATCCACAGAAAGCGATGGCCATCAGTCCTGCCGTCAACAGCACTGTAGGCATGCCCTTAAAGGGTCCGGGAATGTCATTGTATTCCAGCTTCTCCCGGATTCCCGCCAGGATCACGATGGCAATGGTAAATCCCACCGCCGTGGCAAAGCCATTCACGATGCCGGTAAGGATTCCGTATTCCTTCTGCACATTGGTGATCGCCACGCCCAGTACGGCACAGTTGGTTGTAATCAGGGGCAGATACACTCCCAATGCCTCATACAGAGACGGCATGGATTTCCGCAGGAACATCTCTACAAACTGCACCAACGCGGCAATGACCAGAATAAATACAATGGTCTTCAAATATTCCACATGGAACCTGACAAGTACAAATTCATAGATCACACCTGCCACCGCGCTTGCCAGCGTAATGACGAAAATAACCGCCGCTCCCATTCCTGCAGCCGTATTCGTCTTCCTGGATACACCCAGGAAAGGACAGAGCCCAAGGAACTGACTGAGCACCACATTACTCACCAATGAAGAGCCTATCAGCAGAACCAGTAATTCCTTTACATATTCCATATTCATTTATCTGCCCTCCTCATCTGTGCTTCCTGTTTTCCTGCTCCCGGCGGCATTTCCGGCTTTCGTATTCCCGGCTGCTTCGCTTCCGGTTTTCGCGTTTCCGGTTACTCCATTCCCGGTTTTCGCATTTCCGGTTTTCCCGCTTCCGGCTGCAGCTGCATTTTCTTGTGTTTTTGCCTGCTTCGTTTTCCCTTCTGCTTTCCTGCCCGCATTTTCATCGTAAAAACGCTTTGAGCAGCCTTCACTGTCCTTACAGTTCATACAGTCTTGGGTACATCCGGAACCGATCTTCTCATATTCCTTGCCGGCTTTTTTTCTGGATTCCTTGACATAATTCTGAAGGGCAACCAGTCCTGCCAGAACGAAAAAGGCTCCCGGCGCCTGACCGAAGATACGGATTGGCTCTACGGAATCCGGAAGGATATCCACTCCGAACAACTGTCCTGCTCCCAGCAATTCCCGCACCAGTCCGATACAGGTCAGCGCAAAGGTAAATCCAAGTCCCATGCCGATACCGTCAAACAGGGAAGGCATCACCGGATTGGAATAAGCGTAGCTCTCCGCACGCCCAAGTATGATACAGTTCACCACAATCAGCGGTATGTAAACGCCCAATGCCTGATTCAGGGACGGCAGATACGCTTCCAGCAACAGCTGTACTATGGTCACAAAAGAAGCGATAATCACAATAAACGCCGGAATACGCACCCTGTCCGGTATGATATTCCGCAGCAATGAAATAATCATGTTGCTGAGCGCAAGCACTACCATGGTAGTAAGCCCCATACCCAGGCCGTTGATGGCTGAAGTGGTAACCGCCAGCGTGGGACACATTCCCAACATCAGTACAAAAGTCGGATTTTCCTTCACCAATCCGTTATAAAGTCTCTCTCCTGCTTTATTCATTGCCGGCACCTCCTTCCAACAGCGTTCTGGCAGCCTTTAATCCTCCGTTTACCGCATTGGTCACTGCCTTTGTAGTAATCGTGGCGCTGGTGATGGCATCAATCTCATTCTCCGCAGACGCGCCTGTTTTGGTGTAAACAAAGCTTTCCACCTTCTTGTCATGGAACTGCGGAACCAGCACCTCCGGTGCCAGCATCCCCAGGCCCGCCGTCTCCGAAATTTCCAGAATGGAGATGTCATTTAAGGTTCCGTCCACAGTCACTCCCAGATACAGGACGATATTGCCGCCATACCCTTGAGTGGAGGTGGACTCCATCACATAGCCAAGCATTGCATTGTCGCTGCCCAGTGCCTGATAGACTGTCCCCAGCTTTACCCCCATGCCGGACAGTTCTTCCGCCAGAGCCGCATCCGGGGTATATTCCATTTTCTCGAAGGAAGCAGCATCCGCAAACACGGCCCTGCACGCCTCCTGTATAGCCTTTTCCTGTTGGATGCGGATAGGTTCCTTCGTCAGTTCGTTGACCACGCCCAGAAGCAGACCCGCAATCAGAGTGATAGCGAACAAAATGCCCGCTTCCTTCAGCATTACCGAAATGTCATTTTTATTTTTCACGGCGCACTCCCCCTTTCCTGTGTCCAAAGGCAGTGGGCATGGTATATTTTTCAATCAGAGGCACCAGGAGATTGCCCAGGATGATGGCGTAGGAAACACCCTCTGCACTAGGCCCGAAGATTCGGAATATTCCTGTCATCAGTCCCAGGAAAATGCCAAACACATACTGTCCTTTTATTGTAATAGGTCTGGTTACATAATCGGTTGCCATAAAGAACGCCCCCAGCATCATGCCGCCTCCTGAAAGCTGCGCCGCAAGGTAGGAGGGGTTGAACCCATATCCCCCGAACAATCCTGCGAAAATCACAAATGTAACTATGTAACTGCCGGGAATCCGCAGATCAATCACTCCCAGCAAGAGCAGCAGGCATGCCCCGACGGCGATTGCAATCACAGAAGTCTCTCCGATGGTTCCAGCCGTATGTCCCGTCACCATATTCAGCAGATTCACCGGCTCCCCGTTTTTCAGTAGCGCAAGGGGTGTGGCCCCGGTATAGGCATCACAGTCAAAAGCCGTCATTGCCGTGGGAAAGGATATCAGCAGAAAACATCTGGCAGCAAGCGCCGGGTTCATGAAATTCTGCCCCAGTCCGCCGAACAGCATCTTCACCACCAGGATGGCAAATATGCCGCCCAGGGCAGCCATCCACAGAGGTATGGATACCGGCAAATTCAGCGCCAGCAGCAGTCCCGTCACCACCGCGGACAAATCCGTCACCGTCAGTTTATTTTTATAAAGACCGAAAAAATACTCCGTAAGAACCGTGCTTGCGACAGTCACCATAATGACGGCAAGCGCCCTTGGTCCGAAATTATAGATTCCAAAGCCGGTTGCGGGCATCAGAGCGATGACAACCGCAAGCATCAGACCGTTTGTGGCCACTTTGGAACGAATATGAGGATTGGATGATACCTTAAATAATTCGCTCATGTAATTATTCTCCTTGCTTACTTTTTACGCTTGGAAAGTTGGATTTTGCGCATGGATTTTATCTGTTGGGTCAAAGGACGTTTTGCCGGGCAGACGAAACTGCAGCAGCCGCATTCGCAGCACTCCATACCGTAATTTGCCAGAAACGCTTCCTCATCATAATGTTCCGCATAATCCGCCAGCCTGCTGGGGACCACCCTTCCGGGGCACACCTCCACACAGCGGCCGCAGTTGATGCAGGGACCCGGCTCCATGGCAGATACCTCATCCTTTGACAGTGCAAGCAGCGCCGTGGAGGTCTTGGTAATAGCCACATTAAGCCCGAACATGGCAAATCCCATCATGGGACCGCCGCAGACAATCTTCTCAGGCTGCTCCTTAAAGCCGCCTGCCGCCTCCAGAACTTCTTCATAATTGCTTCCGATGCGCACGCGGAAATTTGCCGGATTCGCAATCGCATCCCCTGTGACTGTGACAATCCTCTCCATAAGAGGACGTCCCTCCATGACTGCTCTGTACACGGCCACCATAGTATCCACATTATTCACCACACATCCCACATCCGCCGGAAGCATGGTGGAATTAATCCTCCTGCCTGTGACGGCATAAATCAGCTGCCGCTCTCCGCCCTGGGGATATTTTGTCTTTAACGCTTTCACGCTGATCTGCGGCTCATCCTTCGTATACTGTTTCAAAAGGGCAATGCAGTCCGGCTTGTTATCTTCCACTGCCAGGATGCCGTGGGCATTGGGAAAAAGTTTTAATATAATCTTCAAACCTGCCACCAGTTTCTCCGGCTCCTCCAACATCCTGCGGTAATCGGAAGTCAGATACGGCTCACATTCCGCGCAGTTTGCAATCACATAGTCAATTTTTTCCGGCTCCTTGGGAGACAGCTTCACATGAGTGGGAAAGCCGGCGCCTCCCATACCTACAATTCCCGCTTCCCTGACCAGTCCAGCGATTTCCTCCCGCTTCACCGCATCCAAAGATTTCCTTGTCAGGAATTCAGTCTCCTCATAGAGTCCGTCATTTTCGATAATGATACTCATTACCATGTCGCCCGTGGCTACCCGTCTGGGTTCGATTGCCTTCACCGTGCCGGATACGGAGCTATGTACAGGTGCCGAGACAAATCCTCCCGCCTCCGCAATCTTCTGCCCCACCAACACCCTGTCACCCTTGGCCACCAGGGGCTTCGCCGGCGCTCCGATATGCTGGGAGAGCGGATATGCCAGTTCCTTCCCCGGCAGCACATCCTGAATGGCTTTTGTCTTGGACAGTTCTTTTCCGTCATGGGGGTGTATACCGCCTACAAATGTCAACTTTGCCATCTTCTCTTAAGTCCTTTCCAGTATTTCATTTCATACTTTAATCTATCTATAAATATACTATTTTTTTTCATAAAATACTACTGGAAAATTTAATTTTATGATATAATATCCTCAAACCCCATATTAAAAAACGGAGGTCGCCCATGCGAATTTGTGAGGAAACCCTGGAAAATTTTTCCATATCTTACCCCCTGGACAAAATGCTCTCTCTGGAGCGAACCCTTTTTCTTGATATAGAAACCACCGGCTTTACTGCCCGTTCTTCCTGCCTCTACCTGATAGGCTGTGCCTACTACAGTGACGAGAAATGGCACACTATACAATGGATGGCTGAAAATTATGATCAGGAGGCAGAAATATTAAATGCCTTTTTCACTTTTGCCAGACCTTATCAATGTCTGATTCATTTTAACGGCAACAATTTCGACCTCCCTTTCATCACCCAGAAGTGCGAACAGATTTCTCTGCCCTGTCCCTTTGAAGGATATCGGGGAATCGACCTGTACAGGCGGATTGCTCCTTACAGATATTTTCTGAAACTCCCGAACTGCAAGCAGAAAACTCTGGAACAATTCCTGGGTGTAAACCGTAAAGACGTATTTTCCGGCAGCGAGTTGATTGGAATCTACCGTGAATATGTCAAAAATCCTTCCGAATATTCGGAAAAGGCCATATTCCTTCACAACGCAGACGACCTGAAGGGAATGTTGGAAACGCTTCCCATGCTGGCTTATTACGACCTGTTCAACCAGCCCATTAAAGCCCGGAAGGTCCAGGCAAATTATTACAAAGATGTAAACGGTATGCGCAGACGGGAATTAATCATCCAGTTCCATCCGGAAACGACTCTGCCAAAACCGGTATCAGCCAGCGCAAACCAGTGCATATTCCGGGGAGAAAATATGGACTGTTCCCTGAAAATTCCTATTTATGAAGAGGAACTTAAGTATTTCTATTCCAATTATCATGATTACTACTATCTCCCGACGGAGGACGTGGCGCTCCATAAATCCGTAGCCGGGTTCGTGGATAAGGCTTATCGTATGCCTGCTTCAGCTGCCAATTGCTATACCCGCAAGCAGTCAAGTTATCTGCCCCAGTGGGATTACGTTTTTACGCCCTTTTTCAAACGGGATTACAAAAGCCGGGAACTTTTCTTTGAGCTTACCGACGAACTGAAAAAAGATCGTCAGGCATTTTCCCGGTATGCTTCCCATGTTCTTAATATGATTGGCACCGCATATTAAGCATTTGACAACAACTTCCAAAAACACAAAAATTAAGCGGTTGCCTGTCATTTAAGCCTGCAGCCGCTTATCCTGTTTACGCCATTATAAAGTATCTATGGCCTCTGATAAAAAAACGCATTTTTCCTCAGATATCCAATCTCTCTGTGATTCATAATCTGCTCGGAGCTACCGATGAACAGCATTCCACCACCGGCCAATACCCTATAGAAATTGCGGAATACTCTGTCCTTGGCCTCTTCCGTGAAATAAATCAATACATTACGACAGACAATCAAATGACAGCCTGTGGGATAAGCATCCTTCAGCAAATTGTGTTCCCGAAACTCGACACGTGCCTTAATCTCATTCGCAATTCGAAACTCATCCTCTCCAACCTGCCGAAAATACCTTCGCTTTAAATCAGCCGGCAGGAACAAAATACTCTTCTCAGGATAAATTCCTTCCTTCGCCTTTGCAATCACCTGTCTGTCCAGATCAGTGGCAAAAATCTTAATGTTTCCCAACGGCAAATGCCTTGACAACGCCATCACCAGGGAATAAGGCTCATCACCCGTGGAACAGGCAGCACTCCAGATTTTTAAACTCCGCCCGAACCTGCTGATCAATTCTGGCAGTGCCTTCTCCTCCAACACTTTCCACTGTGGTATATCTCTGTAAAATTCTGACACATTGATGGTAATATAATTAACGAATTCTTCAAATTTCTTACGGTCCGTACGCAAGGCGGCTGCGTATTTATCATAACCCTCTATCTTATTCTTGGAAATCAGGAAATCAATACGACGCTTCATCTGCTTTTCCTGATAAGAATTCAGGTCAATCCCTGTGAGAGCCAGAACTTCCCTCTTAAAGTACCCGTAATCAAATACCATGACAGTACCATCCTGTTATTATTCGGCATCTTCCTCCGCCTGGACCGCAGCTGCCTCATCCTCGTTGTCCTGAACAGCTTCCGGAATTGCCATAGCCTTAATGCTAAGGGAAATCTTTTTGTCAGCTTCATTAAAATCTACGATCTTTGCCGTAATCTCCTCACCGATGCTCAGCACATCAGCAGGCTTCTCCACATGCTCTCTGGAAATCTGGGATACATGAAGGAGCGCATCCACACCGGGCTCCAGCTCAATAAATGCGCCGAAATCCGTCATCCGTGCAACTCTGCCGGTTACGACATTGCCAATGGCATACTTATCTGCCGCATCCCTCCAGGGATTCTGGTCTTCGAATTTTAAGGACAGAGCGACCTTGCTTCCGTTGATCTCTTTGATGAGAACATTCAGCTTGTCCCCAACCTTGAATACTTTTCTGGGATGCTCTACATGTCCCCAGGACATCTCGGAAATGTGAAGCAGTCCGTCTGCACCGCCCAAATCCACAAATGCGCCAAAGTCCGTCACATTCTTGACAACACCCTCAACCACATCACCCTCATGGATACGCTCAAAGAGTTCTCTCTGCATCTCCGCTTTCCGGGCTGTAATCAGCTGTCTGCGGTCACCGATGTATCTTCTCCTCTTCGGATTGTACTCGCTGATTACAAATTCGATCTCCTGTCCCATGTACTTGGTCAGGTCTTTCTCATAGGTATCGGACACAAGGCTTGCCGGGATGAATACCCTGACTTCCTCCACAACAACGCTCAAGCCTCCCTCAAGCACCTGTACGACGTTTGCTTTCAGAACCTCTCTGTTGTTATACGCTTCTTCGATCCTCTTATTGCCTCTGTCTGCGGCAAGACGCTTATAAGTCAGCACCACCTGCCCCTCACCGTCGTTCACTTTCAGGATCTTTACTTCCATGGTGTCCCCCGGCTTTACAACCGTCGTGAGATCCACGCTGGAATCATTCGTATACTCACTCTTCGTGAGGATACCGTCGGACTTATACCCGATGTTCAATACAATCTCATCGGCTTTTACATCGATAACCGTGCCTTCGACCACATCTCCTGAGTGTATTGTTTTGATCGTATCTTCCAACATCTGTTCAAAAGTTAATTCTGACATTTTTTTGAACCTCCTCAATTAATTTGTTTGGGGTGGAAGCCCCCGCTGTAATACCCACCAGTCGAGCAGTTTTAGGCAATTCTAAACACAAGTCATCCAGTGTCTGTATAAAATAGGTATGCGCACATTCCTCGCTGCAGATCTCATACAATCTCCTGGTGTTGGAACTGTGCTTACCGCCTATCACAATCATTACGTCAGCCTCCGCCGCAAGCACCCTCGCAGAACGCTGGCGCTCTTCCGTAGCGTTACAGATAGTATTTACAACACTACCATTATAACCTTTTTCTTCCAAAATTTCAACTATACCTTGAAATTTATTGTAGTTAAATGTCGTTTGTGCAACGACACACATCTCCTGACCCCTGGGAAGCGCGAATTTCCTGGCTTCTTCCTCACTTTTGATCACTGTGACAGGCCCCCTGCACCACCCTATGATGCCTTCCACTTCCGGATGACCCGCATTTCCCACGATGACAACATGCCGCCCGTTCCGGCTCTCCTCTTCCGCTTTCTTCTGAATCCGCCTCACAAAGGGACATGTGGCGTCGATGCATTCCAGATTTTTTTCTTTCAGGATACCGTATATTTCTTCCGGGACGCCGTGAGCGCGGATAATCACACTTGCAGCTTCCCTTCGTTGGGACTTTTCACCGGCGTGGGCCTGCGCATCCGCTTCTGCCGTTTCTGCCCCGGCTCTTTCCGCGCCCGGCGTCCCTTCCGGCAATGCCATAAGCTCTTCCTTTGACTCCAGAACCCGGACACCTTTTTCTGCCAGATCCTTCACCACTTCCTCGTTGTTCACAATCGGACCGTAGGTATATATAGTTTTCCCGTTTTTTATCTGTTCATACACGGTATCCACCGCGCGTTTCACGCCGAAGCAGAATCCGGTGTATTCCGCCAGTCTTACTTCCATAAAATCTCCTGCCTTCTGCTCTCCCTGTAATTCCCTGTGACTTCCATACTCTCTCGGAATCTCCAAAGCGCCGGTCATGCGGCTTCCCGAAAATCGTTTTGGGCGATTTCCCCGCTTTTCCAGGTGCCGCTCTCCCTGGTGCCTGATACTGCGCCCCGGCATTCCGAGAGCCTATTCCTTTGCCTGACGGCATAATTTTAAAACTTCATTTATAACCTCATCCTGTGTCATATCGGAAGTATCAACCAGCACGGCATCCTCCGCCTGCCTTAAAGGAGACATTTCCCGGTGAATATCCCGATAGTCTCTCTCTTCGATATCCGCTTTTATATCTGCCAGGCTACAGCTTTCCCCTTTGGCTGTAAGTTCGTCATATCTTCTCTTCGCTCTTACGTCGCTGCCGGCTGTAAGATATATTTTCAGCTGCGCACCCGGAAGCACACAGGTGCCGATATCCCTCCCGTCCATGACACAGTCACTGTGGGCAGCCAGTTCTTTCTGAAGCCGAACCATATTTTCCCTCACCCTGGGAATGGGGCTCGTGACGGACGCTGCTTCACCCACTTCTTCCGTCCGCAGGTATGGATTTACATTTTCTCCGTTCAGATACACTACCTGAATACCGTCTTCGTAGCGAATGGTGATATCCGCCTGAACACATTTCTCGACAATCTTCCCGCTGTCTTTCAGATCCACCCCTTCGCGCAGCATAAACAGCGCCATGGCGCGGTACATGGCACCGGTGTCCACGTAAATCAGGCCCATTTCTTTTGCCACTGCCCTGGCCACAGTGCTTTTTCCTGCCCCTGCAGGGCCGTCAATTGCCACATTAAAGCTCATTTCATAATTCCTCCTCTTTATCGTTCCTCAGCTTTCCCCGGTACCTGGCATAAGGAAATATACTTGTATTTCCGGGTTTTAGCCTGGATAAGCTGCAGCGGTTATTTTCCCACACTTCCTTACTGCGAGTCCCCCGCCAGATGTCCGGTAGACCAGGCAATCTGCAGATTGTAGCCTCCTGTCAGGGCATCCACATCAAGCACTTCTCCCGCGAAGTACAGCCCCTTTACCTTCCTGGACTCCATGGTGGAAGGATTGACATCCTTTACCGAGACACCACCTCTGGTAATGATTGCCTCCTCGAAGCCCCTCAGTCCCGTAACGGTCAAAGGAAGCTTCTTTATCAGTGCCGCAAAGGCTCTGCGCTCTTCCCTGGTAACTTCATTTACCCTTTTATCCGGATGGATTCCCGAAAGTTCTATCATCACCGGCACCAGACTGGCAGGAAACAGCCCGCCCAGAGAATTTTTGAACTGCTTCCCTCTGTTGGCCTCAAAATCACGCAGCAAACGTCTGTCCAGCTGTTCCGGGTCAAGGGCCGGCTTCAGATCGATGGACAGCCTGGTCTCTTCCTGTGCTTCCTTCTTTTTCCGCCCCCCTTTTCCTGACTGCCCATAATAGCTGCTGGCAGATAGAATTAACGGGCCACTGACACCGAAATGAGTGAACAGCATTTCCCCGAAACCATCATACAATATTTTATCACCGCGCGCCATGCTTACCGAAACGTTTTTCAAAGATAACCCCATAAGCCGGGCGCACCAGCTTTCTTTTATGAGAAAGGGCACCAGAGAAGGCGTCCTTTCCGTCAGTTTATGTCCGGTCTCCTCCGCAAAACGGTATCCGTCCCCGGTAGAACCTGTGGAAGGATAAGATATCCCCCCTGTACAGACGATGCAGCTGTCCCCCGGAAGAACCTTTCCATTTTTCAGCCTGACACCTGCCATTCTGGTTTTACCCTGCTTTATATCACTCGATTTCGTATATTCATTATCGCTATTACAACTTTCGGAACCGTCTTTCTGTCCGGCTCCGTCATAAGGTTCCTCCCGGATTTCTTCCAAAACCAGCTCCTGTACCTCCGTATTCAGAAGAATCTCCACTTTCCGCTTTTTTAATTCCCGCTGAAAAGCCGCAATCACATCCGAAGAATGGTCCGACACAGGGAAAACCCGCTCTCCGCGCTCCGTTTTCAGCGCACAGCCCGCCTTTTCCAGAAAATCTATCACCGCACGGTTGTCATAGCCGTAAAAAGCGCTGTACAGAAACTTCTCATTGGAGCGGACATTGGCAAACAGCGCGTCCATATCCCCGGCATTGGTCACGTTACACCGGCCTTTTCCCGTGATAAAAAGCTTCTTTCCCAGCTTCTCGTTCTTTTCTATGAGACAGACACTGTTCCCTTTATCCGCAGCCGCCACCGCCGCCATCATGCCTGCCGCACCGCCGCCCACCACTATCACTTTGCCCACAACCAGTTCCTCCTTACAGCAGCTTCTGATAAATATTCTGTCCCTCTGTCTCACAAATCTTCCGACAGCCGCACTTTTCGTAAAAGCCATCCGCGTCAGACCCCAGTGTAATATACCGAAATCCCGCCCGGTTTGCTTCCTCTTCAAATCTATCCATCAATCTTCCGGTAATCCCCTGCCTCCGATGGCCAGCCTCACATGCCGCAAAACCGCACACCAGACTCTCGGCGGTTTCCCGCCTCCCCAGTACGGCAGAGATCACATGGCCATTTTCATGCGCATATACCAAAAGCTTATTGTCATTCTCTAATCGTTCTTTCCAGTCTTCATATCTGTAATTCTCTGCATCCCGCAGATGCTGTTCTAAGGAAGTGTCTGCAAATAACTGCTGCAAGTTTATGGCAATTTTTATTGTATTTCCGGGCTTTTGCCTAAAGCAATTGCAGCAGTTATTTTCCGACAATTCCTATACTGCAGACCGCCAGGATTTACAGTGATGCCTCCGGGAAAATACCTGGCTGGCGGTCTGCAGTCGGGTTGTACTGCAAATTCAACCGGTGTGCAGTATAAAATATTGTAGCAAAAGTCCAAAACCTACTTTAACTGCTCTTCTGTCTCAACAAACGAAATCTGATACATGATTCTCTCCAAATATTTCCACCTGTGCGGTTGCAATCCAATGGCTTGTATTTTTATGCTGCCAAAAACCGTTATTGAAATAACAATCGGCATGATATCCAAAACCTAAAAGACCTCTGCTATATATAAAAGGGCAAGAAGTGTCGATACCTCCTGCCGCTTTTATACACAGTGCACATTCAATAAAATCGTTCAAATCCGGAAGAATCCCCGTCCAAAGCAGGCCTGCCCGCTTCGGCATTCCGCCCTGCGGAAGAACCCACAGGTGAAATTCGCTTGCGGCGGGCAGAAAGTTCCTGGCGGACGTACTGTACCAAATACGATCCATCATACCGCTTAGAGTTTCTTCTCACGATTAGACAGGATAAGCCCCGTTCTTTGTATCCGCCTGGGTCATATCCACCTTCTCCTGCTGTGCCTGACGATACTTGAAGAAATCCATGGCAACCTGAGGGAACAGCGCATAGGACAGCACGTCCTCATCCTGCTGCTTCCACTCTTTCATCTCGGACTCCAGCTTATCCATCTCGTTCTCCAGCATATCCGCATAACGGCAGGTGATTCTCTCCTCACCGGGAATAACCTTATCGATAATCTCCTGGTTCATGGGCTTGACAGTCTGGCCGTACTCACCGCGGAGCACTGCCTTGGTCTCCTTGGTAGCCATTTTGTATCTCTCGCCCATCAGTACGTTGAACACTGCCTGGGTACCCACAATCTGGGAAGAAGGTGTAACCAGCGGCGGCTCGCCCAGATCCTTACGAACCTGAGGAATCTCCTTCAGCACGTCATAATACCTGTCTTCCGCATTCTGCTCCTTCAGCTGGCTCACCATGTTGGAAAGCATACCGCCGGGTACCTGGTACAGCAATGTCTTGATATCAACGCCCATAACTTTGGGATTGAGCAGGCCGCTCTTGAGGCACTCATCCCTGTAAGGACGGAAGTAATCGGCAATCTCCGCCAGCAGATTCTGGTCAAATCCGGTATCATAAGGCGTACCGCGGAAGGTTTCCACCATAACCTCGGTTGCCGGCTGGGAAGTACCCAGTGCCAGAGGGCTCATTGCGGTATCGATCACATCCACGCCTGCCTCCACTGCCTTCAGATAGGTCATGCTGGCCACACCGGAAGTATAGTGCGTGTGCAGCTGGATAGGAAGTTTGGTACCGCTCTTCATTGCCGTAATCAGCTCGGAAGCCTTATAGGGCACCAGAAGGCCCGCCATATCCTTGATACAGATGGAATCTGCACCCATCTCCTCAATCTTCTTCGCCATATCAGTCCAGTACTCCAGGGTATAAGCATCGCCCAGAGTGTAGGACAGAGCTACCTGCGCATGGCCCCTGCCTTCCTGCTGCTTCATTCTGTTGGTGGCATTTACAGCCTCCTGCAGATTGCGCAGGTCATTCAGACAGTCAAAAATACGGATGATATCGATACCGTTTGCAATGGATTTCTGTACGAATGCATCCACCACGTCATCCGCGTAAGGTCTGTAACCCAGAATGTTCTGACCGCGGAACAGCATCTGCAGCTTGGTATTCTTGAATCCGTCACGCAGCTTGCGGAGTCTCTCCCAGGGATCTTCCTTCAGGAAACGAAGGGAAGCGTCAAAAGTAGCGCCGCCCCAGCACT
>CAJUJN010000090.1 GCA_910586775.1 uncultured Acetatifactor sp. | reverse complement strand
TTCTGTTACTTCTACAAAGTGATCATTTTTGTAAACATCGGGATATAAGTCCCTAAGATTGACTTTCTTCATTATGTACCTCCATTTCGATTCACAGGCGTTTGACGAGTGAACCGAAACTAGGAGGCGGTGTGATGATGGAAGATGAAAAAATCATTGAAATGTTTTTTGAGCGCTCAGAGCAAAGCATACGGGAAATGATAGGGGAACAACTGGATATTCAAGGCAAGCTGAAACCTGTTGAACGGCGGTCAGGCACTCTGAAAAAGCACTTGGAGCAAGCCGACATTTATTTCAAGTATATGGGAAAGAAGCCGCTGACCGAAGCCGAGAAAATCCTATTTGCAGCAGCGAAAGATTATCTCAAAGGCGTGATGAACGGCAAGACCACAATCCCGATAAAGGCATGGAAAGAAGAATACACCAAACTGACCGCCGAGAGGAAAAAACTCAATCAGCGGTATCTTGCACTGAAAAAGGAAGTGAAAGAAGCCGAGAAAATCAGAAAGAGCGTTTACAGTATTTTGCGGCAGGAACAGCGGGAACGGCAACCACGCAAGGCGCAGGATATGGAGCGATAACAGACGGGATAGTAAACACCTGCCCCGCCGCCCTGTTTTGGACTTTTATTAGAGGGATAAACTGAAAGTAGTCACCTCATGTCGAAAATACAGTGCCGAGAGCCATAATAGCCGCATTGTTGAAAGCATGCAAAATGATACTGCTCCACAGGTTTTTATTGGATTTATAGTAGATAAAGCCATAAGCGCAACCAGTAAGAACATGTTCCGTCATAACCATTTTGAGTGAATTCATAATGTTCCCTGCCGTATCGTCCCATAGATAATATGCAAACGGAAAATGGTATAACCCAAACAGAATGCCTGTAAGCTGAAGCAAAAAGCAGAAGAAACAGTCTACAGTTGCTGTGGAAAAGGCATAGGGGAGAAGGATACAGGAAAGCGATTCTTCATAGCCGTGGCGGATGATGCTTGTGAAGAATATCGTAAAGAAACTTTAAACAAATTTTAATGGAAATAAGCATATGTTTGTGCTACAATAAAGATAAACAATTCAAAAAATCGGAATATTTAAAGAAATGGTGGGATAACATGAAAAGTGAGTTGAAAAGGGCATTGCTGAAAAAATCAAACTTTGTCCTTATCATTGTTGTTGTCGGTTTAATGATTATTAATGCATATTATGGCGGTTGGAAAACTGCTTTGAGAGCAGATTCTGCTCAAGACCTGTTAAACATAGAGGATGTTATTTTCTTTAAAAAATATTATGGAAATATGTATCGGGTGTGGAAAGACTCCTACTACATGGTTCAGGCGTTGGCGCCGGTGATTCTGGCTGCTCCCTACTTAAATACCTATTTATTGGAGAAAACAAATCGTTTTAGGTTCTTTTGTGTCAGCAGAAAGGGAAATCTGAAATATGTCTGCCAAAAAGCATTTGCCATCGCGCTGTCAGGTACCATTGTATTAGCTTTTTCCGAGCTTCTCCTTGCAGTTCTTACCGGATTATTAACACAGCATGATACCTCTATAGAATTCATACAGGGAATCGTGTCTTTCAAAGAGGATTTCTTCATAGATAATCCCATGCTGTATTTTGTATTAATTTATGTGTCGCACATTGTATACTATTTTTGCTTTTTAATATTTGCAACAGGGATAACGTCATTTTTTAAAAATAAAATTGCAGTTATCGTAGCGCCCTTTATCATCGCGAGCGCGTTGGATATGATATTACCCACAGCATTGCAGCCAAATGTGGTAATGCAGCCATACCGGGGGACATTTTGTATTGGCGGATATGGCGTTTTAATCGGAATCTATGTTATAACGGGGGTTGTCTTATTGATGATATCAGAAAAAATATATCAAAAAAGAGGAAATTGACATCCATGAAACCGTCATGTTTGGTAAAAAATAAGATAAGGCTGATTTATGCATCGCCATTCACTTATTTGATGATGCTTTTTCAGATTTCTTTTTCGGTTATTTACATATACGCTTATAAAGTCACGGCTGTTTCCGGTTATTTTAATCTTTTGAAGAAGGATCTCTTTTTGTGGATTATTTATATTCCAGTCATGGTGGTTCAGCATAAAGTAAGCGTTTATTCAACGTATTATAGCTGTATTTCAAGAATCGGCAGTAAACGCAGGATGATTTTTGCGGATTATGTTACCTTGGCAGTATCTACTTGCATATTCACTTGTATCGTATTATCCGTTCCGCTTTTTTTATTGAGAAAAGATACAGCCATTGTCAGCCCGGAAATGTTGTTGGCTTTTTTCTTTCTGTTGGCGCGGTACCTATTGCTTGGATTATTGGTTCAGTACATTATTTATTCCATTATGTATGCTTTTCCGAGCATTCAAAAAAGAGGAGGCAGTATTTGTGTGCTGCCGTTTCTCCTTTACTTTGTATTGACGGCTCCCATGGAGTTTCTGGTGGCAGAAGGACAATATCTGCCTATTTTAGACTTCTCGGCGGGTAGAAATTATGTTTTAGTAATGGATGGCGTTGTTTTATGGGGTTCAATTTTCTCTTATAATATTCACCTGGTTGGCTGCCTGGCATTACATATCTGGATAACAGTGTTTATTTTATCTAAGCGATGGGAGTTTTGGGAGAATGAAATTGTCGAAGCTCTTTAAATTAATTTTAAAAGAGTATGGGAGGGATCTCATCCGTTCCATTTTGCTGTTTGTTTTAATAGATTTTATATATGCAAATTTTACTGGTATCCGATTAAATGGTGAGATCAGCGGCATTCTCTGGCAAGGCGGAAATGATATATCTTTTTGGGGGTTAAATACCGTTTTATTAAAGCTTTCGAATATCTCAATTGTGTTGGTCACAGTGGGAAAAATTGCTGATAAATTATCCGATGACATCATGATATATATTCTTGCCAGAATAACTGATTACAGTAAGTTTATATGCGCATATTCAATCGTTGTAATTGCGTTGGGGGAAATACTTCTCTGTGCCTCCCACATAGTATATTATTGTGTTGCGGGATTCTGCTTAGGGCAAGCCGTAACGAATCTTCTTTATTTGTTGATGGATGCCTTGGGTTTTTTCGGCATAATGTTATTATATATTATTTTGAATAACTGCTGTTCATTAGAAAACAGTTTCCTGTATATTTTTGCTGTTTATGCATTAAATACCGTTTTTCCGGTGCCCATTTTATTTGCAATGTCAACCGTGAGATTTATCATTCTCAAAAGCCGGATTGCAGTAGTCCCTCTGTTTCTCTTACTTGTGGGCATGGATATGGTGGTGGCATCTTTTTATTATGTGCTGATTAAAAGAAGGAGAGTAAATATATGCTGAAAATAACGAATTTATCAAAAAAATTTAAGAAACGAATGATTTTGGATGATATTGATCTGGAACTGGCTTTTGGCAATATTTATGGTTTTATAGGGGCAAACGGTTCGGGGAAATCGGTATTTTTTAAGACGATCTGCGGCTTTTTGAAAGCCGATGGCGGAACAGTGGCTTTAAATGACAAAGTGATTGGAAAGGATATTGATTTTTTGCCAGAGTTGGGAGTTCTCATTGAAAAGCCGGGATTTATTGAAAATTACACTCAATTTGAGAATTTGAAATATCTGGCACAAATAAACAATACCGTTCATGATGAAGATATAAAAGCCACATTGGAAATGGTAGGATTGAATCCTGACAATAATGAAAAAGTCAAGAACTTTTCATTAGGTATGCGTCAGAGGCTTGCCATAGCCCAGGCAATTATGGAGAAACAAAAGATTATTATTTTGGACGAGCCTTTTAACGGCTTAGATAAACAAGGCGCAGCACAAATAAAACAATTGCTTTTAGAATTAAAGTCTCCAGACAGGCTTATTTTACTTACAAGCCATATTGCCGGTGATATTGAGGAATTGTCGGATTATATTTTTGAATTTTCAGCAGGGAAGATAGTTCCCGTGAATCTATGAACTATGTGGATTATGTATACGGATGAATTTCTAAAACAGTAATGTCAGCGGGTACAAAACACGCCGAAGCGTAAAATAAAAGACAGCGTGTTCACAAATTTATTTCAGGACAAAAAATATCTGCTCCGACTGTATAAGGCACTCCACCCAGAGGACAGTAATGTAACAGAAGAAGATATAAAAGATGTTACTATCAAACACATACTGGTAGACGCAGACTATAATGACCTTGGATTTTCGATTGGCGGCAGACTTGTCATTCTGGTTGAAAGTCAGTCAACATGGACATTGAATATTATAATACGTGCGCTGATGTATCTGATACAGACATATCACGATTTTTTCAAGCGCACCAGGCAAAATCTGTATGGCTCTAAAAAAGTGAATATGCCAAAACCTGAACTGTATGTGATATTTACGGGAGAAAAACCGAAGAACCCACCCGACATCATATCACTTTCAAAAGACTTTTTTAACGGTGAAAAGATAGCGGTAGACGCAGAGGTCAAGGTACTTTACCAAGAGGACGAGAGCAACATAATCGGGCAGTATATTATTTTCTGTAAGGTATATAATGAGCAGAGAAAGAAACATGGTCAGACAAAGGAAGCGGTAACGGAAACAATCCGTATCTGTAAAGACAGAAACGTGTTGAAAGAATATCTTGAAAGTAAAGAACAGGAGGTTGTAGACATTATGATGACATTGTTTGATGATGAGCAGGTTTTGGAAGCATATGCAGAAGATATTAAAAACAGTGAAGCAAGAGAGACGGCGGAAAGGATGATAAGAAAAGGTAAAATGTCATTAGAAGAAATTGCGGATTACGTTCCGTCTTTATCACTTGAAGAATTAAAAGAACTTGAATCTGCTATTATGCAGTTAGTATAATCAACAAAACAATTAAATATCAATAAAACAGCGTAAAGGCGCATGGAACAGTGATATGTATACCATGCGCTTTTTTGCGCCCAAAAGGAACATGAGCGACAATATTCAAACCGACACCACCTACAATTTTATTGTAGCTCTGGCGTTTTTGCAGATGTTCAATCTCTTGCGCGAAAGGGCGGACAACGTACACGGGGGCCGCCCGCTATGCCGAATTAAGAAATATGCCTCTTGAAAGCCGGTTCCTATTTTGCTATACTTCTCAGAGCAAGCCAATAAATCGGAATTGACAAAGGAGTGCAGTTCCGGTTGAAGAAAGCGAATTGCCGATGCAGCCAGACTAATTCCAGTTGTGCGCCCAGCAAAGGGCAATTAATCTAACAGGTGCAAATCCTGTCTGCGAAGGTCTGGCCAACCAGCAGTAGCGAGTCTTGCGTGGCAGTCAGTTATGGCTGGGGCTTCCAGCCGTAACTGGTGGTAATTTTTAACTGGTGATAACCCTGATGTCTGCGTCCACCACATAGTTATACCCACAAACGAAATTAATTGCCGTCTGCACAGTATAACGAGTGAACGCATCGGCAATCCAGAGCTGAAAGCGGCAATTAAATGCGTTCACGAGTATAATCCATTCGTTCTGTAATTGGCGGTGGACTTCCTTTATCGCATCATGGCATCCTCTGTTTGGTCTGAACCCATACATACAGTTAAGGAATCTCGGTTCATAAATCGCTTCCAGTATTTTCTTTACCGCAAGCTGCACTATCTTGTCCTCGTAAGAGGCAATTCCCAGCGGTCTCATCCTTGCCGCAAGCAAGATAGTATTCCCGCAGGGCATCGGGAAGCCGAATGCCTGCCGCCTCCTCATAGGAGGCAATTGTCTTTTCAGAAAATCCTGTTGCCCTTCCCACCCCAAAGCCGAACAGCGGTTCTGCCCACTGAACCAGTTCAATGGGGGAAATCTGATAATGCTTTTCGCTCATCGCATCGTCCTCCTGCTGCCTCTGTCGATTTGATTTTTTCTGTATTTTGGTCGAATTGAACCACTCAAAGTATGGCATAAAGCCGACCAGCAGTCAATCCGCATTGCAGAGTCGTATCATCCCATTCACAGCAGGGGCGAACGATGCAATTCATACAGCGGCTGTTTTCCCGCCGCAGTATAAAAAGCATATCCATGACCAAATTCATGGACAGCATATCCCGTTTCCATTCCATCGCCTGATATCTTCTTTTCTGGCACCCCGCCCATTCGTCCACTTCTCAGTTGAGTAAGCAAATTATGAACCGTTCATTTTTTTACGTAAATACATTCTTGGCAAAACCCAAATCCACACCCCCGACAAAGCGAACGCGGGAACCATGGAAAGCAATCCATCCCCCCATGCCGCTCTCCCCATCCAGTAAGAAGGCAGCCAAAACAGCACATACTGCACGTCCTCTTCAATAAAGAACGGAACCGCCGCCCCAAATACGGGCAGCATGGACAGCTTCGCCACCGCCATCCCCTCCAGCTTGTTTGACGAAACCGTCAGAATCAACAGCGCCACAATCACCCCCTGCAAAGCTCCCGCAGCCGCAAGCAGCAAAAGGGCGGCGGCCGAAAAAGCCGTCAGCCTGAAAGCAGGCAGCAGCACAAGAGTCACAAGAAACGCCGCAGCGCCGGGCACTCCGAGCCGCGCCGCCAGATAGCCCCTTCTCCCCAGCGGCGTAACGAACAGATAGGCCGCTGTCCTTTCGTCCGCCTCCTCCAGCGAAACCATTGCCGAGGCAAAGCAGAACATGGCAGGCGACAGCATCCCGAAGAATACGTCAATCAACCTGTAATAAGGCGCAATGATGGCCGGCACAGAAAGCCATTCCGTCAGTTCAGCTTCCAGGAAAGGGATGCCGAACCGGAACAATCCCCCTGCCAGCACCGGCGCGGCACAGGCCACAGCCAGCATCCTGTCCCGCCCCAGACAGGCCAGCATCTGCAAAAAACTCAACCGCACAGCCCTCATAACTTCCCACCTCCCCCGCTGCCCCACATGGCCAGGACAGCCTGTCCTGAAAGCCCCAGCAGAACCGCCGTCCATGCCGCCGCCACGAAAATCCCTGCCGGGGAGGGCACAGCGCCAGAGACCATCTCCATGCAGACATTCACAGGATAGTATCGAAGCCAGTCCGGCGTGATTCCGAATAGATGCAGTACCGCAGGCACAAAGCCCACGACCTCCACCGGCACTGTCCATAAGATGAACTGGTTCAGGCTGCTTATCTTAGCTGCCACCACAATGCCGGAAAGCGTAAACATCCCGCCCGCCATGGCCGTGCCAAGCAGCACCATCGGCAGATTCCCCACTCCCGCGGTCAGCGCCAATACAGCGGCCACGGCAAGGGAAACGGCGGACAAAGAGCCCACTTTCCCAATCACATATTCCATGGGGCGGACAGGAGAGGCCGCAAACGCCCATGGCGTACGCTGGCTCTTTTCCAAAAGCACGATGGCTCCCATGAAGAACAGCCCCATGGACGCCGGGTCAGAGAATATCAAAATGGCAGCCGCCTTCTCCCGCCATCCTTCGGGAAGCGCATAAAGGACCATGCCGTAAACCACAGTCAGGACCGCGTATAAAAAATAAAAACCGTACCTTGCCTGAAAACGCATATCCGCCAAAAACATAGCTTTCACTCTCATAACAGCGTCCTCCCCGTGATTTCCATAAAAATGTCATTCAAGGTGGGCTCGCTGCTGTGGATGGACTGCAGACGGTTCCCGGCAATCAGGCCTTTCAGCCGTCCGTCAGAGGACAGCCGCCCCAGCGGGCAGTCTGCGCTGTGCTCCCCGTCCTCCTCCACCCAGGTATAAGTCACCGTCGCCGCGCCTTTTGCCATGATCAGGTTGTGGGGGCTGTCAAGGGCGCATATCTTGCCGCCCACAATGAACGCCACCCTGTCGCAGAGCTCGGCCGCGTCCTGCATGTTGTGGGTGGTCAGCAGGATGGTCTTCCCCCTGGATTTTTCCGCCAGGATCATATCCTTCATCATGCGGCTGTTGGTAGGGTCAAGGCCGCTGGTGGGCTCGTCCAGGCAGAGCAGGAGCGGGTCATGGAGCAGGGCTTTGATGAAGTTCAGGCGGGATTTCATGCCCTTCGAATACTGGGCTACCCGCTTGTCCCCGTCCTGCTCCAGGCCTGCCATCCGCAAAAGCGTCTCCATGGGGCGGGGCTTTTTCTCATACAGGGACGCGAAAAACCGCAGGTTCTCTCTTGCCGTGAGCTTTTCGTACATGGTGGAGAACTCGAAGTCTACCCCTATCTCCTCATAAAATGCCTTTGTGCGCTTTTTGCACTCAATCCCGTTTACCACGGCAGAGCCCTGGTATGTCCCCAGCATCCCAATCAGGATTTTCTGCAGCGTGCTTTTCCCCGCCCCGGAGGGCCCCAGGAATCCGAAGATCTCACCTGCGGAGACGCTGAAATTCATGCCGGATATGAACGGCTGCCTGGTGTAGCTGAACGAAAGGTTACTGACCTGTATCATATGTTCCTCCTTATACTATATGACTAAATTTACATAAATAGTCAAACAATTTCCTGTGAAAAGTCCGGCCGCTTGCCGGACTTTTCAGATTCTCCTGAATCTATATATTATACTGCCTAAAAGTTCCTCCATGACAACGCCTCCAACTTATACTGCACACCGATTAAATTTGCAGCACTACCCGACTGCAGACCGCCAGCCAGGTATCTTCCCATAGGCATCACTGCAAATCCTGGCGGTCTGCAGTATAAAAAGAGAGTTCGGTTCAATAAGGCAAACCCATAAAACGCGGCAGCATTCGACAGCCTCCATAGCCATGCCATAAAACGTCAGGATTCCAGAATCTGCACGATAATACCGTAAATCATCATGCGCAGCGCCCCGTCATACTGCGCCTCCCCAATCTCCGCCTTATGCAGCGTGGCAAAATAGATTGCGTGGAAAGCGGCGCTGATAACCTTTGTGTCTACCTCTTTTTTGACCGGGAACAAAGCCAGCATCTTCTCAATCGTATCCCTATCGTCCTGAAAATGCTCCTCCACGATTTCCCGCGGCAGCTTGCGCACAAGCAGCTCCACCTCCCCTGTGTCAAGCAGCTTCAAAATCGGCGTCCTCTCCGTCATTTTGTAAAAATCAAACACCAGATCCGTCAGCTTTTCTGCCGAGACCTCCCTGCCGTCCATCTCAGAGACAGCCTGATATAGCTGACGGTTGATATTTTCCTGCTGCTCCTGAATCACCTCGAACAAGAGCAGCTCCTTGGATTTATAAAAGAGATAGAACGTTCCTTTGGGAATCTTCACCCGCCTCACGATTTCATCCACCGTGGTGCGGCGGACGCCGTACTTTGCAAGGCACTGTGCGGCCTCTTCCTTCAATCGCTCCCTGATGTATTCCCGCTCCTGCTCTGAATAGCTTTTCGGCACCTTATCCCTCCATTTTGACCATTTTCGTCTTTATAGTCATTATAACTGGACTGAAGCCTTCTGTCAATGGCTTTCCGGAACCAACATTACTTTGCATTACTTTTCCTCCCCGGGCAGAAGAATCTATCCGGAACATAATCATAGCCACAACGCCTCTCTTAAGATTTTCTGTGCCCTGACGTCTTCAAGGCATATCATCTTTACCAACAGCCACGCCCGCTCTTCTTCTGTCATTTCAGTCATCTTCTGCGCTGCGCGGGAGCTTTGCAGATTCCTGATGATTTCGCCCAGACATTCCTCTTTGTATCTGGCGGCATTTGCATGAGCCATAAGGAGGCTGTCGCAATCAAATATACTCTTCACAATTCTGTATAAAACGGAACACCCCATATGCATCCCCGGCATGTTTCCTGTCCTCTATGCCAAGGTAATATGCCGCGAACAGAAGTTCGATACATTCCATCACGCAGGGAATCGCATTCTTTTCCTCCGCAGACAGGGGCAGGACGCTCTCATAGCCCGCGGTGACGGCTTCCACGCTTTCCAGCCACTCCTTTTTCGTAAAAGCCTCCTCCGTCTCTTCCGCCAGCAGCCCCGCCAGGAAATAGCAGATATCAAAAATCCTGATGTTCCTCTGGCTCAGATCGAAGTCGATATATCCCGATAACTCGCCCTCAAAGAACAGGAAATTCCCGAAATGCACATCCCTGTGGATCAGCTGCTTCGGCAGGCAGTCATAGACGTTTTCCAGGGCTTCCACCGCTTTGGAATAGGTTTTCCTGTCCACGATCTGCCACTCATCTTTAGCTAAATGATCCCCTACCCATCCCTTCATCTCATCCAGCAGACTGTTGTCCCAGAATGGGATTTCTTTCTCGCATTCCCGGAACGCCCTGTGCAGCCGCGCCATGGCACAGCCCATTTTGCGGGCCATTGCCCTGTCTTTTATATCCGTGATGTTGCTTCCCTGCAGCTTTCGGGACAGGAAAAAGTAACAATTTTCCTCCGCAACGTATTTTTCTCCCGTCCTGGCGGGCACTACCTCCGCAACCGGGATATGGCATTCCGATAGGATTTCAGATATCCTCAGGTTCCTTTCCAGCTGGTCTCTGTCCCGATACGCTTTCATTACACAGGAATGGTCCACCTCCCATGCGGAGGAATAAATCTGCGACAACTGCCGGGCTTCCAAGCCCCACAAAGGCAAAATCCTCTCTATAATCTCTTTCATTTTCTGATGCTTCCTCCTCGTATACCTCCGGCTGAACAGGCAAAAACAGCGAAACTGCCGTCACATGCTCCAGCTGATCCCGGCCCCTGTCTGCCTGCGGAATGCCTGATACAGGCGCTTCCGCCCCAAATCGCCGCCAACGCCTTCCGCTGCTTTGCCGCCGCTGCTTATGTCCTATTGTACCCCCATATCCCCCCTCTTTCAACAGGCTTCTTTCTCAGGCAGGCGGCAGGCTGTCCTTTTTTAACTCCATTTTCATCAGATAATCCTTTCCATCCCCACTACCCCACATATCCGAATCCCAGAATCGTAAATTCCTTATCTTCATCCCCGGGAGCCATGCGTATCTCCACATGGTATTTCCGCCTTTCCCTGCCCCGGAAACAGATGGCCGGATTGCAGTGGAGCCATCCGTTCTCACGGGGGTCCGCCGTGAGAACCTTTTCCCCGTCCACAAAAACCTCCGCCCTGCCCGCCAGGCTGCTGCCGGAATCCTTATACACCAGAATCAGCGCACTGCAGACAATCTCCATCCGGAAGGGAGCTTCTGTCAGCGAGGAACCATCCCTGACAGAAGCGTCTCCCATGGACAGGGCACTTTCCACAACAGAGGCGTCTCCCATGGACGGGGCACTTCCCACAGAGGAAAACGGGCTTCCGCCCGCCCGGTGCATCCAGTTATTGGGAAATTCCTTTGTGGGCGTCAGGTCCCTGTCCATTTCCACCGCCTGCAGTTCCCCGTCCCAATGGCAGAAGCTTCCGCAGTCCACCCGTATCCCCTCTGCCGCCGATTTTCTGTCAAACAGCCTGACCGCCTCGAATTCTCCCCCCAAAGGCGCTTCTATCCGCTCCAGATGCAGGCAATCCGTTCCATCCGGCATGGCTTCCACTGTCCGGAACAGGTTTTCCAGGCAGTCCGCCATGACCCGATGCCCCAGATTGGAAGGATGAAAGCAGTCGTAAAAAAACTGCGCCTTGCCGAACACTTTCCCCTCTCCTGTTTTTTGGTAAAACTGCCCTACCACGGCGTCCCGTATACTTACCATCGGCAAATCGTAAGCAATTCCCACAGGCTTAAGCCGCTCCTGAAGATTCCAGTCGTCGGCAAACACTGCAAACAGCAAAACCACCGCCGGACGGTTCCCTGCGGACAGGATTTTCCGGACCAGGGAATCATAACAGACTCCTCCCGTCTCATCCCCCGCGTCATTGACCGCAAATTCCACCACCACGATATCAGGCTCCGCGCTGCCCTCCCGGAGCACGTCCCTCTCATAGCGCAGCATCCCCAGTTCGGAGGGCGTCCCGCCCACCCCGGCTTTAATATAATGGATATTCTCCTCCGTTCCTCTTCCCGCGAGGCGGCAGAAGCCCTCAAAAGCCTTACAGGCATAGCACTCCGTGTGGATGGGAACCGCCCCGGCCCCCTGGGTAATGGAGCCTCCGATAAAGGCAATCGTTACGTCCTCGCCCTGCTTTGCCTTTCGGATGGCCCTCTGCAGCCTTGCGGGATTTCCGGTCTGGAGCAGCGATTTCTCCAGAATTTTTTCGTAATGGGGCGACTCCAGGTCCACAGCTTCCTCTTCTGCCTCCTCCGGCGCTTCAAAGCCCTCCTGAAGATAAAGCCTCACCGACGCCTCAGCCAGCACTCCCGCCTGGGGAAACTCGAACCGAATCTGCCCCGGTACATTGTCGGAAGCAGACCATTCATAATCCGACAGTTCCACAATCCGCTCCATGCCATCTGCGGGAACGGATACCCTGACCTGTGTCCCGGGAGCGCCTGCGTCCGGCTTCCCATACATCTGAAAGACAAAGTCTGCCTCCCGGCCTGTTCCCTCTTCCATTTCCACCGTCACGCCGATGCTGTGTACCAGCTTGCGGAAGCCCTCTGCCGTCCGCAGCAGCCCCAACACCCCCTCATCCGTGACATTGCCCGTAATCCGGGCAAAGCTTTCCATCCTGCCCCCGTCCAGGTAGATAAACTGGATTCCCCGCCCGTCCGGCTGCACGGAACCGGCAATCTGCTTCCTGCGCATGATGTAAAAGCCTTTTCGTTTCAGAGCCGGGCCTTTGGGGGCTTTCGGCCCTTCTTTCCCTCTCCTGTCATATTTCTCCCACATGATTTCTCCCTCCCATGGCGCTTCCTTAATCAACAGGCCCCTGACAGCACCGATTCCCTGCTGTCCTGCTCATTTCGCAGGACAGCTGTGCGCCAGACCGCATGCTCCTGCGGTTTGTGTGCATCCACAGTAAACCCCCGGCTGCGGGACTGTCTGCCCCCCAAAACCGGTTCCGGCATCCTCCGCATCCGAGTCCGGTTCCGCAGCCCTGTCCACGATCCCCAAAACGGTACTGTCGTCCTCCACTGGCAGCTATTCTTCCGCTTCTTCATTGTAAGCGGCCGCACCTCCCAGCGCCCGGGATGCCTGCACTGTAAGATTCGGCAGCCCAATACTTCCGGGAAATAGGCAACCTGCCATAAATGGACCGATTTTACGTCAAAAATGCATACTCTTTACCTTCTCGTATTGAATTTGGCAGGTAAAGAGTACTATATTTTCATCTGAATTTCTCTTCAATCTGTGCTCTTTTATTCTTAGATATTGCTAAATTTCATGCACATATTCACAAAATCTCTTTCCGTGACTTTTCTCAAAATCCCAATAGAAATATGGCACCGCTCATGGTATAATGTTGACACAGAAGCGCATTGTGTCAATTTCTGATTCCATATGCGCCGAAGCACATGTAATTATGACACAATGCCGGCACTGAAACGCACTGTGTCAATTTCTGATTCCATATGCGCCGCAGCACATGTAATTATGACACAATGCCGGCACTGAAGCGCACTGTGTCAATTTCTGTAAAATTTACATATATGACCCGGAGGCTGACCACCATGACAAAGAAAACCCCCGCCCCCAGAAAATCCGGCGGCCTGTTCAAAAAGATTATCCTGATACTCACCTTATGCATCATCCTGCTCCTTGTCTTTATTTTCGGCACCCGCATCGGCCGGGAAACCGCCAGACCCGTCATTACCAGTGAACTCCTTGGCCAGCAGCTTCGCTCCATTCAGGAACTGGTATCTGTGGAATATTTTTACACTAACATGGGAAAATTCGAGAATCAGGTAAACTTCTATGGTTGGAAAGTCCCCTTTACCTCCAAAAGTTTCATCGTCTCCTACGACGGTGTCATCAAAGCGGGCATTGATTTCAGTAAACTTCAGGTAAGCGTAAACGAACCTGCCCATATAGTGACCATTGCCCTGCCCGAAAGCGAAATTCTCTCCCATGAAATCAAAGAGGACAGCATAACGATTTTCGATGAGTCAGACAATCTCTTCAACCACATCACCATCGAAGACTATGTAGGCTTTACACAGGACCAGAAAGAAGCAATGGCCCGGGAAGCCATCGACAACGGTCTACTGACTGCCGCAGCCGGGAAAGCCCGCACCACGATAGAATCCTTTCTCATTCTTCTGCCCGGGATGGAGGAATATACATTAAAGATAGAATAAATGCCACACATTCATTCCGGGCCGGGAATATGGCAGTATTACCGAAAGAGCACATTATATAAACAGCAACATAAAATAAACGCCGCATACGGCAGAAAGAGGAGCTTATGGACAGACAAAACCTCACTCTGATGACGGATTTATATGAACTGACCATGATGCAGGGCTATTTCAGGCACAAGGATCAGAACGAAACCGTCATCTTCGACGCCTTCTACCGCAAAAACCCCTGCGACGGCGGCTATGCCATCTCCGCAGGCCTGGAGCAGGTCATCCAGTACATTAAGGAACTGCGCTTTGACCAGGAGGATATCGATTATCTCGGCTCCCTTGGCATTTTCCGGGCGGACTTCCTGGAATACCTGAAAACCTTCCGTTTTTCCGGGGATATCTACGCCATCCCCGAGGGCACCGTCATGTTTCCCAGGGAACCGGTAATCAAGGTCATCGCCCCCATCATGGAAGCCCAGCTGGTGGAAACCGCCATCTTAAACATCATCAACCACCAGAGCCTGATTGCCACCAAGGCTGCCAGGGTCTGCTACGCCGCCAGGGGAGACGGTATCATGGAATTCGGTCTGCGCCGGGCACAGGGACCGGATGCCGGCACTTACGGAGCAAGGGCGGCAGTCATCGGCGGCTGTATCGGCACCAGCAATGTGCTCTGCGGCCAGCTTTTCGACGTGCCGGTGAAGGGAACCCATGCCCACAGCTGGATTATGAGCTTCTCCGACGAATATACCGCTTTCAAAACCTATGCGGAAATGTACCCTTCCGCCTGTATCCTTCTGGTCGATACTTATGATACGCTGAAATCCGGTGTTCCCAATGCCATCCGGGTCTTCACGGAAATGCGGGAAGCGGGAATCCCCTTAAGCTACTACGGCATCCGCCTAGACAGCGGAGACCTGGCCTACCTGTCCAAGCAGGCCAGAAAGATGCTGGACGCCGCAGGCTTCCCCGATGCGGTCATCTCCGCCTCCAATGACCTGGACGAATACCTCATCGACAGCCTGAAGGTACAGGGTGCCGCCATCACCTCCTGGGGCGTGGGCACCAACCTGATTACCTCCAAGGACAATCCGTCCTTCGGCGGCGTCTATAAACTGGCGGCTATTCAGGATGCAGACGGTCAGTTCATCCCTAAAATCAAGCTGTCGGAAAACAGTGAAAAAGTCACCAACCCCGGTGACAAAAAGATTTACCGTATTTACGAAAAAGATACCGGTAAGATTAAGGCGGACCTTATCTGCCTGACAGAAGAAATTTATCGTGAAACCGATGACCTGATGCTCTTTGACCCCTCCGAACCCTGGAAAAAGACAAAACTCCACGGCGGTACCTACACGCTGCGTCCCCTGATGGAACACATCTTCCACAAGGGTGAATGCTGCTATACCTCTCCGAAGGTTATGGATATCCGAGCATACTGCCGGAAGGAGCTGGACACCCTGTGGGATGAGACTAAGCGCCTGGTAAATCCGCATGAAGTATACGTGGACCTGTCCCAGAAGCTGTATGATACCAAGATCAGGCTGTTGGAAGAGATGAGCGGAAGCGGGAACTGAAAAGTATCGAATGCCCCGATGAAAAGTACAGTAACAGGCACCGCAAAGAGGCTGTCGGGAAATAACTGCCTTCCCCTGCACAGCCTCTGGTTCAGCCCTTGCGCGTCCCGGCCGCCTACTGTTCCATCTGCCGCCCCAGAAATCCTGCGGCAGACATCAGCAGCTTCTGCTCCACTTCTCCCATGCGGCTCTTATTATCATTCTGTAACAGCACTACGCTTCCGATAATATCGCCCTCACAGAGAATCGGCGCAATGGCCTCATGCTGGTACTCGTCACCGCCCTCATCGCAGACCGGAATAAAGCTTCTGTCCCCTCTGGTGGCCATAATGGTCTCCCGATTGTGGATTTTCTCTTCCATCTGCCTGCTGACGGATTTATTGACCATCTGTTTGTACCCTCCCGCCGCTGCGATGAACTGGTCCCTGTCCGCAATCAGCGCCGCGTGGCCGGACACCTGGGCCAGGCTCTCCGCATACTGCTTTGCAAAAGTGCTCATCTCCCCGATAGGAGAGTATTTTTTCAGGATCACCTGACCCTCCCTGTCGGTAAAAATTTCCAGCGGATCGGATTCTCTTATGTGCAGCGTTCTACGGATTTCCTTTGGAATCACGATCCTGCCCAGATCATCTATTCGTCTCACAATTCCTGTTGCTTTCATAGATACATTCCCTCCATTTGTCGAGTTTACTTAAGGCGATACCGGAGAAACACCCGGACATTCGCCTTTTATCATCAGATGTAAAGTTAGTATCTGTAAAAAAAGGAATTATATGCAAGTTAAGCTTCTCTAATGATTTATTTGATAAGCAGGCGCAAAAGCGTCAATAGCGGAGCAGCGATTTACCTCCATCCCCGCTTTACACCGGGAAAGTATCGACGCTATTCGTAGACACTTCCTTACTATTCTTCAGTCTGTATCCATGTGTCACTGCTGCAGCTTTATGGTATCCACAATGGACAGCCGCCCGATTCTTTTGATTGGCCGCCGGATCGCCAACGCCGCAGATCCAAAACATAACATGACGATCAGCAGCAGGGAGGCAGCCGGAAGCCGCCAGGTCGTTCCCCATTTATCTGCAATCAGGAACTGGAACATCATCTTATTCAACGGCAATCCCAGAACACATCCGGTGACACATCCTAAGACTGCATAGGTGGCTGCCTCTGCAGCAATCATCT
>CAJUJN010000089.1 GCA_910586775.1 uncultured Acetatifactor sp. | reverse complement strand
CTATCGCCCCTCATTTCTATTTTATCTTGTTTGTACCCCTTGTACACCGATGTTTTTGAGACTTCATGACAGGAATTTCGTAAGATGCATTCGTTCCGGGCGTCCTGATTTCAACTGTCATTTTATCGGGACTTGACTTGAACAGCGCAAGAATAAAACGGCCGAGTGCGGAAAGGTAACGATAAGGGTATTCCTGACGATTTCGCCTTCATCCAGTGCGATTTACGCGTCATATTCAAAAAATCTGACCAGCATGCTGCTGTCTGGTGTACTTTGGCATTCCCAATGGTATTTTTTCTCTTTTGTGCCTATAATCTTGAAACTGGTGTCTGTGATGCGTTCCTGCTCGTCGCCGTCCTGTTGATTCAGAAAATGCTCATTGGGAGAAAATATGATTTTCTCGGTCCCGATATAGTTTTCCCCGAATATTTCATTGATAACAGGAATAATCAAATGGCGGCAGTCATTGAGCAAAGTGCGGAATACGTCATCATAAGGTGTATTAGGCATTCTGACTGAAGTCTCCTTTTGGTTTTGTTGATATCATATTACCATATATTTTTGCCAGACACAATGGATTTATATTTTGTTTATATCTGGGATTTATACTCACGGTCAAAAATGTTTTATGATCTCTTTATTTCATTTTCTGAAGTGAAAGGTTTTACTTGACGATAAGTGTGGAGCGCAATACAATAATAGACAGGAACGAAACGAAGGAAAGGGATAAAAATGCCTGTTGTGTCAATCAATGATGTGTCTTATACGGTACCTTCCGGCACACGGCTGGGAGAGTTGCTGGCGAGGGAAACAAAATATGAGATGCCCTGCGGCGGACAGGGACGATGCGGAAAGTGCAAAGTGACCGTAAGGGGAGCAATGAATCCGCTTACGGAAAGGGAGAAGCAATGTCTTTCCGCAGATGAGATTGCTCAGGGAATCCGGTTAGCCTGCCTGACGGTGACAGAAGGAGATTGCCGTATACGGATTGACGGAGAGAAAGATGCGCAGATTCGTATCCTTGGGAAGATGCCTTCCATCCGGCTGCAGCCGGCTTTTACAGCTTACGGGTGTGCAGTGGATATCGGTACTACCACACTGGCAGCCTGTCTGTATGATGCAGAGGGAAATATGCTTGCCCAGGCCAGTAGCCGGAATCCCCAGGCGGGCCGGGGGGCGGATGTCATCTCGCGGATGGATGCGGCTCTGGGCGGTGCCGGCCGGGAACTTTCCGCAGCCGTCTGTTCGGCTGTGGATGAGCTTCTGATTCAACTGGCAGAGACGGCGGGTATCTCCGGCAGGGAAGTAGACGGCCTTGTAATTACAGGAAATACCGTGATGCTCCATCTGCTGACAGAAACTTCTCCGGAGCCGTTGTCGCATGCGCCGTTTGCGGTGGAGAGAAAGTTCGGCGAGACAGTGGAAACTGGTGTTTTGGGGCTTACATCTGTGGCACCTGAGGCGGCGGTTTATCTGCCGCCCTGTATATCGGCTTTTGTGGGGGCAGATCTGGTCACGGCGTTGCTTGCTTCCGGTATTTGCCGGGAAGCCGGCACACAGATGCTGGTGGATATCGGAACCAACGGAGAAATGGCGCTGATACGGAACGGGCAGCTTATTGTCTGTTCCACTGCTGCAGGCCCCGCTTTTGAAGGCGCCGGAATTTCCTGTGGAATTCAGGGGAGACATGGTGCCATAGACAGGGTATTTTTTCAGGAAGGAGAGTTGAAGGCTCATGTGATAGGGGAACATGCCGCAGAAGGAATCTGCGGAAGCGGCATTGTGGATGCAATCGCCTGTCTGTTGGAAAGCGGACAGATTGATGAGACCGGCTATATGGAAGAGGAAAGTATTTTGATAGCTCCGACTGTGGCTCTTACCCAACAGGATGTACGGATGATTCAGCTCGCCAAGAGCGCAGTTCATGCGGGTATCCGGACCTTGCTCCATCTGGCGGATATTGATTGCGGGGAAGTATCCGGCCTCCTGATAGCAGGCGGTTTCGGCAGTTACCTGAATGTAGAGAATGCAGGACGGATAGGGCTGATTCCTAAGGAACTGGTGCCGAGAGTCCGTGTCATCGGCAATGCTGCCCTGAGCGGAGCCGCAATGCTGCTGTTGAATCAGGAATATCGGGCGGTCTGTGAAAGATACGCAGGCGATGCAAAGGGAATCGAATTGTCCAATGACCCTTTCTTTTCGGAAGAATATATGGCACAAATGATGTTTTAGGATATATAGTATAAAATAAGGTTCCATAAAAGTGCCCCCAATCAAAAAGTCTGTACCGGCCGGGGCCGGAACGAATTGCGTTCATAATCAAGGGCGCGAAGCACCGCATTTTTTAGGCGATTTGTCAAAAGTTTTTTGAAATTAAAATTAAGAGGAGGAAATACGGTATGAACCACACACTTGAGGCAATACAGAAACGCAGTTCCACCAAGGGCTACACGGCGGAAGCCCTGTCGGATTCGGAGTTGGAAGCCCTGCTTCAGGCGGCTCTTCAGGCGCCTACCGCAACCAACAGACAGGAAATTCACTTTACTGTGTTAAAAGGGGAACATCCGCTTTTGGGAGAGATAGAGGCGGAAAAAAACAGGCTGCGGAACATTACGGCGCCGGAGCACAATTTTTACTATGAAGCGCCCGTAGTCATATTGTTAAGCGCGGAAGAAGGTTTCCATTGGAGCCGGGTGGATGCCGGGATTGCTGTGGAAAATATCTCCCTGGCGGCGCAATCCCTTGGACTGGGCAGTTTGATAATCGGCTGTATCTATGACGCTCTTACGGGAGAAAAGAGAGAGTATTTTTCGAGAGAACTGAAATTGCCGGAAAACCATGCTTTTGCGATTGCAATTGCCGTGGGGCATAAAGCAGTAGAAAAGACACCGCATACATATAATACTGAAACGCAGGTTACTTATTTATAGATTTCTTCCATGCTTTTAAGCGCTGTGGAGAGGTATAATACGGAGAAATAATGTGAAGTGTTAAAACAAGTTTGGGACTACCAATTAGAGTTGTTTTAGTGTATAATACATGTATTCGTGGCAATCTATTGAAAGCCGCACAGGTATTTTTAACGGTATCTGCCCTGAGCGTGTTTGTATGAATGTCTGTATGAATGATTGTCCGTTGCTCTGCAGTCGGAAATTTTTCTCAGGTACTGGCACATACGGGCGAAAACAAAATTTCAAATAAGGAGGAATGGGTGAAAATGTTGATCGGAGGAATCGAGGCAGGCGGCACTAAAATGGTTTGTGCAGTAGGGGATGAAAACGGGGTGATCAGGGACCGGGTTTCTTTTCCCACCAGGCAGCCCAAAGAGACATTTGAGGATATGATCGGCTATTATAAAAACTGGGACATTCAGGCACTGGGAATAGGCTGTTTCGGCCCGCTGGACCTGAACAGGGCATCGGAAACCTACGGGTATATCACCAAGACTCCCAAGGCCGGATGGGAAAACTGCGATGTGGTAGGGACATTTCGGAAAGCCCTGAACGTGCCGGTAGGCTTTGACACGGATGTAAACGGTGCAATCCTAGGAGAAGTGACCTGGGGCGCTGCAAAGGGCACAGAAAGCGCCATCTACATCACAGTGGGAACCGGCGTGGGCGTGGGTGTCTATGTAAACGGAGGTCTGCTTCACGGTCTGGTACATCCGGAAGGCGGGCATATCCTGATAGAGCGTCATCCGAAAGATACTTACAAAGGAAAATGTCCTTTCCATGGAAACTGTATCGAAGGTCTGGCGTCCGGACCTGCTGTGGAAGAACGCTGGGGCAAGAAGGGAATTGAACTGGCTGACAGAGATGAGGTCTGGGAGCTGGAAGCTTATTATGTTGCCCAGGCGATTACGGACTACATTATGGTATACTCGCCTCAGAAGATTATTCTGTGGGGTGGAATCATGCATCAGCAGAAGCTGTTCGGCATGATAAGGAAAGAGGTACAGAGATTGCTGAACGGCTATGTTGCCCATAAGGCGATTCTGGAAAATATCGACGATTACATTGTGCCTCCTGCACTTGGTGAGGACCCCGGAATCATGGGGGCAATCAAGCTGGGCCTGGATGCGTTGGGATGATTTACGAGTAAGCCGGCTTTAGACGACATGAACCATCGGTTGAGAGCAATTGCTTCGCGTTGGACCGAAACAGAACATTCAGTACGTCAAGGCATAATGAGAATGGAGTCAGCTTTTTCGGGGCATGCAGAATGGGGTACTGCCTGTGTATTACACCGGACTTATTGCGGAAATAATCAGTAACCGGGAAGGAATAAGGAGAAAAAATTATGAGAGAAGACGGAAATGGGTTGCTCTTTTTAAACCCTGTATGCAAACATAATATCTGGGGCGGCGTTAAATTAAGGGAAGAATTCGGATATCCTGTGGAGGGAAACGACATCGGCGAATGCTGGGGAATTTCCGCCCATCCGGAAGGAGACGGAACCATACGGAACGGCGAATACCAGGGAAAGAAGCTGTCGGAGCTCTGGACGGAGCATCCGGAGCTGTTCGGAAACCTGCAGTACGACAGGTATCCGCTGTTGACGAAGATCATCGATGCACAGGATGACCTGAGCATCCAGGTACATCCGGACGATGCTTACGCCCGGGAGAATGAAAACGGCAGCCTGGGCAAGACAGAGTGCTGGTATATCATGGGCTGCAAAGAAAATGCAACCATTGTAATCGGCCATAATGCGAAGACGGAGACAGAATTAAAGGAAATGGTTGCGGAGGAAAGATGGCAGGAGCTGATCCGTGAAATTCCCATCCACAAGGGAGATTTTATCCAGATTGATCCGGGGACAGTGCATGCGATCAAGGCGGATACTCTGATCCTGGAGACGCAGCAGAACAGCGCGATCACTTACAGGCTCTATGATTACGGACGCCTCCAGAACGGAAAGCCCCGTGAGCTTCATATTGACAAGAGCCTGGATGTCATCACGGTTCCTGCGAAATCCGCAGAGGAAAGCGTAGAGTCCGTCTCCGGTTTGCTGGTGAATGCGTTAAATCAGATTTATACCTGTGAGAAATATACGGTCTTTAAGATAGATGTAAACGGCAGCGCAGCATTTGAGCAAAACTATCCCTTCCTGGCGGCGTCCGTGCTGGAAGGAGAGGGCAGCGTGGACGGAGCGGAAGTACACAAGGGCGATCATTTCATTATTCCTGATGGATATGGTAAAGTGGAAATGAACGGGAATATGAGTCTGATTTTGTCTACGGTAGAGAAATAAGGTGGATTTTTATGGAAAGAGTGGATTTGATATGTAGTTTACATGTTAAAATCCACTCTTTTAGGAATTGTCGGAAAAATTGGGAGACACTTTCTTACACTCATATGCATGTTCATTTTCTGCTTGTGCTATACGCAAACGCTTCTGCAAAGGGAAAGAAAAATGCAGGAAATGAAGCAAAGCGGCGGAAAGGAACCGGGATGGGCCAGTATTTAAATGTGGGAAATGACGGATTTCAGGCGGTCAGGAAAGAGCTATATGTCGATAAGACAGGATTGATTTCTTTTATAAACGGAACTCTGGGGACAATGAGAAAGCTGACATGTGTAAGCCGTCCCAGAAGGTTCGGAAAATCTTACGCGGCCAAGATGCTCTGCGCATATTATGACAAAAGCTGTGATTCCGGAAAGTTGTTTGAAGGGTTGAAGATTACGAAAGATTTTTCCTATGAAAAGTATTTAAACAGATATGATGTGATATATCTGGATATTACCAGGTTCATTTTTGAACTGCATTCTGACATGAAAAATATGGTACCTTATATTCAAAAGCAGGTCATTCAGGAGCTTGTCAGGGAATATCCATTGATTGAAAGACAGGATGAAGATTCGTTGGTGACAATATTGTTTAAAGTCAGGGAAGCCACAGGGAATAAGTTTATTTTTATTATCGACGAATGGGATGCCCTTTTTCGGGAAGCTGAAAGAGATGAGGCTGTACAGAAGGAGTATATTCAGCTGTTGCGGGGATTGTTTAAGAGCCCTGTCACGGATAAAATAATCGAGGCCGTCTATATGACAGGAATTTTGCCCATCAAGAAATACGGAACGCATTCTGCCATGACGGATTTTGTAGAATATTCCATGCTTGACCAGGGAGAACTGGAAGAATATGTGGGATTTACAGAGCAGGAAGTCAGGGGACTTTGCCGGAAATGCGATATGGATTACATGGAAATGAAACGGTGGTATGATGGTTATTCGTTCTCTGGAATCAAATCTGTGTATAATCCAAACTCTGTAGTGAACGCCATTCGGAAGAGAAAAATCGGTTCCTATTGGACAAAAACAGAGACATATGAGTCATTGCGGATATATATTGATATGGATATGGATGGATTGAAAGAATCGGTGGCTCAACTGACCGGAGGAGTACACTGTTCCATTGATACGGCTGCATTCCAGAATGATATGACAAGTATACAGAGCAGGGATGATGTGCTTACGCTTTTAGTGCATCTGGGGTATCTGGCATATGATGAGGAGGCAGAGACAGTCAGCATTCCCAATGAGGAAATCCGGCTTGAGTTTATTCGGGCGATAAAAAACAGTAAGCGTAATGAGCTGGTCAGTTTGATCAGGGAATCGGATTTATTATTAAAGCATACTCTGAATATGGACGGAGAAAAAGTTGCTGCCGCCATAGAAGAGATACACAGTGCGCAGACAGCGCCCCTTTTTTATAACAATGAACAGGCTCTTCGGAGTGTGATACGTTTTGCATACATCAGCTGTATCGGAGAATATAAAGAGATACAGGAACTGCCTTCAGGAACCGGATATGCGGATGTCGTTTATCTGCCCAAAAAGCATTCGCCCATGCCGATTCTTCTCATTGAATTAAAGTGGAATAAGACAGCGGATGGAGCAATCAGCCAGATTAAGGAAAAGAAGTATCCGCAGGTTTTTGAAGGGTATGGAAGCGATATCCTTCTGGTTGGGATTAATTACGATGCTGAGTCAAAAAAACATGAGTGTATGATAGAAAGGTACGATATGCAGAAATGACAGTGAAAGTCTGGTGGTTCCCTGGAAGGATACGCTAGAGTGCGCAAGGCTGTTTGACAGGATTGAGGCGACGAGGGCGTAAAATTTTCTATTTGAACAATACAGGTAATTGTGTTATGATAAAACACAGACATTTGATGAAAGGCAGGGTTAACGGATATGGGAATGACAATGACACAGAAGATTCTGGCCGCTGCGGCAGGACTTGAACAGGTTCAGGCAGGGCAGCTTATCGAGGCGGATCTTGACCTGGTACTGGGCAATGATATTACCAGTCCCGTGGCAATCAAGGAGATGGACAAGTTTCAGGTAAAGGGCGTGTTCGACAAGGATAAAATCGCTCTGGTGCCGGACCATTTTGTACCGAATAAAGATATCAAATCTGCGGAGCACTGTAAATGTGTCAGGGAGTTTGCCCGTAAAAATGAGATTACCAACTATTTCGAAGTAGGCGAGATGGGTATCGAGCATGCGCTGCTTCCCGAGAAAGGCCTCACTGTAGCAGGGGATGTGATCATCGGCGCGGATTCTCATACCTGTACTTACGGTGCGCTGGGGGCCTTTTCCACAGGCGTGGGCAGCACGGATATGGCGGCCGGAATGGCTACCGGCAAGGCATGGTTCAAGGTGCCTGCGGCCATCAAATTCATTCTCACCGGAAAGCCTGCAAAGTGGGTCAGCGGCAAGGATGTGATTTTACATATTATAGGGATGATCGGCGTGGACGGGGCATTGTATAAGTCCATGGAATTCGTGGGAGACGGCATTGCAAATCTTTCCATGGATGACCGCTTTACCATTGCGAACATGGCAATCGAAGCCGGCGGAAAGAACGGTATCTTCCCTGTTGACAAGCTGGCGGAAAACTATATGAAGGAGCATTCCGATAAACCGTACAAGATATACGAAGCAGATGCGGATGCTGTCTACGATGCGGAGTACACTATTGACCTGAGTGCGCTACGCCCTACGGTTGCATTCCCGCACCTTCCGGAAAATACCCATACCATCGATGAAATCCGCCAGATGGAGAAAATCGCCATTGACCAGGTTGTAATCGGTTCCTGTACCAACGGGCGCCTGGACGACCTGAGGACTGCTGCAGAGGTATTGAAAGGGCGCCATGTGGCAAAAGGAATGCGCTGTATCGTGATTCCGGCTACCCAGGCCATCTACATGCAGGCCATGGAAGAGGGCCTTTTGAAGACCTTTATTGAAGCGGGCGCCATTGTCAGCACACCGACCTGCGGTCCCTGCCTGGGCGGATATATGGGAATCCTTGCAGAAGGAGAGCGTTGTGTATCCACTACCAACCGCAATTTTGTGGGCCGCATGGGACATGTGACTTCCGAGATTTATCTGGCCAGCCCGGCGGTTGCGGCAGCCAGTGCGGTTACGGGTGTGATTTCAGAGCCGGATGATTTGTAATCCATTTGATATACATAATTTTCTTAATATAGAGGGAAAGGAGCATTCCATATCTTGTTTTCGTACAAATGAAACAATGTTATGGAATGAAGGAAAATATGAACGCAAAAGGAACAGTCTTTAAATATGGTGATAATGTAGATACGGATGTAATCATTCCTGCAAGGTACTTAAACAGTTCCGACCCTGCGGAGTTGGCAGTACATTGTATGGAGGATATTGATGCAGATTTCATTAAGAAAGTGAAGAAAGGCGACATTATCGTTGCGGAGAAGAATTTCGGCTGCGGCTCTTCCAGAGAGCATGCCCCCATCGCCATCAAGGCTGCCGGTGTCAGCTGTGTCATAGCGGAGACCTTTGCCAGAATTTTCTACAGAAATGCCATCAATATCGGCCTGCCCATCATCGAATGCCCGGAGGCATGCCGGGGAATCGAAGCCGGAGACGAGGTTGAAGTGGATTTCGATTCCGGCGTCATTACCAATGTGACGAAAGGAACCAGCTTCCAGGGACAGGCATTTCCGGAGTTTATGCAGAAGATTATCGCTTCGGAAGGATTGATTAATTATATTAACAGCAAGTAAAAGATTTGAGATGCCATGAATAGGGGGAAATAAGGGCTTCGCAGAATACAGTGTGTAGGGCTGCGGGGCTCTTTTTCCCGCTTTGCGTACTGCTGTTTCCGGACAGAAGAAGCAGCAGAGGGGAATTCAGTGAACAGGAGAAGCCAATGATTTGGGAGGAAATATCCGGTGAATGGAACCGGGAAAGGAATTGGGAAAAATTATGGAGAAGGAACAGTCAAAAAAATATGAGATAGACATGTGCAACGGCCCGCTTTTAGGTAAAATCATGATATTCTATATCCCCTTGATGCTGTCGGGAATCCTGCAGCTTCTTTTTAACGCGGCGGATATCGTGGTGGTGGGGCGTTTTGCCGGGAATGAGGCTCTGGCGGCGGTTGGCTCCACCAGTTCTCTGACTAATCTGATCGTAAATCTCTTTATCGGACTTTCGGTGGGAGCCAATGTGCTTGTAGCCAGATTTTATGGGGCGAAGCAGGACGAAGAGCTGAAAGAGACGGTGCAGACAGCGATTGGCACTGCCGTAGCCGGGGGTGTCATTTTAATTTTTCTGGGATTCTTCCTTTCGAAACCTGCGCTTGGCTGGATGGGGACGCCGGAGGATGTAATAAATCATTCCGTACTTTATATGCGGATTTATTTTGCCGGTATGCCGTTTATGATGGTCTATAATTTCGGAAGTGCCGTCCTGCGGGCTGTAGGAGATACCAAAAGGCCTCTCTATTATCTGCTGATAGCGGGAGTAGTGAATGTAGTACTGAATCTGATTTTTGTGATTACCTTTTCAATGGGTGTGGCAGGGGTTGCCACGGCGACAGTGGTTTCCCAGGCAATTTCCGCGGCACTGGTGGTACGGTGCCTGATACGTACTGACAGCGCCTACCGGCTGGAACTGCAGGGAATCAGGATTGTGCCTGATAAGCTGCTCAAGATGGTTCAGATAGGTGTCCCGGCGGGAATGCAGGGTGCGCTTTTTTCCATTTCCAATGTGCTTATCCAGTCCTCGGTGAACAGCTTCGGCTCTGTTGCCATGGCGGGAAATACGGCTGCCAGTAATATAGAGGGCTTTGTATACACGGCCATGAATGCCTTTCATCAGGCTGCCATCAGCTTCAGCGGCCAGAACTATGGTGCCCGGAAGTATAAGCGAATTCGGAAAGTATTGTTGATATGTGAAGTGATGGTAGTAGTTGTGGGCGCATTGATGGGGAATGTGGCATATCTGTTCGGAGGAACTCTGCTGAAGTTGTATACCGTAGATCCGGAGGTTATCGAATACGGCATCCTGCGTATGCGTATTATCTGTACACCGTACTTTTTATGTGGTATGATGGATGTGGCTGTGGGGGCGCTGCGTGGAATGGGATATGCCATTATGCCCATGCTGGTGTCACTGACAGGGGCATGTCTGCTGCGGGTGGTCTGGATTTATACCATTTTTCAGAGCTATCGCACACTGGAATGTCTGTATTTTTCCTATCCCATCAGCTGGGGGCTGACCTTTGCGGTGCATCTGGTGTGTTTTGTGATTGTGTTCCGGAAGCTGTTGAAGAAGGACCCGGGAATCGAATGAGCTCCCGGGCAGTTCCTTTATTACCTGTTCTCATGCAGGTTGGAGCAGCCGGGGACGGGATATGACGGAAGCCTGAGATACTGCCCTGCAAATACACATAATAAATACGCCGGCTTATCAGGCGGGACGCCAGGAATCCGGCCTGCAGAAACCCCATAGTATAGAGAAGTGACCCGGGGGCAGCCAGGGGAGCGGAAAGCGCCATCAGCCTTACGGGGGCTGCGGAACGGCGCATACAGGTCAACCGGAAACAGAAAACAGGGAAACAGTAACAGAAAACAGAGAAAGAATACTCAGGGAAGGGTGCAGTATGATAGCATATGTAAAAGGAATCGTGGACGACATTGCCGAAGACAACGCCGTCATCGACGTGGGCGGTATGGGATATAACGTAAAAATTTCCGCGGATACAGCGGCAAAGCTTCCCGGCATCGGAGAAAAGGTAAAACTGTATACCTACACAAATGTACGGGAAGATGCAATACAGCTATACGGTTTTTTGTCTAAAAATGATCTGGAGATATTCAAAAGATGCATTACGGTAAGCGGCATCGGACCAAAGGGCGCGCTTGCCATCCTCTCTGTTCTGGATGCGGATTCACTGCGTTTTGCCATTATGTCCGGGGATGTGAAAGCCATCACCAAAGCGCCGGGAATCGGCGCCAGGACAGCGGAGCGGCTGATTCTGGAACTGAAAGACAAGATTAAGATAGACGATACCATAATCGGGAAAGAAATTGAGAGCGCCCGGGCTGCCAATGTCGGAACAGTGGACAGTCCCCAGAAGCAGGAAGCAGTGGAAGCGCTTGTATCCCTTGGTTATGGAAATGCGGAGGCGGTGAAAGCAGTCAATTCCATCGAGGGCATCGAGACAATGGATTCCGGCACAGTGCTGAAGGCTGCTTTGAAGAAAATGTTCTGATGTCCTGACGGGAGACAACTGGCTGGCATCTGGAGGTATATGCGGGGTAGCTGAAGCATCCGGTGGAAGTACATGGTGATGAGAATGAATTGTACTGGTTCGGCCTTGACGAAGATTTCTTCAATTTGAGCAGATATGCCGGAAGGGGAAATATCGGTCATATTCTGGAGGAGATACGGAGTGTCAGTCACCTGATATAAAGTACTGCAGGTTAATACATGATTGCATTGAAGCATTGCAGGGAAGCATAACAAATAAAAACAGATAAGGTTATAAAAACATGCCCAAGCGAATGATTGAGACAAATATTACCGAAGAGGATATTAAAATAGAAGGTTCCCTTCGGCCACAGAAACTGGATGACTACATCGGTCAATCCAAAGTAAAGGAAAATCTGAAGATATACATAGAAGCGGCGAAACTCCGGGGAGACGCACTGGACCATGTGCTTTTCTACGGGCCGCCCGGATTGGGGAAAACCACTCTGGCAGGCATCATTGCCAATGAGATGGGTACCCATTTAAAAGTGACCAGCGGCCCTGCCATTGAGAAGCCGGGAGAAATGGCGGCAATCCTCAATAATCTGGAGGAAGGCGACCTGCTTTTCGTGGATGAGATACACCGCCTGAACCGGCAGGTAGAAGAAGTGCTGTATCCGGCCATGGAGGATTATTGTATCGACATTATGATCGGGAAAGGCTCCACGGCACGCTCCGTGCGTCTGGAACTGCCCAGATTTACTCTGGTGGGTGCTACCACCAGGGCAGGCCTTCTGACTGCGCCGCTGCGGGACAGATTCGGCATGATTTATCATATGGAATTCTATACGGTGGAAGAACTGCAGATGATTATTCTTCATTCTGCCAGAATTCTGGGAGTGGAAATCGAGCCGGGCGGTGCGCTTGAGATGGCGCGCAGAAGCCGGGGAACGCCCAGGCTTGCCAACCGTATCTTAAAGAGGGTGCGTGACTTTGCCCAGGTGAAGTATGACGGCATCATTACGGAGGAAGTGGCTCGTACTGCCCTGGACCTGATGGATGTGGACAAGCTGGGACTGGATCATATCGACAGGAATATACTGCAGACCATGATAGAGAAATTCGACGGCGGGCCTGTGGGACTGGATACCCTTGCCGCTGCCATCGGAGAGGATGCGGGAACCATAGAGGATGTCTACGAGCCGTATCTGATCAAAAACGGGCTTCTGAACCGTACCCCCAGGGGCAGAGTGGCCACGGAACTGGCATACCGGCATCTGGACTGCGGTACCTATAAGCAGAAAAGCTGATTTCAGGGTGTCAACGGAATAAAGGCTTTACACTTTGAGAATTGGTTGTTATAATGAAAACATTGAAAAGAGCAATCTGTTAGGAATGATAAAGTAAGGTGTAAAGTCGTTCTTGAATTAATATGGCTTTACACCTTTTTGTTAAAAACAGCATATGCCTGTGCCTGATACGGCTGCAGACATATATGGAAAAAACAGCAGCAGTTCCGTCCGTTGCCTGGACTCCGGTGTCGTACGGAACTGCTGCAGAACTGAGACAGGAGGAGCAAACGTGTCAGAGAAGAGAATACTGCTTGGCAACGAAGCCATAGCGAGAGGTGCCTATGAGGCGGGCGTAAAAGTATCGGCGGCTTATCCCGGCACACCCAGCACGGAAATCAGTGAGGCAATTGCAAAGTACGATGAGGTTTATGCGGAGTGGTCCCCCAATGAGAAAGTGGCGGCAGAGGTGGCAATTGGCGCTTCCATCGCGGGAGCACGTTCCATGTGCTGCATGAAGCATGTGGGGGTAAATGTGGCGGCGGACCCGCTTTTTACGGCAGCTTATACAGGCGTGGGCGGCGGTATGGTGGTAGTGGCGGCAGATGACCCCGGTATGTACAGCTCTCAGAACGAGCAGGACAGCCGGATGGTGGCCAGAGCCGCCATGATTCCCGTACTGGAGCCGTCGGACAGTGCAGAGGCAAAGGAATTCACGAAACGTGCATTCGAACTGAGCGAACGTTACGATACTCCCATGATGGTGCGCTCCACCACCAGGCTCTCCCATTCCCAGGGCATCGTGGAGCTGGAAGAGCGGACAGAGAGGGAAGTTCTTCCGTATGAACGAAATATCGTCAAATATGTGATGATGCCGGGGAATGCCATCAAAAGGCATGTGTTCGTGGAAGAGCGCATGAAAAAAATGGCGGAGGATGCCTGTACGCTGGATATAAACCGCACAGAATATCGGGATTTGTCCGTGGGCTTTATCACGAGTGGAATTCCGTATCAGTATGTACGGGAGGCCATGCCGGATGCCAGCGTTCTGAAGCTTGGACTGGTGCATCCTCTTCCGAGAAAGCTGATAGAAGAATTTGCGTCGAAAGTAGATAAACTGTACATATTTGAGGAACTGGAGCCCGTGATTGAAGAACAGGTGAAATCCTGGGGCATTCAGAAGGCTGTGGGCAAGGAGATTTTCACGGTTCAGGGAGAGTACAGCGCCGCCATGCTCAGGGAACGTGTTCTGGGCCGGGACTGCAGTGTGGAAGCGGCTGCCCAGGTACCTGCCAGACCGCCTATTCTCTGTCCAGGCTGTCCTCACCGCAGCGTATATTCCGTGCTGAACCGGCTGAAGATTCATGCGGCGGGAGACATCGGCTGTTATACTCTCGGAGCGGTTGCGCCTCTGAGTGTGGTGGACTCCACCATCTGTATGGGCTCCAGCATCAGTACTCTGCATGGGATGGAGAAAGCACGAGGGAAGGAATATATCCGGAACTGGGTGGCAGTAATCGGAGATTCCACGTTTATGCATACAGGAATCAATTCCCTGATGAACATGGTGTACAATCAGTCCTGCGGGACGGTGGTAATCCTGGATAATTCCACTACCGGCATGACGGGACATCAGGACCATGCGGCTACAGGCAAGACACTGAAAGGAGAGACGGTTCCGGCAATCGACATCACCCGGCTGTGCCGTTCCCTTGGAATCGAGCATGTATATGAAATCAGCGCCTTTGACCTGGACGGCCTCACGGAAGCTTTCCGCAGGGAGACACAGCGGGATGCGGTGTCGGTTATTATCACCAAGGCACCCTGTGTACTGCTCAAGGGAGTCACATTCCCTGACAAGTGTGTGCCCATTCCGGAAAAATGTAAAAAATGCGGTGCATGCCTGCGTCCGGGCTGTCCCGCGCTGACCAGAAACGCGGATGGGACGATTTCTATCGACGAAACCATGTGCAATGGCTGCGGACTATGTGAAAAACTGTGTAAATTTGACGCCATAGAGACGAGACGGAAGGCGTGATGTACCGAAGGTTTATCCTTTCGTTCTGTTGTGCAGCGGTTTCATTAGAGATAAAGTTTCGAAGAGGATTTATCCTTTAGATCCGTCGCGCAGCGACTAAAATTAGGAGGATTGTACGCATGAGCGTGAAAAATATAATGATTGTAGGCGTAGGCGGACAGGGCACGCTCCTGACCAGCCGGATACTGGGAAATCTGGCGATTCACGGAGAATATGATGTGAAGCTGTCCGAGGTTCACGGAATGGCCCAGCGGGGAGGCAGTGTGGTGACCTTTGTGCGGTATGGGGAGCAGGTGGCGGAGCCGATCGTGGAGGAGGGCTGTGCCGATGTGCTGATTGCATTTGAACGACTGGAGGCGCTGCGCTATCTGCATTTTCTGAAAAAAGACGGTGTGGCCATCGTCAATGACTGGCGCATTGACCCTATCACGGTGGTGACGGGAGCTGCTGCGTATCCGGAGAACGTACTGGATACCCTGCGGGCCGCAAGAAAAACCGTTGTGGTGGAGGCCACCAGGACAGCTCTGGAAATGGGCGCTCCCAAAGCCTTTAATGTAGTGGTTTTAGGCGCGGCTGCCAGATATATAGGCTTCGACAGGGAAGCATGGCTTGAGGTATTGGAAAAGACCGTTCCGCCTAAGACCGTGGAGATAAACCGCAAAGCTTTTGAGGCGGGATATCTGATGGAAACGGCAGGATAAGTATGAGAAATTTTATAAGAAAATCTGCGTATAAGAGGGCAGGAACATAAAATCCTCGAACGGTACCCCGGCAGCCGGTGTGGTGCAGAACGGCGGACCGCAACAGCACAGAAATAAGTAAATAAAGACGACTCAAAAGAGAGGCCGTCGGGAAATGACATTCGCATACTGTGTTATATGGTTGTGATTATCCATATAACACAGTATATATTGCAGGAATGCAGTCATCTCCCGACGGCTTTTTGCACGCCCCGGGCAGGTCATCCTGCTGTTTTGCAGGTTCAATAATCCAGCCAGGCCTGAATATGATGTATATATGATGTCTGACTGGATTTAATCTTCATTTTACCATTGACATATCCGGACTATTGTGATAGTCTATATATGACGTCAGACTATTGCGATAGTCCAATGTTCTTTTACCATATGGAATAAGGAACAAAAAGCAGAGAGATACAGGAAAGGAAAGTCTATGAATGGAAAACTTTTTGATTCAGAATTAAAGGTCATGGAAGTTCTGTGGGAGCAGGGGCCGAAATCTGCGAAAGATATCGTGGATGTTCTGTCCGCGCGTATCGGCTGGAACAAGAATACCACATATACCGTCATCAAGAAGTGCATAGAGAAAGGGGCTGTGGAGCGTGGGGAGCCGGGCTTCGTCTGTACCCCTCTTGTCACCAGGGATGAGGTGGCCCAAAGTGAGACGGAGCAGCTTATCGATAAAATGTTCGGCGGCTCCAGCGAGTTGTTTTTTTCATCGTTTTTAAAAAATCAGGGTATATCGGAGGCGGAGGCCGCCCGTCTTGCCCGCATGATAGAGGAGGCGAAATAAATGCTGCATTTTGGAATGAATATGCCTTTTTGTTATATGGCGTTGTATGGAAGTATCATGATTATAATTGTGCTTTTGCTGCGGGCGTTTTTGAAGGAAAGACTGCCGAAATTTGTGTTTCCGGTGCTCTGGGGAGTGGTGCTTTTGCGGTTGCTGGTTCCCTTTTCCGTCAGCAGCCCTCTAAGTCTTCCGGTGCCGTCAGCTTCCTTTTTATCCGGCTTGTTTCCGGATAATCCGTTTCTGAAAAAAGCAGGAAACACTGCGATGGAACAGGTGGTTGCACATTATGATGCGTTTGTATCGGAGGGGATGAGCGAAGGCGCAGTCGGCACAGATGTCTCCATGGATAATTCAACTACATTTATTGAAGAAAGTATAGGAGTAGAAGAAGGCTCTGCGGACTTTCAGCTTCAGACGCAGAATATGAGTGTACAGCGGCGCTCGGGGAGGAATTCGGGGTAGAAAAAGGGGCTTTTATCGTGAAACTGAATCTGTGCATGAGCAGGGAAGAGGTGGAAGCGGAATATGAACCCTGGGGACTGTCGAGTAGATGTGGGGATTACTCCCCACACCCCTCTACGGAACCGGACGTGC